>NZ_DATMFG010000053.1:0-26133 GCF_035556355.1 Microbacterium sp.
GCGCGCTTCTATACCTCAGAGACCGAGCGCCGCGCCGCACTCCCCGGATGGTTGCACTTCTACAATCATCATCGGATCCACTCCGCCATCGGCGGACCACCCATCAGCAGACTCAACAACCTGCCTGGACATCACAACTAGGCGCGCACCGTCTCAGAACGGCGGCGGATCAGCATCCGCTTCATGTCCGCTCGGACTCACCCACCTCATCGTTCCGGCGTCCGAGTCGCGTTCGAGCGTCCACAGCGACCCGTGCTTCAGGCGGTGATGCGACTCGCATACGGGCGCGAGATTCTCGGCGCTGGTCGGCCCTCCGTGCTGCCAGTCGACGCGATGGTCGATGTCGCACTCGCGGGCAGGGCGGAAACATCCTGGGAAGACGCACGTCGGGTGGGTCACCCCGAGCCGGCGGCGGAGATCGGCCGGCACGCGGTACGTCTTGCGGTCGACATCGAGCACCGTGCCGCTCACGGGGTGCGTGAGCACCCGAACCCACGACGACGCCTCACCTGCGAGGCGGCGAGCGGTCTCGAGGTCGATCGGCCCGTAGCCGTCGAGGCTCGAAGGCTCGTCGGACTCGCCCAGCAGCGTGAGAGCCGGAATCGTCACCGCCACGCTCACGGCGCGGAACGCTGCGGGCGTCGACTCCGTCTCTCCGTACGCGACGAGGTCGAGCACCGCGTCGGCGCAGAGTTGCGCGAGCGTGCGACCCTCGCCCTCCTGCGCGGCCAGGTGTCGCGCGATGGCGTCGACGCTCCGCATCGCCTCTTCCGCCTTCACCGCCGGCGCGAACACGCTCAGGGTCGCCATGCCGTCGAGGTCGGGAGTGAGCCACACGCGGCGGTCTTCAGCCGCGCGGCGATGACGTTCCTCGATCGACTCCGGATGGACGCGCTCACGTGCGGCGCGCGCCCGAACGCGGAACTTCGGCGGCGTCAGCGAGCCCGCTGACTCCCACACCCGCTGGTCGAACGCGTCCCACGTCTCGCCGTCATCGGGCAGCGACGCGGCGAGCTGCGCCGCGGTGACGGCGTTCTGCTCGCACACGGCGCCGCCGAGGAACGACGCCCACAGACGCGGCATCCGGTCTCTCAGGATCGCGGCGCGCTCGGCGCGCGAGCGGACGACCGACTCGGACATGCGCAGCCGCACCGCGATGTCGGCCGCAGCCGCTCGCACCGCGAACTCGCGCCGCTCACGGCGCACGGCGGCCGCGGAACGCTCGCGCGGATCCGTCCAGCCCGGATCGATCGTCGGATCGGGTCCGACCCACGACTCGGGATCGGCCTCCGCGTCACGAAGGATGCTGTCGATCGCCCGGTACTGCTCGGCGATCAGCATCCGCTGCCGCACAGTGACCATCGCGAGATCGTTCATCGCCGCCGTGATCGCATCGTCGCCGGAAGTGGGAGCCACGCTGTCGGGGTCGGCGAAGAAGGCATCGACCTCGGGGTCGTACAGATCGCTCTCGTCGATGATCCACGGGTCGTCGAGGTCGTCGTCGACGAAGGGCGATTCGTTCATATGTTCGAATGTAGTGGCGGCGTCGGACATTCGCGTGCGAGATGAGGGGTTCGCGCGGCGGACCCGATGCGCTACCCGGTCGCACCCGCACCCGCCCCGAGCTTCTCATCGAGGAACACGATCACGCGATCCACTCCCTCCTGCCGGCGATCCTTCGTCAGCACCGAGTGGCCCTTCCCGTCGAAGTCGACCGCGAGGAATCGATCCCCGAGCTCACGCTCGAGCGTGTCCCATCGCGATCCGACGGCGCGGTCGCACCGGTATCGCAGCCCGAGCACTTGCGTCGACGAAGCCCTGACCGCCTCGAGGTCGCCGGGGCTGAGCCCGAGGTCGGCGCCGCGCCGGCGTGCACCGCGCGGCAAGCCGATGGCCGCCGGCAGCGAGGGCTCGGCGAGCACCGGCGCGATCACCGGGGCATCCGCCATCATCGCCAACGCGAAGCCGCCCGTGAAGCACATGCCGACCACGCCGACGCCCTCTCCCCCGACCTCGTCGTGCAGGTCGCGCGCGAGCGCGCGGAGCCATCCGGCGACCGGGCTCGTCTTTCCGCGCGCGAAGATCGAGAACTCGCGCCGCACACAGAACTGCCACAGATCGCCTGCGACGTTCGCGAAGGAGAACCCTGCGCCGGGGGTTCCGAACAGCCGAGGAAGCAGCACGATGTGGCCGTGGTCCACGAGCTCGTCGGCGAAGGCGACGAGCACCGGCTCGATCCCCGGCACCTCATGCAGCACGATGACCCCGGTGCGTCCGCCGCCCGGCGGATCCTTGCGATAGACCTCACGCGTCTCGTCGCCCGCGGTGAAGGTCGTCCGCGTCCAGTCGTCGAGCTCCTTCATGGCCCGATCGTGGCAGACCGACGCCGCCGACGGAAGGAATCGGATCGCGGATGCCATGCAAGCGCTTGCATCCCGCTCTCGACAACATCCGCCGCCATCTCTAGCCTCGGCTTATGGACAGCACCCTCGCCTGCCTCGCCGCCTGGATGACGCGGCAGCGCTGGTACGCGGGCAAGGGTCGCGTCCCGAGCCTGCGTCTCGTCGCGTGGTTCGACCTCGCGCCGGTCGAGACGGGCGCCGCGACCGACGATCCGGCGCTGCCGCGCGTGCGCACCTTCCTCGTCCTCGACGAGGGTGCGCTCCCCGTCGTGCTGTACCAGGTGCCGATCGTCGCGCGGGCCACGGCGAGCGTCGAGGACTCCGGCGACCACGTCATCGGCGATCCCGAGCCGGGTGTCACCTTCATCGACGGGCCCCACGATCCCGCCTACACGCGAGCGCTGCTCACGCTCGTCACCCGCGGCGGATCCGGCTCCGGACCGCGCACGTCCGTCACCGGGGTCCCGGCGGCCGACTTCGCGGCGCCCGCGGCGTCCTACGAATCGGCCGTGCTCTCCGGCGAGCAGTCGAACACATCGATCATCTACCGCAGCGGAGATGGCGGGCCGTCGATCATCTGCAAGGTCTTCCGGCAGCTGCATCCGGGACTGAATCCCGACATCGAGCTGCAGTGCGCCCTGTCGGCGTCGGGTTCGACCCACGTGCCCGCCGCCGTCGGCGTGCTGGAGGGCGCATGGCCGGACCTCGCGACCGCGGGCGGCTCGGTGAGCGGATCGCTCGCGTTCGCCCAGGAGTTCCTGCCCGACGTCGACGACGCGTGGCGCGTCGCCCTGCGGGCTGCCGCCCGACTCGAGGACTTCACCGTCGCGGCGCGCGAGATCGGTGAGGCGACGGCCGACGTGCACGTCGCGCTCGCGCGGCTGTTCCCGACGCACGAGACCCAGCAGACCGACCGTACGGCGACCGCCGACACGTGGACACGCAGGCTGACGATGGCGATCGCCGAGGTTCCCGGGATCGCCGAGCAGCGCGACGCGATCGAGGCGGTGTACGCCCGGGCCCTCGAGACAGCGTGGCCGCCGCTGCAGCGCATCCACGGCGACCTCCACCTCGGCCAGGTGCTGCACACGCCCGGACGCGGCTGGGTGCTGCTCGACTTCGAGGGCGAGCCGCTGCGACCGATGGCCGAGCGTGTGCGCGCCGACCTCGCGCTGCGGGACGTCGCCGGGATGCTGCGCTCGTTCGACTACGTCGCGGGGTCGATCCGCCTCGACACGCCCGACCAGTCCCCGGATGCCGCGCTCGCGTGGGCGCGCGCCGCGAGACGCGCATTCCTCGACGGGTATGCGGCCGCGTCGGGCATCGAGCTCGAGGCGCAGCGCGACCTGCTCGCCGCCCTCGAGATCGACAAGGCCGTATACGAGGCGATCTACGAAGCGCGCAACCGCCCGACGTGGGTTCCCATCCCGCTGCGCGCGATCGCACGGCTCGTCGAGCAGCCCACCGTCAACGCCTGACCGCGCGAACTCGGCGTCACTCGTCGAGCTCCGCCGCCTGCTGCTCCTCTTCGTCTTCGTCGACGTCGCCGCGCGCCACCGAGCGATCGTGCCACAGTTCCCACTCCTGCATGAGCCGCTCGATCGCGGCATGGAACCTCGCGGTCGCGGCGCCCGGACTCGTGTCGCCGAAGTAGTGCCGCACCCAGTGCTCGAGGCGGGCCGTGGCATCCGGATCCTCGATGACCCGCGTGATCTGCGCGACGACATCGGGGGCGGATGCCGCGTCGAGCCACTCGCACGCCGAGAGATAGCCGTGCGTGTCGACGATCGCCTCGGGGTCGGTGGGCCGCGTCACCATGAGCGGCTTGCCTGCCGCCAGCCGGTCGTACACCATCGCCGAGATGTCGACGATCGCCACGTCCGCGACCGAGAGCTGCCAACCGAGGTCGGCACCGGCGTCGTAGACGTGGCGCGCCGACGGGTCGGACGCGTTCGCCGCCTCGATCGTCGCGATGATGCGCCGGTTCGCCGCGCCGTACTCGGGGTCGACCACGCCCGACCGCGGGTGCGGGCGGTAGATCACCCGATGGCGTCCGGTGGCCAGCAGCGCCGACACGAGCGCCTCGCCGTGCGTGCGCACCGAGCCGTAGTGCGCCGAAGGGCGGTCGCCCTCCCACGTCGGCGCGTAGAGCACGACGGTGCGCTCGTCGGGTGTGAACGGCAGGGTGCCCGAGTAGTGGTCGGCCTGGGGCCGACCGATCTGGATCGTACGCCGATCGAGGTCGTAGTCCCACAGCACGCGCGAAAGCCGCTCGCGCGCCGCGTCGCCCGCGATCAAGGCGTAGTCGTACGCCTTGAACTGGTTCGTGGTCATGTACATCTTGTCGGACTCGCCGTGGTTGATGAACACGTGCCAGCGACGCCCGTAGCGGAACATCTGGAAGTTCCGCGTGTTCTGGTTCACGTACAGGACGATGCGGATGTCCTGCGTGGCGATGAAGCGCTCGAGATCGCGCACCGTCGGGACGAATGCGACGGGCGGGGCGTCCTCGGCGAGGAGCGCGCGAGCACCGGTCGCCGCGCGGCTGAGCACCACGACGGGCCACCGCTTCGCGAGCTCGGCCAGCGGCTTGTACCACTGCCGCATCTGGTACATGTTGACCGCGCCGTCGGCGAAGTACACGGCGACCTTGTAGTGATTCTCCGGATGCGGCGGGCGCTGCGCGAGCTCGCGGCGGACCGCTGTGCCGGCGCGCCG
The DNA here is from genome assembly GCF_035556355.1 of Microbacterium sp. GTDB lineage: Bacteria > Actinomycetota > Actinomycetes > Actinomycetales > Microbacteriaceae > Microbacterium. The sequence goes on from NZ_DATMFG010000053.1 coordinate 5,121, forward strand.
ATTCGTGACGGCTTTCCGGAGCAGCGCAACCGCCTTCTTCGCATCCGCCACCACACCCACCCGTTCAGCCTACCGACGGGCGCACATGACATGATCGACGCGTGCATGTCGAGGAGCCCGGTCGCAGAGACGCGCCCACGGCGCCCGACGACGCGGGCGTCACGTTCGTGATGCCCGTGCTGAACGAGCGCGACTACCTGCGCCGCGCGGTCGAGTCGACGCTCGCGCAGGACGTCCCCGGGCCGTCGGAGCTCATCATCGCCCTCGCCCCTTCGACCGACGGCACGGACGAGCTCGCGCGCGAGCTCGCCGCCGAGGACGAGCGCATCGTGCTCGTCGACAACCCCGCAGCCGACATCCCGGTCGGGCTGAATCTCGCGATCCGAGCGGGACGCTATCCGACCGTGGTGCGCGTCGACGCGCACTCCGAGCTCGAGGCCGGCTACACACGGCGGGCGCTCGACACGCTCACGCGCGTGCGCGCCGCGAACGTCGGCGGCGTCATGCGGGCCGACGGCCGCACGCCGTTCCAGCGCGCCGTCGCCCGGGCGTACAACTCGCGGATCGGACTCGGCGGAGGCGCGTACCACGGCGGCACGCGAGAGGGGGAGGCCGAGTCGGCCTACCTCGGCGTCATGCGGCGCGCCGTCTTCGACGAGGTCGGCGGGTTCGACGAGACGATCCGCCGCGGCGAGGACTGGGAGCTCAACCTCCGCATCCGCCGCGCGGGCTACCGCGTGTGGTTCGACCCGAAGCTCTCGGTCACGTACTGGCCGCGCGAGAGCTGGAGCAGGCTCGCACGGCAGTTCATCGCGACGGGCCGGTGGCGCGGCGAGCTCGTGCGCCGGTACGGCACCCGCAATTCGCTGCGCTTCTTCGCTCCCCCGCTGCTCGTGGTCGCGATCGCGCTGTCGGTCATCGTGGGAACGCTGCAGCTCGCGCGCGTGCTCACCGGGTGGTGGGCGGTCGCAGCATCCGTCGTCTTCGTCCCCGTGCTCGCCTACGCGCTGCTCGTGCTCGTCGTGGCGATCGGCCCCGGAGGGGGCTCGGGCTGGCGCGACAAGCTGTGGACGATCGCCGTGCTCCCCACGATGCACATCTCGTGGGGGCTCGGGTTCATCGCGGGCGTGCTGGGCGGCGCGCACGACACGGTCGACACATCGCGGCTCGGCGACCGCAACACGCCGCTGCCCTGACCGCAGCTCGCCGAGCGGGCCGAGCGAGTCGCCGCCGAGCGGGCCGAAAGCGCGGATCACCCCACGTCGACGAACCCCTGGTCGAGGATGCGGTTCACGACCCGCTCGGACGCGTGGCCGTCGTCGCGCGCGTTGAACGCCGCACGCCACCGCGCGTATGCGTCGGCGAACAGCGACGGGTCGACGTCTTGGATCGCCGCCACGAGCTCGCCCTGCGTCCGGACCACCGGGCCGGGAGCCCGCTCCACGAGGTCGAAGTAGAACCCGCGCAGCTCACCCCGGTACCGCTCGAGGTCGGGCACGAGGAAGAACATGGGCTTGCCCGTGGCCGAGAAGTCGAACATGACCGACGAGTAGTCCGTGATGAGCGCATCGGCGACGAGCAGGAGCTGCGACGTGTCGGGGAACCTCGTCACGTCGATGACCCGCGGACCCTCGGCGTCGCGCCCGGGCTGCAGCGTGCGGGAGTGGCCGCGCACCAGCACGACGCTGTCGGTCTCCGCCGCGAGCTCCGCCGGATCGACGAAGTCCACGATCTCGGCGCGATCGTCGCGCCACGTCGGCGCGTACAGCAGCACGCGCTCGTCGGGGCCGATGCCGAGCGCGCGGCGGGCTGCGTCGCCCGTGCCGGTCACGAGGACGTCGTTGCGCGGGTACCCCTCGACCCACACCGGCCGTCGCAGGAACGCGTACGCCTTGCGCAGGATGCGCTCCGCGTACGGGCTCTGCGCGAGGAGGACGTCCCATCGGCGCGCCTCCTTGATGACGGCCGCCGCACGGCGCGGATCGAACCCCGGCCGGTGCAGCGCGAGGCGCTTGAGCGGTGTGCCGTGCCACGTCTGCAGCACGACCTGGCCCCTCCGTCTCGCGAAGCGCCGGCGCAGCCAGTCGTTCACGACGAGCAGGCGCGCGGCCCCTCGGGCACGCCACCACTCGGGGCTGCCCTCGACGACGGGGATCGCACCGTCGGGCACCTGCACCGAAAGGTCGACGACACTCCAGTACCGCGTCAGCCCGGGCGCGCGCTTTGCGAGCTCACGGTCGATCGCGAGCGGGTTGCAGCTCGCGTTGCGGCCGTAGAAGCTCTCGAAGAACACCGCGTTCTCGAGCCCGCCCGGACGCGTCGCGTATCGCCGCTCGAGGGCCGCCTGCCCCTCGCCCGAGTCGTACGCGGGGTCGATCGGCGGCCCGATGTGCACGACGCCGCCGTCGAGGCTCGCGCGAAGCGTCCCCAACTGCGTGAGCGGGGCGGATGCCTCGACAGCCGCCTCGGCGCCGTCGGCGTCGACGAGCCGGAGTCGGTAGTCGGCGACCGGCAGGGGCAGCTCGGGTCCGCCCCAGCGGGCCGCCCGCAGCGGGATCACCGCACGCCAGGTCTTGCCGCGCCCGGTGAGTGTGCCCGCGGTCCGGGCGCGCGGCCCGATCAGCTCGACGGACTGCGGTCGGGCGCCGGTGCCCGACAGGATCAGGCTCGCTCCGCCGTCGGTCGAGAAGCGGGCATCGGTCATCGGGTTCCCTTCGTCGGGTGTGAAGTCGGATGCGGCGGGGGCGGCGCGCTCGTCGTCCCGCCCCAGCCGGGCGCGCCGCGTCGCGCGAGCCCCGTCTCGATCGCACGGTACACCCTCTCGGTGTTGCGGCCGTCGCGGAACGCGTGGACGCGCTCGCTCAACCGCTGCGCGCGAGCCAGACGCTCCCCGCGCACCGCGTCGTCGCCCAGCACCGCGTCGAGCTGCGCGACGAGCCCCTCCCAATCGGTGCTCCAGTCGTCGCCGGCCACGTCGGCGAACCGGCCGTAGAACCCCCGTCGCCGCCCGTACGCCTCGACATCGGGTGCGAGGAAGAGCGTCGGCAGCGGCACGAGCGAGGCGTCGAACACGAGCGACGAGTAGTCCGTCACGAGCACGTCGAGCCCCGCCAGGAGCGGTGTCACGTCGGGCACGAGGTCGCTGCCGAGGCGGCGGACGCGCTCCGTGGGGAACGGCGGTTCGTACTCCCCCGCTCCGAGCGGGTGCGAGCGCACGAGCAGCACGGCGTCGTGACGCTCGAGCGCGTCGACGATCGTGCGCCACTGCCCGCCATGCGGAATGGCGGGGTCAGGCTCGCCGTCGCGCCACGTCGGCGCGTACAGCACGAGCCGTGACGCGGGATCGAACGGCCCGGCCGTCTCGTCGATGCGGGCGCGCGCCGAACTCCTGCGCTCGGCGGGCTCGCCGCGCGAGAGCACGTCGACGCGAGGCTCACCTGTGACCGGCACGCGCTCGTCCCGCAGGCCGAACGCCGACTCGAGACGTCCGCGCACGAGGTGCGACGCCGCCGGGAGCACGTCGATGCGCCGCGCCGCCGCGCGATACATCACCGCGAGGCCGCGCCGCACGAGAGCGCTCACGGGGCGGGGCAGGCGCGCGGGCGGACGCACCGTCTCGGGCGAGTCCAGCCCGATGCGCTTGAGCGGGATACCGTGCCACAGCTGCACGACGAACGCGCCCGATACGGCGTAGCGGTTGACATCGCCGAACCCGTGGGTCACGACGACCACGCGGGCGCGCGCCGTGCGCCAGAAGCCCCGCAGCGAGGACTTGCGGACGGTCCGGATGCCGCGGGCCGCCGCATCCGCCTCTTCTCGTTCGTTCGCGACCAGCCACACCGCCCGCACATCGTGCTCCGCGGCGACTCTCCACAGCTCGAGCGCCCCGTCGGCGATGCCGACCGCGCACCCGAAGACCCATTCGTCGCGCGAGCGCGGGATCACGAGCGTGGCGAGGCGTCCGGCGGCGTAGAGCGGGATGCTCGCGAGCTTGCGCGCGTTCCCCGCGCCGAACGAGAAGGACGCCACCCCGCGAGCCTATCGCGGGGTGGCGTCCGGAGCCCCGGGGTGATCAGGGCTCAAGCGTGCCGAGCGTCACGTCGATCGTGTGCGACTCGCCGTCGCGCACGTACGTGAGCGTCGCATCGCTCCCCCCTGCCGCCGCGCGAACCTGCGCGGTCAGGTCGACGGAGTCGGTGATCGGAACGCCGTTGAACTCGGTGACGATGTCGCCCACGCGCAGCCCGGCCTCGTCGGCCGCACCGCCCGGGACGATCTCGGCGATGTAGGCGCCGGTGATCGTCGAGCCCTCGACGAAGGCCGCGGACTGGACGCTCGCGCCGAGCAGGCCGTGCGTCGCCTCGCCGTTCTCGATGATCTCGTCGGCGACGCGCTTGGCGATGTCGGACGGGATCGCGAAGCCGACGCCGATCGATCCCGAGCCCTCGGTCTGCGCGCCGCCCGCGGTCGCGATCGCGACGTTGATGCCGATGAGCTTGCCCTCGGAGTCGACGAGCGCGCCGCCCGAGTTGCCCGGGTTGATCGCCGCGTCGGTCTGGATCACGGCGATCGAGATCGTCGCCGACGGGGTGTTCTGGCGCGGTCCCTGACCGAAGTCGAACTGGAACGGGCCCTCGCCGTCGCGAGGCGTCGGGCGACCCGAGTCGTCGTCTCCCTCGAGCTCGGGCACCGCGGCCGACGCGATCTGGATCGAGCGGTTCAGCGCGCTCACGATGCCGGTCGTCACGGTGTTCGACAGCCCGAGGGGCGCGCCCACGGCGACCGTCTCGTCACCGACGTTGAGCTTCGACGAGTCGGCGAACTCGATGGGAGTCAGGCCCGAGGCATCCTGCAGCTTGATGACCGCGAGGTCGTACGTCGGATCCGTGCCCACCACCTCGGCGTCGTAGACCCGTCCTTCCGAGGTCGTGACGCGGATGTCGGCGTCGTTCGTCGCGCCGTCGAGCGTCACGACATGCGTGTTGGTGATGACGTAGCCGTCTTCCGAGATGATGACTCCGGAGCCGGTTCCGCCGCCGGCGCTGCTCGTGGCGGAGATCGTCACGACACTCGGCACGACCTTGGCGGCGATCGCGGTGGTCTGGTTGACCGAATCGGGGTCGTTGACGGTGACCGTGGACGGTCCGGATGCCGCGACCGTCGGCGACTGCGCGAACCAGTTCACGCCCGCCCACGCACCGCCGATGCCCGCTGCGCCGCCGACGAGGGCCGCTGCGACGACGGCTGCGGCCACCGTGCGCCCGGCGCTCTTCTTCTCGGGGCGGGTCGTCTTCGTCGCGCCGGTGGGCGTCGTACCGGATGCGCCGCCCGACGGGCCGAGGGGAACCGTCGGGTTCGAGGACGTGCCGGGGTTCGACGCGTGACCGAGCGGGTGCGCCGGGTACGACGGCCGGCCGGGGTGCGGGCCCTGGCCCGAGTACGGCTGCCCGGCGTAGGCCTGCGGGTGCGGCGGTCGCCCGAGTGCGCCCGTCGCGGGCTGGCCGGGGTGACCGGGCTGCGCGGGACGGCCGTACTGGCCCTGCTGCGCGCCGTACGGGGCGCCGGGGTGCTGAGCGCCGCCGGCCGGAGGCTGCCACGCGGGCTGCTGCGGCGCGGGCGGGGCCGGCGGGGCCGGGGGCGCGGCGGACTCGGCCGCGGGCGTGGCGGGTTCGGCCGCCGGCGCGCCCGACTCGGCGGCCGGCTCGCCCGCGGCGGGGTTCTGGTCGCTCTGGCGTCCCTCGTCGATGTCGCTCATTCGATGCTCCTTCGTGAAAGCCAGATACAGCGTGACGCGCGATGCTGTGCGTTTCTTATGTCGGCGCCCGGACACGCCTATGCGATCCTCTGAGCGCGCCGGGAAACGAAGCCCCGAGAAGGGTAGCGTCTGAGGAATGCGACTGATTCCCGGCGCATGGCTCCGCACCGCCCGGGGCGCGGGCCTCGTCGATGCCGACGGCACCGCCCGCCCCACGATCTTCGCCGAGATGAGCGCGCTCGCGGCGCACACCGGCGCGATCAACCTCGGCCAGGGGTTCCCCGACGAGGACGGGCCCGCCGAGGTGCTCGAGGCGGCACGCGAGGCGATCGCGAACGGCGTCAACCAATACCCTCCGGGTCGCGGCATCCGTTCTCTCCTCCAGGCCGTCGCGCAGCACCAGAAGCGCTTCTACGGTCTCGAACTCGACCCGGACCGCGACGTGCTCGTCACGGCGGGGGCGACCGAGGCGATCGCGGCGGCGCTTCTCGCGCTCACGGACGGGCCCGACGACGAAGTGGTCGTGTTCGAGCCGTACTACGACTCGTACGCCGCGTGCGTCGCACTCGCGGGCGCGCGGCTCGTGACGGTGCCGCTGCGCGGTGAGGACTTCCAACCCGACCTCGACGAGCTCGCGCGGGCGGTATCCGACCGGACGCGCGTCATCCTCGTGAACGATCCGCACAACCCGACGGGAGCCGTCTTCTCCGCCGAGGTGCGCTCGGAGATCGTGCGCCTCGCCGACCGCCACGACGCGATCATCGTCACCGACGAGGTCTACGAGCACCTCGTCTTCGACGCCCCGCACGTGCCGATCGCGACGCTGCCGGGCGCGTGGGACCGCACGCTCACGATCTCGTCGGGCGGCAAGACGTTCTCCACGACGGGCTGGAAGATCGGGTGGGCGACCGGCCCGTCCGATCTCATCGACGCCGTGCTCGCCGTCAAGCAGTTCCTCACGTACGTCAACGGAGCGCCGTTCCAGCCGGCGATCGCGCTCGGACTCGCCCTGCCCGACGCGTTCTTCGCCGGCATCGCGGCAACCCTGCGTGAGAAGCACGACGTGCTGGGCGCGGGCCTGCGCGAGGCGGGTTTCGGGGTGCGCACACCGGCGGGGTCGTATTTCACTGTGGCGGATGCCGCGCCCCTCGGCGCGACCGACGCGGACGAGTTCTGCCGGCGCCTCCCCGAGCGCGCCGGCGTGGTCGCGATCCCGCTGACCGCGTTCGCCACGCCCGAGCATCGCGGCGACTACGCGACGCTCGTGCGGTTCGCGGCGTGCAAGCGCTTCGACGTGCTCGAGGAGGCGGCGTCGCGCCTCGCCTCCCTGGCGTCGCTCCCCGCGTGACGCGCGGCGTTCAGTCGCGCGGTACGACGCGCAGGCGGCGCAGCCGCAGCGACGGGTTCACGCGACGCACGCGCTCGACGGCGTCGAGGTCCAGATGCGCGAGCGCGACGTCGGTGCCCGTGCCGACGGCGGCGATCTCGACCCCCTGCGGGTCGACGATCATCGAGTTCCCGACGCCGAGCGGCGGCGGGTGGTCGGCCGCGGCGACGTAGAGCGTGTTCTCGATCGCCCGCGCGTGCAGGAGCGTACGCCAGTGGTGCTCCTTGAGCGGGCCACGCACCCACTCCGCCGGCACGAGGATCGCGTGCGCGCCGGCATCCGCCAGCATCCGCCCCACCTCGGGGAACCGCAGGTCGTAGCACGTCATGAGCCCGAAGCGCATGCCGTCGACCTCGAAGGTCTCGGGCTCGCCGAGCTCACCCGGCTCGACCCAATCCGACTCGCGCTGGCCGAAAGCGTCGTAGAGGTGCAGCTTGCGGTAGCGCGCGACGACGCCCGATTCGTCGACCGCGACCACCGCGTTGCGCACGCGCCGGTCGTCGCCGGCTCGCTCCAGCAGCCCCGCGACGACCGTGACGTCGTACGTCGACGCGAGGCCCGTGAGGGCTCGCGTGAAGGGCCCGTCGATCTCCTGCGCGTTCGCGGCGAGCGATTCGTCGAACGGATCGATGAAGTAGCTCGAGTACTCGGGGAACACGACGACCCGCGCGCCCCGCGCGGAGGCCGTGGCGACGAGGTCGTCGATGAGGTCGAGGTTGGCTGCGGCATCCGCCGTCGGTGCGAACTGGGCGACGGCCAGGGGCACGGCGACGGTCATCGGCCCACCCTCTCCGAATGGCGCTTGCGGATGACGACGGGCGCGATGACCCACAAGACGATGATGACGACTCCGAGGGCGACGGATGCCACGATCGCAGCGCCGTCCGACACGACGAAGTCGAACACGAATGCGACCACGCCGACCAAGACGAGCGACACCGTGACGAGCGACGTCACGAGCGCTGCATGTCCGTACGCGACCACCCGCGGCTTCGCCAAGCGTCGGAAGAGCACCCGGTGGAGAGCGACCGGGGCGAGCGCGACGATCGCGGTGAGCGCGGCGAGCACCACGAGCGTGAGGTAGAGCAGCCGTTGACCCTCGTTGAGATCCGCGAATCCGGGCTGGAACGCGAGCGCGAGGAGGAAACCCGTGAGGATCTGCGTGCCGGTCTGGAGGACGCGAAGCTCCTGCAGGACCTCGTTCCAGTTGCGGTCGGCACGTTCGGCGGGCGTCTCGTTGCGGCCGTCATCGACGTCGTCGTCGTAACGGACTCCGCGGGGGGAAACCATGCGCTCATCCTCGCGCTCGGAGAGCGGAGGCGGCAACCGCGGTCTGAGCACGTCGAAACCCGTGCTAGGCTTGATTCTCGTGCCGCGGGGTGGAGCAGTTCGGTAGCTCGCTGGGCTCATAACCCAGAGGTCGCAGGTTCAAATCCTGTCCCCGCAACGAAATGAAGAAGGCGCCCCCGCCGAGGGGGCGCCTTCTTCGTTTACCCCTCTACTGCTCCGGATCGAGCACCGTGCTCATGTCGGCGAGGAAGCGCGTCACAAGTTGGAGCTCCTCATCGCTGTAGCGGTCGGCGATCTCGCGCATGCCGCGAAGGCGCTCGCCGAAGTTGCGGTAGAACTCCTGCCGTGAGGTGTCCGTCAGCACGACGATGCGCGCACGACGATCGCGTGGATGCGGGCGGCGCTCGATGTGGCCGGCGGCTTCGAGCCGGTCGAGGAGCTTGGTCGTCGAGGCGGTGGTGATCCGCAGGTGACGGGCGACGTCATGCGGGCTGACGGTCTCGCCGCGTTGCTCGCGCATGATCATCATGCGCATGGCGGCGAGGTCGGTGGCGTTCATGTCCATGTCGCCCTTCAGACCGCCGTGCATCCGGTCCATCGCGTCGCTGAACGCCCGGAGCGCCTGGAGCATCTCCATGACGTAGCGCTCGTGGCCGCTTTCGGCAAGCCTGGGGTAGGACATGTGGACACTCCTTACACTCGCCTGTATCATCGGCGAAACCATTCACTAGATAAACTAGCAATTTAACGAGCCGATCGGGGGACCGGCATGACCGAACAGGACCTCGTCGTGCTGTTGGACGACGCGGGAGAGGCGATCGGGACAGCGCCCAAGTCCAGCGTTCACGGCACCGACACAGCATTGCACCTCGCCTTCTCCTGCCACGTGAGAAACGCGGCGGGACAAGTGCTTGTCACGCGCCGCGCGCTCGGAAAGACCACGTGGCCCGGCGTCTGGAGCAACTCGTTCTGCGGGCACCCCCGTCCGGCCGAACCGGTCGTTGCCGCGGTGCACCGGCGTGCCGAGCATGAGCTCGGCATCACGATCACAGACCTGGAGCTCGCCCTCCCCCTCTTCCGCTACCGCGCGACCGACGCGAACGGCATCGTCGAGCACGAGGTGTGCCCCGTGTACTTGGCGTACACCGACGACGAACCCGAACCCAACCCGCGCGAGGTGAGCGAGACGCGCTGGGTCGACCCCGCCGACCTCGCCGCGTCGCTCGTCGCCACGCCGTGGGCGTTCAGCCCCTGGCTGGTGCTCCAGGCCCAACAGCTTCACCTCTTCGGCGCGGCGGCCGAGCAAGCGCCGGCCGTCGCCCGCGCATCATGATCGCCACCGACACCCGCACCGACGAGGCGATCGCCGCCGCGCTCGCGCGCATCCGCACCCGTGCGGAGCCTCTGGGCGGCGGGTTCGCGCGGCTCGCCGACGCGATCGGCCGCGCGGCATCCGGTGGCAAGCGGATGCGCCCCGCGCTCGTCACGGCGTCGTTCACCGCGTTCGGCGGCGGTGTCGACGACGCCCCCGCGGTCTTCCCCGTCGCTGCGGCCTTCGAACTGCTGCACACGGCGTTCGTCGTGCACGACGATGTCATCGACCACGACACGCTGCGCAGAGGCGTCCCGAACGTGTCGGGCGAGTTCCGGCTTCTCGCGGGTGCGCGGGGCGCGGATGCCGAAGGGCAGGAGGCCCTCGGCGACGCCGCCGCGATCCTCGCGGGTGACCTTCTGCTGCACGAGGCGGCGCGACTCGTCGCGACCGCCGACGTCGATGCGGTCACCCGTGAGCGCCTCTTCGCGCTGTACGACGACGCCGTGTACGTGTCCGCGGCGGGCGAGCTCGCCGACGTCGAGCACGCCGTCGCGGCCGACTGCCCCGACACGAGCTCGATCCTCGACGCGACGTTCAACAAGACGGCCGTCTACTCGTTCCGCGCTCCGCTGCAGGCAGGTGCGGTGCTCGCGGGAGCGCCGTCGAGCGCACTCGACGCCGTCGGCGAGGCGGGCGGATGCCTCGGACTCGCGTTCCAGCTCGTCGACGACCTCATCGGGACGTTCGGCTCGGCGGCGCAGACGGGCCGCGACTCAGGCGTCGACCTGCGCGAGGCCAAGCGCACGCCGGTCGTCGCCCTCGCCCGCGGCACGCGCGAGTGGGAGCGCGTGAGCGATGCGATCGCCGTCGCACACACCGGCCCCGTCGCCATCCGCGAAGCGCAGCGCGCCCTCGAAGCCAGTGGCGCGCGCGAAAGGGCGGCAGCGCTCGTCGACGAGACGCTCTCCGATGCCGCGCGCGCCGCGCTGGCGTTGCCGGGCGAGGCATCCGCGCTCATCGAGTCCCTCTCCACCGCGATCCGGGAGCGCATCCCGTGACCCGCGACCACGCAGTGCCCACGGGCCTGGATCTGTACGACCGGACGGCGACGGATGCTTCCGCCGCCGTCATCTCGGCCTACTCGACGTCGTTCGCGCTCGCGTGCCGTCTGCTCGGCGCGCGCCCGCGGCCGCATGTGCGGAACGTGTACGCGCTCGTGCGCGTCGCCGACGAGGTCGTCGACGGCCCGGCGGCCGCGGCGGGACTCGACGTCGAGACCCAGCGCCGCATACTGGACGATCTCGAGACCGAGACCCTCGCGGCGATCGAGCGCGGGTTCAGCACCAACCTCGTCGTGCACGCGTTCGCGGCGACCGCGCGCGAGACGGGCATCGGCGCACCGCTCGTGCGCCCCTTCTTCGCGTCGATGCGCACAGACCTCGAGACGGCGCAGCACGATGCGGCATCGCACGACGCGTATGTCTACGGTTCGGCGGAGGTCGTGGGGCTCATGTGCCTGCACGTTTTCGTGAACGCTGGTCGGCCGCATCCGGTCGATCCCGATCCCGAGCTGTGCGACGGGGCGCGGCGCCTCGGCGCGGCGTTCCAGGAGCTGAACTTCCTGCGGGATCTCGACCACGACGCCGGCGCCCTCGGGCGGGACTACCTCGGAGCGCGCGGTTCGCGCGCGGAGGTGCTCGACCGCATCGACGCCGACCTCGCCGCTGCCGCCGCCGTCATCCCGAGCCTTCCCGCCGACTGCCGCCGGGCGGTCACCGCGGCGCACGACCTCTTCGGCGCGCTGTCGGCGCGTCTCCGCCGGCATTCCGACGGCGAAGGGCGCGTGCGCGTGCCCGACCCCGTCAAGGCGACGCTCGCGGCGCGCGCGTGGCTGGGATTCGCTCCTCGGACGGTCCGCGCGTGACGCCGCCCGCCGAAGACGCGCACCGTCCGGCGATCGTGATCGGGGCGGGAGTCGCAGGTCTTGCGACGGCGGCGCTGCTGGGCGCGGAAGGCTGGGACGTCACGGTGCTCGAAGCGCGCGACGAGATCGGCGGCCGTGCGGGCGTATGGGAGCACGACGGCTTCGTGTTCGACACGGGCCCGAGCTGGTATCTCATGCCCGAGGTCTTCGAGCACTTCTTCCGCCTGCTCGGCACATCCTCCGCCGAGCAGCTCGACCTCGTGCGACTCGACCCCGCGTACCGCGTGTACGGCCCGCCGGGCACGGGCGACGCGATCGACGTCGTGTCGGGCAGAGAAGCGTCCACAGCGCTGTTCGAGAGCCTTGAGCCGGGTGCCGGCGCAGCCCTCGACGCGTACCTCGACTCGGCCGCCGACGCGTACGAGCTCGCCGTCTCGCGCTTCCTGTACGACACGTACTCCACGACGGCCGGTCTGCGCGATCCCGCGCTCCTGAAGCGCCTGCCGAGGCTGGCCCCCCTGCTGACGCGCAGCCTCGCGGATCACGTCGAGCGGCGGTTCGCGCATCCGCGTCTTCGGCAGATCCTCGGCTACCCGGCCGTGTTCCTGGGCACCTCGCCGTACTCCGCGCCGAGCCTGTACCACCTCATGAGCCACCTCGACCTCGCAGACGGCGTGCTCTACCCGCGCGGAGGGTTCGGCGAGGTCGTCCGGGCGCTCGAGCGCCTCGCGACCGAGCGCGGTGCGGTCATCGAGACGGGCGCGCGCGTCGCTCACATCACGGCGACGGATGCCGCGGCAACCGGCGTCCGCCTCGCCGACGGCCGCAGACTCGACGCCGACCTCGTCGTCTCGACGGCCGACCTGCATCGCACCGAGACCGAGATGCTTCCGCCGAGCCTGCAGAGCTATCCCGAGCCGTGGTGGACGAAGCGCACCCCGAGTCCGGGCGCACTCCTGCTGCTGCTCGGCGTCGAGGGAGAGCTGCCGCAGCTGACCCACCACACCCTCGTGTTCACGGACGACTGGCGAGGGAACTTCGCCGACGTCTTCGGTCGGACGGCGCGCATCCCCGACCCCGCGTCGCTGTACGTGTGCCGCCCCAGCGCCACCGACCCGTCGGTCGCTCCCGCGGGACACGAGAACCTCTTCTTGCTCGTACCCGTCCCGGCCGAGCCCGAGCTCGGCCGCGGCGGCGTGGACGGCGCGGGCGACCCGGCGATCGAGGCCGCCGCCGATCGCGTGATCGCGCAGATCGCGTCGTGGTGCGGCATCCGCGACCTCGCCGACCGAATCGTGGTGCGGCGCACGATCGCGCCGGGTGACTTCGCCGCGGAGTACGGGGCGTGGCGCGGCAACGCGCTGGGGCTCGCGCACACCCTGCGACAGAGCGCCGTCTTCCGCCCGAGGACGACGTCGCGCAGGGTCTCGGGTCTCGCATACGCGGGCGCGTCCGTGCTGCCGGGCATCGGCGTGCCGATGTGCCTCATCTCGGCCGAGCTCGTCGTGAAGGGGCTGCGCGGTGATCGCTCTCCAGGACCGCTCGCCGAGCCGGCTCCCGTGGAGGCGTGACGGATGCCGGGCGCCTATCTGCTCGCGATCCTCGCGTCGGCCGCGGGGATCGTCGCACTCGACGCGCGGTTCCGACTGGCGGCGTGGCGCGCCCGCGCCCGCACCCTCGTCGCGGTCGCCGTCGGCACAGTGTTCTTCATCGCGTGGGACCTCGTGGGAATCGGGACGGGCGTGTTCGTCCAGGGCGACAGCCCCCTCTACCTCGGCATCGATCTCGCACCGCACCTCCCCGTCGAGGAGCCGGTGTTCCTCGCGTTCCTGTGCTACCTGTCGATCGTGACGTGGGCTGGCGCGCGACGGCTTCTCGAGCGGCGATCGAGGGCGCGCCAGGGCATGGACGGTGCGACGGGAGAGTCGGGCGGGCGATGACCTATCCGCTGATCTCGCTCGCGTTCCTCGCCATCGCGGCGGCGGCCGCCCTCGCGACGGCGCGCCGCCCGGACTTCCGCCGGCGCATGGCGGCATCCGGCATCGCGGCGATCGTGCTCCTCGTGCTGACCGCCGTGTTCGACAACGTCATGATCGGCGTGGGTCTCTACTCGTATCCGGACGAGCACGTGAGCGGGCTGCGCATCGGGCTCGCACCGATCGAGGACTTCGCCTATCCGCTCGCCGCCGCGTTCCTCGTACCTGCGGTGTACACGCTCACCCGGCGACACGAGGGGCACACGTGAGCCTCGACGGGCGCGTGGGCGCCGCATCCGCCCTTCGCCAGCTCGTGATCGCGTCCCGACCCGTGAGCTGGGTCAACACCGCCTATCCGTTCGCCGCCGCGTACCTTCTCACGACCCGCGAGATCGATGTCGCGCTCGTCGTGGGCACGGTGTTCTTCCTCATCCCGTACAACCTCGCGATGTACGGCATCAACGATGTGTTCGACTACGAGTCGGACCTGCGCAATCCGCGCAAGGGCGGTGCGCACGGCGCCGTGCTCGACGTGCGCCTCCACCGCGCAACGCTCTGGACCGCGGGCCTCCTGTGCGCGCCGTTCGTCGTGTTCCTCGTCATCGTCGGGTCACCGTGGTCGTGGTTCGTGCTGGCCGCGAGCCTGTTCTTCGTCGTCGCGTACAGCGCTCCCCCGCTCCGGCTCAAGGAGGTGCCGTTCGCGGACTCCGTGTGCAGCAGCATCCACTTCTTCTCCCCCGCGGTGTACGGCCTCGTGCTCGCGGGCGCCGCGTGGACCTGGCAGCTCGCTGCCGTCATCCTCGCGTTCGCACTGTGGGGCGTCGCGTCGCACGCGTTCGGGGCCGTGCAGGACGTCGCCGCCGACCGCGCCGCGGGCATCCGCTCCATCGCGACGCAGCAGGGTGCCCGGTGGACCGTGCGCTTCGCGCTCGCGTGCTACGCGGCATCCGGTCTCGCGATGCTCGCGACCGCATGGCCCGGACCCCTCGCGGCCGCGCTCGCTCTGCCCTACATCGCGACGGTGTGGCCGTTCCGGGCGGTGACGGATGCCGCGGCCCACGAGGCGGTGCGCGGGTGGCGCCGATTCCTGTGGCTCAACCAGATCACGGGCTTCGCGGTGACGCTGCTGCTGATCTGGTGGTGGCTGCTCACCTCGGCGTGACGCGCCAGGCGGTCGCCCGGGGTCACGCCGAGGTGGACGAGGTCAGCCGCCCAGCTCGATGAGCTTCTCGACCGCTTCGGTCAGCCGGTCGTCGGCCTCGCCGAATGCGGCCCAGTCGCCCCGCTGCAGAGCCGCCTCGCGATCGAGGAGCGCCTGGCGCGCCTCCTGCAGCGCTGCCTCATACTCGTCCGCCGGCGGAGTCGGCTCGGCCGTCTCGCCCGGCTCGGGCGTCGGCGTGGGCTCGGGCGTCGGTGTCGGACCGGGTGTCGGCGTCACGTCCGCGTCACCGGTCGAGGCTCCGGATTCGCCGCCGAACAGGGCGTCGAGCGCCTCCTGCAGCGTGTCTTCGAACGCGACGTCGGTGCCGAACGAGACGAGCACCTTCTGCAGGAGCGGCAGCTGGGTGCCGCCGGTCGACTGCACGAACACCGGCTGCACGTAGAGCAGACCGCCACCGACGGGCAGCGTCAGCAGGTTGCCGTTGCGCACCTCGGACGAGCCGAGCTGGAGCACGTTGATCTGATCGGCGATCGTCGGATCGGAGTCGAACGTGTTCTGCACCTGGCCGGGACCGGGAACCGGAGTGTCGGCCGCGATCTCGAGCATGCGCAGTTTGCCGTAGTCTTCGGACTTCACGCCCGCCTCGCTGCCCGCATCGGAGTCGACGGCGAGATAGCCCATCAGAACGTTGCGCGCGGCGCCCTCGGACGACGGGATGAACGTCGTGAACATCGAGAACGACGGCGCCTCCTGACCCGGCATCTGCATCGTCAAGTAATACGGCGGCTGCAGCCGCTGGTCGTTCTGCGGGTCGTTCGGCGTCTGCCAGCGGTTGTCCTGGTTGTAGAACGAGCGCGCGTCGTCGACGTGGTAGACGCCGATCATGGCCCGCTGCACCTTGAACAGGTCGGTCGGGTAGCGCACGTGGCTCATGAGCTCGGCCGACATGTCGTCGATCGACTTGACGGTGGACGGGTAGATCTTCTGCCACGCCTGGAGGATCGGGTCCTCCTCGTCCCACGCGTAGAGCGTGACCGAGCCGTCGTAGGCGTCGACGGTGGCCTTCACCGAGTTGCGGATGTAGTTGATGTCGTCGAGCGAGAAGCGCGGCGCCGTGTTGTTCGAGTCGGCGATCGCCTGCTGCAGGCTCACCTGCGTCGAGTACGGGTACTTGTCGCTCAGCGTGTAGCCGTCGACGATCCACACGATGCGGCCGTCCACGACGCTCGGGTACGGGTCGCTGTCGAGCTCGAGGTACGGCGCCGCCTTGCGGACGCGCGTGAGCGGGTCGCGGTCGTAGAGGATCTGCGACTCCTCGTTGACGCCGTCCGAGAAGAGGATCTGCTCGGACTGGAACTTGAGCGCGTAGATCAGGCGGTTGAAGACATTGCCGACGCTCGGACCGCCGTCGCCCTTGAACGTCGTGCGGGTCTCGTTGGAGCCCTCGTCGGTGCCGCGCGGGTAGTCGAGTTCGACGGGGTCGGACCCCTCGGGTGCGCCGACGATCGAGTACGTCGGCGAGAACTCGCCGAAGTACACGCGCGGCTGGAAGCCCTCCTGCTGCGTCAGGAAGCCCGACGACGGGATTCCGCGCTCGAGGAACACGGGCTCGCCGTCGGTCGTGCGCTCGTTGCCGGCCGCCGCGACGATGCCGTAGCCGTGCGTGTAGATGAGCGACGTCGACTCCCACGACGACGCGGCCGCACCGAGCTGGTTCATGTTGAGCTCGCGCACCGACACGATCGTGTCCTGCGACTTGCCGTCGATCATGTAGCGGTCGACGTCGAGCGGGTCCTGGAACTGGTAGTACGACCGGTACTGCTCGAGCTGCCGCACGGCCGGGCTCACGACGCCCGGGTCCATGATGCGGATCTGGGCCGTGGTCTCGGCGTCTTCGCGGAGCTGGCCGGCCTCGGCATCCGTCTCGGCCTCGAACGGCATCTTCTCGAGCGTGTCGATGCCGTACGCGGCCTTCGTGCCTTCGAGGTTGCGCTCGTAGTACGGGCCGTCGAGGCTGAGCTGGTTCGGGCGCACCTGGAACGTGTTGACGACCCACGGGTACCCGACGCCGACGACGATCGCCGACACGATGAGCAGGCCGGTCGCGATGAGCGGGTAGCGCCAGCGGCCGATGACAGCGGTCACGAAGAAGAGCACCGCGACGAGCGCGGCCACGATCGCGAGGATCGTCTGCCCCGGGATCACCGCCTGCGTCTCGGTGTAGCCGGCACCCGTGATGCGGCCGAGCGCGCCGGGTTCGACGAGCGTCTTGTATCGGTCGAGCCACAGGCTCGCGCCCTGGACGAGGATGTACAGACCCGCGAGAACCGCGAGTTGGATGCGCGCCGCCTTCGAGATGCGCAACTCGCGCTGACCGATGCGCACCGAGCCGTACAGGTACGACACGAGGGCCGTGACCAGCAGGCACACGAGCAGCACAGCCGACACGAAGCCGAGCACCGCGCTGTAGAACGGCATCGCGAACAGGTAGAAGCCCGTGTCGAGACCGAACTCGGGGTCGACGGTGTCGGTGGCGACGCCGTTGAACCACAGCCACGTGGTCTCCCATTGCGCCGAGGCCGCGAAGCCCGCGAAGAATCCGAAGAAGATCGGGATCCCCCACATCGCGAGACGGCGCAGCGGCTCGACGACCTCCTGGTAGCGGTCGAGCTGCGAGCTCAGCCGCGCGTACACGGGGCGCAGGCGGTAGGCGAGCTGGATCGCGCCCCACACGGGGATCGCCATGCCGAGGAAGCCGATCGCGAACATGACGACGCGCGCGATCCACTGTGTCAGAAGCACGCCCTCGTAACCGAGCTGGTCGTACCAGAGCCAGTCGGCATAGAGGTTCGCGAAGACGAAGAAGCCCACCACGAGCGCGGCGATGATCGCGAGCGTGATGGCGATGACCCGTCGGGAGCGGGAAGGTGTGGCCCTGTTCGGCGCTGAGGTCGTGGTCACCTTCTCATCCTAGGCGGGCGCGCGGCGCGGTCGCCGACGTGACGGCCGAACCCGCAGGCAACGTTCAGCGCTCGCTTAATTCAGCGCTCGCCTAAGAGGCTCCGCCCGGTCAGCCGACGCCGCAGGTCGGCAGTGCGTCCACGTCGCCGCCCTCGCGCACGGCGTCGAGCGCAGCCAGCGCGTCGTCGAGATCCTCGACCGCGAAGACGTGCAGCCCTTCCGGCACATGGCCGACGACCTCGTCGCAGTTGGCCTCGGGCGCGAGGAACCACTCGGCTCCGGCGTCGACTGCTCCCCACATCTTCTGACGGATGCCGCCGATCGGCCCGACCTCGCCGGAGGCGTCGATCGTGCCGGTGCCCGCGACGTTCTCGCCGCCGTTGAGCTCCCCCGGCGTGAGGGAGTCGATGATGCCGAGGGCGAACATCATGCCCGCGCTCGGACCGCCCACGTTGTTGAGCTGGATCGTCACATCGATCGGGAAGTCGTAGTCGTTCGTGAGGGTGACGCCGATGAGCCACGTCGTCTCCCCCTCGACCTCGGTCTCGCGAGGGGTGATCGTGACCGTCTGCTCCTCACCGTCGCGCACGATCGTGATCTCGACGGGCGCGCCGTCGCCTTCGTTGATGATCTCGCGGAGGGACGCGGCATCCGTCGCCTCCTGCCCGTTGGCTTCGAGGATCACGTCGCCCGCCTCGAGGACGCCCTCGGCGGCGGAGTCCTCGAGGACCGAGTGCACCGTGAGCTTGTGCCCGACATCGAGGCCGAGCTCGTTGAGTGCGGCTGCGGTCGCCTCTTTCTGCGAGTCGACCATGAGGGCGGCGCTCTGCTCGTTGCGTTCCTCGGATGTCTGCCCCTCGGGGAAGATCGCGTCGATCGGAAGCACCGCGCGGCTCGGCTGGAACCACGCGATCGCGAGCTCGAACCACGACGGCGTGCGCTCGCGGTTGCCCACGACCTGGACGGTCAGCAGGTCGAGCGCCCCTGCCGTCGGGTACGTCTCGGCCCCTTCGATCGAGATGAGCGGCACCTCGGTCCCGTCGGACGACCGCGCCGTGCCGAGCGTGTTGTACACGGGCCCGGGCTGCTGGATGACGTACGAGGTCGGCAGGAAGGTGATCACCAGCAGCGCCGCCAGCGCGATGGCGAGGGCCCACGACCCCGCGACGACAGCGGGGGTCAGACGGCGGCGGGGCGCGGGAGAGATCTTCACGTTCTCGTCGAACAGGGCCACGGGGGTCTTTCTCACTCGGTCGTTCGCGACCGGCGTAAGGCGAGGGATCGCTGCCGGGCAATGCGACGAAGGGGTGCGACTAGCGTAGAGCGCAACGCGATGACCCTGCTGAAAGGCGGCTGAAGTGGCAGACGACGAACGCAGCCCCGAGGACGAGTTCCGCGAGATGATCCGCCAGCTGTTCGGCGGCGCGGGCCAGATCGATCCCGATCAGCTGTCGCGCCTGTCCGGCATGCAGATCGACCCCGCGATGATGCAGACCGTCATGCGCCACCTGCAGGACGCCTTCGCCGGCGACGGGTCGATCTCATGGGATCTCACACGGCGTCAGGCACTGCACATCGCGAACCAGGACGGCCTCGCGATCACGCAGGGTCAGCGTGCCGACCTCGACCAGGCGTTCGCGCTCGCGAACCTGTGGCTGAGCGAGGCGACCACCATCTCGGAACTCGCGAAGCCACCGCAGCCGATCACGCGCGGCGGCTGGGTCGAGGCGACGCTCCCCGTGTGGCAGGAGCTCGCCGAGCCGGTCGCGACGAGCATCGCCGACGCCCTCACCGCGGCGCTGCGCGACCAGGCGCCCGAAGACATGCAGGGTCTCGTGCAGGGTGCGGGGCGCATCATGCGGACCGTCGGCGGATCGCTGTTCGCGACGCAGCTCGGGCACGTCGTCGGCAGCCTCTCGAAGGAGGTCGTCTCGGGCGGGGACGTCGGCATCCCGCTCATGCCCGACGGCGAGGCTGCGATCCTCCCCCAGAACTTCGCGGACTTCGGACGCGACCTCGAGATCCCCGAGGACCAGCTCGCGCTGTATCTCGCGGCGCGAGAGCTCGCGCACGCGCGACTCTTCCGGCACGCACGCTGGCTGCGTCTGCACGTCATCTCGCAGGTGACGGAGTACGCGCGAGGCATCCACGTCGACACGAGCGCACTCGAAGAGCTCGCGGCCCGGTTCGACCCGTCCGAGCCGGAGGAGCTGCGCAGCGCGATCGAGAGCGGCGCTCTGCTGCCGACGCGTTCCGAGACGCAGGTCGAGGCGCTGCGCCGGCTCGAGAACCTCCTCGCGACGATCGAGGGCTGGGTCGACGTGGTGACCGCCGCGGCGACCTCGCGACTGCCGTCCGCGCCGCGCATCGCCGAGGCGGTGCGCCGTCGCCGTGCGGTGGGCGGTCCCGCCGAGCAGGCGCTCGGGTCGCTCGTGGGCCTCGAGCTGCGCCCCCGTCGCATGCGCGAGGCCGCGGCGATGTGGCAGGCGGTCACGGACGCCGTGGGAGTGGCGGCGCGCGACTCGCTGTGGGACTACCCCGACCTCATGCCCACTGCGGAGGACATCGACGATCCGGCGACCCTCATCGCGCGGCTCGAGGCCCGCGCTCGCGGTGAGGCGCCGGCACCGGATGCGTTCGACGACGCGCTCGCGGAGCTGCTCGAGTCCGAGAGCGGGCGGGACTCGGTCGACCCGGCGGGCGAGCAGGACGCGGACGGCGGCGGGCCCGCCGACGGGGACGAGCACCCGGGCGGACATCCGGTCTGACTCGCGCGGCGAGGCCGCCGCATCCGTTCCTCCCCAGCCCGCACGGCCCCGTGACGTCGGCGGGCGGTTGTGGACAACCAGTCGACGGATGAGGCGCCCGGCCATCATCGGGGAATGCTCCGATTGCACCCCGGGAACCCTCCCCTGTGGCGCGACGCGACGACCGTGCAGTTCGGCGTCGACGCCGTCGTGACCCTCGAGCATCCGCTGCCCTGGCAGGAGCGGCTCATCGCGGAGCTCGAACGCGGCGTGCCGCGCGCGGTGCTCGAAGGACTCGCCACCGCGCTCGGCGCCTCACGCGACGAGACGACTGAGTTCCTGCGCCTGGTGGGTCCCGCGCTCGCCGACGAGCCACCGCCGCCGCGGCGGCTCGTCGTGGTCGCCGCCGTCGGCATCGCCCTCGAGACGATCGATGCGACCGCGCACGCGATGTCGTCGAGCCGGCGCTTCGCGGTCGAGCGCGCGTGGCGACCGG
>NZ_DATMFG010000054.1:0-284164 GCF_035556355.1 Microbacterium sp.
GGGACTGCTGCACGGATAGGTGACAGGTTGTAGTCACGCCGCCAGTGCGACGGTCGTGTTCATGATGGTCTCGAACTCGATGGGCGTCAAACGGCCCAGGCGGGGTTGGCGCCTCCGGCGGTGGTAGGTCCTTTCGATCCAGGTGACGATCGCGATGCGTAGCTGCTCGCGGGTGACCCAGGAACGGCGGTTGAGGACGTTCTTCTGCAGCAGGGCGAAGAACGATTCCATGGCGGCGTTGTCTCCGCTGGAGCCGACTCGTCCCATGGATCCGACGATGCGATGCCGGTTGAGGGCGCGGAGCATCTTCCGGCTTCGGAATTGAGATCCCCTGTCGCTGTGAACGATGCAGCCGGCGACGTCGCCGCGCATCTGAACCGCGTTCTCGAGGGCTTGGACGGCCAGCCGGGACTTCATCCGGGAGTCGATGGAGAAGCCGACGATCCGGTTCGAGTACACGTCCTTGATCGCGCAGAGGTAGAGCTTGCCCTCCGCGGTCTTGTGCTCCGTAATGTCGGTCAGCCAGAGCTGATTCGGCTCCTCGGCGGTGAACACGTGCCGAGTCCGGCCGTCCTCGTCGATGACGGCGCAGAGGTCGTCGTGGACGGGCGGGCCGGGCTTACGTCCCTTGCCGCGCTTGGGTTTCCCGAACGCGCTGAACCAGCCGTTGCTCGATGCGATGCGCCACGCGGTCCGGTCGGCCATAGCCTCACCTGCTTCTGCGGCTTCGTCAGCGAGCAGCCGGTGCCCGAACTCGGGGTCGTCCTTGTGCGCGTCGAACAGCGCGTTCGCGCGATACGCCTCCACCACCTCGCTGGGCGTGATGGGGTTCGCCAGCCACCGGTAGTAGGGCTGGCGAGAGAGCTTGAGCACCCGGCACGTCACCGTCACAGGGATCCCTGCTTCGGCGAGCTCTGTCACGAGCGGGTAGAACCTTTTCCCGGCAGGTTCGCCTGCGACAGATACGCCGCCGCGCGGCGCAGCACCTCGTTCTCCTGCTCCAGCAGCCGGTTCCGCTTCCGCAGCTCACGGATCTCCGCCGCCTCGGACCGGGTCTGACCAGGCGCGGTCCCGTCCTCGACCTTGGCTCGGTGGAGCCACTTCTGCAACGTCATCGGGTGGACACCGAAATCTTTCGCGATCTGCTCGATCGTCACTCCGGGCTCGCGGTTCTGAGCGACGCGCACCACGTCGTCACGGAACTCGCTCGGGTAGGGCTTGGGCACGATGACATCCTTCCAGGCCAGCCCCCCGGGCTAGCCAACTCAGATGTCACCTATCCGTGCAGCAGTCCCGGTGAAGCAAGATTGTGCGGGAGCGGCATGTAATCGACGTCAGCTACTGGCAGGCGAGTTCGTACCCGCTCTGCTGGGCGATGGCGCGGTAGGTGGCGCCTGGATGGAGTCGGGTAGCGACCTCAAGAGCGTTGCCCCATTCGGCTGGTGTGCCTCCGGCTACCCGGTCGATGAGGATGCAGTCCGGGGTGGGGTTGGAGTTTCCGAGCCAGTAGACGTCGTGGTCGTCGACGAGATAGGACATGAGGCCAATGTCGGTCTCAACCGAGGAGCCAGCAGGAATCGCCTCAAGGATTGTGGTCGCTGCGTCAGCCCGGTCGGGCTGATCCCACGAGTTGGGTGCGAGAAGTGACCATAGCGGGAGTGTTGGTAGGAGCACTGTTGCTGCTGTGACAGCGATCGCGGCGCCATGGCGGCTGTAGCTGCGAAGCCAGGTCCACCGGGAGGTGGGTCCGCGGTTGATGGCATCCAGGAGTGCGACGAACACGATCGGCATGAGGACGGCGCTGTAATGCCAGCTTGGCCCCCAGTAGCCATGGTTGCTTGAGAGGAAACGCCACGCGAGGGTCGGCAGGAGGACGAGCGCGATCGGTGACCGGAGGATGAGCCCGCCGCTGATCACCAGGATCAGGGCGAGCGTGAGCCCTTTCGATGGGTGAAAGAGCCCGCCAGGGTCGGCAAGGAGTGTCAGCGGGTTGGCGTTGCTCGCGTATGCCCAGGAACCTTGGGGGTTGAGGATTGGGAGCACGATGAACACCGCGATCGCGAACCAGCCCACGCCCCAGACCGCGAGCCAGAGCCCAAGCGGCTTGCGCGAGCGGTAAGCGACAAGCAGACCGATGATCGCGACGGTGAGGCCGAGGTCTTCCTTAACGAAGACCAGGGGGGCCGCCCACAGCACGGTAGCGAGATCGCGGCGCTCGAGCAGCGCGCTGAGCGAACAGGTCAGCAGGGGGACCGCGAGGGCGATCTCGTGGAACTGTGCTTCGGCGGCATATTGCAAACCCCAGCTGAAGCCGAACGCGAGGCCGAGGAGCACGCCGCCTGCGACGGAGCCAAGGCTGCGGCTCGCGGTGCGGGTGAAAATCGCGGCAGCGACCGCGAAACACACCGCTTGAACGGCGAGCAGTGTGAACGCGTGGGGCGCGATCGCGTAGACGGGTGCGATCAGAGCGAGGAGGGGGTGGAAGTGATCGCCGAGGAGGTTGTATCCGTCGCCTTTGATGTTCACGATGGGCGGTTGCATCCGGGCGTAGTTGTCGAGCAGCTGGGCGAAGATGCTCAGGTCCCAGGACTTCACGGTGAACTGCGACCACTGCCATGCTGCGTAGGCGATGTACATCATCGCGACGATCACCCCGACGACGCACGGCGCTATCCATCCCGTGCGCCTGTGCCGATCGGGTAGCCGCGGCGCCGTGGGCAGCGCCCGGATCGGCGTGATTGTCACCGGGGTGGCTCCAGGCTGAGATCGCTGCACGCCACGCCATCCTCCTCCGGGAAGACCGCGAGCGTCCCGTCACGCTGGGAGCAGACAAACAGCTCGGGCACGGGATGGATCCGCCCATCGTTGGGGGGCGGTCCGTCGTTCTCGCCACCGAGTACGCCGATACGCCATACGGACTCACACAAGTCGATGGCGCGGGCAACCCGGTCGTCTCCGACCGGCGACGGATCGCCGACCTGCTGCGCGCGGCTCTGCAACGAGGGCGACTCGTAGCAGTACGCGGAGTTGTGCCGAAGCTCCGCGGATGCAAGGGCGATCAGCGCCCCACCCGTGGTGGCAGCGACGAGCACACCGGCGCCGATGAAGATGCTGACCCGCTTGCGAGACCGGCTCCGGTTGCTACGTCGCCGGACCTCGCGCATCAGGTTGTCGCGCATCCGGTCGTAGTTCGGCTCGTCAATAGTCATTGGTCTATCTGCTTCCTCAACGCTCCGCGCACCCGGGACAGGCGGTTCCGTACAGCCGAGTGACTGGTGCGGAGCTGGTACGCGGCCTGCTTGTAGCTGAGTCCCTCGACAACGCAGAGCCGAAATACGTCTTGGTCGATCTGCGGAAGGGCCGCAACGATCCTTACGACCTGTTCGAGTTCCATGTTCCGCGCTGCTTCGGCGTCCACCTCGCGCGGGGAAGTGAGGTCGTCTTCACTCAGCACAGTCGTGACCCGCTGCGTCAGACGCCTACTTGCCCGCTGAACGTTGAGGGCAAGGTAGTTCGCAGTGGTCAGCAACCACGGCAGGCAAGATGTGCCGGCCAGGTCAATACGACGGCACTTGCGCCACAACAGCAGAAAGGCGTCTTGGGTCACTTCCTCGGCGTCTGACGCGGAGTCAACCTTGCTCCGCGCGAGCAGATACACCGCCCGGACGTGGCGGTCATGAAGTTCGCTCAGAGCGGTGTCGTCTCCATCGCGCAGTCGTCGCAGCAGTGGCACATCGTCCTCGACACGATCAGCCGAGGCGAGATCCTGCCGATCCCGGGACGCGCGCGCGGGCTCCGCCACCAGCGACTCCCTCCGACACACGACTCTTCTCGTACCCCATGTTCCCCCACCGTGTGGGTCGGCCGGGGCGACTGTCCGTTCGGACCAAAGGGTCTCAGTATTCGTCGAGGTCTGGCGTGTGAGCAGCGATCGTCGCAAGGCTCTGAACGAAGATCGCCGATCCGAAGGGAACAGACCAACATCATGAAACGTCCACTCGCCGCCCTCGCCGCATCGTTGCTCATGATCGGAGCCGCCGCCATCACGGCGCCCGCGGCAACTGCCGACACCATCGACCGCACTCAGAGCTGTTGGCAGGAGCTCGACACCGGGAAGTCCCTGTGCGTCGACGCCGACGCCAACCTGGCAGACGCCGTGTACGAGGCATACGGCATCGTCCTGTCCACGCCCGACGGGGCGCTCGAAGTCAGCGACGAACTCGTCAACGACTCCAGCAGTGCTCGCTCCGATGTCGCGCCGCTGGCAAGCACCGTGATCGGCATCTTCTACGAGCACAACAACTACGCCGGTGCCTCGTACGCAGCGAGCGTCACCCAGAACGGCTGCTACGGCTATGCCCACGGCTACACGAGCCTCGCCGGGATCGGCTGGGACAACCGGATCACGTCGTTCCGGTCGTACTCGAACTGCAAGACCGCGATCTTCGAGAACACCAACTACGGCGGCGCGTCCTACGGTTACTACGTGAACTCCAGCAACGTCGGCGCCGCGATGAACGACCGCGCCTCGTCGATCCGTTGGGCAGCGTGACCAACACCGCCGCGAGGGCGACGACCGTGCGCCCTCGCGTGATCGCTGCGGTTGCAGCGATCCTGTTCGTCATCGCGTCCGTGTGGGCGGGGCTTCCCGCCAACGCGACCGTAGAGGATGACCCTCTGAGTGGTTTCACACAGGCTGAGAGGGATCTGTTCGAGTCCGGCGCACCGGCAATCCTGACGGTGGACCCCGCAACCGGCGACTTCACGGCGATCGATGCTGCACCGTCGCTAGTGCAGCCGTTCGGCGTGGTGCCGAACTGCAGCGGTGACCGGGCCTGCTGGCAGGGCTACCTGTCACCGCACCTGTGGTACGGATTCGACGGTACCGGCGCCAGCGGAACCTGGCCCAACCGGGGCAACTTCAAGAGCAACAACTACCGAGCGAAGCTCTGCTGGTCCTACGCAGGCAACAACCCCTGCATGTCCGGATACAGCGGCCTCAACCAGACAATCACCTTCGGGACTGAAGTGACGGGAAAGAGCGTCGCGCTCACCCGATAGCCCAGCCAGAGACGCCGGAGCGGGACACACCATCGCAAGGGGTGTCCCGCTTCGCCGTTTGCTCATCGGTCTCCGAATCGGATGCTGGTGACGTTGGCTGGCTTTCCGGTGAGTTCGCGGATGGCGGTGCGTTCGATCGCGAGATCGTCCTCGAGACTGCGGACTTGTTCGCGCAGTTGGGAGACGGTGCGGAGCAGGTCGGCGTTCTGGGCGAGGAGTCGTTCAATCTCCTGGCCGCGGTGCTCGTATAGCTGGCGCAGTCGCTTTTCATCCCGGAGCTCGAGCTGCGCGGCGAGGCCGGCGTCGAGCTTCCGGTTCAGCTCGCGGGCTTCACCCTTGAGTCGTTTGATCGTGCTCTGCGCGTTCACCAGGTCCGCGGCGCGTGCCGCGTGGAGGGGGCGGTCGCCTGCGGCTGGGTGTCGTTCCTGGTGTCGGCGTAGGCCGTCCATGAGATCGGGACGGCTGTAGAGGAACTGCCGGCTCACGCCGGCCGCGGCCGCGAGAGTCGAGACCGTGAGCGCCTGGCCGTGTGCTGCGGCCGCGTGCAGAGTCGCGGCGACATCACGGTGCTTGCGGGCGCTGGCCTCGGCCCGCGCCTGGGCCAACGCAGCGGAGTTTCCTCGGGGTGGGGTGGGCGTCGTCGTCGTCATATCTCCCTCAGCTCGATGTGTTTCCCGGCGAGGGCAGCGCTGCGGGCGCGTCTCATCACCTCGGACATGGTGGAGATCTCACGCCGCTGGTCCTGTGGGAGCTGTTCGAGACGTTCCCGCATGGTGGTGAGCACCTTCTCGTAGTCGGCGATCAGGCCGCGCTGCGCGTCCAGCAAGTAGCCGGCGGTGTCGGAGGCCTCCGCGATCCGCAACTGCGACTTCAGCTTCACGATCTCCTTCTCGATCTCTGGGATGTGTGAAGGGTTGGGGCGGAAGAACCCACAGCCCGCGCACTGATACCGCAGCTGACACGCGGTACCGCCGGCGGCGACATTGCTCGGCTCCGCGCAGTCGCCGTAAGGGACCGGTGTGATCTTCAGCTGCATACGCCCGTTCGCGATGCCGACCTGTCGGCCGTGACGATCGTGGGCGAGCGGGGCGAGCGTGTTGACGGCCTTCCGGCGACGTTTCGAACTGACCTGGTAGTAGCCCATCGTGGTGCTCAACGAGACGTGGTCCATGAGCTGCCGCAACACGTCCGGGTCTGTCCCGTTGTCCGCGTGACGTTGCGCGTAGGCGCGGCGGAAGTCGTAGGGCTGCACCGTGGTCAGGTCGAAGTCGACCGGATGCCCGTCAGCGTCCGTCACCGGCCCGGGGACCTGGGGAAGGTTCGCTGCGAACTTGTGCAGGATCTTGCCCAGGTAGCGTTCCCCGATCGGAGGGATGTTCTCGTCCTGCAGCCGGCGCCTCCCGCTCGGGAACAGGTACGACGATCTGATGCCGCGCTCGGTGCGGATGCGCTCCCACCGCCGGATCGACTCGACGACAGGTGTCTCGACGGGGAGTTCCTTGGTCGCGCCGCCGGTCTTGTGCGCCGTGTAACGCAGCAGCCAGCCGCCGTGCCGATCCTGAACGAGACAGTCCGTCCGCAGCGTCGCGATCTCTGCCGGCCGGCGGCCGGTCTCCATGAGCAGTTCGAGCACGCACCGATACATGTCGGAATGGCGACCGATGTCGAGCTGGTCGGTGTGGCTTCGCAGATGCGCGACGACCGCGGCAGGGGTCACCCGATCGCTTTCGACCTTCTGGTCGCCTTTCCCCCGCAGGGTGCGGCGCTTCTGCGCGGCGTAGTTCTGCGCGAAGCTCTCCGGGATCTCATCCCAGACGCCGAACCGTCGTGCCAGCCGGCAGAGCTCCCACCAGACCGAGTAGGTGAACTTGATCCCCTGCGCCGACCAGCGCTGCTCGAACCGTGCGATGATCGCCGCCATGTCCTCGTAGGACAATCGCGTCGGATCCATGCCCGCGTCGGAGCGGCGATCGGCCATCACCTGGGATGCCTCGGCGCAGACGTCGAAGCACTTCCGGACCGCCCCACGCGGTTCCAACGTCGCACCCAGCCAGGTGCGGAACGCGGTCGCCAGCCACGGCTGCGTGAGCTGCCGAATGTCCAGCGGTGTGCCACCGAGGTCCGGGTTCCGTGCCGACTGGGTCTCTCGAAGCGGTAGGTCCTGGAGGAAGATCAGGTCGCCTTGGAGCGAGTCGTATTCCTCGAACCGGCGATGCGCCTTCTCCAGCAGCAGCATGCCAACCGCCCGCACCCCCTTTAGGCGGATGGAGTGCTCATGCGACCGGAAGCACTCCAGCAGATCGGTGTGAGGGTCGGCGGCGATGTCGTCGATGAACGGTCGCAGCTTGCTGATCATCACCCGACCCACGCCGCGATCGGCATACTGCTGGATGACGAACAGCAGCTCCGTGCGCAACGGCTCACTCAGCGACCCGAGCGCGAGCTGGTGACGCTCCAGCACCACGTTCGAGCCCATAAAGTCCTCGATCGTGAGGGCAGGCTGCTTGCGGCGCGCCGCCCGCAGCCCGGAGTCGTGATAATCGCAGAGGCCGCTGCTGATGCTGTGTGACAGGATCCTGCCGCACGACGCAATTGGGCACGGGACTGACGGGAACACGTACTTCCCCACCCGATCGGCGACGAATGCCTCCAGCCGGTGATCGGTGAGCGCGGCTTCCGACTTCTTGCAGCGTTTCGCGAACAGGTCGTAGTGCGTGGGGCAAAGACCCCGCGTGGTCATCGCCCGCCCGCAGCGGACGCCCGCCTCATCGGATATGCCGCAGAGCTCGAAGCCGCGGGTCGTCCTCCTCGCATCCAAGCTCACCTTCGGGTGGGTGCGGGCATACTCCTCAACGCTCACGCCCGCATGTCTGGCCCGCCGCTGGCATGGCGGGCAGTAGTCGACGCGCGAAGCGGGATTCGCGCAACCCGGCCGCCGGCAGGCACGGAAATCGTTGAGCTCGTTGAACGGATCGACCGTCAGGATCCCAGTTGCCGCATCCCACGCACCAACAGCCCACTCCTCGTTCAACATCCCCGCCAGGAAATCCCGCCAACCGCCGCCAGACTTGCTGCCTGCTGCCTCCGCGGTGTCGACGATGAGCGTCACGTGCGGTCCTCCGAATACATCGTCGTGCGTGCGACCGCCGCGCGCAGCGCCTCGTCGCTGGCGTGCGTGTAGATGAGCGTCGACGCCAACGATCGGTGCCCGAGCAGCACCCGCACGACATCAAGATCCACCGCCTGCCCCTCCAGCCCGCGCAACCAGATCGTCGCGCGCGTATGCCGCAGCAAATGTGGCCGCACGTAGAACCCCAGCCGGTCCGACCACCGACGGAACAGGTCCACCACCGTCGCGTAGGTCAACGCCCGGCCCGCCGTCGGGCCCTCCAGTGCAACAATCGCGTTCGAGCTCCCGTCGTCCCCGAGCAGCCTCAGCCGCTCCGACAACGCCTCCTGATACGACAACGCCAGCTCCGCCGGCACCGGGACACTCCGCAGAGATTTCGCCCGCGCGCCGTTGACGGAACGGTTCCGCACGACATGTAAATGAGGCCCGCGGAGCCGGCAGCCGTGCGCGCTGTTGTCGGCGAGCAAATGCAGATCCTGCCGAAACAGCGACAGTACTTCGCCGACCCGCAGCCCGGTGAAGTAGAGCAGATCCACCAGGAAACGGTCCCGCGGACGCAACGGCAACTCGAGCAGAGCCCGCCGCTCGGCTTCCTCCGACAACCACAACGGCGCCGTCTCCACCTGCACCGGCCGGACCTTCAACGATCTCGTCATCACACTCCGGATCCGCCCGTGCTCACCGCCCCGCGCACCCGGGCGCACCACCTGATCCTCCGTCAGCTGCACGACCAGATCCCTGGGCACGAGATCCTCAAGCGCGGCCCACCTGTAGAACTCCACCAGCGCGACCAACCACGCGGCGACCGTTGCCGGCTTGCGAGGCGTCGCCATCGTGGAGCCTCGCACCGGCGTCACCAACAGGTGGTTCTTCCACTGCACCAGGGTGGAAGCCCTCACCTGCGTCCAATGCAGTCCCTGAGCCAGAAGCCAACTCAGGAAGCCCGCTACTCGGAGACCGTAGTTCCGCACCGTGTTTGGAGACGCGCCCGACTCGGACAGAGAACGCAGCCAATCGCACGCGCCGGGGTGAATCGTCCCCTGGGTCCGATCGAACACCACGCCGGCATCGACGCCGGAAAAAGTCGGCACCCAGCGGAAGGCGAACAGCCCGAGGTCACTCATGATCGCACCGTAGCCGCCGTCACTGACACTGCTGCGGGAGCGTCCATCCAAGGACGATCTGCATCCGACGCTGACAACCACTTACAACCACACATGACTACAGATAACGAGCGCGGCATCCGCCGGGTGCCACCGGATGCTCCGCGAATTCGACGCGGCGTGCATCACGAGCGCGGACGACGTGTGGGAGCTGGTGGGGCTCGAAGGCGACTCGAGCCAGCGACGTTCTGGATCGATGGACAGCAGATCGCGGACGGACGACGCTTCGCGAGTGACGGACGCTCTGAGCGTCCGGGTGTGGCGGGGTGCGGACGACCTCGCCCGCCGCAGCGGCATGACCCGGCAGCAAGTCGAGGCCCTCTTGGGCGTCATGCTCCTGGAGGAGCGCGTCGAGCACGGGGAGCGAGGGTGGCGCCTGCGATTCGCGACGTCATGAGGGCGGACCCGCCCGTGGCTCGCCCGTGCCGGCGAAGGTCATACGCTGGACGCGGCGTCCGCGAGCCGTCGATTCTCACCGCCGTTCGGCGGACACCGGCGGTCCGAGGAGCGGCGTCCTCACCGGTGCGGCGGCGCCGACGGCGACGACGATCGCGTTTCCGAACGGGTTGACGATCGGGTCGGCATCGCGCTTCCAGTTGTTGGTGAGCCAGATGTTCCCCGAAGGATCGAACTGGCCGCCCGTGATCCGCTCGAGCGCATCGCTCCGATATCCGGTGTCCGGAGAGATCGGGTCGCCCGTCTTCGTCCCCTTCGGGCACGCACGCGTGTCGACGCCGCAGAAGCGGCTGATGCCGGTCGGGATGTCGCTCGTCTGCCCGACGGGCACGACGCCGAAGTTGAACACCCAAACGGTGTCCTTCCCGTCGACCGCGATGCCCCACGGCAGTGTCAGACCCCCGCCCGTGAACGGCGATCCAGGGAACGGCTTGCGCGTGTCCTGGCGGAAGGCGGTGATCGACGGATTCTCGGCTTCGCCGAGCTCCGCGCGCGTCGGACACGGCGAATCCAGCCAATCGGAGTTCGCGACCCACACGTTGCCCTTCGTGTCGGTCGCGTTGCCGACAGGGTGGCTCAGGACGGTTCGGCCCTGGAACGTTCCCGGGAGGGTGTCGATCAGACGGCCGTCGGGTGAGATCACCGAGACCGCGTTTCCGCGGTTGTTCGCAATCCACACGTTGCCGCGCGCGTCCACCGTGGCGCCGAACGGCTTGAGCTGGGGGTGCCCCTCTTCGGGCGCCGGCCCGAGCGGTATGTTGACGGCCCGTGCCGGATCCCCACCGGGGAGCATCGTCACCGAGTCGTTGCCGCAGTTGGCGATCCAGATGTTCCCCGCGCGATCCGAGACCGTGCCCTGCGGCCACGAGATGTTCCCGTCGGTGTATCCGTCCGGGCCGGACAGCGCAGTGCCGTCGACTTGGAAGACGGACACGCTGTTGTGCGGAGCCGGTCGGCTGCCCTGCTCGGCGGCGAACTGCGGGTCGAGACAGGGCGGATCCTGGAAGCCGAAGTTGCCCACCCACACTCTGCCGTTCGGGTCGAGGGTGATGCCGTACCCGGCTCCGTTGAGACCTCCGCCGAAGTACGGTGTGCCGGGTAACGGCTGCCCCGATGGGGTGAATCGGAGGAGTCTGAGGCCGGCGCACGCGTACTCTCCGGGCGGCCGCGGCACGGCGTTGTCGTTGACCCACACGAACCCCTTCTCGTCGATCGCGAAGTTGCCGGGGCCGTTCATCAGGTTGTCGCTGTCCTGGGCGCTGTACGCACCTCCGGTGATCTTGAGGAAGAGGAGCCAGCTCGTCGGCGCCGCGCTCAGCGCAGGCTGGTTCACGGGCGTCCGCTGCGACAGCGCGAACACCGGATCGCCCTTCGGCGCGCGGCTCGGCGGGAAGGCGGGGTATTTCACGACGTTCGCGACAGCCTCGAGGACGGTCTTCGAGGGAGGCCCGCCCGGCGGAGCACTCGCACGGAAGAGCGTCTTGCAGTCGGCCCGATCGGTGACGCAGCTCGCGATCGCGTTCGCGAGGGAGTTGAAGGTGGCGAGCGTCGACGTCTCCGTCCCGTTCGGCGCCGTGGCGAGCACCGAACCGACCGCACCGGTCACCGGATCGGCCAGGTTGGCGGCCATGCCGACCGCGTTCGTCATGCCGTATCGATTGCCCGCGATCCGATGACCGTCGATGAACTGGGCGAAGGCGTTCCCCGTCGCAACCGTCGTGCGTTCGTTGACGACGACGCGCTGCGGAACCGTGCCGAGTCCCGCGCTGATCGCGCTCGCGAGCATCGCCGGGCCGCGCGTCGCCTCGACGAACAGGAGCGGATCGCTGCCCGCAAGGCCGTGCGGCACCGCGAACTTCAGACGGAACTTCCCCTTCTTGTCGCTCTTGGCCGAGCCCAGCGGAACCCATCGTGGCTCGCGATCGACGAACGCCGCATAGAGCGAAACGGAGAAGTTCGAAAGGCCGGCGCCACCACTCTCGACCGTGCCCTGAAGAACGGAAGCACGGGGCGGCGTCGCGGCGGCCGTCGCGACCGTCCCCGCGAACACCATTCCGCAGACCGCGACGGCGGCGAGCAATGTCCTGCGCAAGAGACGCGACGGCATCCGGTGGCGAGGTTTCGACACGAGCGGTCCTCCTTGATCCCAGTCGACAAGACCGTCATGGGAGGACACATCGCCCAGCGACAGAACCGTCACGAGCCCCAGCCCGGTCGACGATTCGGAGGGGGTGGTGGCCGCCGAGACGACCGCGCTGTCGCCGTTCGCTCCGCCCTCGGGACCAGACGGTATTGCATCCGTTGCAACGCCGCTACCCCATGCGGAGAAGGACCCGACCCGGCGGTGAGCCGCGCGCGGGCCTCTGCGGTGCGGCTCCCAGCGGGCGGCGGCAAGGTCGGGCATGCTGGGCGCATGCGGATGTCCGAGGCCGCCGATGCTTTCGCGGCGCACGTCAGCGACGTGCGCCGGCTGTCGCCCGCGACCACGAAGGCGTACCGCACCGACCTCGCCGACCTCATCGCGGTGGTCGGCGACGTCGATGTGCGTGACGTACAGCTCGAGCACCTGCGCGAGTGGCTGTGGGTCGCGACGCAGCGCGGCGACGCGCGCTCGACCCTCGCTCGAAGAGCCGCCGCGGCGCGGGGATTCTTCGCGTGGGCGCTGGAGGCAGGACACGTGTCCGTCGATCCGAGCGTGCGCCTCATCGCCCCGAAACGCGCGAAGACCCTGCCGAAGGTCGCAAGCGCGGATGCCGTCGGCGACCTCCTCGATCGGCTCGGGCGCGCCGCCGCGGCGCAGGGGGACCCGATCGCCCTGCGCGATCATGCGGCGCTCGAGCTGCTCTATGCGACCGGCGTGCGCGTGTCCGAGCTGTGCGGACTGGACCTCGGCGACGTCGACCGGGAGCGCCGCACGGTGCGGGTGGTCGGAAAAGGGTCGAAGGAGCGCGTCGTCCCGTTCGGCGGCTCGGCGGCTCGCGCGCTCGACGCGTACCTCGTCCGCGGTCGCCCCGTGTTGCGCGATCGCCGGCTCGATGCGCTGGCGGCCGCGCGAGCATCCGCGCCCGAGACCGTGACGGATGCCCCGACTCCCGGCGACGCCGTCTTCCTGGGCGTCCGCGGCGGACGCATGGGCCCTCGCGCCGTGTACGACCTCGTCGCGCGGGCCCTCGGCCCGGTCACCGGCGGGGGAGTCGGCCCGCACGCGCTGAGGCACTCCGCCGCGACGCACCTGCTCGACGGGGGAGCCGACCTGCGGACGGTGCAGGAGCTGCTCGGTCATGCGAGCCTCGGCACCACACAGATCTACACCCACGTGTCGGCGGAGCGCCTCTCGGCCACGTACCGCCTCGCCCACCCGCGCGCCTGATCGCGCGCCGCCGTCCCGGGTCAGCAGCAGGGGAGGAGGACCGCTCGCGGGACTCCTCCGAGCAGGAGCATCGGATTGATGTACTCGCCGTCGAGGCGCACCCCGAAGTGGACCGTCCCCGGCTCCGCGTGGCCCCCGACGTCGATCGCTCCGATGGGCTCGCCCCGGCCCACGGCGACACCGGGCTGCAGCTCCGACACGACCGGTTCGAGCGTCGTGACGAGACCATCGCCGTGATCGATCGTCACGAGGGAGCGCCCGGCGACCGAACCGGAGAACGCGACCACACCCGTGGCCGGCGCACGCGCCACGGGCGCATCGCCCGCTTCGAGGTCGATTCCGCGGTGCCCGGGTCCGTACTCGTGGGCGGGCGCGACATAGGGCTGCACGAGGCGGAACGACGACAGCGGCCACACCCATGTCTCACTGCTCGACGGGACGGCGTCGCGCGGCCCCGGCGTCGACGCGGAGGGGAGAGGTGAGGCATCCGCCGTCCCCGCGCCGACCGGCGCACAGAACACGAGCGTGACGAGGGCGACGAACACGACACGACGGATCGCGCGGGGCATGGGCATGTTGCCAGCATCACGTAGCCCCGATTGCACGAGCACGACACCGACCTGGCTGTGCGAACAACGCCGGGCCGGGCATCCGTGGAGGACACGACGAGGGGACGGACCCGCGGGCCCGCCCCTTCGCCGTCGGTGCCCGGTCAGCTGATCGGAATCACCACCGAGCTCGCGGTACCGACCGGGGTCGTGATCGCGAACCGGGCGTCACCGGTTGCGCCGTCCGGGATGGTGAACGTCACCGTGGCCGTGCCGGTCTCGTCAGTCGCCACCGTGTACGCCCGCGTCACGGGAGCCGTCGCGAGCACGGTGCCGTCGAACGACACCGAGACGGTGCCGGCCGGAGGCTCGGTGCGCGTGAACTCCAGCGACGACAGCGTCAGCGTGACCTGGTCGCCCGGGTCGTAGCCGTCCGCGTCGGGAGGCGACACGATCACACCGACCGCGCGTTGCGCGAGGTCGGGGGTGATCGTCCCGAACTCCTCGAGGTAGTCGACCATCGACTCGAGGTCGATCTTGCCGCTGTCGGACTTGCCTCCGCCCTCGGCGAGAGTGAAGAAGTTGTCTCCACCCGCGGCCAGGAACGAGTTCGCCCCGACGGAGTACGTGGCGGTCGGATCGATCGGCTCGCCGTTGAGCAGGATCTCGGTGATCCTGTCGCCCGGCGCTCCGTTCGGGTTGTAGGTGTATGTCATCTCCTTGCTCACACCGAGCTTGAGGAACGGACGCGACGAGCCTGCGGGCTGCCACTGCTCCTCGAGCACCTGCTTGATCTGCGCCCCCGTGAGCGTGAACGAGACGAGTGTGTTCGCGAAGGGCTGGACGTTCGCCGCCTCGCGGTATGTCACCTCACCCGATCCCAGATCGGCACGCAGGCCGCCCGGGTTCATGAACACGACATCCACGTTGCGCATGCCGTCGACGTTGAGCGCCCACTTCTGCACGTCCGCGACGAGGTTGCCGAGCGTCGACTCGCCCCCGCGGTTCTCCGGGAACGAGGTCTGGCCCGCAGGGTCGGCGAACACCGCACGACCGAAGTCCGCCGTCGCCTCGCCGATCACGACGTTGCCGAGCTCGTCGGCGACCGCGACCGCCTCCTGGACGATCGGCACGACCGCCGGGTCGTCCTCGAACAGAGGTGTCGAGCCGTCCATGAGCGAGAAGATCTCGTTCTTCATCGTGAACGTCTTCGACTTGCGGTCGTAGCGGATGTCCATCCGCGAGAACCGCTCACCGTACTGACCGCTCGAGATCACAGGGCGCCCGTCGATCACGTGGTTGTACGCGAGATGGGTGTGACCCGAGACGATCGCGTCGATGTTCCCGTTGGCGCCGAGGACGATCTTCCCGAACCGGCTGTTCGGATCGACTGCCGACGAGATGTCGGTCGTGGCCGCTCCCTCGTGCACGAGCAGGATGATGATGTCGGCCTCGCCGTTGTTCTTCTTCCCGTCGCTCAGCTGGTCCGCCACCCGGTTGACCGCCTCGGTCGGGTCACCGACGGTGATGTCGGCGATGCCGGACGGGCTGACCAGCGACGGCAGCTCGTCGGTCACGGCCCCGATGAAGCCGATCGTGACGCCCTTGAACGTCTGGGTCCAGTACTCCGGCAGCGCGGGCTTGCCGGTCGCCTTGTCGTAGACGTTGGCACCGAGGTACTCCCACAGAGCGAGGGGCATCACGCGATCCGTGAGGTCGGCGAAGCCCTGGTCGAACTCGTGGTTGCCGACCGCGCTCACGTCGAGGCCCGCCGCGTTGAGCGCCTCGATCGTGGGGACGTCGTCCTGGATGAACGACGTGAACGTCGATGCCCCGATCAGATCGCCTGCCGCGGCGAAGATCGTGTTCGGGTTCTGTGCGCGGATCTGCTTCACCGCGGTCGACAGCGCCGCGATGCCGCCCGACGGCGCCGACTGCTCGATGCGGCCGTGGAAGTCGTTGACCGTCACGAGGTCGATGTCGACCGTGCCGGGCGTGCCCTCCGTGCCCACTCCGACCAGGATCGGATCGTGGTCGCTCGAGCGGAACGGAGTGCCGGCCTCAGCCGCCGGACCCCAGTACTCGCGTCCCGACCACTCGGGCGAGTTGATCGACCACACGCCGACGCCGGTGACCTTGTCGGTCGCCGTCGGCGACGCGAGCACGTGGTCGAGCGAGCCCAGCTCGCCGTCGAACGTGTACGTGTACTGACCGCGGGCACGCGAGAAGAGGAGGTCGGTGTAGCCGGCATCCGTGAAGACCTTGATCGGGTCCTCCTTCGCGTAGGCGTTGAAGTCGCCGACGAGGTACACGTCGGTCTTCTGCCCGCGCTCGAGCGACGTGGCGAATGCCAGCAGCGACTCCGCCTGCTTCACACGATCGGCGTTGTACGGGCTGTCCGTGCCGAACTCGGGGTCGCCCTCGGACGCGCTCTTCGACTTGAAGTGGTTCGCGATGACGGTCACGAACTGCTTGCCGAACTTGAACGTCTGAGCGATCGGCTCACGAGCGTTCCCCCACACCGTCTCGTCGACGATCGTCTGCGCGGCGCCGTTGGTCTTGACGACCGCGGGCTTGTAGATGATCGCGTTGGTGATGACGTCGACGATGTCGGGGTTGTGCAGGGCCTTCGGGGTGCGGACGTAGTCCCACACCTTTCCGCCGGCGGCGGCGTTGAGGCCCGCGACGAGGTCGGCGAGCGCCTCATCCGGCTTCTCGCCGAGCTTCACGGAGTTCTCGATCTCCTGCAGGGCGACGATGTCGGCGTCGAGGGCGTTGATCGCCGAGACGATCTTCGACTTCTGGATCGCGAACTCCTCGGGGGTGTCCGCACCACGCGCGTTGGGGTTCTCAGTCGTCAGCGTCGTGAAGTAGTTCAGGACGTTGAATGCGGCGATCGTGACATCACCGCCGACATCCGGCACCGACGCGGGGCGGGGGTTCAGCGATGTGAACGTCGGCTTGACGGATACCGGGCTCGCGTCGTTGATCGGCACAGGCGGCTGCAGCCGCCACAGGTCGAACCCGTAGTCGAGCACGTAGCCCGTGGTCGGGAACGTCACGCGATCGCCGTTGCGGACGACCTGCCCCGCGGTGAAGTAGGGCTGCTCGCCCGGGTGGTCGACGTTCGCCGTCGAGACGCTGTATCCGTCGTCGAGCGCGATCCGGCTGTTCCGGTTCGCCGCCGTGATGCTGTTCGCCGCCGTGGAGCCGACGGGCTGCGTCTCGTACGCCTCGACCGGCATGGCCGAGCCGGCGTTCAGCCACAGCTCGCCGAAGTTGGTGAGGTTGTGGCTCGAGATCACGCGGTACGGCGAGGACGCGGTGCTCACCGGGGCGACGAGCATGCCTTCGAAGCCCTCGCGGGCGCTGTCGCCGACGACCGTCGCCGGGAGCGGAATCGGCGCGGGCGTTCCCACAGCTTTCTCGACGATCTCGACGGCACCTGCCGCGGACCCGTTGATCTGCGTGATCGTGCGCGGGTCGCGTACGAGGCCGGAGTTGTCGCGCCGGAACTCCGACACGGGGCCGGTGACATCGACGAGGTCGCCGATCTCGACGCCGGTCGCGGGGTTGTTGTTGAGGAAGACGAAGATGCCGTCCGACACGCGCGGGTCGGGATCGGTGCCTGCGCCCACGCCCTGCGTCTGGATGTAGATCCCTCGGTAGCCGCCGACCCGGTGATCGGCGGTGACGACGCCCCGAACCGTGACGGTCTGGCCGGCGACGGGTGATGTGTCCGTCGTTCCCTGGACTTGGGCGATCGTGTGGGTCGGCGTCGCCGCGGACGCGGGTGGCGCCATCATGAGGCTCGCGAGAAGGGCGCCGACCGCGGTGACGGTGACGACGGAGATTCGCGAGGCGGTACTGCGTCGTTGCATGACTCTCCTCGAGCTGTGCATCGGATGCCGTCTGGGGTGGCGTCGGGAGCGATGCACAGACAACTCGCAGACTACGAACCCAGCCCGGACAAGCCAAGAGGATCGCGACGATTCCGATGGATTTCCTTTCGCGTTCACCTCCGCGCCGCCGCGGCTCTGCCGAAAGGCGGACGGATGCCGCCGGCTGGTACACTTGGTCCCGCACTCCGCTCGTCGGAGTGACTCCGCGTGCCCAGAGCGTCGCGAACCGCGTGTTCGCCGGCGTGGCATCAACTCCCAACGGTCTCCTGGCAGGTTCAGGGGCGGGCGTGTGCCGGGCACCAGGCATGCCGGATCCACCGGCACGAATCAACCGCAAGAGGCGCGTGAGCGCCAGAGAAGGAGACCGGCCATGGCCGTCGTCACGATCCGCCAGCTGCTCGACAGCGGCGTCCACTTCGGGCACCAGACCCGCCGTTGGAACCCGAAGGTCAAGCGCTTCATCCTCACGGAGCGCTCGGGCATCCACATCATCGACCTCCAGCAGTCGCTGGCCTACATCGACAAGGCGTACGAGTTCGTCAAGGAGACCGTGGCCCACGGCGGCACGATCCTCTTCGTCGGCACGAAGAAGCAGGCTCAGGAGGTGCTCGCCGAGCAGGCGACCCGCGTCGGCCAGCCCTACGTCAACCAGCGCTGGCTCGGTGGCCTCCTCACGAACTTCGCGACGGTGTCGAAGCGCCTGGCGCGCATGAAGGAGCTCGAGGAGCTCGACTTCGACGACCCGGCGGCGAGCGGCCTGACGAAGAAGGAGCTGCTGCTCAAGAAGCGCGAGCTCGACAAGCTGCACAAGTCGCTCGGCGGTATCCGCAACCTCCAGAAGACGCCGTCGGCGATCTGGGTGGTCGACGCCAAGCGCGAGCACCTCGCGGTCGACGAGGCCAAGAAGCTCGGCATCCCGGTCATCGGCATCCTCGACACGAACGCCGATCCGGATGACTTCCAGTACCCGATCCCCGGCAACGACGACGCGATCCGCTCCGTGAGCCTGCTCACGCGCATCATCGCGGATGCCGCGGCCGAGGGCCTCATCCAGCGCCACCAGCCCGCGGCGGACGCCGACGAGGCCGCCGAGCCGCTGGCCGAGTGGGAGCGCGAGCTCCTCGAGCAGGGTGCGCCGGTCGTGACCGACGTCGCCGAGGTCGAGACCATCGCGACCGAGTCCGAGGCAGACAAGGCCGGTGCCGAGGCCGCCGCCGCGACCGCGGAGACCGCCGAGGCTGAGCCCGCCGAGGCTGAGGCCGAGACCGCTGAGGCCGAGACCCCCGCGGCCGAGCCCGCCGCCGAGTCCGCCGAGTAATCACTCGAACTTCGAACTCCGCCACGGCGGGATCGCTTTCCGGAGCGGTCCCGCCGAGGCATCCACGAGAACTCACGAACATCTAGGAGCCACGACCCATGGCAAACTTCACGATCGCCGACATCAAGGCGCTGCGCGAGCAGCTCGGCACGGGCATGGTCGACACCAAGAAGGCGCTCGAAGAGGCTGACGGCGACGTCGAGAAGGCCGTCGAGATCCTGCGCCTGAAGGGCGCGAAGGGCAACGCCAAGCGCGCCGACCGCTCGACGAGCGAGGGCCTCGTCGCCGCCAAGGAGCTGAACGGCAAGGTCACGATCATCGAGCTCGCGTGCGAGACCGACTTCGTCGCGAAGACCGAGCGCTTCATCTCGCTCGCCGACCAGGTGCTCGACGCGGCCGCCGCAGCCGGTGCCGACTCGGTGGAGGCAGCCCTGGCCGCACCCGCCGGCGACAAGACCGTCGAGCAGCTCATCTCCGACGAGGCCGCGATCATCGGCGAGAAGGTCGAGCTGCGTCGCGTCCGCACGCTGACGGGCGACAAGTTCGAGATCTACCTGCACAAGACGAACAAGGACCTGCCCCCGCAGGTCGGCGTCGTGCTCGCCTACACCGGTGACGACGCCGAGACGGCTCGCGCCCTCGCCCAGCACATCTCGTTCGCGAACCCGACGTACCTGTCGCGCGACGACGTGCCGGCCGCCGAGGTCGAGAAGGAGCGCGAGATCGTCACCGAGATCTCGCGCAACGAGGGCAAGCCCGAGGCCGCCCTCCCGAAGATCGTGGAGGGCCGCGTGAACGCGTACTTCAAGCAGGTCGCCCTCCTCGACCAGGACTACGCGCGCGACAACAAGCTGTCGGTCGCGCAGGTCGCGAAGGACGCCGGTCTCACCCTGACGGACTTCGCCCGTTTCAAGGTCGGCGCCTGACACGCGCACAAGGGCCCGCATCGTTCGCCGATGCGGGCCCTTTGCCGTGTGCTCCGGAACCCTTCGATAGGTTGTCGTAAGCGACGAGAGGAAGACACCGTGATCAACGAAGCGACCGGACGCCGTCGCGTCCTGCTCAAGCTGTCCGGCGAGGCGTTCGGCGGTGGCCAGCTCGGCGTCAACCCCGACGTCGTGAGTCAGATCGCCCGCGAGATCGCCGCGGCGGTCGACTCCGTCGAGATCGCGGTGGTCGTCGGCGGTGGCAACTTCTTCCGCGGCGCGGAGCTCAGCCAGCGCGGCATGGACCGCGGTCGCGCCGACTACATGGGCATGCTCGGCACCGTCATGAACGCGCTCGCGCTCCAGGACTTCCTCGAGCAGGCGGGCGCCGCGACGCGCGTCCAGTCGGCGATCTCGATGACGCAGGTCGCCGAGCCGTACATCCCGCGCCGCGCCGAGCGTCACATGGAGAAGGGCCGTGTCGTCATCTTCGGCGCAGGTGCGGGGCTGCCGTACTTCTCCACCGACACCGTCGCGGCACAGCGCGCCCTCGAGATCGGCGCCGACGAGGTGCTCGTCGCCAAGAACGGCGTCGACGGCGTGTACACCGCCGACCCCCGTCACGATCCCGACGCGACGCGCATCGACAGGATCACGTATCTCGACGCGCTCCAGCGGGGGCTCAAGGTCGTCGACTCGACCGCGTTCAGCCTGTGCATGGACAACAAGATGGACATGCGCGTGTTCGGCATGGAGCCGGCGGGAAACGTCACGAAGGCGCTTCTCGGCGAGTCGATCGGCACCCTCGTCACGACATGAGGCCGACGCGGTTCGCGCCCGTTCGGGAGCGGCCGCGCCGATAGACTGAATCATCCGCAGCTACGAGGGGAGTCCCACTGTGATCGCCGACGTCTTGGCAGATGCCGAGGTGCGCATGGATCGTGCCGTCGAGGCCGCGAAAGACGACTTCGCGACGGTGCGCACCGGACGCGCGAACCCGCAGCTCTTCCAGAAGCTCCTCGTCGAGTACTACGGCACGCCCACGCCGCTCGCGCAGCTCGCTTCGCTCAACAACCCTGAGGCACGCACGCTCATCGTGACGCCGTACGACAAGTCGGCGCTCAAGGCGATCGAGCAGGCGATCCGCGACATGCCGAACCTCGGTGCCAACCCGACGAACGACGGCAACATCATCCGCGTGACGCTTCCCGAGCTCACCGAAGAGCGTCGCAAGGAGTATGTGAAGCTCGTCCGCTCGAAGGCCGAAGACGCGCGCGTGCACGTGCGGGGCATCCGCCGCAAGGCCAAGGACGACCTCGACGCCTTGAAGAGCGAGGTGGGCGAAGACGAGCTCGTCCGCGCCGAGAAGGAGCTCGACGCCCTGACGCGCACGCACGTCGACGCGATCGACGACGCGCTCAAGCGCAAAGAGGCCGAGCTCCTCGAGGTCTGAGGATTCCCGTGACCGACACATCCGGGCCGGGCTCCGACCCCGCGAACACCCCGATGACAGGGGCGGATGCCGCGGGCAGGGACCCACGACCGGCGGGCGACGCACCGTTGACGCGCAAAGACGCGGCGGCGCGCCGCGCAACGACCCCTCCGGCCGACCAGGGTCCCGTGTTCCAGTCGCACATCCGCGCGGCGCGCACCGAGTTCGAGAGCCAGGTCGCGCATGCGCGCGCCGAGTTCGAGGAGGCGAACGAGCGCATCAAGCAGCGCACCGGACGCGACCTCATCCTCGCGACCCTCATCGGCCTCGCGATCGGCGCCGTGCTCGTCGCCTCGCTCGTGTTCTTCAAGTGGCCGTTCGTGATCTTCGCGCTGGCGGCCGCGCTGCTGGGCATCTTCGAGTTCGGCCGCGCGCTCATGGCTGCCGGGCGCCGCGTCGACATCGTTCCGCAGCTCATCGCCGGCGCGGCGCTCGTGCTCGCAGGCTTCTTCCTGTCTCCGTGGATGCTGTGGGTCACGGCGTTCGTGGCGGTCGCGTTCGTGATCGTGTGGCGGATCATCGGCCAGATGGCCCGCCGCGACGGTCGCCTGTACGGCGACGTGCTCGCCGACGTGCTCATCGCAGGGTTCATCCAGGTCTACGTGCCCTTCCTCACCGCGCTCTGCCTCGTGCTGCTGCAGCGCGACGGCGGCGAGTGGTGGGTGCTCGCGTTCATCATCGTCGCGGTCGCGGCCGACACCGGCGCGTACGCGACGGGTCTCACGCTCGGGCGTCATCCGATGGCCCCGCGGATCAGCCCGAAGAAGACGTGGGAGGGCTTCGCCGGCGCGGCCGTCGCGGCGATGGTGGCGGCGGTCCTGCTCGCGATCTTCATGCTCGACT
This sequence comes from Microbacterium sp., assembly GCF_035556355.1. Lineage (GTDB taxonomy): Bacteria > Actinomycetota > Actinomycetes > Actinomycetales > Microbacteriaceae > Microbacterium. The sequence goes on from NZ_DATMFG010000054.1 coordinate 22,210, forward strand.
TGCCGTGGTGGACGGGTTTGATCATCGGCCCGGTCATCCTCGCGTCGGCCACGATCGGCGACCTCGGTGAGTCGATGATCAAGCGCGACCTCGGCATCAAGGACATGAGCTCGTGGCTGCCCGGGCACGGTGGCGTGCTCGACCGCCTCGACTCCATCCTCCCGAGCGCTCCCGTCGCGCTCGCGCTCTCGTACCTCCTCGTCCCCTTGGCGGTCTCATGACGACGGCACCCACCGCTCGCCCCGCGTTCCCGCTCGCGCCCGGTCGCCGCAAGGGCTACGACCGCGAGGCGGTCGACGCGTTCCTGCTCCGCGCACGCACGGCGTTCGAGGCCGGCGACGCATCCGACGATCCCATGACATCCGCCGACATCCGGCAGGTGGCGTTCCCCCTCGTGCGTCACGGCTACGCGATCGAGGCTGTCGACGCGGCACTCGGTCGCATCGAAGACGCGTTCGCGGCCCGTGAGCGGCAGCAGGCGGTGGCCACCACCGGCGTGCGGGAGTGGGTCGGCCAGGCCCGTGAGACGGCCCAGGTCGTGCTCGACCGTCTCTCGCGCGAGCGCGGCCGGCGCTTCGACCGCGTCGGACCGCTCCGCTACGGCTACCGCATCGACGAGGTCGACATCGTCGCGGATCGCATCTCCCGGTTCCTCGAGAAGGGCGAGCCTCTGACGGTCGAACAGGTGCGCGGCGTGGCCTTCCGGATGCAGCGCAACGGCTACCGCGAGCTGCAGGTCGACGCCGTGCTCGACGCCGTCATCGAGGTCATGCTCGCGGTCACGTGAGTGCCGCTGCGGGTCGGCGCCATCTCGATGAGCGGTGCCCCGGGCCGGTCGCGTGGCACGCGCGGGACGCGGCGGCTAGACTCGGCACACTGTGACTCCCGGCAACGAGATGATTCCCGCGCCGCCCCTGCGTCGTCGCGTCCCGGCCACCACAGCCGATTCGCCCGCGCCGGCGCGGCGTGTGACGCCTGCGAAGCCGGTCGAGACGCGCTGGTCGCGTCGGCGTGGTGTGATGGGGGTCTTCGCGGCGGTCGCGGCGATCGCGTTCGTCGCCGCGTGGGCGGGACCGAGCGGTCTTCCGCTCACCGAGCAGGCGAGCGCCGAAGAGATCGCGCCCATCTCGCTGTACGCGAGTTCGCTCGGAGACGTGCAGTCGCTCGAAGTCGAGGCTGCCGAGGCCGCCGTCGCGAAGTTCGACCGCCCCACCTACGAGGTCTACGTCAAGCCCAAGCCCACTCCGACGCCCGTCGTGCAGCGCACATCGACGTCGTCGGGATCGGGGTGGCAGCCGCCGTTCGTCGCACCCGACCCGGGCACGGCCCAGGCCATCGCGTACGACATGGTGCGCGCACGCGGCTGGGGAGACGACCAGTTCGCGTGCTTGGTGGCCCTGTGGAACAAGGAGTCCGGCTGGCGCGTCAACGCGTACAACCGCTCGAGCGGCGCCTATGGCATCCCGCAGGCACTCCCGGGGAGCAAGATGGCGAGCGCCGGCGCCGACTGGGAGACGAACCCCGCGACGCAGATCGCATGGGGCCTCGGGTACATCGGCGGACGGTACGGGACCCCGTGCGGCGCGTGGGACCACTCGCAGCGCGTCGGTTGGTACTGACGGATGCCGCGGGCCAACCGCCGACGCAGGGAATCGTCGCACGACGACTCCCTCGCGCGCATGATCGCGGGCTGGAAGCGCACCGAGACGCGTCGCGGCGTGGAGTGGACCGTGCAGCCGGTCTCGGCCGCCCAGGCGCAGAAGCCGTACACGTGCCCGGGGTGCGGGCGCACGATCGAGCCCGGCACGGCGCACATCGTCGCGTGGCGTGCGGACGGCGTGCTGGGCGATCAGGCAGACCTCGCCGGCCGCCGGCACTGGCATCAGCACTGTTGGAAGATCGCCTGACCTCGCCGGGGGAGTGCCCGGCATCCGCCTGTCGTTGGAGGTGTCCCTCACGTGGAGATCCGTGGTCCGCTCATGCTGCCCGCGACACGGGAGGACATCGAGCTGCACACGCTCGATGGACTGACCCTCGTCGGCGAGCTCGCGCGCCCGCTCGAGAAGGATCCGGTCGCGACGCTGGTGACGCTGCATCCGCTGCCCACCGCCGGCGGGTTCATGGACTCCCACATCCTCCGCAAGGCGGCCGCACGGCTGCCCGCCCTCGCCGACCTCGCGGTCCTGCGCTTCAATACGCGCGGCACGACCTCACCGCGGGGGACGAGTGAGGGCGCGTTCGACGGCGGCCGGAGCGAGGCCTTCGACGTCGCGGCGGCGATGGATTTCGTGCGGGAGCGGGAGCTGCCGCATCCGTGGATCCTGGGCTGGTCGTTCGGTACCGAGCTCGCGCTCAAGTACGCGCGCGATCACGACGACGTCGCGGGGGTGATCCTGCTGTCTCCGCCGCTCCACCGCACGACCCCCGAGGAGGTGGCGGCGTGGGCGGGCGATCCTCGTCCGATGGTGATCGTCGTGCCCGAGTTCGACGACTACCTCCGCCCGGCTGAGGCGGCCGAGCGATTCGCCTCGATCCCGCACGCGACGCTCGTTCCGGTCGAGGGCGGCAAGCACTTGTGGGTCGGTGAGAGCCAGACGCGCCGCGTGCTCACCGAGATCGTCGCGGCCGTCAATCCCGACGCGCTCCCGCTCCCGGTCGAGTGGCACGGATCGGCTGAGCAGGCCTGACACCGGCCCGTCGCAGCGGCGGCGTCAGCGCTCGTTCTGCCGCGGGATGACGACCTGCCGGTAGATGATGAGGATGCTCGCCGCGACGGGGATCGCGATGAGAGCGCCCAGGAGCCCGAGCAGCGCACCGCCCGCGAGGGCCGCGATGACGACGACCGCTCCCGGTACCGAGACCGCGCGGTTCATGACGCGCGGCGAGATGACGTACGCCTCGATCTGCATGTAGACGAGGTAGTAGATCGCCGCGATGATCGCCGTCGTCGGAATGCCGAGACCGCCCGGCACGAGCAGGAGGATCAGCACGATGATGGCCGAGCCGGTGAGCGTTCCGACGAGTGGGATCAGCGAGAAGAAGAACGCGATCACGGCGAGCACCGCGGGGAACGGTGCCTGGATGATCGTCAGGAAGATCGCGCTCAGCACCCCGTTGATCACGCCCATCGTGAGCTGGCCGATGACGTAGTAGCCGACCGAGTCGGTGATCTGCTCGGACAGGTCGATGAAACGCTCGCGCTTCGACGCCGGCACGAGCTGGTACACCGCGCGCTTGAGCGACGGCGTCGACGCGGTGAAGTAGATCGTGAGGATCAGCACGATGAAGGCGCCGGCGAGGCCCGACACGACCGCGAAGCCCACGTTGATGACGCCGCCGGTGATCGAGCCCCAGTTGTCGACGAACCAGTCCTGCATGTTCGCAAGAGCGTCGTCGAGGAACTCGGGGGAGAGGCCGGGGAAGATGCCCGCGATCCATGTGCTGACGTCGTCGAAGAACTGGGGCAGAGTGCGGCTGCCGACGAACTCCTGGATCTCGCCGACGAGCTGGGCGATCTGATTCACGATGATCGGCACGACCATGAGGACGATGCCCGCGAACACGGCGAGCACCGCGAAGATCGTGATGAGCACGGCCGCCCAGCGCGGAAGCTTGCGGCGCTCGAGCCACGCGACGAACGGGTCGAGGCCGAGCGAGAGGAAGAGCGCCGTGCCGATGTAGAGCAGGATCGTCGACAGCGTCTGGATGCTGCTGATCAGCACGAGCCCGAGTCCCACTCCGAGTGTCGCGACGAAGGCGGTGCGGAAGGGGTGGTGGATCTTCACGAGCTCTCCGGTTCGTCATCGGGCCCAGCGGGGTATAGGTCAGGATACGCACACGGCACGCCGAGGTCGCGGATTGGTCCCTCCCACGCTCCTTTCAGCCGCTCTTCGCTACTCTGGACTGTCGAGTTCCTAGGCCCGTGCCCCGACCCCGGGCCAGTGAGAGGTTTCATTCCGTGCGTTTCGTGTGGGCCGTGGTGGCGTTCATCGTCGCCGCCGTGATGATCGGTGCGGGCATTGCTCAGCGCACTGTCTTCCAAGGGCCGAAGACCGAGACCGCGCCGATCTCGGTCGAGCAGGACGTGCCCTATCTGCTGATCGACGGTGCGGTGCTGAACAAGCTCCCCGGCGCGCAGACGCTTCGGGCGCAGGCCGACGGCGACATCTTCGCCGCTTACGGCCGAACCGCCGACATGGAGGCCTGGCTGTCCGACGCCGAGTACGCGTCGGCGACCCTCGACGACGAGGGCGAGATCCGCACCCGCATCGTCGAGCCCGAGCCGGTCGAAGAGCCGACGGATGCCGAGGCCGACGCCGCCGCTGAGGGCGAGGCATCGGCCGAAGAGGCGGAGGCGGAGCCCGGCCGCAATCCCGCAGGCTCGGACCTGTGGCTCGACGAGTTCAAGCAGTCCGACCTGCTCATCGAGCCCCTTCAGCTTCCCGAGGACATGAGCGTGCTCGTCGCCGTGGACGGCACCCAGCCCGCTCCGTCGAAGGTGAGCGTCTCCTGGCCGATCGAGAGCACGACCCCATGGGCCGGTCCTCTCATCGTCGGCGGCGGCATCGTGATGGCGATCGGCGTGCTGCTGTACATCCTCGGCATCCGACACGTCCGTCGCTCGCGCGGGCCGCGCCGCAAAGGCCTGCCGCTTCCTCCCACCGAGCCGATCGATCTGTCGATCGAGGGCGAGGACAAGGGCGTCATCTCGGCCGGTACGCCGACTCGCCGTGCAGTGACGGGTCGCCGCGCCTTCGCGATCCTCCCGGTCGTCGCCGTGTCCGCGCTCATGTTCACGGGCTGCACGCCCGACGCGTGGCCGCAGCTCGGCCCGACGCCGACGCCCACCCCGACGCAGACGGTCCTGGTGCCCGAGACCCAGCAGGCCCCTGCTGTCACGAGGGCGCAGGCCGACCGCATCCTCAGCCGCGTGTCGTCCACGGTCGCGGAGGCGGACGAGGCGCTCGACACGGAGCTCGCCGCGACGCGACTCGACGGTGCGGTGCTCGCCGAGCGCACCACGAACTACAAGCTGCGCGGCGCGATCTCCGACCGCGCGCCGCTGCCGGCGATCCCCACCAAGTCGCTCGAGATCATCCTGCCGCAGGCGTTCGACGGCTGGCCGCGCACGTTCATGGCGGTCGTGAGCGACGCCGACGACAAGACGGCGAACATCATGATGCTCTCGCAGGCCGACCAGTGGTCGCCCTACAAGCTGAATTACCTCGCCAACCTCGAGGCGTCGACCGTCATGCCCGAGATGGCGGCGTACTACGTGGGCGCCACTCAGGTGCCGCCCGACTCGGAGTTCCTCATGTTGGCCCCGAAGGACCTCGCCGCGGCGTACGCCGACATCATCGACAACGGCGAGAAGAGCGAGTATTGGAACCTCTTCGACGTCGAGAACGACCACTTCCGCCCCGGCGTCCTCGAGGACCGCAAGCGGCGGCTCGACGACTTCAACCAGACAGCGACGAACACGGGCAACCTGACCTTCAAGGCGGCGGCGGGAACGCATCCGCCGGTGGCTCTGGCGACGCTCGACAACGGCGCCATCGTCGCGGTCCACGTGCACGAGATGGAAGAGGCGAAGCCGACCAACGCCGACGCGGTCATCAAGCTCGGCGACAACACCGAGGTGAAGGCGCTGACGGGCGTCGATCAGTCCAGCACGGGAGTCACGACGACTTTCAGCGACCAGGTCTTCTTCTACGTGCCGGTGCTCGACTCCGACGAGAAGATCCAGCTCCTCGGGTATTCTTCGAACATCCTCGACGCGAAGGTGATCAAGTGACCGATGCCGCTCCGGGCGCCGCGCTTCGCGGCGCCGTGGATCTGTCCGCACTGCGCAACCGTCCGGCTTCTTCGTCGCAGGCCGCCGCGCCCGCGGCAGGCGGTCCGGCCGGCAACGTGCCGTCGTTGGTGATGGATGTCACCGACGAGACGTTCGGCTCTGCGCTCGAGCTCTCACGCACCGTCCCGGTCGTCGTCGACCTGTGGGCCGAGTGGTGCGGTCCGTGCAAGCAGCTCAGCCCGATCCTCGAGAAGGTCGTCACCGAGCTCGCGGGGCGCCTCGTGCTCGCGAAGGTCGACGTCGACGCGAACCCGCAGCTCGCGCAGGCCTTCCGCGCGCAGTCCATCCCGATGGTCGTCGCCCTCGTGGGTGGACAGCCCGTGCCGCTGTTCACGGGCGCAGTGCCCGAGCAGCAGGTGCGCGAGGTGTTCGCCCAGCTGCTGCAGCTCGCGGCGCAGAACGGGGTCACGGGCACGGTCGAGGTCAACGGCCAGGCGCCGGCGGCCCCCGAAGAGCCGCCGCTGCCGCCGCTGCACGCCGAGGCGTACGAGGCGATCGAGGCGGGCGACTACGCGCGTGCGATCACCGCCTACGAGAAGGCGCTGGCCGAGAACCCCCGCGACGCCGACGCACGCGCTGGACTCGGCCAGGTGAAACTGCTGTCGCGCGTTCAGGGTCTCGACCTGCAGTCGGCGCGCGACGCCGCGGCGGCGAATCCGACCGACGTCGAAGCGCAGCTGCGTGTGGCCGACCTCGACATCGCCGGTGGCCACGTCGACGACGCGTTCGATCGGCTGCTCGACCTGTTCGGCGCGCTGCCGTCCGACCAGCGCGCGCCCGTGCGCGAGCGTCTGCTCGAGCTCTTCGCGCTCGTCGGCGACGCGGATCCGCGTGTCGTCCGCGCGCGCGGTCGCCTGGCGAACCTGCTCTTCTGACCGAACCCGCCCGGGATCGACGAACGGCGGCGCGGCGCGACCGCCGCGCGAGCGCGGTCAGCCGCGCGTGGGCGACGGGATGTGCGCCTCCGGGTCGTGACGCAGCCACAGCGCGCCGAGCGGCGGCACCACCATCGTCGCGAGGCCGTTGCTGTCGGCGTTGACCACGCCGAGGTTCCCGACGCCTGAGCCGCCGAACTCCGCGGCATCCGTGTTGAGGATCTCGTGCCACACGCCCTCGGCGGGGAGCGTGAGCCGGTAGCCCGTGATCGGGCTGCCCGAGAAGTTGCACACGACGGCGACCGAGTTGCCGTGCCAGTCGCGTCGCGCGAACGCGATGACGTTCGGGTTCCACGAAGGCGCGCCGAGCCGGGTGAAGGCGCCGCCGTCGGAATCGCGGGCCCAGAGGGCCGGGTGCTCGCGATACGTGCGGTTCAGCGCCGCCACGAAGCCGGCCAGCTGCGCGTGCGTGGGCTGGTCGAGCAGCCACCAGTCGAGCGACCGCGATTCGGACCACTCCGACATCTGCCCGAACTCCTGGCCCATGAACAGCAGCTGCTTGCCCGGGTGACCCCACATGTACGCGAGGAACACCCGCATGTTCGCGAGCTTCTGCCAGTGGTCGCCGGGCATGCGGCCGAACAGGCTCCCCTTGCCGTGCACGACCTCGTCGTGGCTGATCGGCAGGATGTAGTTCTCGCTGAAGGCGTAGACGAACGAGAACGACAGCTCGCCCTCGTGGTGGCTGCGGTACAGCGGGTCGCGCTTGATGTACTGCAGCGAGTCGTTCATCCAGCCCATGTTCCACTTGAAGCCGAAGCCCAGCCCCGCCTGATTCGTGGGAGCGGTGACGCCCGGAAAGCTCGTGGACTCCTCGGCGATCATCGCGATGCCGGGGTAGCGCTTGTACGCGGTCGCGTTGACCTCCTGCAGGAACGCGATCGCCTCGAGGTTCTCGCGTCCGCCGTGGATGTTCGGCACCCACTCACCCGATTCACGCGAGTAATCGAGGTAGAGCATCGAGGCGACCGCGTCCACCCGCAGACCATCGACGTGGAACTCCTCGAACCAGTACAGCGCGTTCGCGACGAGGAAGTTGCGAACCTCGGGACGCCCGTAGTCGAAGATGTACGTGCCCCAGTCCTTGTGCTCGCCGCGACGCGGATCCGGATGCTCGTACAGGGGCTCGCCGTCGAAGCGCGCGAGCGCGAACGAGTCCTTCGGGAAGTGCCCCGGGACCCAGTCCATGATCACGCCGATGCCGGCCTGGTGCAGGCGGTCGATGAGGTACCGCAGATCGTCCGGCCGGCCGTAGCGGCTCGTCGGGGCGTAATAGCCCGTGACCTGGTAGCCCCACGATCCGCCGAACGGGTGCTCGGCGAGCGGCAGGAACTCGATGTGCGTGAAGCCGTGGGCCGTGACGTACTCGATGAGCTGGTCGGCCGCGTCGCGGTACGACAGTCCTTGGCGCCACGAGCCCAAGTGGAGCTCGTAGATCGACATCGGCTGCGAGAGGGGCTGGGTGCGCGCGCGACGCGTCATCCACTCGTGGTCCTTCCACGAGTAGGACGATTCGGTGATGACGGATGCGGTGCCCGGCGGCACCTCGGCCTGACGCGCCATCGGATCGGCCTTGAGCACCCACGCGCCTCCGCGCGACAGCAGCTCGAACTTGTAGTTCGCCCCGGCGCCGAGCCCCGGGATGAACAGCTCCCAGACGCCGCTCGCCCCCATTGAGCGCATCGCGTGGCCCTGGCCGTCCCAGTCGTTGAAATCGCCCACGACGCGCACCGCCCGCGCATTCGGCGCCCACACCGCGAACGCCGTGCCGCGCGAGCCTTCGTGTTCGCGCACGTGCGCGCCGAGCACACGCCACAGCTCTTCGTGGCGTCCTTCGCGGATGAGGTGCAGGTCCAGCTCGCCGAGCGTCGGCGTGTGGCGGTACGGATCCTCGGCCGTGTGATCGGGTCCGTCCTCGTAGGTCGCGACGACCTTGTAGCGGCCCGGCTCACCGCCGCGCGTGCCCTCCCAGATGCCCGCCCGGACGTGCTCGAGTGGCACGCGGATGCCGTCGTCGAACACCGCCGTCACGCTCCGCGCGAGGGGACGGCGCACGCGCACGGTCCACTCGACGCCGCCCGCCGCATCCGTTCCCGGATGAAGCCCCAGGACCGCGTGCGGGTCGTGGTGGCTCCCCGCGGCGACGGCGTCGAGCAGGCGATCATCGGGCTCGGGCATCACAGCTCCTTCACGTGCAGGATGTGGACGGGCTCGACGAACGAGTCGAGCCGGACGTAGTTGTGATCCGACCAGGTCCATCGGGCTCCGCTGATGAGGTCCTCCACCTCGTAGGGCGACCCCGGTGCGATGCCCCACACGCGTGTGTCGAGGTGCACCATCGTCTCGCGCACGGAGTGGGGGTCGACGTTGGCGACGACGATGATCGTGTCGGAGGCGCCGGTCGGGGAGAGGGCCGCGTCGAGGTGCTTCGCGTAGACGAGGATCGCGTCGTCGTCGCTCCAGTGGATCGTCAGGTTGCGCAGCTGTCGCAGAGCCGGATGCTCACGCCTGATCTCGTTGAGTCGGGTGAGGTAAGGCGCGAGCGACTCTCCGCGCTCGATCGCGCCTTCCCAATCGCGGAACTTGTATTCGTACTTCTCGTTGTCGATGTTCTCTTCCGAGCCCGGCCGCGCGACGTTCTCGTACAGCTCGTACCCCGCGTAGACGCCGTACGTGGGGGCACCCGTCGCCGCGATCGCGGCCCGCACCTTGTAGGCAGGGCGCCCGCCGAACTGCAGGTACTCGGTGAGGATGTCGGGCGTGTTGACGAACAGGTTCGGGCGCAGGAAGTCGGCCGTGTCGTTCGCGAGTCCGCTGAGGAACTCCTCGAGCTCGGCCTTCGTGTTGCGCCACGTGAAGTAGGTGTAGCTCTGCTGGAACCCGGCGGCCGCGAGCGCTTGCAGAGGAGCGGGTCGCGTGAACGCCTCGGCGAGGAAGACGACGTCGGGGTGTTCCGCATTGACGGTCGCGATGAGCCATTCCCAGAACTGCAGCGGCTTGGTGTGCGGGTTGTCGACGCGGAAGATCTTGACCCCTTGCGCGATCCAGTGGCGCACGATCCGCAGCACCTCTGCGCGGATGCCCTCGGGATCGTTGTCGAAGTTGATCGGGTAGATGTCCTGGTACTTCTTCGGCGGGTTCTCGGCGTACGCGATCGTGCCGTCGGGCAGCGTCGTGAACCATTCCGGATGCTCCGTGACCCACGGGTGGTCGGGCGAGGCCTGCAGCGCGAGGTCGAGTGCGACCTCGATGCCCTGGGCGCGCGCGGCGCGCACGAAGGCCCGGAAGTCGGCGAGGGTCCCGAGATCGGGATGCACGGCGTCGTGGCCGCCGGCGGATGAGCCGATCGCCCAGGGGGAGCCCGGATCGCCCGGCTGGGCGTCGAGGGTGTTGTTCCGACCCTTGCGGTGGGTGACGCCGATCGGGTGGATGGGGGGCAGATAGAGCACGTCGAACCCCATCGCCGCGACTCCGGGGAGGCGGCGGGCCGCGGTGCGGAATGTGCCCGACTTGACGGTGCCGTCCTTGAGGCGCCGGGCGCCCTCCGAGCGCGGGAAGAACTCGTACCACGCGCCGACGCCGGCACGTTCGCGCTCGACGAGCAGCTCGCGCTCCGGTCCGGGCGACAGGAGCGACAGCAGGGGTCGCGTCTCGAAGGAGGACGCGATGCGCGGGTCGTCGACGATCTCGAGGGCGCGGGTGTCCGAAGTATCCGGATGCCGCAGCTCCACCGCCGCCGTCTCGAGCACGCGACGCTCCGCGGCGGGCCGCGAGCGCTCTGCCACCGCGCGGTCGAAAAGGCGAGCGCCGACCTCGCGCATGAGCGCCGCGTCGACGCCCGCCGTGATCTTCACGCGCGCGGCGTGCCGCCACGTCGCGACCTCGTCGGCGAACGCCTCGAAGCGGAAGCGCCACACGCCCTCCTCGAGGAGCCCCACGAGGGTCTGCCACTGATCGAGTCCGTTCTCGAGGGGGCTCAGGCGGTGCAGCGATTCGTCGCCCGACGGGGACCACAGCCGAAGGTGCACGCCGATGCGGTCGTGGCCCTCACGGAACGCCGTGACGCGGAACGGCACGACCTCGCCCGCGAATGCCTTCGGCCGGAAGAGCCCGCCGGGCACCGACGGCGTGGGAGCGTGCGTCGGGATGCGGCCCGTGACCGTGTCGGTCGCCGGTGCGAGAGCGGATGCCTCGACGCCGGTTCGGACCGGGATCGATGTCGCGCTTCGCCATGGTCGCGCGGTCGCTCGTCGGTTCGTCGTCGCCACGCCTCGAACCTATCGCGACGCCTCGGCGTCCGACAGCCGCGGCGGCCCGGCCGCGGCGGGTCACTCGATGCGGAACAGCCTCATCGTCGTCCCCGGCATCGAGACGACGGCGCCCGGCTCGAACTCCTCGCCCTGGCTGCCGGGCACCTCGTCGGCGCTCGACCACAGCGAGACGAACCGCTGCGCGCCGTCGACGCGGGGGAGCGTCACGTCCATCGGCGTCTCGGTGCCGTGCACGACGAGGAGGATGCGGTTGAGCTCCTCGATCTCGGGTGTCGACGTGGCGGCGTACTGCAGCGTGCGGTGGCTCGCATCCGTCCAGCGCTCGATCGACATCGTCTCACCGCGCTCGTCGTACCACTCCATGACCGAGGCCGACGGCGTGTGCTCTCCGAGCCGCGCGAACCGGATCGGGCGCAGGGCGGGGTTCTCGTGCCGCAGAGCCACGAGCCGCCGGGCGTGCGCGAGCAGGTCCCGCTGCCACGGGGCGTGCTGCCAGTCGAGCCACGTGAGCGGGGAGTCATGGCAATAGGCGTTGTTGTTGCCGCGCTGGGTGCGTCCGAACTCGTCGCCCGCGGTGATCATCGGCACCCCTGCCGAGAGCAGGAGCGTGCCGAGCAGATTGCGCATCGCCTTGCGCCGCACTGCGAGGATCCGCTCGTCGCTCGTGCGCCCCTCAGTGCCGTGATTGAACGAGCGGTTCGTGTCGGCGCCGTCGCGGTTGTGCTCGCCGTTGGCGACGTTGTGCTTGACGTCGTACGACACGAGGTCGTGCAGCGTGAAGCCGTCGTGCGCCGTGACGAAGTTGATGCCCGCGAGCGGTCCGCGCTCCTCGCTGAACGTGTTGGATGACCCCGCGAGACGCGTCGCGAATCCTCCGACGCCCACCGGCGGCGTGCCCGCGCGCCGCGCGTAGTCGACGTCGCTCAGCCAGAAGTTGCGCACGCGGTCGCGGTAGCGGTCGTTCCACTCGTGCCAGCCCGGGCCGAAGTTGCCGGTCTGCCAGCCGCCGAAGCCCACGTCCCACGGCTCCGCGATGAGCTTCGCGTCCTGCAGGTCGGGGTCGTCGACGATCGCGCGGAGCAGCGGATGCTCCGGTGTGAACTCGTGGTTCGCGTCGCGTCCGAGGGTCGTCGCGAGGTCGAGTCGGAAGCCGTCGACCTGCACGTCGTTCGCCCAGTAGCGCATCGAGTCGAGGACGAGGCGGGCCGCCGCATCCGTGGCCGTGTTGAGGGAGTTGCCGCACCCCGTCACGTCGATGTACGACCCGTCGTCGTGCTGGCGGTAGTAGGCGCGGTTGTCGATGCCGCGCAGGCTCGAGCGCGGCCCGCCGATGCCCTCTTCGGCGGTGTGGTTGTACACGACGTCGAGGATGACCTCGAGCCCCGCCTCGTGGAGCAGCCTCACCATGCCCTTGAACTCGCGGAGGATGGCCTCCGGCCCCTGCCGCCGCGCCTCCTCGGTCGCATACGGCGCGTGCGGAGTGAAGAAGTTCAGCGTGTTGTAGCCCCAGTAGTTCGTGAGGCCGAGGTTGAGCAGGCGCGGCTCCGCGACGAACGCGTGCACGGGCAGCAGCTCGATGCTCGTGACGCCGAGGGAGGTCAGGTGCTCGATCATCGCGGGGTGGGCGAGACCGGCATACGTGCCGTGGAGGGCGGGCGGCACGTCCGGGTGCGTCTTCGTGAGTCCCTTGACGTGACCCTCGTAGATCACCGTGCGGTCCCACGGTACGCGGGGCTTGCCGACGCCGCCCCAGTCGAACGTCCCCTCGACGACGACCGAGCGCCAGTCTCGGTAGCCGCCGCTGACGAGCCCGCGCGAGTACGGCTCGATGAGCAGCGTCCTCGGGTTGAACATGTTGCCCGCCCCGGGTGGGCCGTCGACGCGGATCGCGTAGATCGTGCCGGCCCGCAGGCGGGAGGTCGTGACGCTCCACACATCCCCGTCGCCCGGCTGGAGCGGGATCACGTCGGTCGCCCAGTCGAGGTCGTCGCCGTCGAAGATCACGAGCTCGATCGCGGATGCAGCCCCCGACCAGACGCGCAGCGTCCCGCCGCCGTCGTGCAGCGTGACGCCGAGTCCGTCGAGGCGGGTGTCGAGCAGTTCGGGTGCTGAGACGGCCGCGGCGGGCTCCGGGCGGGTCATGCGATCTACAGTAGTAACGCCGCGGACCTCGGGCGCGCGGCGCAAGACGGCGACAGCGGACGGGGGCACGACTCGTGGTGTATCTCGATCACGCCGCGACGACGCCGCTGCGGCCGGAAGCGCGCGACGCGTGGGTGAGCGCCGCGGAGGAGCTCGGGAACGCATCGTCGATCCACGGACACGGCCAGTCCGCGAGACGACTGCTCGAGGAAGCGCGAGAGAGGCTCGCCGCGGTCGCCGGCTGCGACCCCATCGAAGTCGTCTTCACGTCGGGCGGCACCGAGGCGTCGAACCTCGCGATCAAGGGTCTGTGGTGGGCTCGCGCGGTAGACAGCGATGCTGTCGTGCTGCCGGACGGCGAGCACCATGCGACCCTCGACGCCGTGGAGTGGCTCGCATCGCACGAGGGCGCCGCCGTGCGGTCCGTCGCCCTCGATGCGGTCGGACGCATCCCGGTGGATGCGTTCGCTCAGGCTCTTCCGGATGCCGCGCTCGCAACGGCCCTCGTCGCCAACAACGAGGTCGGCACGGTGAACGACGCGGGAGCGCTCGCCGCCGCCGCCGACGCGGCCGGTGTGCCGCTGCACCTCGACGCGGTCGCGGCGTTCGGGCATGTGCCCGTCGACTTCAGACGGTGGCGAGCGGATGCCGCGCCCGCGACGGGCCTCGTCGCGATGAGCCTGTCCGCGCACAAGATCGGCGGTCCGGTCGGGGTGGGGGCGCTCGTCGTGTCGCGCACGGCGAGGATCTCCCCGCTCCTGCACGGCGGCGGCCAGCAGCGGTCGCTGCGCGCCGGGACGCAGGACGTCGCCGGCGCGGCGGCGTTCGCCGTCGCGGCCGAGCTGGCCGAAGCGGAGCGCGAAGCGGAGTCCGCACGACTCACTGCGCTGCGTGAGCGGCTCGTCGACGGCATCCGTTCGTCCGTCCCGGGGGCCGAACTGCTCGGCGATCCGGTGGACCGCGTGCCGGGCAATGCGCACGTGCTGTTCCCGGGCGCGCGCGGCGAGACGCTGCTGTTCCTGCTGGACCAGGCGGGCATCGCCGTCTCGACGGGGTCGGCGTGTCAGGCGGGGGTTCCCGAGCCGTCGCACGTCGTGCTCGCTCTCGGGCGCACCGCCGACGAAGCGCGCGAGGTGCTGCGCCTGACGCTCGGACGCACGTCGACCGATGCCGATGTCGACGCCCTGCTGCGGGAGATGCCGACCGCCGTGGAGCGGGCGCGTGCGGCATCCGCCCACTGATCTCTCGCGTCCGGCCGGAATCCAGGTGGCGCTCGTAGACTTGACGGATGCGCATCCTGGCAGCCATGAGCGGCGGAGTGGACTCCGCGGTCGCGGCCGCGCGCGCCGTCGAGGCGGGCCATGACGTCGTCGGCGTGCACCTCGCGCTCTCCCGTGCAGGCGGCACGCTGCGCACCGGCAGCCGCGGCTGCTGCACGATCGAGGACGCGATGGACGCGCGCCGCGCGGCCGACCGGCTCGGCATCCCGTTCTACGTGTGGGACTTCTCGGAGCGCTTCCGTGACGACGTGATCGACGACTTCATCGCCGAGTATCGCGCCGGCCGCACCCCGAACCCGTGCATGCGGTGCAACGAGAAGATCAAGTTCGCCGCGCTGCTCGAACGCGCGCTCGAGCTCGGCTTCGACGCGGTCTGCACGGGTCACTACGCGAAGCTCGTCGACGGCCCCGAGGGCCTCGAACTGCACCGGGCGTCGGATGCCGCGAAGGATCAGTCCTACGTGCTCGGAGTGCTCACGGCCGAGCAGCTGGCGCACACGTATTTCCCGCTCGGTTCGACGCCGTCGAAGGCGCTCGTCCGTGCAGAGGCCGAGGAGCGCGGGCTGACGGTCGCACACAAGCCCGACAGCCACGACATCTGCTTCATCCCCGACGGCGACACGCGCGGCTGGCTGGCCGAGAAGGTGGGCACGGCCCCCGGTGAGATCGTCGACCGCACGGGCGCCGTCGTCGGAAAGCACGAGGGCGCGCACGCGTTCACGGTCGGACAACGTCGTGGCCTCGCGCTCGGCGTGCCCGCGCCCGACGGCAAGCCGCGCTTCGTGCTCGAGGTGCGGCCCGTCTCGAACACGGTCGTCGTCGGCCCGAAGGAGGCTCTCGCGACGGCCGAGATCGCGGGCGAGCGGTTCACGTGGGCCGGCCGCGCTCCGTCGACCGATGAGTTCGCGTGCGACGTGCAGATCCGCGCGCACGCCGATCCCGTGCCCGCGCACGCGGTCATCGCCGACGGCGTCGTGACGGTGCGTCCCGAGCAGCCGTTCGAGGGCGTCGCTCCCGGCCAGACGGCCGTGATGTACGACGGGACGCGCGTGATCGGGCAGTTCACGATCGACCGCACGGTGTCGGCCGTGCCGGTCGGCGCGTGACGCACAAGTCCGCTTCCGCTGTCGGTGGGCGCTCCTAGACTGACCCTGTGACGGATGCCGCGCCCCCCGAACTGCCTGAACTGACGCTCGAAGAGGCCCGTGCAGAGGCGCAGTCGCTGACCGACCGCATCATCGCGGCGCGCGACGCGTACTACGGCGAAGACACCGTCATCGTCGACGACGCGACCTACGACGGCTGGATGCACCGCCTCGAAGAGCTCGAACGCCTGTACCCCGAGCTCCAGGGTCAGGACTCGCCGACGCAGACCGTCGGCGCCGCGGAGAGCTCGATGTTCGCGCCGGTCGAGCACGCCGAGCGCATGCTCAGCCTCGACAACGTCTTCAGCGAGGATGAACTGCGCGAGTGGTGCCGCAAGGCGCAGAACGGTGCCGGCCGGACGGTGCGGTGGCTCACCGAGCTGAAGATCGACGGACTCGCGATCAGCCTCCGCTACGAGAACGGCGTGCTCACCTCCGCCGCGACGCGCGGCGACGGGCGCGTCGGCGAAGACGTCACCGTCAACGCGCTGCGCGTGCACGGCATCCCGAAGCGGCTCTCGGGCACGGGGCATCCGCCGCTCGTCGAGGTGCGCGGCGAGGTGTTCATCCCGGTCGCGGAGTTCGAGAAGCTCAACGCGCTGCAGGCCGACCTGCGCGAACGCGTCATCGCGGATGCCGTCAAGCGGGGCACCGACGAAGAGCGGGCGCGCCGCTCGGCCGACCGGCGCTTCCCGGCGTTCGCGAACCCCCGCAACGCGGCGAGCGGCGGCCTGCGCCAGCAACTCGACAAGAAGGACGGCCTCGAGCTCGAGGCGGGTGAGGCGCGCCTGGCATCGCTGCGGCTGTTCGTGCACGGCATCGGTGCGTGGCCGAACCCACCCGTCGCGTCGCAGAGCGAGATCTACGGGCTCCTCGCCGAATGGGGCCTCCCGACGAGCCCGTACTACCGCACGACCGACACGATCGACGGCGTCATCGAGTTCGTCGAGCACTACGGGCAGCACCGCCACGACGTCGAGCACGAGATCGACGGAATCGTCGTGAAGGTCGACGAGCTCGCGCTGCACGACGAGCTCGGCGCGACGAGCCGCGCGCCTCGGTGGGCGATCGCCTACAAGTACCCGCCCGAGCAGGTGAACACGAAGCTGCTCGACATCGTCGTGTCGGTGGGTCGCACCGGCCGAGCCACGCCGTTCGCCGTGATGGCGCCGGCGCGCGTGTCGGGCAGCGTCGTGCGTCAGGCGACGCTCCACAACCAGGACGTCGTGCGCGTGAAGGGCGTGCTCATCGGCGACACCGTCGTGCTGCGCAAGGCGGGCGACGTCATCCCCGAGATCCTGGGTCCCGTGGTCGAACTGCGCGACGGCACCGAACGCGAGTTCGTCATGCCCGAGAACTGCCCCGAGTGCGGGTACAAGCTCGCGCCGGCCAAGGAGGGCGACGTCGACCTGAGGTGCCCCAACACGCGGTCGTGCCCCGCGCAGGTGCGTGGCCGCGTCGAGCACATCGGCTCGCGCTCCG
Organism: Microbacterium sp.; assembly: GCF_035556355.1. Classification (GTDB taxonomy): domain Bacteria; phylum Actinomycetota; class Actinomycetes; order Actinomycetales; family Microbacteriaceae; genus Microbacterium. The sequence goes on from NZ_DATMFG010000054.1 coordinate 39,319, forward strand.
CCCTCGACATCGAAGCGCTCGGCGAGGTGACGGCGGCCGCGCTCACCCAGCCTTCCGTGCCCGACGTGCCGCCGCTCGAGACCGAGGCGCGGCTGTTCGAGCTGACCGTCGACGAGCTTGTGCCGATCGAGGTCGTCGTGCGCGACTCCGAGACGGGCGAGATCAAGGTCGACGAGAAGACGGGCGAGCCCGTGCGGCGCGCGCCGTTCCGCCGCAACCCATCGCCGGCCGAGAAGAAGGCGGGGCTCACCGGTCCGCAGCCGTCAGCGCAGGCGCTCACGCTGCTCGATCAGCTCGAGAAGGCGAAGACGAAGGAGCTGTGGCGCTTCCTCGTCGCGCTCAACATCCGCCACGTCGGGCCCGTCGCCGCGCGAGCGCTCGCGCAGTGGTTCGGATCGGTCGACGCCATTCGCGCGGCGACGCGCGACGAGCTCGCGGCCGTGGAGGGCGTCGGCGGGATCATCGCCGACTCGGTGCGCGACTGGTTCGAAGTGGACTGGCACCTCGAGATCATCGAGAAATGGGCGGCCGCGGGGGCGCAGCTCGCGACCCCGGGCCATCCCGGGCCCGGTGGCGCGGTCGCCGCGGGCGGTGTGCTCGAAGGCATCACCGTCGTCGCGACGGGCAGCCTCGAGGGCTACACGCGCGAAGGCGCACAGGAGGCGATCATCGCCGCGGGCGGAAAGGCCGCGTCGAGCGTCTCGAAGAAGACGGACTTCGTCGCCGCGGGCCCCGGCGCAGGCTCCAAGCTCGCGAAGGCTGAAGAGCTCGGGGTGCGCATCATCGATGCGGCGCAATTCAAGATCCTCGTCGAGCAGGGGCCGGCGGCACTCGATGCACTCGCGCCCGACGCGGGGTGACTCACGGATGCAGTGGCTGTACCGCGTCGTGCCGGCGCGTCCTGACATGCCGGGTGCGCCGACGCCCGAAGGGTCGGCACTCGCGAGCGCGCACGTCGACTACCTGTGCCATCTCAAGGAGAAGGGTGTGCTCATCCTCGCCGGCCATACGCAGGAGCACGTCGGCACGATTCGGGGATTGGCGGTCAACCGCCGCTGTTGAGCTGCAGCAGCGACTCGCGCACCTGACGGCGGAGCACCTTGCCGATAAGGGACTTCGGCAGCTCGTCCACGACGAAGATGCGCCGCGGCACCTTGTACGGCGTGAGGATTCCGCGGGCGAAGTCGCGTACGGCTTCGACGTCGAGCTCGTCCACGTCGGGGGAGCACACGACCGCCGCCACGACCTCTTCGCCGGACTTCTCACTCGGCAGACCCACGACGGCCGCATCCTCGATGTCGGGGTGCTGCCGCAGGGCTGCCTCGACCTCGGTCGGGGCGACGTTGAAGCCGCCCGTGATGATGAGCTCCTTGATGCGGTCGACGATCCGCACGAAGCCGGCTTCGTCGATCGTCACGATGTCGCCCGTGCGGAACCACCCGTCCACGAACACGTTCTCCGTCTCCTCGGGCTTGCCGTAGTAGCCCTGGAAGACCTGTGGCCCGCGCACGACGAGTTCGCCGCGCTCACCCGGGGCGACGTCGCGCGTCGGGTCGTCGGGGTCGACGACACGGCACTCCGTTCCCGGCAGGGGAAGCCCCACGGTGCCGGGCACCCGGTGGGGTGCGACGGGGTTCGCCATGAGCACGGGCGAGCACTCCGAGAGCCCGTAGCCCTCGACGAGGTATCCGCCCGTCGCCTCCTCGAACGGCACGACCAGGTCGTGGGGGAGCGCCATCGCGCCTGAGATGGCGATCTCGGTGCCGGCGAGCGACACGCCCTTGTCTTTCGCGGCCTGGAGCAGCCGTGCGGCGATCGGCGGCACGAGGGGGAGGAAGGTCGCCGGATGCTTCTTCGTCACCTCGAGCACCATGTCGGGGTCGAAGCGTGGGAAGAGCACGAGCCGGGCGCCCATCGACATCGCGAACGCGAGGCACAGCGTCAGCCCATAGGCGTGGAACATCGGCAGGACGGCGTAGACGACGCATCCGTGTCCGCGCTTGATCGACGGGACCCACGCGCGCGCCTGCGCGGCGTTCGACAGGAGGTTGCGATGCGTGAGCACGGCGCCCTTCGGGGTGCCCGTCGTGCCGCTCGTGTACTGGATGATCGCGACGTCGTCGGTCTCGGGGCGGGGCGCGCTCGCCGGGATCGGGTCGGCCCTGACCAGCTCCTCCCACGGCGTGACGCCGCGCACGGGCTCGTGCAGTGAGGCTCGGGCCTCGCGGGCCTTCGCGATCGGGAGCTTCAGGGCGAGGCGCGTGCCGAGCGGCATCGCCTTCGTGATGTTGACCGAGATGAGCTCGTGCACGCGCAGATCGTCCGGAAAGTCCTGGATCGTCGGAACGACCTTGCTCCACGCGATGACGTGCTTCGCCCCGTGGTCCTCGAACTGCTTGCGCAGCTCGCGCTGCGTGTAGAGCGGGTTGTGCTCGATGACGACACCGCCGACGCGCAGCACCGCGTAGAACGCGACGATGTGCTGCGGGCAGTTCGGCAGCACGATCGCGACCGGGTCGCCGGGGCCCACTCCGCGATCGCGCAGCGCCGACGCGACTCGACCGATCTGCTGCTGCAGCTCGCGGTACGACATCGTGCGCCCGAAGAACTGGAGGGCCGGGGCATCCGGATATTCCCGTGCCGAGGCCTCGACGATGTCGATCAACGAGCCGGTGACCGGTTCGAGATCCTCGGGCACGCCCTCGGCGTAGCTCGCGATCCAAGGGCGGGGAGGGTCGTACGTCGTCACGCGGCCAGACTACGCCCGCGCTCAAAGCGGCACCGGAGGGCAACCTAGAATGGGCTGGTGTCTGAAATCACCCCCGATCTCGTGCGCCATCTCGGTGTGCTCGCCCGGATCCAGCTGAGCGACGCGGAGGTCGAGCGCCTCACCGGTCAGCTCGACGTCATCGTCGACAACATCGCCAAGGTCTCCCAGGTCGCAACGCCCGACGTCCCGGCGACGAGCCACCCGATCGCCATGAGCAACGTCTTCCGTCCCGATGAGGTGGGAGACATGCTCACGCCCGAGCAGGTGCTGCAGAACGCGCCGGATGCCGCGGACGGCCGGTTCCGCGTGACCGCGATCCTCGGCGAAGAGCAGTAGGGGGAGTCGTGACCGATCTCACGAAGCTGAGCGCCGCCGCCCTCGCCGACAAGCTCGCCTCACGCGAGGTCTCCAGCGTCGAGGCCACGCAGGCGCACCTCGACCGCATCGCCGCCGTCGACGGCGACGTCCACGCCTTCCTGCACGTGAGCGACCACGCGCTCGACGTCGCGGCCGACATCGACCGCCGTCGCGCGGCGGGCGAGCAGCTCGGTCCCGTCGCAGGGGTGCCGCTCGCGATCAAGGACGTGCTCGTGACCACCGACATGCCCTCCACGAGCGGATCGAAGATCCTCGAGGGCTTCATGTCGCCGTACGACGCGACGGTCGTGGCGCGTTCTCGCGCCGCCGGCCTCGTGCCGCTCGGCAAGACGAACATGGACGAGTTCGCGATGGGCTCGTCGACCGAGCACTCCGCGTACGGTCCGACGCGCAACCCGTGGGACCTCGAGCGCATCCCGGGCGGATCGGGCGGCGGTTCGGCTGCGGCCGTCGCCGCGTTCGAGGCGCCGCTCGCGCTCGGATCCGACACCGGCGGCTCGATCCGCCAGCCCGCGCACGTCACCGGCACGGTCGGCATGAAGCCGACGTACGGCGGCGTGAGCCGCTACGGGGCGATCGCCCTCGCGTCGTCGCTCGACCAGGTGGGCCCCGTGACGCGCACGGTTCTCGACGCGGGGCTGCTGCACGACGTCATCGGCGGACACGACCCGCACGATGCCACCTCGCTCACCGACGAGTGGCCGTCGTTCGCGGCTGCTGCGCGCGAGGGAGCGACCGGCGACGTGCTCAAGGGGCTCAAGGTCGGCGTCATCCGCGAGCTGCCCGACAGCGGGTTCCAGCCGGGTGTGTCGGAGTCGTTCCGTGCGGCGATCGCCGCGATGGAGGCTCAGGGCGCCGAGATCGTCGAGGTGAGCGCGCCCCACTTCGAGTACGGCGTCGCCGCGTACTACCTGATCCTCCCCGCCGAGGCGTCGAGCAACCTCGCGAAGTTCGACTCGGTGCGCTTCGGCCTGCGGGTCGACGTCCCGGGCGGCACCGTCGAGGACGTGATGGCCGCGACCCGCGAGGCGGGCTTCGGCGACGAGGTCAAGCGCCGCGTGATCCTCGGCACGTACGCGCTGTCAGCGGGCTATTACGACGCGTACTACGGCTCGGCCCAGAAAGTGCGCACGCTCATCCAGCGCGACTTCGACGAGGCCTTCGCGCAGGTCGACGTCATCGCGACGCCGTCGGCGCCGACCACGGCGTTCAAGCTCGGCGAGAAGATCGACGACCCCATGCAGATGTACCTCAACGACGTGACGACGATCCCCGCGAACCTCGCGGGCGTGCCCGGCATCTCGATCCCATCGGGCCTCGCTCCCGAGGATGGTCTGCCCGTCGGCATCCAGTTCCTCGCTCCCGCCCGCGAGGACGCTCGTCTTTACCGCGTGGGAGCCGCGCTCGAGGCGCTGCTCGTCGACTCGTGGGGCGGACCGCTGCTCGACCGGGCGCCGGCACTTCGACAGGCTCACGGATCGACGGGGGGAACCCGCTGATGGCCAAGGACAAGCTGATGGACTTCGACGAGGCGCTCGAGCTCTTCGAGCCGGTGCTCGGATTCGAGGTGCACGTCGAGCTCAACACTCAGACGAAGATGTTCTCGCGGGCGGCGAACCCCGCGAACTCGGCGAACCACGGAGCCGAGCCCAACACGCTCGTGGCGCCGGTCGACATGGGTCTGCCGGGGTCGCTCCCGGTCGTGAACGAGACGGCGGTGCGTTACTCGATCAGCCTGGGCCTCGCGCTCGGCTGCTCCATCGCGCCCTCGAGCCGCTTCGCGCGGAAGAACTACTTCTACCCCGACCTCGGCAAGAACTACCAGATCTCGCAGTACGACGAGCCGATCGCGTTCGACGGGCAGGTCGACGTCGAGCTGTCCGACGGCACGATCGTCGCGATCCCGATCGAGCGCGCCCACATGGAGGAGGACGCCGGAAAGCTCACGCACATGGGCGGAGCGACCGGCCGCATCCACGGCGCCGAGTACTCGCTCGTCGACTACAACCGTGCGGGCGTCCCGCTCGTCGAGATCGTCACCAAGCCGATCTTCGGCGCCGAGCACCGCGCACCCGAGATCGCGAAGGCGTACGTGCAGACGATCCGCGACATCGTCATCGCCCTCGGCATCTCCGAGGCGCGCATGGAGCGCGGCAACCTGCGCTGCGATGCGAACGTGTCCCTGCGACCGCGCGGACAGGAGAAGCTCGGCATCCGCACCGAGACGAAGAACGTGAACTCGATGCGCTCCGTCGAGCGCGCCGTGCGGTACGAGATCCAGCGCCAGGCGGCGATCCTCGCGGCAGGCGGCACGATCACACAGGAGACGCGGCACTGGCACGAAGACACCGGCACCACGTCGCCGGGTCGCCCGAAGTCGGATGCCGACGACTACCGCTACTTCCCGGAGCCCGACCTGCTGCCGGTCGAGCCCTCCGAGGAGCTGATCGAACAGCTGCGCGCGGCTCTGCCCGAACCGCCCGCGGCGCACCGTCGCCGCCTCAAGGCGGAGTGGGGCTTCACCGACCTCGAGTTCCAGGACGTCGTCAACGGCGGCCTCCTGGCCGAGGTCGAGGCGACGATCGCGGCGGGCGCTGCGCCGGCGTCGGCGCGCAAGTGGTGGACGGGTGAGATCACCCGCATCGCGAACGCGCAGGGCCGCGAGCCGGCCGAGCTGGTGACGCCGATCCACGTGGCGGAGCTGCAGGGCCTCGTCGACGCGGGAACGCTCACCGACAAGCTCGCGCGCCAGGTGCTCGAAGGGGTCATCGCCGGAGAGGGGTCGCCGCAGCAGGTGGTCGACGCGCGTGGACTGGCGGTCGTCTCCGACGACACGGCGCTTCTCGCCGCGATCGACGATGCGCTCGCGTCGCAGCCCGACGTTCTCGAGAAGATCCGCGACGGCAAGGTGCAGGCGGCCGGGGCGATCATCGGCGCGGTCATGAAGGCGATGAAGGGTCAGGCGGATGCCGCGCGCGTCCGCGAGCTGATCCTGGAGCGTGCCGCGCAGTAGCGCGCACATGTCGGCGGCGACGCCGACAATCGAACCATGGGACGCGGCGATGGAAGCGGTCGTGTCGTCTCGCCGGACGATGCGGACGACACCGGCACGGGCATCCTCCACGTCGACATGGACGCGTTCTACGCGGCCGTCGCGGTCCTCGACGACCCGTCGCTCGCGGGAAAGCCGATCATCGTCGGCGCGTCTGAGGGGCGCGGCGTCGTGTCGAGCGCGTCGTATGAGGCGAGGCGCTACGGCGTCCGCTCGGCGATGCCGGTGCGCCAAGCGCTGACGCTGTGCCCGACGGCGGTCGTGGTGCATCCGGCTTTCGATCGGTTCCTCGAGGAGTCGGAGAAGGTGATGCGGATCTTCCGTGACTTCACGCCCCTCGTCGAGCCGCTGTCGATCGACGAGGCGTTCCTCGACGTGCGCGGTGCGCGACGGCTGTGGGGGAGCCCCGGACGGATCGCGCGCACGGTGCGCTCACGGGTGCGCGAAGAGACGGGGCTCACGTGCTCGGTCGGCGTGGCCGCGACCAAACACGTCGCGAAGATGGCGTCGACGCTCGCGAAGCCCGACGGGCTGCTCATCGTGGCGGAGGCCGACACACAGGAGTTCCTGCGCGGGCAGCCGGTGCGCGCGCTGTGGGGAATCGGACCGAAGGCGGGCGAGGCCCTCGCGAACCGCGGCATCCACACGGTCGCCGACGTGCTCGACAGCCCCATGCCGGTGCTCGAGCGAGCGCTCGGTCACGCGATGGCGGATCGGGTCTGGCACCTCGCGCGGGGGATCGACCCGCGCGGCGTCGAGACCGAGCGTGTCGAGAAGAGCGTCGGGCATGAGGAGACCTTCCACACCGACATCAGCGACACCGCCGTGCTGAAGAGCGAGCTGCGGCGCCTCTCGGATCGCGTCGGGCGGCGCCTGCGCAGCAACGGCTGGGAGGCGTCGACCATCTCGATCAAGGTGCGGTTCGCCGACTTCACGACGATCACCCGCTCGCACACGCTGTCCGAGCCGACGTCGGTCAGCCAGCGCATCGGCGATGCCGCTCTCGAACTGTTCGACGCCGTCGATCGGGTCATGGCGATCCGTCTTGTGGGAGTGCGCGCCGAGAAGCTACGGCACGCGGGATCGACGGCCCTCGGGCTCTGGGACGACGACGAGGATTGGCGCCGCGTCGAGGGCGCCCTCGACGGCGCGACGGAGAAGTTCGGGCGCGGGGTGATCACGCGAGCGAACCTTCTCCGGCGTGCGCGCGGCGGTGCGGGACTGCCGTCCCACCACAATCCGGGAAGCCTCGAGGTCGAGTGACCGGCGGGGGTGGGTTCGACGGGCTCGCCCCCTCGTCACGGACCACCCGCGACCGGTACCGTGGGGTCATGCCCAACATCGCACTCGAGCTCGGCAAGCAGTCCGCGTCGTTCGGCGTGAAGAGCGCCTACGGCGAGGAAGTGGAGGTCGACGGCGTCCGCATGATCCCCGTCGCGTTGACGTGGTCGGGCTTCGGCGGCGGATCCGACGAAGCCGGCAACGGAGGAGGCGGCGGCGGTGGCTGGGCGATCCCCGTGGGCGCCTACATCCGCAAGGGCGACGACCTGCGCTTCGAGCCGAACCTCGTCTCGCTTCTGGCGGTCGCGATCCCGTTCATGTGGGTCGCCGGACGCGCGCTCAGCCGTGTCATCCGCTTCCTCAAGAAGTAGGCCGGATCCTGTCGCCGCCGCGCTCGACGCGGCCGCGGCAGCCGTGCTCGACGCGATCGTCTCGCTCGCCGCAGCGAATCCCGTCGTCCTCATCGACGGGCGGAGCGGGGCGGGGAAGACGAGCCTCGCGGGAACGCTCGTGCGGCGCTGGCCTCTGCGCGGGCGGGTGCAGTCGATGGCCCTCGACTCCGTATACCCCGGTTGGGACGGACTCGACGCAGGCGTGCGCACAGCCATCGACCTGGTGCTCATACCGCACGCGCGCGGGATGGTCGGCGTGTGGCAGCGGTGGGACTGGAACGACGAGTCCTGGGCCGAAGCGCACGCCGTCGACCCGTCGCTTCCGCTCATCGTCGAGGGGGTCGGGCTGCTGAACGCCGAGACGGCTCGGCTCGCCGACATCCGGGTGTGGCTCGAGTCGCCCGCTGTGTCGCGCCGCGAGCGGGCACTCGCGCGAGACGGCGACGCGTACCGGCCGCACTGGGAGCGGTGGGCGCGCCAGGAGGACGTCCACGTCACGCGCGACGAGCCGAACCGACACGCGACCCACGTCTTCGCGATCCCGTAGCAGGTCGGTCGGGAGGCGGGTCGGCGGAGCCTCGCGCGTCAGTCGCCCGACACGGCGCGGACGAGTCCGTCGAGGCGGTAGCCGAGCCAGTCGTACACGCCGAACCGCGGGTCCTCGTCGTCGTGGTCGTCCTCCGACTGGATGCCCAGTCGCGACGCGAGCACGAGCCGGATCGCGGCGAGCGCACGCAGCCACGCGTCGACCGCCTCGGGGTCGAGCGCGATCGTGACGGTGTCGGTGAGGTCGCCGGCCTCGTCGACGAGGTCGCTCTCGTCACCGTCCTCGAGCGGGTGCGGGTCGTCGATCGCGGGACGCAGCGACTCGATGACGGCGGCGGCGTCGCTGCGGCGACGCGAGAGGAGGTCGCTCTCGGTGACGGCGCGGAACTCGCGCGCGGCATCCGGATCTTCGTCGTATGCGTCGGGAACCAGGCGCGCGACGGCGGGGTCGTCGGCAGCCCGCTCGGTCGAGTCGAGCAGCTCGTCGAACTGCCTCACGAGTCCTGCGAGGTGCAGGGCCTCGAGGCGCGTGAGCTCGAGGACCACGGTGCGATCGGACGTCATCCCGGGGCCTTTCTGATCGTGGCCCACAGGCCGTAGTCGTGCATCGCCTGCGCGTGCAGCTCCATCTGCTCGCGCGGGCCCTCGGCTACCACCGCGTGGCCCTCGTGATGCACCGCCAGCATGAGCCGTTCGGCCTTCGCACGCGAGAACCCGAAGTACTCCTGGAACACATGCACGACGTAGCTCATGAGGTTCACGGGGTCGTTCCACACGACCGTCTGCCAGGGACGATCGGGCGTCGACGCGATGTCGAGGTCGAGGTCGCGATCGAGATCGGGCAGTGAGAGAGTCGACGAAGCCATCACGCCCACCCCAATTCGTGCAGTCTGTCGTCGTTGATGCCGTAGAAGTGCGCGATCTCATGGACGAGGGTCGTGTGGATCTCGTCGCGCAGCTCGTCCTCGTCTTCGCACGCGTGCAGGTGCGGCTCGCGGTACACGATGATGCGGTCGGGCAACTCGCCGAGGCCGTACCGGCCGCGCTCGGTCAGCGCCAGCCCGTCGTACAGTCCGAACAGCTCGAGGCTGCCGTCTTCGGGCCGGTCCTCGACCACGAACACGACGTTGTCGAGCCCCTCGACCATGTCGTCGGGGAGTCGGTCGAGTTCGTCGACGACGAGTCGCTCGAACGCTTCGGCGTCCATCTCGATCATGCAGAACCGCCCGTGAGGTGGAACGGCCCCTCCTTGGGGTGAGTAACGGGACTTGAACCCGCGACCCCCTGGACCACAACCAGGTGCTCTACCAACTGAGCTATACCCACCATGTCTCCCGCGCGAGCGGGCAACCAGACAATTCTGTCATATTCCCGAGGCATACGATGACACGACGGATGCCGCAGCCGCCCGTGCGCCGTCGCTCGTGGGGCCCGGTTCGGGCACGAACACCGCCTGTCGGTAGTAGGCCAGCTCGCGGATCGACTCGCGGATGTCGGCGAGCGCGCGGTGGCCCCCGTCCTTCGCCGGCGCGTGGATGTACGCCCGCGGGTACCAGCGGCGAGAGAGCTCCTTGATGCTCGAGACGTCGACGTTGCGGTAGTGCAGCCAACGGTCGATGCGGGGCATGTACTTCGCGAGGAACATGCGGTCGGTGCCGATCGTGTTGCCCGCAAGGGGTGCCTTGCCCTGCTGGGGGACGAAGCGCTGGATGTACTCGAGCGCCTCGAACTCCGCCTCGGCGACGCTCACGCCGTGGGGGATCTCGGCCATCAGCCCGGACGCGGTGTGCATCTGGGTGACGAACTCATTCATGTTCGCCAGAGCCGTGTCGTCGGGCTTGATGACGATCTGGAAACCGGGATCGAGCGGGCGCAGGTCGAAGTCCGTGACCACGATCGCGATCTCGACGAGTTCGTCGACTTCGAGATCGAGGCCGGTCATCTCGCAGTCGATCCACACGAGCCGATCGTTGTCGGAAGCCCCCACCATGCGGACCATCCTAGTGAGGACGGGGGACGCGGCCTCCGGAGGGCGCCGGGATGACGCTCCGAGCCGGATGCTTCGCCAGTGGTCCCCCCGGGGCGATTCGAACGCCCGACCGGCGGATTAGAAGGCCGCTGCTCTATCCACTGAGCTACAGGGGGTCACCTCCAGGCTACCGGTCCCGGCGGTGCGGGATCGAAGCGCGGCGCGCCCCTTCCGCCGTGCGGGGCGCCAGCGTAGCGTCGGAGTTGTCGGAAGGAGTTCGCATGAGCACGACCGAAACACCTCGCGCGCTCTGGGTCGCCTACGGCGAATCCGGAGTCGTCGGCAGCATCAAGAAGGACGAGAACGGCTACACCGTCACGATGGCGGGCGCCGATTCGGCCGCAGGAACCTATCCTTCGATGGAGGTCGCCAAGAACGCGCTCCACGCCCGGATGACCCCTGGCAGCGCGTGGCCGGAGTTCCGCGAGCACTGAGACGCAGCACTCACGTGCGGTCGCCCGCGAGGGCGGCCGCACGCCGTGTGCGGTGCGCGCGTGCTCGATGCGCGCGTGCTCGACGCCCGGGCCGCGCATCGAGAAGCGGGAGCGCGAGGTGTACGAGCGGCCCGATCAGCAGGGCGTAGAGCACCGTGCCGATGCCCACGGTGCCGCCGAGCAGCCAGCCGGCCACGAGCACGGTGAGCTCGACGATCGCACGGCACACCCAGATCGGCCAGCCCAGCCGTGAGTTCATGCCGGTCATGAGCCCGTCGCGAGGGCCCGGGCCGAATCCGGCGCCGATATAGAGTCCTGACGCGATCGCCACGATGACGACTCCGCCGAGGAGCGCGGCGAGCTGGGCGAAGAAGCCCGAGATGGGCGGGATGACCGCGAGCGTCGCCTGCATGCTCGTGCCGACGAGGAGGATGTTCAGGATCGTCCCGATGCCCGGCTTCTGGCGAAGCGGGATCCACAGCAGAAGGATGAGCAAGCCGAGGATGTTGGTCACCCAGCCGATGCCGATGCCCGTGTGGATCGACAGACCCTGAGCGAAGACCGTCCACGGATCGACGCCGAGCCCCGCCTGGATCGCGAGGGCACAGCCCGCGCCGTAGAGGAACAGACCGACGAGGAGTTGGATCACGCGTCTTGTCACCCGGCTATCCAATCTCAGGATTGGCATGTCGAGAACATGCCAATTCGGATAATCTGGCCTCCGTGGACTCCCGAGTATCCGCTCGCGCTCTGACGGCCGCCCTGGGCGGGTGGCGCACGCGCGAGCCCGCGTATGAGGCGTTGGCCGACGGCATCCGTCTTCTCTGTCTCGACAACCGACTCGCGCCGCGCACCGCCCTGCCGGCGGAACGCGAACTCGCCGCGGCCCTGCGGGTGAGCCGCAGCACCGTGACCGCCGCCTACCGCAGTCTGCGTGACACAGGTCACATCGCGAGCGTGCGCGGCTCGGGCAGCGTGACCCTTCCGCTGCGGCGGCATGACCCCGGCCGCGCGGGTGCCGGTGACGGCATGCTCGATCTGCAGCAGGCGAGCCCGCAGGCATGGCCGGGGCTGGCCGGGGTCATGGCGGAGGTGGCCGGGTCTTCGGCGGCGCTCGTCTCGAGAGTGGGCTATGACGTCTTCGGGCGCGGGGAGCTGCGCGAGGCCATCGCGGACCACTACACCGAGCGCGGGCTGCCCACGACTCCCGGGCAGATCCTCGTCACGACGGGCGCACAGAGCGCCATCCACCTCGTCGCGTCCGTCCTGCTCGCGCGGGGCGATCGCCTCGTGATCGAGACGCCCACCTACCCGCACGCGGCCGACGCCTTCCGCCGCACCGGGTCGCGCCTCGTCGGGGTGCCTGTGACGACGGATGAGGGTTGGGACCTGGAGCGCGCCGAGCAGGCGTTCGCACGCACGCTGCCCATCGCCGCGTACCTCATGCCCGCGTTCCAGAACCCGACGGGTCGCTCGATGTCGGTGCGTGAGGCGGAGGTGATCCGGGACTCGGCGGAGCGCGCGGGCAGCGTGCTCGTCCTGGATGAGACGACGGCCGACCTCGCGATCGATCCCGACAAGCGCGATGACTCGTTCATGCACGTGTTCGCCGCCGCGGACGAAGAGTCGATCGTGCGCATCGGGTCGCTCGGAAAGACGGTGTGGGGCGGCCTTCGAGTCGGCTGGGTTCGTGCCGACGGGGACTTCGTGCGCCGCCTCGTCGCCGCGCGGCCCGCCCATGACCTCGGCACGCCGGAGTTCGAGCAGGCGGTCGCGACCGAACTGCTCCGGAGGTTCTCCGAGATCGTGGCGCAGCGTTCCGATCTGTTGCGTGCGGGGCGCGATGCGGCGGTGGCGGCACTCGCGCGCGAGCTGCCCGAGTGGCGCGTGCCCGACGTGAACGGCGGAGTGTCGCTGTGGGTGGAGATGGGCGCGCCGCTCAGCGCGGCGCTCGTCATGGACGTGCGCTCGCGCGGCCTTCTGTTGTCGGCCGGACCCCGGTTCTCGGTCGATGGCGGCCACGACCGTCATCTGCGCGTGCCTTTCACCGGACCACCCGACGAGATCGATCGTGCCGTCGGGATCCTTGCGGAGGGATGGGCGCACGTGCGCGAGAGCGCACCGGTCGCGTATACGCAAGCGCTCGACGCCGTGGTGTGACCGCCATCCGCGTCACCGCGCGAACCGCAGGCAGTCCACCGCGTCGTCGGGCGACCAGAAGTCGCCGAGGTCACGCAGATCGCGGGTCAGCCGATGGAAGCGCCGCGCGCGCCACGCGACGCCCTCCGTCTTGAGGACCGCCTGAAGGTGCCCGATGGCGCGGCCGGAACGGTCGAGCACACGCCACAGGGAGGAGCCCGCCGGCACGAGCCGGATGCCGGGCACCCCGATCGGCGGCGCGACGCGGGGGAGCGGATCCGGAAGCCGGCGAGTGGTGGTGGCAGCTGCGGGGATCGTCGTCGTCATGGTCGTCTCCTCTCAGCGTCGAACATATGTGCGACCTCCGACATCGGAACGGCGCGCAGCGATTCCATTCCTCCCCAGATGAGGTGAGGGTTCCCGCATCCACGGATGCGGCGGACGCGGTCGCTCGCGCGGGCTCGCGATCGTCATGCTGTTCGCACGTCGGTGCCCGTCGGCACACGGGCACCGACGCAGCCGAGGGGAGTCCTCGGTCGTCGAGAGGAGAGAGCATGTCCGAGACCATCACCGTGAGCGGGGTCGTCGCCACGCCGCCCGAGCTTCGTCGCAGCTCTGCCGGAGTTCCGATCACGAGCTTCCGCCTCGCCGCCGGGCAGCGGCGCTACGACCGCGCGACGAACACATGGGTCGACAACGGCACGAACTGGTACCGCGTGTCGGCGTTCCGTGCGCTCGCCCAGAACGGGATCGCATCGCTCAGGAAGGGCGACCGCGTGCTCGTGAGCGGAAAGCTGAAGGTGCGCGACTGGGACAACGGCGTCAAGAGCGGCACCGACGTCGACATCGAGGCCGACGCGATGGGGCACGACCTCCGGTGGGGCACCTCCCGGTTCGCGCGACCCGAGGCTCCCGCGTCACCGCGATCCAACGTCGAGGACGCGTGGGCACCGGAAGACGACGCCGCCGGCGGAGAGGTGACGGATGCCGCCCCCGAGGCCGCCGGACCCTCGGCCGATCCCGGGCGCGACGCGTGGGCGGTGCCCGGCGACCCGATTCTCGCCGACGGTGAGCCGGCTTCCTCTCCGGAGGAGCCGACCCAGGCCGATGTTCCCTTCTGACCTGCCCGGCTGCTCGACGTGTCGGTCATAGACTCGTCGGGTGTCCAGCCGGCTCGTCATCCGCACCCGCACCGTCGGCGGCACCCCGTCGTCTGCGCGGATTCGCCGGCCCGTCGTGGTTGTGCTCGCGCTCTCGCTCGGCGCGGTCCTGAGCGGCTGTGCACCGCCGTCGCCCGACCCGGCCCCGTCGACGGCCGCGCCGAGCACACCCGCCGTGTCGCCGACGCCCACGCCGACATCGACCGAGCCGGTCCTCGTGCCCGACGGCACCGCCGAAGACAACCTGCCGTTGTTCACCCACGTCGTCGAGTCCGTGTGGGCCTCAGCCGACCAGGTAACGGGGCGTGCGTACATCGACGCCCTCGTCGCGGCGGGCTTCGACAAGTCGGCGATGCAGGTGACGAACGACCTCACGACGATCGGCGACCCGGCCGAGAGCATCCAGTTCTCGGTGTTGTGGGGCGATGAGTGCCTCATCGGCCAGGTGGGCCCGGCGACGGGCGAGCCGGTCGCGGTGGTCATGCCGGCTCTCGCCGAGGGCGGATGCCTGATCGGCAACACCCGCCCGATCGACTGGTGATCCGTGCGTGCGGTGCGGCGCGTGTGCGTCGGCTGCGGGGAATGGGCGCTCCGGCGATCGCGTTGACCATTTCGGGCATCTGAGCTCGTAGGCGCGACCGCCCGTTCGCCGGGTGCGCCGGGCATTCCGCCGCTGTCCGATGGGTAGGCTAGGAAGCCGAGTCGATCGCGAGATGCGCCACCTCCCTTCGACACCCCCGCACTTGGCATCGACAAGACGATGCAGCCGCGTCCCGTCCGGGCGCCCGTACAGACCCCTCAAGAGGAGCGTGTAAACACCCGTGGCTGAGTACATCTACCAGATGGTCCGCGCCCGAAAGGCGGTCGGCGACAAGCTGATCCTCGACGACGTCACGATGGCGTTCCTGCCTGGGGCGAAGATCGGCATGGTCGGCCCCAACGGCGCCGGCAAGTCGACGATCCTGAAGATCATGGCCGGCCTCGACCATCCCTCGAACGGCGAGGCGAAGCTCACGCCCGGCTACTCGGTGGGCATCCTCATGCAGGAGCCTGAGCTCGACGAGTCGAAGACGGTGCTCGAGAACATCCAGGACGGCATCGCGATCAAGGCGAAGCTCGACAGGTTCAACGAGATCTCCGGCCTCATGGCCGACCCCGACGCGGACTTCGACTCGCTCCTCGCCGAGATGGGCACGCTTCAGGAGGAGATCGACGCCGCTGACGCGTGGGACCTCGACTCGCAGCTCGAGCAGGCGATGGATGCGCTGCGCACCCCTCCGGGCGACTCGCCGATCGGGCCGCTCTCCGGTGGTGAGAAGCGTCGAGTGGCGCTGACGAAGCTCCTCCTGCAGAAGCCTGACCTGCTGCTGCTCGACGAGCCCACGAACCACCTCGACGCCGAGAGCGTGCTGTGGCTCGAGCAGCACCTGCAGAAGTACCCCGGCGCCGTCATCGCGATCACGCACGACCGATACTTCCTCGACAACGTCGCGGAGTGGATCGCGGAGGTCGACCGCGGCCGCCTCATCGGCTACGAGGGCAACTACTCGACCTACCTCGAGAAGAAGCGCGAGCGCCTCGAGATCCAGGGCAAGAAGGACGCCAAGCTCGCCAAGCGCCTCGCGGACGAGCTGGAGTGGGTCCGGTCGAACCAGAAGGGCCGCCAGGCCAAGTCGAAGGCGCGACTGGCGCGCTACGAGGAGATGGCCGCCGAGGCGGAGCGCACCCGCAAGCTCGACTTCGAAGAGATCCAGATCCCACCGGGGCCGCGCCTGGGCAACGTCGTCATCGAGGCGAAGAACCTCAAGAAGGGGTTCAACGGTCGCTCGCTCATCGACGGCCTCAGCTTCAGCCTTCCGCCGAACGGCATCGTCGGCGTCATCGGCCCGAACGGCGTCGGCAAGACGACGCTGTTCAAGACGATCGTCGGGCTCGAGCCGCTCGACGGCGGCGAGCTCAAGATCGGCGAGACCGTCAAGATCAGCTACGTCGATCAGACGCGCTCGAACATCGACCCCGAGAAGACGCTGTGGGAGGTCGTGTCGGACGGGCTCGACATCATCACCGTCGGCAAGACTGAGATCCCGTCGCGCGCCTACGTCTCGAAGTTCGGCTTCAAGGGCCCGGACCAGCAGAAGAAGGCCGGCGTGCTCTCCGGCGGTGAGCGCAACCGTCTCAACCTCGCGCTCACGCTCAAGGAGGGCGGCAACCTCCTGCTGCTCGACGAGCCGACGAACGACCTCGACGTCGAGACCCTCCAGTCGCTCGAGAACGCGCTTCTCGAGTTCCCCGGCTGCGCGGTGGTCATCACGCACGACCGGTGGTTCCTCGACCGCATCGCGACGCACATCCTCGCGTGGGAGGGCACCGACGAAGAGCCCGACAAGTGGTACTGGTTCGAGGGCAACTTCGAGGCGTACGAGGAGAACAAGATCGCGCGTCTCGGCCCCGAGGCCGCGAAGCCGCACCGCTACACCTACCGCAAGCTCACTCGTGACTGAACCGTCGTCCACCCGAGCCGCCGGTGCGTCCGCCGGCTCGGGCACGCGCCTGCACATCCCCATCCCGCTTCGCTGGGGCGACCTCGACGCGTTCAACCACGTCAACAACACGGCGATGCTCAAGCTCCTCGAAGAGGCCCGCGTGCGTGCGTTCTGGCAGCCGGACGCGGGTGAGACCGCCCCGACGACCGCCGTGCTCGACTCGGGTCTGCACAGCGGGGTCCTCACCCTCATCGCACGGCAGGAGATCGAGTACCTCGCGCCCGTGCCGTACCAGCGGCATCCGCTCGACATCCAGATGTGGTTCGGCAAGCTCGGCGGTTCGAGCATCGAGGTCTGCTACGAGGTGTGCAGCCCGATCGAGACAGCAGATCCCGACGGTGGTCAGACGGTGTACGCACGTGCGGTGACGGTCGTCGTGAAAGTCGACGCAGCCACCGGCAAGCCGCTGCGGCTCAGCCCTGAGGAGCGCGAGGCGTGGGAGCCGTTCCTCGGCGAGCCGATCGAGTTCGCGCACCGGCGCTGACGCACATCGCGGGGCGGCGCATCCGCATCAGGCGGGCGATTCGCCCTCCATCGGCACGCGGATCATGATCTCCTGGGCGACGCTCGCGAGCAGGCGTCCGTCGCGCGTGTAGATCCGGCCCGTCGCCAGGCCGCGGCCGCCGCGTGCGCTCGGCGACTCCTGCACGTAGAGCATCCATTCGTCGACGCGCCCGTCGCGGTGCCACCACATGCCGTGGTCGAGGCTCGCGACCTTGAGGCCGGGTGTCGCCCACGAGATGCCGTGCGCGCGCAGCACCGACTCCTGGATCGTGAGGTCGCTCAAGTACGCGAGCGCCGCGCGGTGGATCGTCGGGTCGTCGGGGATCGGGCGGCGGACCTTCATCCAGACCGCCTGCCGCGGTGCGCGCTCGCCTTCGACGGTGAGGTACACGGGCGACGGGATGTGTCGAAGGTCGGCGGGGCGGTCCATGAACAGCCGCTTCGACATCGGATGCAGTCCGGTGAGGTGATCCTCGATGTCGGGAAGGTCCTCCGGCTCGGGGAGACCCGTCGGCATCGGGGCCTGGTGCTCGAGACCCGGCGTCTCGATCTCGAACGACGCGATCATCGAGAAGATCGGCAGTCCATCCTGGAACGCCTGCGTGCGGCGGGTCGAGAAGGAGCGTCCGTCATGGATGCGGTCGACCGCGAAGGTGATGCCCTGGTTCGCGTCGCCCGGTCGCAGGAAGTATCCGTGCATCGAGTGCGCGATGCGGTCCGACGGAACCGTTCGCGCCGCCGCGACGATCGCCTGCGCGAGCACCTGGCCGCCGTACACGCGGCCGAGAGGCATCCGATGCGACACGCCCGTGAAGATGTCTTCGGTCGTGCGCGCCTCGGAGTCGCTCAGCGCGAGCACGTCGAGCATCGACGCGACAGGGTCGGGGTCGGGGGTGACGCCCTCGGGCACCGGCTGATTCGCGTCGGTCACGAAGCCTCCCGTCTGCGCGGCCGACTCGCCGGTCGCCCTTGGTATTTTAGGCGGATGCCCGCCCGACTGCCGTTCGCCGATGCACACGCTGCGGCCGACGCCCTCACCTTCGCCGGGCGCACGACCCGGCTCGGCGACGGGGCGGTCCGGCTCGCCGGGCGGAACGGCGTGCTCGCGATGACGTCGGCGCCACTCGCGCCGCGCGGTCTCCTCGACCACACGCCGACGATCCTCGGCATGCGTGCGGTCGCCGTCGATCCCGAGCTCGAGTGCGACTTCGTCGTCGACGCCGAAGCCCTCCGCCGCGACCCCGAGGACGATCGCGCGATCCTGCTTCCCGACACCGCGGTATCTCCGGCATGGGCCGGAATCGCGCCGCCGCGTTCGGGGTGGACCGAGGTGGGGCGGGTCGCGGCATCCGTGCTCGCCGAACGCGCACAGTGGGGGATCGCGGCCGTCGCGCACGCCGTCCCGACGGATGCGGGTGAGGACGCCGTGCGCGCCGTGCGCGCGTCGGTCTGGGGCGCTCCGGATGACGCGCTCGACGGGCTCCCGCGGGGCGTCGCGTTCGCCGCGTTCGCACTCGGGTTCATTGCGGGTGAGGAGACCGTGCCGGTGCGCACGTCCGGCCCGTGGACCCGACTCACGCTGGCGCGCGGACACGTACTCGCGCGAGGGCCGGCGCGCGTCGGACTCACCGACGTGAGGCGCACCGGCCCGTCGGCGTGACCGACCCGCGGACTAGACCGCGGACGCCGCCGCCCGTCCTGCGACGCGACCGGAGAAGAGGCAGCCGCCCACGAACGTCCCCTCGAGGGCGCGGTAGCCGTGCACGCCGCCGCCGCCGAATCCGGATGCCTCGCCCGCCGCGTACAGGCCGGGGACCGGCTGTCCGTCCGAGCCGAGCGCGCGGCCCTGCAGGTCGGTCTCGATTCCGCCGAGGGACTTGCGCGTGAGCACATGGAGCTTCACCGCGATGAGGGGACCGTTCGACGGGTCGAGGATCCGGTGAGGTACTGCCGTGCGAACGAGGCGGTCGCCCCGGTACGAGCGCGCGGAGCGCAGCATCGCGATCTGCGCGTCCTTCGTGAACTCGTTGTCGATCTCGCGGTCACGCGCCTCGAGTTCGAGGCGCACGCGGTCGGCGTCGAGCACGTCGCCGCCCGGGAGCTCCTTCATGCCCGCAATGAGATCGTCGAGCGTGTCGCGCACGACGAAGTCGGCGCCCTTGTCCATGAACGCCTGCACGGGACCGGCCGCACCCTTGCCGAGTCGCGACTTGACGAGCAGCGGGAGGTCCTTGCCCGTGAGGTCGGGGTTCTGCTCGCTGCCCGAGAGCGTGAACTCCTTCTCGATGATCTTCTGCGACAGCACGAACCACGAGTGGTCGTACCCGGTGGCGCGAAGGTGCGCGAGGGTTCCGAGCGTGTCGAAACCCGGGAAGAGAGGTACGGGCAGACGGTGACCCGTGGCGTCGAGCCATACGGACGACGGTCCGGGCAGAATCCGGATGCCGTGGTTCGGCCACACCGGGTCCCAGTTCTGGATCCCCTCGACGTAGTGCCACATCCGGTCACGATTGATGAGTCGCGCGCCCGCGGCGTCTGCGACGATCTGCATCGAGCCGTCGACGTATGCCGGCACACCCGTCACCATCGTCGCCGGAGCGGGGCCGAGTCTCTCCGGCCACCACTGGCGCACGAGATCGTGGTTTCCGCCGATGCCGCCCGAAGCCACGATCGTCGCTCCGGCGGTCACCTCGAACGAGCCGACCGCCTCGCGCGAGGTCGCAACCCCACGCGCGGCGCCCGAGGGCTCGAGGATGTCGCCCGTCGCACCCGTCACCGCGCCGCTCGACATCGTGAGCGCGGTCACCCGATGCCGGGGGAGGATCGTGAGCCGCCCGGCCGCCTCGGCCGCCTCCACAGCGGCCTGGAACGGCGCCACGAGGCCCGGACCGGTGCCCCACGTGATGTGGAAGCGCGGCACCGAATTGCCGGGTCCTGCGGCCGTGTACCCGCCGCGCTCCGCCCAGCCGACGACAGGGAAGAACCCGACGCCCTTCTCCCGCAGCCACGCGCGCTTCTCGCCGTGCGCGAACTGGAGGTATGCCTCGGCCCACCGGCGCGGCCACGCGTCTTCCTCGCGATCGAAGCCCGCATTGCCGAACCAGTCTTGACGCGCGAGCTCGAGCGAGTCCTTGATGCCGAATCTGCGCTGCTCGGGCGAGTCGATGAAGAACAGCCCTCCGAACGACCACCACGCCTGGCCGCCGAGGTTCGTGCGGGGCTCCTGGTCGACGATCACGACGCGCTTGCCGGCCGCGACCGCCTCCGATGCGGCGACGAGGCCGGCCAGGCCCCAGCCGATGACGAGCAGGTCCGCGGAGTGCGGAGAGGATGCGGGCATGTGGCGACTCCTTTGTCGTGTGCTGCGTGGGTGTGCGGGGGAGATCAGTCGCTGTCGGGCGGCCCGGCTGAGTCGTCGCGTCGCTCATCGCCGGATGCCCGGGCGGCGGTCACCGGGATGGACGACCTCGGCACGGCCCCCGCGTCCGGTCCCGGTACGATCGTGGCGTCGCGTCCGCCTGCCGCGGGGCCGATGCCCGTCGGCTCGAACGTGTTCACCATCGCGAACGCCGCGCGCTGCAGGTAGTCCCACAGCGTCTCCTCGTGGAGCGGCGGAAGCCGCAGCTCGTCGACGGCATCCCGCATGTGCTTGAGCCACCGGTCGCGGGCCTCGGGGTTGACGCGGTACGGGGCGTGCCGCATCCGCAGTCTCGGGTGCCCGCGTCGCTCGCTGTACGTCGTGGGACCGCCCCAGTACTGCTCGAGGAACATCGTGAGCCGCTCGGCGGCGGGACCCAGATCCTCCTCCGGATACATCGGTCGCAGCACTTCGTCGTCGGCGACGCCCCGATAGAACGTGTCGACGAGGCGGACGAACGTCTCGTGGCCGCCGACCTCTTCGTAGAAGGTGAGGGGCGCGGCATCCGTGTCGTCGCTCATTGCGCACCCCCGCTCGGATCCTGTTTCTGCTGCTTCGACTTCTTCGGCTTCCAGACCACGCTGCCGGCCTTGCCTGCGTCAGGCGGCACGGGGTTGGGCTTCGTCTTCGGAGGGTTGGCTCCCCGCACGCGCTGCGCGCCCTCGAGGCCGGTCGGCATGACCGTGCTCAACTGCGGGAGCGTGAGGCCGAGATCATCGACGGCCCGCTTGAGGCGCATGCGCAGCTCGCGCGCGACGTCGTCCTTCGCGTTGGGGCGCGTCTTCATGACCACGCGGATGACGAGGGCGTCGCCCGACACCGATTCGAGACCCCACACTTCGGGCTGCTCGAGGATGCGCGTGCGCCACTTCGGGTCTTTGTGCAGGTTCTTGGCGGCCTGCAGCAGGGCGTCCTCGACCGTCTCGATCTCGGCGTCGGCCGGCACCGCGAGGTCGACGATGACGCGCGACCAGCCCTGCGACATATTGCCGATGCGCGTGATCTCGCCGTTGCGCACGTACCAGAGCGTGCCGTTGACGTCGCGCACGTGCGTCACGCGCACGCTCACGTACTCGACGATGCCCGTCGCGAGGCCGAGATCGACGACGTCGCCGATGCCGACCTGGTCTTCGGCGACGATGAAGATTCCGTTGAGCACATCTTTCACGATGTTCTGCGCGCCGAAGCCGAGCCCGGCGCCGATCGCGGCCGACAGCAGCGCGAAAGAGCCGAGGACCGACGAGTCGATCACGTTGATGATCATCAGGATCGCGACGATGACGATCGCGACGTTGACGATGTTCTGCAGGATCGAGCCCAGCGTGCGCGTGCGCTGCACGAGGCGCACCGCGGCGAGCGGGGTGCGCTCGAGCGCCTGCGTGTCGTCCACACGAGCCTTGTTCTTGGCGCCCGAGACGATGCGGTTGACGATGCGCCGGATGACGAACTTCAGCAGCCACGAGGCGATGAACGCGCCGACGATGATCGCCGCGATCGCGATGACCTTCCACCCCGTCTGGGTGATGATCTGCAGCCACCACTCCCAGGACCACTGGGCGGGCGGTGCCGTTGCGAGGGGCGCGATGTCCATTGCGTCGATCTTAACGAGGCGAGTCTGAGAGAAGCGGATGCCCCGGCTTCCGCGCACGGCGGGCCGGGGCATCCGTCACGGCGTGGTTACTGCGCGTCGCGGTCCTGCACCGAGAGGGCGCGCTCGACACCGGCGAGGTTCTCGAGCACGAGGCGGCGCAGCGCAGGGGCGGCGTCGGCGTTCGCCTCGAGCCACGCCCGCGTCGCGTCGCGTAGCTCGACGTTGGCGAGCGGCGCCGGGTAGAGCCCCGTGATGAGGTACTCGGCGATCTTGTACGTGCGCGACTCCCACACCGGCAGCAGCATCGCGAAGTACGGCTCGACGAACGCGGTGAGGTCGCCGACCGTCGCCGGGTGGGTGAACCCGAGCGTCGCCGAGCGCACGATCGTGTTCGGCAGATCGTCCTTGTCGATGAGCGACGACCACGCGGCCTTCTTCGCCTCGGCGCCGGGAAGCGCGGCCTTCGCCTGCGCGGCGAACTCGCCGCCCTTCGCGGTGTTGTCGGCGGCGAGCGCCTCATCGATGTCGGCGGCGGTCACGACGCCGCCCGCGGCGAGCGACACGAGCAGCTGCCACGAGAGATCGGTGTCGATCTCGAGACCCTGTAGCGTCGTCTCGCCGGCGCGGAGCTTTCGCACGGTCTCCCACTGGGCCGGGGTTGCGGCGGCGCTCGCGAACGCCGTCACGAACTGAAGCTGGCTGTCGCTGCCGGCCTCCGCCGCCTGCGCGAGCTCCCACAGGCCGTCGGCGACCTTCACGCGCGCCTCGGTTCGCTTCTCGGGCGCCACGTAGGAGTTGGCGGCGAGCTGAAGCTGGGCGAGGGTCGTGCGAACGGTCGTCGACTCGGTCTCGGAGCCGATGTTGCGCAGCACGAGGTCGATGTAGTCGCTCGCGGATGCCTCGGCGTCGCGCGTCTGGTCCCACGCGGCGCCCCACACGAGGGAGCGCGCGAGCGGGTCGCTGATCCGCGCGAGCTGGTCGATCGCGGTGCGGAGGGACCGCTCGTCGAGACGGATCTTCGCGTACGCGAGGTCGTCGTCGTTGAGCAGCACGAGGTCGGGACGCTTGCGGCCCTTGAGCTCGGGAACCTCGGTGAGGTCGCCGTCGACGTCGAGCTCGACACGGTGGGTGCGCACGAGTGCGTCGCCCTGCAGGTCGTAGAAGCCCACGCCGAGGCGGTGCGGACGGATCGTGGGGTAGTCCGCCGGGGCGGTCTGCACGATCGCGAAGCGCGTGATCTCATCGTCCACGTCGGTCTTGATCTCGGGCGACAGCGTGTTGACGCCGGCGGTCTCGAGCCACTTCTTCGACCAGCTCGACAACTCGCGGCCGCTCGTGGCCTCGAGCTCCGCGAGGAGGTCGGACAGCTCGGTGTTCGACCACTCGTGCTTCTTGAAGTACGCCGCGACGCCGGCGAAGAACTGCTCGATGCCCACCCACGCGGCGAGCTGCTTGAGCACCGACCCGCCCTTGGCGTACGTGATGCCGTCGAAGTTGACCTGCACGTCCTCGAGGTCGCGGATCTCGGCGACGACCGGATGCGTCGACGGCAGCTGGTCCTGACGGTACGCCCAGGTCTTCTCCATGGCGTTGAACGTGGTCCACGCCTCGGTCCACTCTGTCGCCTCGGCGGTCGCGATCGTCGACGCCCACTCGGCGAACGATTCGTTGAGCCACAGGTCGTTCCACCACTTCATGGTCACGAGGTCGCCGAACCACATGTGCGCGAGCTCGTGGAGGATCGTGACGACGCGACGCTCCTTGACGGCATCCGTCACCTTCGACCGGAAGACGTAGGTCTCGGTGAAGGTGACCGCGCCCGCGTTCTCCATCGCGCCGGCGTTGAACTCGGGCACGAAGAGCTGATCGTACTTCGCGAACGGATACGGGTAGTCGAACTTGTCCTCGAGGTACGCGAAGCCCTGGCGGGTCTTCTCGAAGATGTAGTCGGCGTCGAGATACTGCCACAGGCTCTTGCGGCCGTAGACGCCGAGCGGGATCACGCGGCCCGACGAGCTCGTGAGCTCGGAGAACGTCGCCTCATAGGGGCCCGCGATGAGCGCGGTGATGTACGACGAGATGCGCGGGGTCGGCTCGAACGCCCACGTGGCGGTGCCGTCGCCGTGCCGCTCCGGCTCGGGCGTCGGGGAGTTCGACACGACCTTCCACTGCTCGGGCGCGGTGACGGTGAACCGGAACGTCGCCTTGAGGTCGGGCTGCTCGAACACCGCGAACATGCGGCGGGAGTCGGGGACCTCGAACTGCGTGTAGAGGTACACCTCGCCGTCGACCGGGTCGACGAAGCGGTGGAGGCCTTCGCCGGTGTTCGTGTAGAGGCAGTCGGCGTCGACCACGAGCTCGTTCTCGGCCGCGAGGCCGTCGAGCGCGATGCGCGAGTCGGCGAACGCGGCGGCGGGGTCGATCGACCGCCCGTTCAGCGTGATCTCGCGCACCTCGCGGGCGATGAGGTCGATGAAGGTCGAAGCGCCTTCCGTCGCGGCGAACCGCACGACGGTGCGGGATACGAAGACCTCCGCCCCACGCGTCAGGTCGAGCGTGACCTCGTACGAGTGGGTGTCGACGATCGCGCGGCGCTGCTGCGCCTCGACGCGGGTGAGGTTCTCTCCAGGCACTGCGTTCTCTCCCAGGGGTGAAGGGGATGGGCGCCCGTGCCACGCCGTTCGCGCGCACGGCAACCATGACACTCTACGTCAGGCACGGCATCCGCCCCTCACCCCTCGGGTGCCTTCGGAGTCGCCTCGTCGCGGGGTCAGCGGCTGCCCGCGGCCTCGCGCGCGATGTGGCTGCGTGCGTGCTCGATCGCCGACGGAAGGTCGGCGAACAGATGCTTGTGGTGGCGCAGCGAGCCGAGCACGCCGACGGTGCGGAAGAGCTCCTCATGCCCCGGCTGCACGCCCTTGATGAGCACCGTCACGCCGCGCCGCTCGAGCGACTGCACGATCTCGCTGAGCACGCGTGCGCCGCTCGCGTCGACGAGCTCGAGCTGCGACATCCGCAGGATCACGACCGACACGCCGCGCGTCCGCATGACCGTCTCGAAGACGCGGTCCGACGCCGCGAAGAACAGCGGCCCGTCGAAGCGGATGATCGCGATGCGCTCGTCGCCAGGCTCCGCGGGGCCGGGCAGCTCCTCGCGTCGCACGCCGGTCGCGCGCGACAGGTTGCGGATCGCGAAGACGCCCGCGCACAGCACGCCGATGCCGACGGCGACGATGAGGTCGAAGGACACTGTGATGATCGCGGTGATGACGAACGCCAGCGCGTCGGCGCGGGTCGAACGCAGGATGGAGCGCACGGTAGCCGCGTGCACCATCCGCGTCGCCGTGACCATGAGCACGCCGGCGAGAGCCGCGAGCGGGATCATCCCGACAGGGCCCGATGCCACGAGCACGATGAGCAGCAGCACGATCGCGTGGGTGATCGAGGCGATGCGCGTCCGCCCGCCCGAGCGCACGTTCACGGCGGTGCGGGCGATCGCGCCGGTCGCGGGCATTCCGCCGAACAGGCCGGACGCCACGGAGGCGAGCCCCTGGCCCACGAGCTCGCGGTCGGGGTCGTACGGGCCCGTGTCGGCGAGCGACGCCGCCACGCGCGCCGACAGGAGCGATTCGATCGCCGCCAGCGCGGCGACCGTGAGCGCGGCGGGGACCAGTCCGCCGAGCGTCGCCAGGTCGATCGACGGCAGCGCGGGGGCGGGGAGGGTCGAAGGCAGGACGCCGATCACCGCGAGGGGCGTCGGCAGCACGGCTGCGAGCACCGCGACGATCGCGATGCCGATGAGCGAGCCCGGGAGCGAGGGGTGGATCTTCGGTGCGACGAGCATGCACGCCGCGACGATCGCGACCGCGCCGAGTGCCCACGGCACGTACGACCAGTCCGCCTCGAAGAGGGACTGCACCGCGGCGACGATCGCGTTCGAGCTGTGCTCGCCCGCGTGCGGCGTCGCGGGGGAGGTCACGAGCGGCACCTGCTGCAGGAAGATGATCACGGCGATGCCGAGCGTGAACCCCTCGATGACCGGCCACGGGATGAACGAGACCGCGCGACCGAGGCGCAGGGCTCCGGCCGCGAGCACCACGATGCCCGCGACCACGCTCACCGCGGCGATCGCGCCGACGCCGTGCGACGCGACGATCGGCAGCAGCACGACGACCATCGCGCCCGTCGGACCCGAGACCTGCACGTTCGAGCCGCCGAAGATCGCCGCGACGAGGCCCGCAACGATCGCGGTGATGAGTCCCTGCTCGGCCGTGAGCCCCGAACTGACCCCGAACCCGAGCGCGAGCGGTAGCGCGACGATGCCGACGGTGACGCCGGCGATGAGGTCGCGGCGCCACGTGCGCTTCGCCGGGCGGTAGTCGTCGGGCGAGGGGAGCAGCGCCAGCGCGGCGGCGCCCGCACGCCGCCACCGCGAGTCGGGGGTGGCGGGAGCCGTCGCGCGGCTCATCGCGGTGCCCCGGGCAGTGCGGGCAGGTCGTCGGCGTCGGCGAGGCGCGCGCCGTCCGAGCGGAGCATGTCGAGCAGGAGTGCGCGGGCGACCGCGAGCAGGTCGGCCACGCGCGGGTCGGCGAGCCGGTAGTACACGTGGCTCGCGCGCCGCTCGGATGCGACGAGCCGGTGCCGGCGGAGCACGGCGAGATGCTGCGACAGGTGCGAGGCCTCCAGGCCCGTCTCGTCCTGCAGGACGGCGACGCTGAGCTCGGGCTCACTCGCGAGGAGTTCGAGGATGCGGATGCGGAACGGGTGCGACAGACCCTTGAAGAGGCCGGCCTTCACCTCGTACAGCGGACGCTGCTGCTGGGTGAGTGGCATGATGAAGTCATCATATCGCCCTTTCGCGTGCCATCCCGCCACGGACGGATCCGCCATGACGCGGTGCGAGGATGGACGGGTGAGCGCAGAAGCACAGCAGGTTCCGTTCGCGTCGCCCGCGGCGAGCGGCGGCGCCCCGTACGTCGAGACCCCCGTTCCCTACGACGCCATCCTCCTCGCGAGCTTCGGCGGTCCGGAAGGACAGGACGACGTCATCCCGTTCCTGCGCAACGTCACGCGCGGGCGGGGCATCCCCGACGAGCGCCTCGAGGAGGTCGCGCACCATTACCGCGCCTTCGGCGGCGTGAGCCCGATCAATGCGCAGAACCGGCTGCTCAAGGCGGCGCTCGAAGACGAGCTCGACCGCCGCGGCATCGACCTGCCGGTGTACTGGGGCAACCGCAACTGGGCGCCCTACCTCGACGAGGCGGTGACGGATGCCGCGGCATCCGGCCACACGAACCTCCTCGCGATCGCGACGAGCGCATACAGCTCGTTCTCGAGCTGCCGCCAGTACCGCGAGGACTTCGCGCGCGTGCTCACCGACACCGGACTCGCGGGCACGGTCACCATCGACAAGGTCCGCCAGTTCTTCGACCACCCGGGCTTCGTGCAGCCCTTCATCGACGGAGTGCGCGACGCGGTGACGCAGCTCCTCGGCGAGGGCATCGAGGGGCGGTACATCCGCGTGCTCTTCTCCACGCACAGCGTGCCGACCGACGACGCGCGGCGGTCCGGCCCGCGCGAGGGCGACGAGCTGCACCGCGAGTGGGGCGAGGGCGGAGCGTATGCCGCTCAGCACGAAGCGGTCGCCGCGTATGTGATGTCGCAGGTCGAGATGTCCGTCGACGCCGTCGACATCGGATGGGAGCTCGTGTACCAGTCGCGCTCGGGCCCGCCCAGCCAGCCGTGGCTCGAGCCCGACATCAACGACGTCATCGAGTCGCTGCCCGCCGCGGGCATGCGAGCGGTCGTGATCGTGCCGCTCGGGTTCATCAGCGACCACATGGAGGTGCTGTGGGACCTCGACACCGAAGCGACGGATGCGGCAGCCGCAGCAGGGCTCCGAGTGCTGCGCACCCCGACTCCGGGCGTCGACCCCGCGTTCGTGTCCGGCCTCATCGACCTCGTCGAGGAGCGGCTGCACGGGACGCCCGCGGCGGAGCGTCCGCACGTGACGGATCTGGGCCCGTGGTTCGACGTGTGCCGGCCCGCGTGCTGCGAGAACGTGCGCGCGGGCTTCAAGCCCGCCGCGGCGGGCTTGAAGCCCTGACTCGTCCGTAGGATTGGGGTCATGCGCATCCACATCGCGACCGACCACGCGGGCCTCGAGTTCTCCACCCAGCTGCAGCACCATCTGGCCGGTCAGGGTCACGATGTGGTCGACCACGGTCCGGTCGAATACGACCCGCTCGACGACTACCCGGCCTTCTGCATCCGCGCGGCACAGGCGGTCGTGCGCGACCAGGAAGCGGGCATCGAGGCGCTCGGCGTCGTGTTCGGCGGCTCGGGCAACGGCGAGCAGATCGCGGCGAACAAGGTGCGCGGCGTGCGCGCCGCCCTCGTGTGGAGCATCGCGACCGCGGAGCTCGCGCGCGAGCACAACGACGCCAACGTGATCGCGATCGGCGCCCGCCAGCACACGTTCGAGGAGGCCGCGTCGTTCATCGACCGGTTCATCTCCACGCCGTTCTCGAACGAGGAGCGCCACGTGCGCCGCATCGGACAGATCGCGGCGTTCGAGGCGGACGGCACGCTCGAGCCCGACCCGCGCGCGACCGCGGGTGGGCCGGATGTGCTCGCCGACGACTCGAGCTCGTTCGACCCCGAAGCCGGCTGATGCCCGAGGGCCATTCCGTCCATCGGATCGCCCGTCAGTTCGATCGGAACTTCGTCGGCCGTACGGTGACCGCGTCGAGTCCGCAGGGACGGTTCGTCGAGGGTGCCGCCGTGATCTCGGGGCGCACGGTCACGGGCGTGCGCGCGGTGGGCAAGCAGATGTTCCTCGAGTTCGACGAAGAGATCTGGCTTCGCGTGCACCTCGGCATGTACGGCGCGTGGGACTTCGCGGGAGAGATCCTCGTCGACCCGACGATCGCGTCGGCGAACGGCCGCATGGGCCAGACCAACCAGCGGGGAACGTCGCTCGACGACCAGCCGATCCTCGACTCCGCGGGCGAGAACTCGCTCACGTCGATCGGCGCGCCGCGGCGTGCGCGTGTGCATGTGCGCATGTCCGAGCAGACGACGGGCCTCCCCGACGAGGGCGCCGAGTGGCCGCCGCCGGTCGTGGGTCAGGTGCGCCTGCGCCTGCTCACCGACACGACGTGCGCCGACCTGCGCGGTCCGACCGCGTGCGAGCTGCTCACTCCCGACGAGGTCGCAGCCGTGATCGCGAAGCTCGGCCCCGATCCGCTCGTCGACGACGTGCAGGAGGGGGAGGAGCGCTTCGTGTCGGTCGTACGGCGCAAGCCCACGCCGATCGCCCTCCTGCTCATGGACCCGAGCGTCGTGAGCGGCATCGGCAACGTGTATCGCGCCGAGCTGCTGTTCCGCGCCCGACTCAACCCGCACACGCCGGGTCGCGACGTGCGCGAGGAGGTCGTGCGCGAGCTGTGGCGCGACTGGGTGCGCCTGCTCGCGATCGGCGTCGAGACGGGCCAGATGATGACGATGGACGGCCTTGATCCCGACGCGTACCGCAAGGCGATGGCCAACCGCGACGACCGCCACTGGGTCTACCACCGCGCGGGGCTCCCGTGCCGCGTGTGCGGCACGGCGATCGTCGTCGAGGAGCTCGCGACGCGCAAGCTCTACTGGTGCCCCAAGTGCCAGGCGTGAGTCACGCCTGACCCCGACAGATGCTCACAGGTCGTCGACCGGCGCCGGGCCGTGCATCCATGACCACTCGGTGTCGCGCATGAACCACGCACCCCACGACTTCTCGGCGGCCGCGCGGTCGACGCCGTAGTGGTCGAGCACGTCGTGCACGAGCGCGTCGACGCGCTGCACCGAGGGATCGTCGTAGAGCGCGGAGATGTCGTCGAGAAGGCGGGCAGGGCGGTCCGGGGCATCCGCCGTGACCCGCAGCAACCACTTGTGGAACGGGAACAGCATCGCGTTCTCGTTCAGCACGATGCGGCACGCGAACAGCACAGCGCGGTTGAGCGAGATGCCGCGCAGGTAGGGGTTCTGCTTCTCCCAGCCCTGCTCGTGGTACCAGCGCCACGCGAGCGCCTGCGACACGAAGCGCTCGCGCCGCAGCGGCTGCTCCTCGGCGGGGAAGCGGACGACGTCGGCGAGAGTCCTTTCGAGCCCGGGTATGCGGGAGAAGAGCACGCGCGCGTCCTGGTAGCCCCACCGCGTCGCGTCGTCCCCGCGCGACGCGACGTCGTCGAGGAAGCGCCGCGACACGAACTTGCCGTCGACGTAGCCGCCCTCGTAGGTGCTGAGATCGTGGCTCACGAAGCCGGTGTCGGGCACGGCGAGCCGGCGCTCGAACTCGTCGTGAGGCACGACGATCACGATGTCGACATCGGATGCCTCGGTGCCGAAGCCGTGCGCGAGTGATCCGGTGAGCAGCAGCGCCTCGACATCGGGTTGGGCGGAGAAGTGCGCGAAGACGCGTTCGACGGTCTCAACCTGGTGCGGCCAGATGCGCACGTCGTCGAGTGGGGGAAGGGCGAGGGTCACAGTCGCACGCTAGCGCCTGACCGAGCTCCCTCGCGATCCCTCCGGCACGGGAGGACTCGTAGGCTGGTGGGGTGCGCCAGAACCCGTCCTTCGCGATGACCGACGTCGGTGAGCTGCGACGTCTCATCGACCACAACCCGTGGGTCACTCTCGTCAGCTCGACCGACGACGGACTCGTCGCCTCGCACTACGCCGTGCTGCTCGACGAAGGCCGCGACGACCTCACGATCGTGGGGCACGTCGGGCGTCCCGACGACATCGTGCACGGTCTCGGTCAGCGCGAGCTGCTCGTCGTCGTGCAGGGCCCGCACGGGTACATATCGCCGGGCTGGTACGGCGACACACAGTCCGTCCCGACGTGGAACTTCGTGGCCGCCCATCTCACGGGCGTTCCCGAGCTTCTGTCGACCGAAGAGAACCTCGCGGTGCTCGATCGGCTCGTCGAGCGGTTCGAGAGCCGGATGCCTCAGCCGAGGCTCATGTGGCAGCCTCCCAACGACCGCTCGTTCATCGAGAAGCTCGAGAAGGGCACCGTCGGCTTCCGTCTGACGCCCACGCGGGTCGTCGCGAAGCGCAAGCTCAGCCAGAACAAGAGTCCCGAGGTGGTCGAGACGATCATCGCGGAGCTCTCGGGCGACGGCCCGTACGCCGACCCGCAGCTCGCCGCCGAGATGCGTCGCGCGCACGATGCGATCGCCGCGGCACGCGCTTCGCTCGAGGCGGCCGATGCGGGTCCGGCCCGATGACGCTCGCGCGCGGCGAGCACGTCGCGGTCATCGCGAACGTGCGCCTGACCGGACGCGACCGCCTCGACCCGTTCGGCGCCGACCCCGTCGACGTCCACCTCGCGGACGGGGTGGTCGCCGACATCGCCCCGGCGAACGCCCTCCCACGTCGCGGAGCCGTGCTCGATGCCTCGGGGTCGTGGCTCATCCCGGGACTGTGGGACCACCACGTGCACACGGTCCAGTGGGCCCTCGTCGCGCAGCGCGAGGCGCTCGCGCACGCGGCATCCGCGGCTGAAGCAGCAGCGATCATGTCGAACGCACCCGTCCTCGGCGACGGCCGACGCGTCGGCACCGGCTTCCGCGACGCGCTGTGGCCCGACCAGCCGACGATCCGGATGCTCGACGCCGCGACAGGCGACGTGCCGACCTATCTCATCAACGCCGACGTGCACAGCGTGTGGCTCAACTCCGCCGCGCTGCGGCGGGAGGGCTTCGAGCCCGACGAGACCGGCATCCTGCGCGAGGCGCCCGCGTTCGATGTCTCGCGGCGCCTCAACGCGGTCGATGCCGCCGTCGGCGACCGGCTGGTCGCCGCGATGGCGACGGATGCCGCGGCCCGAGGAGTCGTCGGAATCGTCGACCTCGACATGGCGTGGAACGAAGAGGCGTGGGCGCGGCGTCTCGCCGGCGGGTTCGACGCGCTCCGCGTCGAGTTCGGCGTGTATCCCGACCTCCTCGATCGCGCGATCGCCGAAGGGCTCCGTTCGGGCGACGTCGTGCGCGGAGTGGACTCGGACCTCGTGCGCGTCGGCCCGCTCAAAGTCATCACGGACGGCTCGCTCGGCACACGAACCGCGGCGTGCTCGCATCCGTACCCCGGAGATCCGCACAACCACGGCATACTCACCGTCGATCCGGTGCACCTCGTCGAGCTCATGACGCGCGCGACGGGCGCGGGCCTGGAATGCGCGATCCACGCGATCGGCGACGTCGCGAACTCGCACGCGCTCGACGCGTTCGCGATCACGGGAGCGGTCGGCACGATCGAACACGCGCAGCTCGTGTCGGCTGTCGACATCCCGCGATTCGCCCGGCTCGGCGTCGCCGCGAGCGTGCAGCCCGAGCACGCCGTCGACGACCGCGACATGACCGACACGATCTGGGCCGAGCAGACCGCGATCCCGTACCCGCTGCGGGCGCTGGCCGACGCGGGTGCTGCGCTGCGATTCGGGTCGGATGCCCCGGTCTCGCCCCTCGATCCGTGGGCGGCCCTCGCGGCGGCGATCCACCGGACGCGCGACTGGCGTCCCGCGTGGCGACCCGAGCAGGCGCTGGACGCCGCGACGGCGCTCGCGGCGTCGACGCACGGCGGCTCGGGTGACGACGCCGCGACGATCGAGCCCGGCGCGATCGCCGACCTCGCGATCGTCGAGCACGACCCGCTCGCCGCGTCGGAGGGTGAGCTGCGGGACATGCGCGTCGCCGCGACGATGATCGAGGGCCGTCTCACGCACGTCGCCTGAACGATTCGACGCCCGGCGGGAACTCCCGCGCCCGAGCCGGGGGACAACCCCCGTCCGCATTCGGTCGGCACCCGGATGGGGTCGAGGGTCCGTCCTCGGTTGGCTGGAGTCATGCTTCACCGACCCCTGTCCGACCGCAGACTTCGACGCCCCCGCGCCGTCACGGCCACCCTCGCCGCACTCGCGGCCGTGGGCGTCGGCCTGTCCGTCGGCATCTCCGGATGCGCCGTCTTCGCCCGCCCCGCGCCGCCTGCAGCCGGCAGCGTGTCGTTCTCGGAGCCGCTCCGCGTGCCGCCGCTCGCGGAGTCGACGGTCGAGGACGGAGTGCGCGTGTACGAGCTCACGGCTGCTGCGGGCTCGACCGACATCGTTCCGCAGGGATCGACCCCGACGCTCGGCTACAACGGCTCGTACCTCGGTCCGACCCTGGTCGCCGAACGCGGTGAGACCGTGCGCGTCGACGTCGCCAACCGGCTCTCCGATCCGACGACCGTGCACTGGCACGGCATGCACCTGCCGGCCGCCATGGACGGCGGGCCGCACAGCCCGATCGCACCCGGCGCCACGTGGACGCCGGAATGGACCGTCGACCAGCCCGCCGCGACGCTCTGGTACCACCCGCACCTGCACGAGCACACGCGCGAGCAGGTCGATGCGGGGCTGGCCGGCATGTTCATCCTGCACGACGAAGTCGAAGCCGCGCTTCCGCTGCCGCGCGAGTACGGGGTCGACGACATCCCCGTCATCGTGCAGGACCGCTCGTTCGGTGCCGATGGCGCGTTCACCGGTGAGCTCGGGCAGTTCGACGGCGTTCTCGGCGACACGATCCTCGTGAACGGCACGGTGTCGCCGTACCTCGACGTCACGACCGAACGCGTGCGGCTGCGCCTGCTGAACGGCTCGAGCGCGCGCATGTACGAGTTCGCGTTCGAAGACGGCCGTGCGTTCGACCTCATCGCGACCGACGGCGGGCTGCTCGAGGCTCCCGTCGAGACCGAGAGCATCCCGCTGTCGCCGGGCGAGCGGGCCGAGATCGTCGTGACGATGACGCCGGGGGAGAGCGCCGTGCTTCGCTCGCTCGCGCCGGATCCGGCCCTCAACGCGGGCTCTTCGTCGTTCGATGTGATGGAGCTGCGCGCGGCATCCGATCTGTCTTCCTCTCCCGAGGTCCCCGAGCGACTCGCCGACATCCCCGAGCCGGATGCCTCGACCGCTGTCGGCGAGCGGACGTTCGAACTGAGCGGCCACAACATCAACGACCGCCAGATGGACATGGGCCGCGTGGACGAGGTCGTCACCGTCGACACTAGCGAGGTGTGGCGTGTGCGCAACGACAACCCGCTGCCGCACAGCTTCCACGTGCACGACACGCAGTTCCGCGTGCTGAGCATCGACGGAGAGGCGCCGCCGCCGCGACTGGCCGGCTACAAGGACACGATCGCGCTCGAGCACGACCGCGAGTACCGACTCCTCGTCCGGTTCGAGGACTACGCCGACCCGACCACGCCGTACATGTACCACTGCCATCTGCTGTGGCACGAGGACCAGGGCATGATGGGACAGTTCCTGGTCGTCGAGCCGGGCCAGCAGCCCGAACTTCGCACAACACCGGGAGGATCCGATGACCACCACGACCACTGACGCCGCCGTGGCGCCCCCGCAGAAGCGGCCCGCCGAGGGCTTCTGGGCGACGTACGGGCGGTGGTGGGTCAACGCGCCTGGAAGCGCGCTGTACCTGATCGTCGTGTTCGCCCTCGCGATGACGAGCATCGGGGTGCTCACGTCGTTCTTCTCGGCCGGCGTCGGACTGCTCGTCCTCGTGATCGGGCTCCCGTTGGTGGTGCTGACGCTGTTGATCGCGCGCGTGTTCGGCGTGGTCGATCGCTTCCTCCTGCGACTGACGGGCCTGCCGCAGATCGCCGAACCGGAGTGGAACCGCGACGCGCCGGACGTCGACGGCTTCTGGATGACCCTGACCCGTCCGATCCGCAACGGCCACTACTGGTCGTACCTCGTGCACGGGATGATCGTGAATCCGATCATCGCGACGATCTCGTTCGCGCTCACCGTGACGTGGCTCAGCGTGGGGCTCGGCGGGCTGACGTACTGGTTCTGGGGCATCTTCCTGCCCCGCGGCGACGTCGGTCGCTGGGGTCAGTACGTCGCGGACTTCATGCCGTGGCTGTTCGACGGCTGGTCGTGGTGGGCCGTCGAGGTCGTGCTGCACCTCCTCGCCGGCATCGTCCTCACGTTCACCCTGCCGTGGGTGGTGGGAGGTCTCGCCCGCATGCACCACGCCATCGCGCAGGGAATGCTCGGGCGGTGGCCGTCCGACGATCTCGCCGCCGAAGTGCGTGCGGAGGCCGCGGCCCGCGGCGCGGCCGTGCAGGCCGAGGATGCCGCACTCCGTCGCCTGGAGCGCGACATCCACGACGGCCCGCAGCAGCGCCTCGTGCGCCTGCAGATGGACCTGGCGGCCCTGCAGCGGCGCGCAGAGGCCGGTGACACGGATGCCGCGGCCGAGCTCGCACGCGAGGCGCAGCTCCATGCGAAGGCGGCCCTCGACGAGATGCGCGCGCTCTCGAGCGGGGTCGCCCCGCCACTTCTGCAGGACCGCGGGCTCGGCGCCGCGCTCAATGCGCTCGGCGCCGCGACCGCGTTGCCGGTCACGCTCGACGTCGACCCCGCCGTCGACGGGGTGAGCCCCGAGATCGCGCGCACGGTCTACTTCGTCGTGGCTGAGCTCCTCACGAACGCGGTCAAGCACTCGGGTGCATCCGAGGTGACCGTGCGCGCCGCGATCCGGCCTGCCACCCCGCAGACCCAGGCGATGCTCGACGTATGGGTCGTCGACAACGGACACGGCGGCGCCCACATGTCGCCAGGACACGGCCTCGAGGGTCTCCGCGACCGGGTGGCGGGCCTGCGCGGCATCCTCCGGGTCGAGAGCCCGTACGGCGGACCGACGACGATCGGCGCGCATGTGCCGCTGCCCGCTCCGGGCGCGGCGGACGCGGGAACGGGGGTGCGATGATGGCCGATCCACAGACCAAGACGCCGGATGCCGGGCTCCGCGTCGTGCTCGTCGAGGACTCCGTTCTCCTGCGGGAGGGCCTCGTGCGACTCTTCGACGAAGCGGGCTACGTCACGGCGGGAGCTTTCGGTGACGCCGACGACATCGTCGCGCGGGTGCGCGGCGCGCAGGCCGACGTCGCGATCCTCGACGTGCGGCTGCCGCCGACGTTCCGCGACGAGGGGATCAAGGCGGCCATCACGCTGCGCGCCGAAGCGCCCGACGTGGGGATCCTCGTGCTCAGCCAGTACGTCGAGGGTCTGTACGCACGAGAGCTTCTCGCGGGCGGCGACGGCGGCATCGGCTACCTGCTCAAGGACCGGGTCACGTCGCTCGAGGAGTTCACGGATGCCGTGCGCCGCGTTCGCGAGGGCGGCACGGTGCTCGATCCGCTCGTCGTGAAGGAGCTGCTCGCCGCGCGACCCGACCCGCTCGCGAGCCTGACGCCCCGCGAGCGCGACGTCCTCGAGCTCATGGCCGAAGGCCGCAGCAACGCGAGCATCGCGGAGCGCCTCTTCATCGGGGTGGGCGCGGTCGAGAAGAACATCAGCTCGATCTTCGCGAAGCTCGGGCTGGAGGAGACCGGCAGCGAGCACCGACGCGTGCTCGCGGTCCTCGCGTTCACGCAGCGGAGCTGACGACGGAATGACGGATGCCCCCGCCGGCGTGCGCGCCGGGCGGGGGCATCCGTGGGTATCGGTCGATCACTCGGCGAGGTGCGCGAAGAGGAACCAGCGGTCCTTCTCGAGCGACTCCTTGATGGCGATCGCGATGTCCTGGCTTGTGAGGTCGATCTCGTCGAGGCCGTCGATCGCGGCCTGCGTGTCGGCGATCACGGCGTCCATGTCGGAGATGACCGCGCGGATCATGTCCTCCCACTGCGTGAAGCCGCCGCCGACGGCGGTCTTCTTCGCCTTCTCGGCGACCGTCGCCACGCGCGCGTCGATCGGAAGGCCGAGGGCGACGATGCGCTCCGCGGCGGAGTCGGCTCCGTCCTGCGCGTGCGCCACCACGGTGTCGAGCAGCTCGTGGATCGCGATGAAGTTCGCACCGCGGACGTTCCAGTGCGCCTGCTTGCCGTTCACGGCGAGCGCCTGCAGCCCGAGGACGAGGGGAGTGAGGAACTGTGCTGCCGCTGCGGCGACCGTCGGGTCGGCAGCGGTTGCGGGGGTCGTTTGCGTGTTCGTCATGGCCTTCGCCTCCGATAGCGTCGGGGAACCGGTCGGTCCGATGGGAGCAACGCTACTCAGCACCCCGTATTCCGCAAGCAAGAGAAGCCTGGGCTAACCGCGCGGCGGGGGAGGGCGTCGACGGCTCGGCGCGTCGGTCGCATCCGCTCGGAGCGGCTAACGTCGAGGGGTGCCATCCGCCGATCACGACCTCGGACCGCAGCACCTCGAAGACCCCGCACGGGTCGTGCTGCGGCAGCCGACCGACCGTTCGCCCGAGCACGCCGAGCCGTCGCGGTTCATCCCCCACGTGCAGGGACTCCGCGCGATCGCCGTCATGTGCGTCGTGCTCTACCACTTCTGGCCGGGGCGGTTCCCGGGTGGGTACGTCGGCGTCGACATCTTCTTCGTGATCTCGGGCTTCCTCATCACGTCGCACCTCATGCGCGAGCTCACGGCGACCGGCACGGTGAAGCTGTCGCAGTTCTGGGCCCGCCGCGCGCGGCGCCTTCTGCCGGCATCGCTGCTCGTGCTGCTGTTCTGCGCGATCGTCGCGGGCTCGGCCTACCTCATGCCGACATCGGCGCTGCCGAACGAGGTGCGCGAGATCATCGCGTCGACGTTCTACGTCGAGAACTGGTATCTCGCGCTGAATTCCGCCGACTACCTCAACCATTCCGGTGATCCGACGACCGTGCAGCACTACTGGTCGCTGTCGCTCGAGGAGCAGTTCTACGTCATGTGGCCGCTCATCATGCTGCTGGCGGCGTGGATCGGGCTGAAGTGGTTCCGCGGCGCGCGCCGCCGCACCGTCATCGGGGCGCTCGCGGTCGTGTCGGTCGTGTCGTTCGTCTTCTGCGTGTGGTTCACACTCACGAACCCCGCACCGGCGTACTTCGTGACGTTCGGCCGCATGTGGCAGTTCGGCGTCGGGGCGATGGTGGCCCTCATCCCGATGCTCCGCATCCGCAATGCGGTCGGAAGCTTCGTGCTCGGGTGGGCGGGTGTCGCGGCGATCGTCTTCACGCTGTTCCGATTCGACGGCCAGACGCCGTTCCCGGGCTACGCGGCGGCGCTGCCGACGCTCGGTGCGGCCGCGATCATCGCCGCCTCGAACACGGAGCGCTGGTGGTATCCGACTCGCGTCCTGTCGCTGCGCCCGGCGCAGTTCGTCGGCGACATCTCGTACTCGCTGTACCTGTGGCACTGGCCGCTCATCATCATCGCGCCGTCGGTGCCGTTCTGGGGTCTCACGATCTACCACCGGCTCGCTCTGCTCGCGCTGTGCTTCGTGCTCGCCTGGCTCACCAAACGCTTCGTCG
Organism: Microbacterium sp.; assembly: GCF_035556355.1. Classification (GTDB taxonomy): domain Bacteria; phylum Actinomycetota; class Actinomycetes; order Actinomycetales; family Microbacteriaceae; genus Microbacterium. Next base: position 77,897 of record NZ_DATMFG010000054.1, read on the forward strand.
AAGATCCCGTCCGCGGCTGGAAGGTGCTCACGTCGAGACCCGCGCGCGTGACGCTGTGGTCGTCGCTCGCCGCGATGCTCGTGGTCGCCGGCGCCGCGGGGACGGCGTGGGCGGTGAACGCCCCTGCTTACAACGAGGGGGTCCGCGGACTTCAGGAGCTTCGCGAGAATCCGCCGCAGTGCTTCGGTGCGGCGCTCGAGCTCGACCCCGGGTGCGAAGGCGTCGACTTCGGCGACACGATTCTGCCCGCCCCCGGCTTCGCGGGGGTCGACCGGCCGGGCGACGAGCAGTGCTTCGTGCAGCTCAACGACGCGCGCCCGGTGTCGTGCGAGTTCGGATCAGACGATGCGGATGCCCCCACCGTCGCCCTCATCGGAGACAGCCACGCCTTCCAGCTGCTGTCGACGTTCCAGCGCATGGCAGAAGACAACGGCTGGCGCCTCGTGACCTACTTCAAGGGCGCATGCCCGTGGAACACGACGCCCCTCGCGACGCCCGGCGCGTTCGGTGCGGCGTGCACCGAGTGGCGTGACGGCGTGCGTTCCCAGCTCGCCGAGCGCGACCTCGATGTCGTGTTCACGGCTGCGATCGCGACGACCCCGTATTCGTCGGCCGGCTTCGACTCCGCACACGACGCCGCGGTCGCCGGATACCGCGAGGCGTGGGGAGAAGTGCTGGACCGGGGCATCCCCGTGGTCACGGTCGTCGACAACCCCGTGTGGGAGACCGACCCGAACAAGTGCCTGCGCACGCGCGACGCATCGGAGTGCGACGGTCCGCGGTCCGCTCTCCTCGTCGAGGACGATCCGCTCCGGGAGGCCGCGACCGACGTCGACGGTGTCTCGCTCCTCGACTTCACCGACGTGTTCTGCGGCCCTGAGGTCTGCAGCCCTGTCGTAGGCGGCGCGAACGTCTACCGCGATCAGGACCACCTCACGGTGACCTTCGCCGACACGCTCGCCCCGTGGTACACCGAGGCGATCCAGAGCGCGCTCGCCCGCGAATAGGCTCGAAGCATGACCATCGCCGACGATGCATCCGTTCTGTCCATCTCCAGCTCGAGTCCTGACCTGCACCCGACCGCCTTCGTCGCCTCCGGTGCGCGGGTGATCGGCGCCGTGACCCTCGGCGAGGGCGCGAGCGTCTGGTACAACGCGGTGCTGCGTGCAGACGGCGACACGATCACGATCGGTGCCAACACGAACCTGCAGGACAACGTGTCGGTTCACGTCGACCGCGGCTCGCCGGTCGTGATCGGCGAGAACGTGTCGGTGGGCCACAACGCCGTCGTGCACGGATGCACCGTCGGCGACGGCGCCCTCATCGGCATGGGCAGCGTCGTGCTCTCGAACTCGGTCATCGGCGCCGGCTCCCTCGTCGCCGCCGGTGCGGTCGTGCTCGAGGGCACGGTCGTGCCGCCCGGCTCGCTCGTGGCGGGCGTCCCCGCGAAGGTGCGTCGCGAGCTCACGGACGAGGAACGCGAAGGCATCCGCAACAACGCCGCCGGCTACCTGCGCCTGCGCGACGTGCACGAGTCCGCGAGCGCGGCCGCAGACTGACATGCGCATCGAGTCGCTCGGACCGGGCGAGATCTTCGTCTTCGGATCGAACGCGCAGGGCGCGCATGCCGGGGGAGCGGCGCGCTTCGCTCACGAGCGCTTCGGCGCGGTGTGGGGTCAGGCCGAGGGGCTGCAGGGGCAGTCGTACGCGATCGACACCATGTCGGGCCTCGACGTCTTCGAGGAGCAGGCTGCGCGGTTCGTCGCCTTCGCGCGCGATCATCCCGAGCTGCGATTCCTCGTGACCGAGGTCGGATGCGGCATCGCCGGCTACACGCCTGAGCAGGTCGCCGGGTTCTTCCGCGGAGCGCCGGAGAACGTCGTGCTGCCGGAGTCGTTCGTGAAGGTGCTCGAGCAGGATTGAGCCGCGGTCGGCGCCCGGGAGCGAGGCCGGTTCCGACGTCATCCACGCGAAAGCCCTGAGCGCCGCCGGTGGCGGCCCTCAGGGCTTTGGAGGGGATGACGGGAATCGGCCACTCCGCGCCTCCACCCGCCGCTGCGCGGCGCGCGGAGCCTCTAAGCGCGGAGCGGGACCCCCCGAAGCCGGTCGGTTCCGACGGCACTCACGCGAAAGCCCTGAGGGCCGCCGGTGGCGGCCCTCAGGGCTTTGGAGGGGATGACGGGAATCGAACCCGCGTAGCCAGTTTGGAAGACTGGGGCTCTACCATTGAGCTACATCCCCGTGCGCCCGATGGCGGGCACCGACCAATCGTAATACACGGGCGGACCTTCCTTGCCCACCGCCAGCCTCCGCGCGGATCCACGGGAGGAGACAGCGATGTCCGACGAAGGAAGGGCTGTCGTCGAGGCTCTCATCGCGACGCTCAACGCAGGCGATGTCCCGGGCATGGACGACGTGTTCCATGAGGACGCCGTGATGGAGTGGCCGCAGTCGGGGGAGCGCATCGTCGGCGGAGACAACCGCCGCGCGGTTTACGGCGCATTCCCCCAACTGCCGAAGATCACGCCGCGCCGGCTCACCGGTGAGGGCGACCTGTGGGTCGCCGAGGCCGACCTCGACTACGGCGACGGCGACCCGTACCAGACGGTGTTCATCTTCGAGCTGCGCGACGGACGCATCGCGAAGGAGACCGCGTACTGGACGAAGCCGTTCCCTGCGCCGGATTGGCGCGCCCGATGGGTCGAGCGGACGCGGTAGCGGGGCATCCGGCATATCAGCGTCAACACGTCGGCTAGACTTACCGGGGCCGAAATCGGCGCACTCGTGTGCGCACCCGCCCGGGGCGTAGCTCAGCTTGGTAGAGCGCCCGCTTTGGGAGCGGGAGGCCGCAGGTTCAAATCCTGTCGCCCCGACGTCACGGCCCCCGAGACCCAGACTTCAGCCGCCGCGCCGTGCGCGGACCACACGAGGAGAACGAACAGGCATGGTCACGAGCACCGTCGAGAAGCTCAGCCCGACGCGGGTGAAGCTCCGCATCACGGTCACCCCCGAAGAGCTCAAGCCGAGCATCGCTCACGCGTACGAGCACATCGCACAGGACGTGCAGATCCCCGGCTTCCGCAAGGGCAAGGTGCCCGCCCCCATCATCGACCAGCGCATCGGCCGTGCCGCCGTCCTCGAGCACGCCGTGAGCGAGGGTCTCGACAAGTTCTACCGTGACGCGGTCGCCGAACAGGGCGTGCGCGTGCTCGGCCGTCCCAGCGCCGACATCGTCGAGTGGCCGAACGAGAAGGACTTCTCGGGCGACCTGCTCGTCGACGTCGAGGTCGACGTCCGTCCCGACTTCGAGCTCCCCGAGCTCGAGGGCACCACGATCGAGGTCGACGCCGCCGAGGTCGACGAGGCCGCGATCGACGAGGAGCTCGACCGCCTGCGCGCGCGCTTCGGCACGCTCGTGACCGTCGACCGTCCCGCCGCCACCGGTGACTTCGTCGAGCTCGACCTCGTCGCGACGATCGACGGCACCGAGATCGACCGCGCCGACGGCGTGTCGTACGAGGTGGGCTCGGGCGAGCTGCTCGAGGGCATCGACGAAGCCGTCGAGTCGCTCACCGCGGGCGAGGAGACCACGTTCCGGTCCAAGCTCATCGGCGGCGACCACGCCGGCGAGGAGGCCGAGGTCACGGTCACCGTCAAGAGCGTCAAGGAGCGCGAGCTGCCCGAGGCCGACGACGACTTCGCCCAGATCGCGAGCGAGTTCGACACGATCGCCGAGCTGCGCGACAGCCTCACGGAGCGCGTCGGACAGCAGTCCGTGTTCACGCAGGGCTCGCAGGCTCGCGACAAGCTCGTCGAGCGTCTCCTCGAGCAGGTCGAGATCCCCGTCCCGGCACAGCTCGTCGAAGACGAGGTGCACAACCACCTCGAGGCCGAAGGCCGCCTCGAAGACGATGTGCACCGCGCCGAGGTGACCGAGGCGAGCGAGAAGCAGTTCAAGACGCAGATGCTGCTCGACGCGATCGCCGAGAAGTTCAACGTGCAGGTCTCGCAGGACGAGCTCACGCAGTACCTCATCCAGTCGTCGGCGCAGTACGGCATGGCGCCGCAGGACTTCGTCAACGCGCTGCAGCAGAACAACCAGCTGCCCGCGATCGTCGGCGAGGTCGCGCGCAACAAGGCCCTCGCGGTCGCGCTCGGCAAGGTCACCGTCGTCGACACCAACGGCGCCCCGGTCGACCTGACCGGCTTCATCGCCAGCGAAGACGAGGCTGAGGCTGAGGAAGAGGTCGTCGAAGAGGCCGAAGAGATCGCGGATGCCGCGGCCGAGGCCGACGCCGTCCTCGAGGCCGAAGAGGCCCGGGCCGCCGAGAAGCCTGCGAAGAAGGCTCCGGCCAAGAAGGCGCCCGCCAAGAAGAAGGCGCCGGCCGACAAGGAGTGATCGCCGAACGGCGATGTGAACCGGGGGACGGGTGCTGTGGCATCCGTCCCCCGGTCGTCTCTCGAGAGGATCGATGATGACCGACTGGGACGACCGCGTCGCCGCGGTGTGGGCCGACGAGACGCTCACCGACGAGGAGGTCGTCGCGCGGATCGACGCGCTGGCGGCGGAGCGACCCGACGGCGATGCACGCGCCCTCTTCGAGCGCGCCGGTGCGCGCGACTCGGCAGGACTCGAGGCCGATGCCGAGCCGCTGTACCGCGCAGCGCTCGAGGCGGGACTCGACGAGGAGCATCGCGCGCAGGCGGTCATCCAGCTCGCGAGCACCGTGCGCAACCTCGGCAGGACGGACGAGTCGATCCGGATGCTCCGCGCCGAGCTCGACCGCCGGCCGCGGTCGCCCCTTCGAGACGAGGCCGCCGCGTTCCTCGCGCTTGCCCTGGCCTCGGCGGGGCGCGAGCGGGAGGCGGTGTCCGTCGCGCTCCGCGCACTCGCTCCGCATCTGTCGCGGTACCGGCGATCCGTTCTCGCCTACGTCGACGAACTCGCGACGGACGCGCCCTGATCTGCCCACGGCGAACACGGGCGGGTCGCACGCGACGCGCCGGTAGATTCGATGCCACGAACGGAATCAGGAGTACACATGGCCGCTGAACCCCTTGTCGCGACGAGTGTCTTCGACAGGCTGCTGAAGGACCGCATCATCTGGCTCGGCTCGGAGGTGCGTGACGACAACGCGAACGAGATCTGCGCGAAGATCCTCCTCCTCGCGGCCGAGGACTCGCAGAAGGACATCTACCTCTACATCAACTCGCCCGGCGGCTCGATCACGGCCGGCATGGCGATCTACGACACGATGCAGTTCGTCCCGAACGACATCGTGACCGTCGGAATTGGCATGGCCGCGTCGATGGGTCAGCTGCTGCTCACGAGCGGCACGAAGGGCAAGCGCTACATCACCCCCAACGCGCGCGTGCTGCTGCACCAGCCGCACGGCGGCTTCGGCGGCACCGCGAGCGACATCCAGACGCAGGCGCAGCTCATCCTCGACATGAAGCGTCGCCTCGCCGAGATCACCGCCGCGCAGACCGGCAAGACCGTCGAGCAGATCAACGCCGACGGCGACCGCGACCGCTGGTTCTCGGCCGAGGAAGCGCTGGAGTACGGCTTCGTCGACCACATCCGCGAGCACGCCGCCGACGTGTCCGGCGGCGGCGGGACCGCGAGCTGACGGCACCGAGGGCGAAAGAGAGAGACATCGCTATGCACACCCCCACCTTCGGCGCCGGCCTTCCGCAGGGCTTCCAGGTCCCGAACAGCCGATACATCCTGCCGCAGTTCGAGGAGCGCACCGCCTACGGCTACAAGCGCCAGGACCCGTACAACAAGCTTTTCGAGGACCGCGTCATCTTCCTCGGCGTCCAGGTCGACGACGCGTCTGCCGACGACGTGATGGCACAGTTGCTCGTGCTCGAGTCGCAGGACCCCGATCGCGACATCATCATGTACATCAACTCGCCGGGCGGCTCGTTCACGGCGATGACGGCGATCTACGACACGATGCAGTACATCGCGCCGCAGATCCAGACCGTCGTCCTCGGTCAGGCCGCGTCCGCAGCGGCCGTGCTGCTCGCGGCGGGCACGCCGGGCAAGCGCCTCGCGCTGCCGAACTCGCGCATCCTCATCCACCAGCCCGCGATGGGCGAGGCCGGTCACGGCCAGGCCTCCGACATCGAGATCCAGGCGGCCGAGATCATGCGCATGCGCACGTGGCTCGAGGAGACGCTCGCGAAGCACTCGAACCGCTCGGTCGAGCAGATCAACAAGGACATCGACCGCGACAAGATCCTGTCCGCCGAGGACGCCGTCGACTACGGCCTCGTCGACCAGGTGCTCTCGTCGCGCAAGCGGGCGCAGCCCGCGCTCACGAAGTAGGCGAAGCCTCCGCGGATGCTCCGCCCGCGCCCCGTCGCCCGAGAGGGTGGCGGGGCGCTCGTGTTCTCCCGGGCTCCAGCCGGCGGGCAGGCTTTCGCTCTCAGCGGACGGGCGATCGCGGCATCCGGAATCCGCGTCGCAATCCATCCGCTTGTCGCCGTCACCCGTTAGGCTCGAACACGTTCACGGGGAATGCACCCACCGGCCCATGAGGAGGAGCCTGATGGCACGCATCGGTGAGAGCGCCGACCTGTTCAAGTGCTCCTTCTGCGGAAAGAGCCAGAAGCAGGTGCAGCAGCTCATCGCGGGGCCCGGTGTCTACATCTGCGACGAGTGCGTCGAACTGTGCAACGAGATCATCGAGGAGCGCATGGCCGAGTCCGGTCAGGGCGCTGTCGCGGACTTCGACCTCCCCAAGCCGCGTGAGATCTACGCCTTCCTCGAGGAGTACGTCGTCGGGCAGGAAGACGCGAAGCGCGCCCTGTCGGTCGCCGTCTACAACCATTACAAGCGCATCCGCGCTCACGGCACTCTCCAGCCCGCCGAGCAGCGCGCCGACGAGGTTGAGATCGCGAAGAGCAACATCCTGCTCATCGGCCCGACCGGATGCGGCAAGACCTACCTCGCGCAGACGCTCGCGAAGCGTCTGAACGTGCCGTTCGCCGTCGCCGATGCGACGGCGCTGACCGAGGCGGGCTACGTCGGCGAAGACGTCGAGAACATCCTCCTCAAGCTCATCCAGGCGGCGGACTTCGACACCAAGCGCGCCGAGACCGGGATCATCTACATCGACGAGGTCGACAAGATCGCGCGCAAGGCCGAGAACCCGTCGATCACGCGCGACGTCTCGGGTGAGGGCGTGCAGCAGGCGCTTCTGAAGATCCTCGAGGGCACGGTCGCGTCGGTGCCACCGCAGGGCGGCCGCAAGCACCCGCATCAGGAGTTCATCCAGATCGACACGACGAACGTGCTGTTCATCGTCGCGGGTGCTTTCGCGGGGCTCGAAGACATCATCTCGTCGCGCGTCGGCAAACACGGCATCGGATTCGGCGCCGAGCTGCACAACAAGGGCGAAGACCTCAACCTCTACAGCGAGGTGCGCCCCGAAGACCTGCACAAGTACGGCCTGATCCCCGAGTTCATCGGGCGACTGCCGGTCGTGGCATCCGTGTCGCCGCTCGATCGGCAGGCGCTCATGGAGATCCTGACGGAGCCGAAGAACGCGCTCGTCAAGCAGTACCAGCGCATGTTCGAGCTCGACGGCGTGACGCTCGAGTTCGAGACCGAGGCCCTCGAGGCGATCGCCGACCTCGCGGTCGAGCGCAAGACGGGCGCCCGCGGTCTGCGCGCGATCCTCGAAGACGTGCTCGGACCGATCATGTTCGAGATCCCGTCGACCGACGACGTCGACAAGGTCGTCATCACGCGCGCCTCGGTGGAGCAGGGTGCCCCGCCGACGCTCGTGCTGCGCCAGGCGCGCAAGAGCGCCTGACACCCGGGCGTGCGGTCGCCGACCGTGTCGGTGGCACTCCGTAGCGTGGACGGATGCAGAGGCTCCAGCCTTTCCGCATCGCCGTCGCCGACGAGGTTCTCGACGACCTGCGCGGTCGCCTCTCGAGGTTTCGTCCGTTGCCCGACTCTCCGCGCCGCCCCCGGCGGGCATGACCGCGGAGTACCTCGCGGATCTCGTGAAGTCGTGGATCGCGCTCGATTGGCGGGCGCGTGAGGAGTGGCTCAACCGCCATCCGCAGTTCCTCGTCGACATCGGCGACGCCACGATCCACTTCGCGCACATGCGATCGGAGCGAGACGACGCGCCGGCGCTGCTCGTCATGCACGGGTGGCCGCACACGTTCGCCCTCCAGCTCGACTTCGCCGACCTGCTGCGCGACTTCCATGTGGTCGTGCCGAGCTTCCCCGGGTTCGCGTTCTCGTCGTCGTACCGCGACGGCCCCATCACCGAGAAGCGCCTGGCCGACACGATGCACGCGCTCATGACCGATGTGCTCGGGTACGACCGGTACCTCACCTACGGCGAGGACGTCTCGGCGAACGTCAACGATCTCATCGCGGCGACGCATCCCGAAACGGTGCAGGGCATCATCGTCACCCACTCGCACTTCCCGTCCCGTCAGGAGCGCGCGACGCTCACCGCGCCCGACGAAGTCGCGTTCTTCTCCAGGCTCGACGCGGCGCACGGGACGGAGGGCGCGTACGGGCACGTGCAGGCGACGCGACCCGACACACTCGCCGCGGCCCTCAACGATTCGCCCGCCGGTCTGCTCGCATGGCTCGCCGAGAAGCTCGTCGAGTGGAGCGACACGCCGACCGATCGGCCGGCAGAGGTCGAGCGGCGTATCTCGCGCGAGCGCATCCTCACCGAGGCGATGATCTACTGGGTCACCCAGAGCATCGGCACGTCGTTCCGCCCGTACTACGAGGGCGCCGACCAGCCCGACGCGATGCCGCCCGTCGAGGTCCCGGCGACGGTGCACATCCAGCGCCACGAGGGCGATTACCCGGAGTCGCTCGCGCGCAGCTACTACCGCGACCTGCGCACGTTCGAGCGGCTGACCGAGGGCGGGCACTTCGCTGTGGCCGAGGTTCCCGACGTGATGGCCGAACGCGCGAGGGCGTTCGCCGCCGAGCTCGGTCTGCTCGCGGGCGCACGCGCTCCCGTGCCGGGGCGCTGAGGGGGATCACTCCGCCGTCACGATTCCGTCGTGGATCGACACGAGCCGATCGGCGTACGCCGCGATGCGCGGGTCGTGGGTCGACACGATCGCGGCGATCCCCCGCTCGTGCACCATCCCGGCGATGAGACCCATCATCGCCTCGGCGTTGAGACTGTCCAGCTGCCCGGTGGGTTCGTCGGCGATGAGCAGTCGCGGGCGCATGGCCAGCGCACGGGCGATGCCGAGGCGCTGCTGCTGCCCACCCGAGAGCTCCGGAGGGCGCTGCTCGGCATGCTCGGCGAGTCCGACGGCCTCGAGCAGTTCGATGACGCGACGTTCGCGCTCCCGGCGGCGCACGCCGGCAAGCCGCAACGGCAGGTCCACGTTCTCGCGTGCCGACAGCACGGGGAGAAGCGCGAACGTCTGGAACACGAACCCGAGGTCGTTGCGCCTGAGTTCCACGAGCTGCTCCTCGTCCGCATCCGTGACGTCGCGGTCTCCGATCCAGACGCGGCCGGAATCGGGGGTGTCGAGCAAGCCGATGAGGTTCAGCAGCGTCGTCTTGCCCGAACCGGACGGTCCTCGCAGCACGACGACCTCACCGGCTCGGAGGCTCAGTGAGGCCTCCCGCACCGCGTGGACCCTGCCCGCACCGCGGCCGTACGTCTTGGTGAGCTGCTCGCAGCGGACGATGACATCGGCGGTCATCGCTGCTCCTCGCGGTGATCGCTCGCCTCGGCATCCGGCTCACCTGTGGGGTGGACCGCGACGTGGTCCGTCTCGAGCTCGAGGCGAACGAGATCGCGCATGTCGAGTGCGCGCAGATAGTCGGCCGGAAGCTGGAGTCTTCCGACGCGATCGAGCACCGCATACTCCTGCGCGTGCACGCGTTCCTGCCCGTGCTCGTCGATCGCCTGGCGGCGGTGCACCTCGGTCGACAGCCGTCCGTCGCGGATCTGCACGGTGCGACGGACCTGCGCCGACACGCCTTCGTCGTGCGTCACGATGAGGATCGTCGTGCCGAGCTTCTCGTTGACGTCGCGGAGCGAGGAGAACACGAGCTGCGAGTTCGCCTCGTCGAGCTCGCCGGTCGGCTCGTCCGCGAACAGCACCTCCGGTTCGTTCGCGAGCGCGACCGCGATCGCCACGCGCTGCTGCTCGCCGCCCGACATCTCGGGGGGCCGACGGTCGCGCAGCGGACCGATGCCCAGGAGCTCGAGGAGGGCGGTCGCGCGCTCCTTCCGGGATGGGCGCGGGGTGTGGCCGATCGCGAGGGCCATCGCGATGTTCTCGCCGGCGGTGAGGTACGGCACGAGGTTCTTCGAGGCCTGCTGCCACACGAATCCGACCGTGTGCCTGCGGTACTCCGTGCGCTCCCGGGTCGACATCGTGAGGAGGTCGTGCCCCGCGACGTTCGCGGAGCCCGCAGTCGGCTTGTCGTGCCCCGACAGGATTCCGAGGAGCGTGGACTTGCCTGAGCCGGATGCGCCGACGATCGCCGTGAGCTCGCCGCGCTCCACCGTCAGCGTGAGTCCTTGCAGCGCCTGCACCTCGACGCCCTCGGTGCTGTAGATGCGCACGAGGTCGAGGCAGCGGATGTGGGCGGTCATCTCTCTCCCATCTTGAGCGTCGTGGCGACGGATGCGCGTCGCCCCAAGACGAACGCCACCGCGCCCGCCGCGAGCGCGAACACCAGGACCGTTCCCAGAGCGAGCACGATCGAGGCTGGATCGATCGTCGGTGCGGGGGGCGCGATGCCTCCGACGAACGGTCGCAGGTCGATCAGCCGCGCGAGCACGGCGGGGAGTGCGAAGCCGACCGCGGTCCCCACGAGCACGGCGGCGATGACCGGGGGAGCGAGCTCCCACAGGAGCACGCCGCGCTGCTGACGTGCATCGGCGCCGAGGATCCGCAGCACGGCCACCGTCCGTCCACGCGTGGCCGAGGCGGCCACCGTGGCGAGCGCGACGCCGATCAGCGTGAGCACGAGCGCGGCGGCGGACACCCAAGGAAGAGCCGCCTCCACGCCGCGCGTGAGCGGTGAAGAGCGTGCATCGTCGAGCAGGAGGTCAGCCGTGAGCACCGAGACCGTGCCGAGCCGGTCGTCGGGCTGTGCGGCCGACACCGCCTCTTCGATCGCGCCCGCGACGGTCGCGGCATCCGCGTCGTCGCTGAGACCCACGAGAAGCCGCTCGGTGCCGATGTCACCGCGGCCGACATCGGCGGCGAAACGAGCGTCGATGAGCGCCCACGCGCGGGCACCGCCCGGCAGCGCCTCAGGCGGAAGCTGACCGATCCGCTCGACCGCGGCGTTCCCGATGCGCGGGTCCGCACCTGCCCGCGCGAGGGCGCCGTTCGACACGACGATCGGCACCGCGCCGTCACGCAAGGTGTCGATCGCGGGGATGTCGGGGCGCACGCGGTGCAGCGCGGCGGTGTCGGCCGCCACGAGGGTGACCGTCGCCGTGCCGGCCTCGCCGAGCACCCGCACGCCGGCCACCGGCGCGAGGGCGACCACGTCATCGACGCCTTCGATTGCGTCGATCGCGGCGATCACATCCGGCCCGAGTTCCGCGGCCGACACCTGCGCGTCGGCGCCCACGCGGTCTCGCGTTCCCGACACGATGGCCTCGCGCAGTGTCGAGCCGAGCACCGCAGAGAAGACGACGACCGACACCCCGAGCAGGAGCGCGAACGAGGCCGCGAACCCGAATACCGGGGAGCGGACCGCGCGCGCCGAACCGAGCAGGGCGATCGCGCCGTCCCTTCCGCGGCGGCCGGCCAGCACGAATCGGAGCGGGATGGGGTACAACCGCAGCGCACCGATGCACAGCGCAGCGGCGACGAGGAGCGGCGCGAGCAGGATCAGGGGGTCGACGCCTCCCGCGTCGGTCGGGGTGTCGATGCCGCGACGGGCGAGGAGCGCGATCGACACCGCGGCCAGTCCCACCACCGCGATCTCCGTGACCGTGCGGGTGCGACGGTCTCCTGCCGGTGCGTCCTCTCGCTCCGCGCGGAACGGCCGCGGTCCGGAGAGGAGCGCGAACAGCCCGGGCACGGCGAGTGCGACGGGGATGGGAAGAGCCCAGGCATCCGCCCCGACCCGTTCCGGGATCACCGCCGCGGCGGCCGCGATCCCGAGCGCCGCGGCGGGCGCCGCGACCGCGAGGCCCTCGAGCGCCATCGCGGCGCGCACCTCCAGCCCGCTCGCTCCGCGGGCGCGCGCGAGAGCGAGCACGGGACGGCGTCGGTCGACGATCGATCCGACCCCGAGAGCGAACACGGCGAGCAGCACGCCGAGAAGGCCGGATGCCCCGAGAGCCAACAGTCCCGCGACCGTGGCCGTGCGACCCATCGCCTTGTTGAGCTCGTCGGCGAGCGCCGTGCTGAACGCGAGGCGTCCTCCGTACGGAAGGGCGATGTCGGCCGCGACCGCCGCGCGCAGCTGCTCGGCGACTTTCGCCGCTTCCACGGAGGTGAGGAGCGACCCGTCGAGGGGGACCCACGCGACAAGTGATCCGTCGGGGATGCTCGTCGAGAGCCCACCGAGCGAGCCGGGGTCGACGAAGACCGACGCGCGCACGGTGAGGGTCGACCCCGGCTCGCGTTCGACGAGCGGAGTCGCGAGGTCGGAGAACTGCGACCAGTAGCCATCCGCTTCGTCGATGGGCTCGTAGAGACCCGTGACCCGCAGCTCGAGTGGGCCGTACTCGAGCAGGTCGCCCACAGCGACGCGCGCCTCGGCGGCGACGGCGGTCGAGACCGCGATGTCGATGGGCGGCTGATCGGATGCCTCGTTCTCGTCTCCCGCCCACGGCGCGGGCGCGTCTCCCGACACGATGCGGACCTGTTCGAGCCACCGCGGATCCGAAGCCAGGCGCACGACGAACCGCGCGCCGGACTCTCCATCCGCCCGCAGTGCATCGCCGGATTGCGTGCTCGCGACCCAGTGCGGTTCGCCCGCCATCGACGCGACGGGCTCCGGCAGATCGTCGAGGAAGAGCCCGATGGCGCCGTCGGTCGGGGCGACGAGCCGCGGGGCCGGGGTGCCCGCGATTCCGACGGGCAGCCCGAGCCTACCGACACCTCGCAGATCGCGCACGATCGGCGGAGTCGCCGCGACCGTCCGCCGCACCTCCTCGGTGCCGAGCTGTGCGACGGCCCGCGGCGCGGCGGCGACCGCGAAGACCGACACCGCCACGAGGGCCGCCATGAGCAGCGACGCCGCCAGTCCACGCCGCGCGTGCCGCAGGAGCAGGCCGATCGTGCCGTATCGCGACCGCGCGTTCATCGCAGACCCTCCGGTCCTCGAACAGTGCGCGCATCGCGTGCGACGGTCGCCGAGATCCACACGACGGATGCCGCGCACACGAGCACGAGCGCGACGAGGGCGATCGCGAGCCCCGTGACGTCGATCCGCAGCGGCGTGCCCAGGCCGAGATCGGTGCACGGGATCGTGGCGCTCGCGAGCTGGGGAACGGTGAGCGCGGCGACTGCCAGCCCGGCCACGAGCCCGATCACGATGGCGCCCGCGAGCACTGCGGTCCACTCGCCACGTCGGGTCGACGCCTGCTCTCGCGCGCGGAGACCGAGCGCGCGCAGGAGTCCGATCTCAGGCATCCGAGTGCGGTGCTCCGAGCTCGCGACCGCCGCGAGAGTGACGAGCGCGAGGAGGCAGCACAGGGCGGCGGCCGCCCACACCGCGAGGGCGGCGGAGCCGACGACAGCGCGCCCGGCCGAGTCGTCGGAGTAGCTCAGGGCGGTGTTGGGCGGCAGCGCGCGGCGGACGTCGGCGGCGGCATCCGTCTCACCCTGCTGGATCCACAGCGCGTTCGGCGCACGGGGGAACTCGGTCGTGAGCACCGCGTCGACCTGCAGCACCGCGAGGTCGATGAGGACGGCATCCGCATCCCCCGCAGACGGGACGGCTGGAACGATCGCCACGACCTCGCCGTCGATGCGCGCGTACGACCGCTCGACCGCGAACGAGAAGATGTCGCCCACTGTGAGGTCGTAGCGATCCGCGAGCGACCGTGTGACCGCGATCGGCGGTCGGTAGAGTCCGGCATCGAGTTCGGCGTCGGGCATCAGTCGTACGTTCATGACGCCCGGTGCGGCGCCGAAGCCTCCGTCGGCGAGGGCGAGGGGCGCGACGACCACCATCTCGCCGCCGCGCGGGGACCACTGCCGCGCCGCGAAGGCGGGGAGCGGCTGTCCGCTCGAGTCGGTCCACGCGACGGGCACGAAGCGGGCCTCCTCCGACATGACCGCGTCGTCCGTCAGGTCGACGTCGAACGCGAGGATCTGCCCGCGGCCGTCGCGCGCCGACGTCGGCACGGCAGACGTGATCGTCAGCGTGCGTCCGACGGCGGCGTCGCCCGCGCCCGCGACATCGGCGGTCACTCGCGCGAGCCGCCCGGCACTGTCGAGCACGAGCATCGAGATGGTCGGGTCGACGGCGAGGTGCTTCGTGTCGGCCTCGAGCACGACGGTGTCGAGCCCCTCCGGGATCAGGACGCCCGGGGCCTCGACCGGCAGCGCCGCCGCCAGCGCGTCGGCGTCGATCGCCTCCGTGACCGGCGGTACGAGTGTCGGAAGCGCCGCGGGCGGTGCCGCGACCAGGGCGGCGGACCCGTCGCGCACCTGCAGCTGCGCGCGTTGCACGGGGAACACGGCCATGACCGACGACTGTCCGTCGAGCGTCTCCAGCTGCCGGGGCTGGAACCCGCCTCCGGACGCGGTCGCGAGGATGTCAGCGCCGGACCGGAAGGCGCTGACGCGCACGAATCCCTCGGCCCACGTCGCCTGATACGCGGCTGCGGCGACGAGCGAGCCCGTCGCGACCCCGAGCACGACGATCGAGGCCGTCAGGCGCGGCAGGCGTCTCGAGACGTTGTGGGCCGCGAGCATGCGGGGCGCCCGCGACCGGCGCGACAGCCGCTCGAACAGACGCATGACCGCGGGGAGGACCGTGAGCCCGATGAACACGATCGCGACGAGCGCGAGCGCGGGCGCGAGCGCCGTGACGAGATCGACGGATGCCTCATCGTCCGCCTGCTCCGTGATGGGGGAGCCGTACAGCTGGAGCTGCCACACCGCGATCGCGGCCGCGAGGGTGAGGAGCACCGCCGCCCCGGGGGCGACGAGACGGCTCGCCCGCCCAGCGTCGCCCGCGTCGGTGCCGTGCGGGCGCGAGGCGCGCAATGCACCGACGCCGAAGCCCGTCGCGGCCACGAGCGCGAGCGCCGCGACGTTGGCCGACACGGCGAGGACCGGCATTCCCCATGAAAGTCCCCACACCGACGAGACCGCAGCCGCCGCGGCCGCGCCGACGATCCCGCCGATCACGGCGGCCCCCGCCCCGAGCGAAGCCGCTTCGAGCGCGTTCGCCGTCGCCGTGCGTCCGCGCGACCACAGGAGTGCGAGCTCGTGGGCGCGGCTCGCGCCGGCGAGGCGTGCAAGCTCGGCGAGGGTGACGACGGCGGCCGTCGCGACGAGCAGCAGCACGACGGGCGCGATCGCCTGCATGCCCTGCACCTGCGCCCGCAGCTCCGCGGCCGTGTCGGTGAACCCTCCTGTCGTCGAGAGCACCGCGGGGTCGATGCCCTCGGCCCGCAGTGCGGCGCGCAGGCGTGGCCAGCCTTCCTGTGCAGCGGCGAGGTCGGATGCGGTGACCCTCGTCACGTCGGGGACGACGGTCCAGTGCACCCGCGCCGACTCCCACACGCGTTCGTCGGCCTCGCCGAGCACGATCGGGACGACGGCGCGCCCGCGTCCGGCGGTGATCCGCTCGTCTCCGAGCCAGCGCGCGTCCAGCGCATCGGTGACCAGCCATGTGCCCGTGAGCCGCATCGGGGTGCCGGCGACGACCACGGTGTCGCCGTTCTCGAGGCCGAGGGCGGTCGCGGCATCCGCCTGCATCGTCAGCTCCCCGGCATCCGTCGCCCACCGTCCTTCGACGATCTCCGTGTGGTGCTCGAGGTCGTCGTCGACGAGCACGAGGGCCTCGAGCTGCTCGAGCAGCCCGGGCACCTCGACGGGCGCCTCGCCGACGGTCGAGCGGGTGACCTCCACGGGCGCCGACACGGCGGCGAGCGCGCGCGAGATCGCAGACCGCACAGCGGCGTCCTGCTCCTGCGCCTCGTCGGCGAGGGGAAGGGTCGCCCGCAGACCCAGATCTGCCCCGGAGCGGGTCGCGAGGCCTCGCCGCACGCCGTCGTCGGCCGCGACGTCGAGCGTCCCGAGGAGCGCGATGACCGTGCCCGTGACGACCGCCGCGACGACGGCGACCGCCGTGAAGACAGCGCCGTGCGGGCGTGCCCGCCTGAACCACTTCACGGTGCGCCGGCCTCATTCTCTCGGGTGTGCGCTCTGGAGTGTGCCGAGTCTATTGGGGGACCGCGACACGACGTCGATCAGGTTGCGCCGCATCCGTCGCACAGGTCTTCCGGGCGGACCGTCGCGGACGTACACTCCGGCCAGAACACCCGACAGGAGGACGATCATGATGACCACGACCACGGACGAGCCCCTCGCGGCTCGCGCCGAGGCGTTCTCCGCCCGCCTCTTCGAGGCGCTCGTGCCCGCGATGGAGCTGCTCTGTGTGGAGCTGGGGGTGCGGCGCGGCCTCTATGCCGCCCTCGAGAGGATCGGATCGGCGACGGTATCCGATCTCGCGCGCGAGACGGGCATCGTCGAGCGCTACGCCCGGGAGTGGCTCGAGCAGCAGGCCGCCGCCGGCATCCTCGAGGTCGCCGAGGAGGGCGACGCCCGAAGCCGCCGGTACGCCCTGCCGGCCGCGCACGCCGAGGTGCTTCTCGACAGCGAGAGTCCGTACGCCATGGCGGGCGTCGGCTCATTCCTCGTCGGGATGACGGACGTGTTCGACGCCGTCGTCGACGACTTCGCAAAGGGTGAGGGCGTCGCCTACCACCGGTACGGGGCCGCCGTGCGCGACGCGATCTCATCCCTCAACCGTCCCGGATTCTCGCTCGCCATGGAGGAGTGGATGCAGTCGGCAGCCGACCTCGACGAGCGTCTTCGCACCCGCCCTTCGGTCATCGTCGATGCGGGGTGCGGCACCGGCTGGTCGACGCTCGCGCTCGCGCGCACTTACCCACTCGCGCACGTCATCGGGGTCGACCTCGACGAGGCATCCGTCGAAGACGCCCGCGCCAACCTGGCCGAGACGGACCTGGGCGACCGCGTCGAGTTCGTGCGTGCCGACGCCGGCGACGCGGAGGCCCTGCGCCGCGCCGTACCCGGACCCATCGCGCTGGGGACCGTGTTCGAGGCGCTGCACGACATGAACGGACCCATCCGGACGCTCCGAGCGCTCAGGTCGCTGCTCGCGCCGGGCGGTGCCATCGTGATCGGCGACGAGAAGGTCGCCGACGAGTTCACACCCGACGGCGACTTCCTCGAGCGCCTCAACTACGGGTTCAGCGTGCTGCACTGCCTTCCGGCGACGATCGCCGAAGGGCAGGACGAGGCGAACGGAACCGTGATGCGCGCGCCGACGGTCGAACGGTGGGCTCGAGAAGCAGGGTTCACCCGCTTCGAGGTGCTCCCGATCGAGCACGAGCTGTGGAGTTTCTACCGCCTGGGCACCGACTGACGCGCGCGGATCAGGCCACGAGCCCGCGCCGTTCGAGCAGTGGCTGGATCTCGGCGTCGCGCCCGCGGAAGTCCCGGTACGCCGCGAGCGGGTCCTTCGACCCGCCGACGCCGAGCAGCCGCTGGCGGAATCGGTCGCCGTTCTCACGGCGCAGACCGCCGTTCTCGCGGAACCACTCGACCGTGTCGGCGTCGAGCACCTCACTCCAGATGTACGAGTAGTAGCCGGCGCTGTAGCCGCCCGCGAAGACGTGCGCGAAGTAGGTCGACGAGTAGCGCGTCGGCACCACCGGGTTGTCGAGTCCGATGTCGGCGAGAGCGGATGCCTCGAACTCGGCCACATCGATCTCGCGAGACGCCTCCTCGCGTGAGAGCGAGTGCCACGCCTGGTCGAGCCACGCGGCGGCGAGGTACTCGCTCGTCGCGAAGCCCTGGTTGAAGCTCTCGGTCGCGCGCAGCTTCTCGACCACGCCGTCCGGCAGCTTCTCGCCCGTCTCGACGTGTCGCGCGTACGAGTCGAGGATCTCGGGCCAGTAGATCCACATCTCGTTGACCTGGCTCGGGAACTCGACGAAGTCACGGAACACGTTCGTGCCGGCGAAGTGCGGGTACGTCACCGTCGCGAACAGGCCGTGCAGCGCGTGACCGAACTCGTGGAACAGCGTCGTCACCTCGTCGAGGGTGAGCAGCGTCGGTCGGCCCGGAGCGGGCTTGGGCACGTTGAGGTTGTTGACGACGACCGGGCTCGTCCCGCGCAGACGGGACTGCGACACGATCGAGTTCATCCACGCGCCGCCGCGCTTCGTGTCGCGTGTGTAGAGGTCGAGGATGTAGAGGCCGAGCGCGGAGCCGTCGGCGTTGAAGACCTCGAACACGCGCGCGTCGGGGTGGTAAGCAGGCAGGTCCTCGCGCTCGGTGAACGTGATGCCGTACAGGTCGGTCGCAGCGCGGAACACCCCGTCCTTCAGCACTCGCTCCGTCTCGAACCACGGCCGGAGCGCGGTCGTGTCGAGGTCGTACTTCGCGGCACGCACCTTCTCGGTGTAGAACGCCCAGTCGTGGGCCTCGAGCGTGAACGGCTCGGGCTCGGCGTCGATGATCGCCTGCAGCGCTTCGCGCTCGCGCTCCGCATTCCGTCGGGCCGGTGCGGCGAGCCGGCGCAGCAGGGAGTGCACGGCCTCGGGCGATCCCGCCGTCTCGTCGGACGTCACGTATGCCGCATGCGAGGGGTAGCCGAGCAGCTCGGCGCGCTCCGCGCGCAGCCGCACGATCTCGAGGAGCACCGCCCGGTTGTCGTGCTCGTTGCCGCGCGACCCGCGCGCACGGGACGCGTCCATGATGCGCTTGCGGCTCTCGCGGCGCGTGAGCGTCGACAGATACGGATGCCCCGTGAACAGCGTCAGCGTCACGACGTACTTGCCCTCGAGGCCGCGGTCCGCGGCCGCCTGCGCCGCGGCCGAGAGCTCGCCCTCGGTCAGTCCGTCGAGCTCAGCCGCGTCGTCGAACACGACGGCGAGGTCGTTCGTGTCGGCGAGGAGGTTCTTCTCGAACTGCGTCGTGAGCGTCGAGAGGCGCTGGTTGAGCTCGGTGAGCCGCGCTTTCGCCGCCTCGTCGAGTCCGGCGCCGGCGTGCGACATCTCGGTGTAGCGGCGCTCGAGCAGGTAGCGCTGCTCGTCATCGAGGTCGAGCTCGTCCGCCCTCTCGTAGAGGCTGCGGATGCGGCTGAAGAGCGCGCTGTCGAGTTGGATCGAGTCCTCGTGGGCAGCCATGAGCGGTGCGAGCGTCTCCTCGATGTGCTGGATCTCGTCGGTCGCGTCGGCGGAGGACACCGTGTAGAAGGTGCGCGAGAGGTCGCCCAGCATGCGTCCACTCTCCTCGAGCGCGACGAGCGTGTTCTCGAACGTCGGCTCATCCTCGTTCTGCGTGATCAGGGCGACCTCGGCCTTGTGCCGCGCGAAGGCCTCTTCGAAGGCGGGGAGGTAGTGCTCAGGCTTGATCGCGGGGTAGTCGGGGAGTCCGTAGGGGAGCGTGCTGGGGGAGAGCAGTGGGTTGTCGGTCGCCATGCGCCCAGCCTAGTGACGGCGCATCCGATGCCGCCATTCCTTTGCAAACGACAGATTGCAAAGAAGTACTTGCAAAGAAGTGTTTGCAACGCTATCTTTGTGGACATGGACGAAGAGATCCGCGAAGAGGGCCGAGACGACGCCGAGACGGAGTCCGCGCTCCTGGCGCACCACCGCGACGACCGAGTGCTCGACACCGGCGCGCTCAGGGCGCTTGCGCACCCGATGCGCGTTCGGATCTACGACATCCTGAGTCAGTACGGTCCGCAGACCGCCAGCTCACTTGCCGAGCGGCTGGGTGAGTCGACGGGATCGACCAGCTACCACCTGCGCGCCCTCGCGAAGCACGACCTGATCGAAGAGGTCGAAGGGCGCGGCAACGCACGCGAGCGCTGGTGGCAGCGACCCGTCGGCGGCGTGTCGTTCGCGAACCCCGACGCGATGAAGTCGCCGGCCGGGCGCGCCGCGACCCAGCTCGTCATGAACGAGTTCTTCCACCTCCGTCAGGAGCAGCTCATGCGCTTCATCCAAGGCGGGCTGATGTCGGAAGACCCCGAGTGGCAGGAGTCGAGCATGATCTCCACCGCTCACGCGCGTCTCACACCCGCGCAGAGCGCGGAGCTCTCCCACAAGATCATGGCCGTGATCGATGAGGCCGTGGAAAAGCACCGCAACCAGACCGGCGATGACGTCCGGCCCGTCACCATCCGTGCCGACGTCTTCCCGCTTCCAGAACTTGGAGAAGAGTCATGACCACCATCTCCGCACCGCGGCTCTCACACTCACGCGTGTCGGCGACGCGATTCGAGCGCGCGCTGCTTCGCGTGACGGCCGCCATCGAGTCGTACGTCGCGCACCGCCTCGAGCGCCGCGCGATGGCGGCGGCGCGTGCCGCCGCGGCGTCGCAGGAGCGCTACGTCGAGGCGCGTCGCAACGCCGAGGCGCTCGGTGCCGCCGGAATGCTCCGCTGATGGGCGACGCCGTCGACACCACTGAGCAGAAGACGTCCGGAGGAGCGGCCGAGCGGGGGAGCAGGGCCCCGCTCGGCCGCGACTTCGGCAAACTGTGGACCGCGGCCGCGTTCAGCAATCTGGCCGACGGCCTCGGTCGCACGGCGGTCCCGCTCATCGCCACGACCCTCACGCGCGACCCGCTTGCCATCTCGGTCATCACGGCTCTGGCGTTCCTGCCGTGGCTCGTGTTCGGCCTGCCGGCCGGCATGATCGTCGACCGCTTCGACCGCCGCATCATCATGGCGGCGGCGAACGCGATCCGCGGCGGCGTCGCGCTGTGGCTCGCAGTGCTCACCGTCACCGGTTCGCTCGACCTGTGGGCGCTGTTCCTCGGCACACTCGTGTTCGGACTCGGCGAGACATTGTTCGACAACGCCACGAACGCCGTGATCCCCGGCGTTGTGACGCGTGCTCAGCTCGACCGCGCGAACGGTCGCATGCAGGCCGCCCAGATCACGATCGACTCGTTCGTCTCGCAGCCCATCGCAGGGCTGCTGTTCGCGGCGTCGCTCGCGCTGCCGCTGTGGGTGGGGTCGGCGGGCTACCTCGTGCCCATCGTGCTCGCCCTGCTGCTGCCGCTCTCGGCCGCGCGTCCGCTGCGTCGGCCCGATGTCGTCATCGATGCGGATGCCCCCGACGTCGCCGCCGGCGCCGTCGCCGAGCCCGTCGCGGTGCCGCCGACGCCGTCGAAGGTGTCGGCCCGCGAAGCGATCTCGTACCTCTGGCACCAGCGGTACCTCCGCACGATGGTGGCGTTCACGGCCCTCGTCGGCAGCGCGCTCACGTTCTCGCAGGCCGCGATCATCCTCTATTTCCTCGACGTCATGCGCGTCGCACCGGCGGCGATCGGATTCGTCACGGCGTCGATCGGGGTCGGCGCCCTCCTCGGCTCGCTCGTCGCGTCGCGCTTGGTCGAGCGGTTCGGGCGCGGCCCGGTCATGCTCGCTGCGAACCTGGGCGCGGGTGTCGGGCTGCTGCTGACGGGACTTGCGCCCGAGGTCGCGACCGCGTGCGTCGCGTACGCCCTCGGCGCCATGTCCGTTTCGATCTGGAACGTGCCGTGGGGCGCTCTGCGACAGCAGATCGTACCTGCGCAGCTGTTCGGTCGTGTGCTCGGCATCATCCGGATGCTGACGTGGGGGCTCTTCCCGATCGCCACCATCATCGGCGGGCTCGTGTCCCGCGTCGATCTGCGCGTGCCGTTCATCGTCGGTGGCGGCGTGATCGTCCTCGCTGCGCTGGTCGGCTCGCGTCTGCTCATCGTCGGGACGCGCAAGGCGGGCGCCGAAGCCGGTGTCGAGCACCCCTGATGACATGACGAAGGGGGCGGGCCGCCTGTGCGGCGCCGCCCCCTTCGCACGTTCTACCCGAATCCGGACTCGGGGTCGTTCTGCGCGACCGGTTCGCCGTTCTCGTCGAGCGTCACGATGACCCCTGTGTCGAGCTCGGCGATCGGCTTGCCCTCGAGCCACGTGAGCGTCCAGCGCGGACGCGGCTGACCGAGGTCGTCACCGGGGATCGACGCGTCGACCGACCGGATGCCGCGGACGAGCGCCTCCGGAACGGCCTTCGGGGGTTCGTCGCCCGAGGTCCAGCGAGTGCCGAGCTGCATGGTCACGCCTCCTGGGGGACGAGCTCGATGTCGGAGACGGTGACGGCCTCGGCATCCGCGAAGGTGAGCTCGTCGATGCGGCCGACGGCCTTGAGATCGCCTTCGGCGGCCTTCAGCGCTGCGACGGCTGCAGCAGGGGCGCCGATCGTGAGCCGGGCGACGGGCGTCTTCTGCGAGGCCTTGGCCTCGGTCTTCGCGCGACGGATGCCGATGAGCGCCTCGCTCACGGCGGCGAGCACGGCGGGGTCTCCCTCGATGCCGAGCGGCTCGGGCCACGACGCGAGGTGCACGGAGCCCTCGTTGAACCACGACCAGGCCTCTTCCGTCGCGAACGCGAGCACGGGTGCGAGCAGACGCAGCAGCGTCGAGAGGGCGAGGCGCAGCGCGAGCGCTGCCGATGCCTGGCCGACGTCGGTGCGGTCGTACGCGCGCTCCTTCACGAGTTCGAGGTAGTCGTCGCAGAACGTCCAGAAGAACGCCTCGGTGACTTCGAGCGCACGGGCGTGGTCGTAGGCCTGGAAGGCCTTCGTCGCCT
The DNA here is from genome assembly GCF_035556355.1 of Microbacterium sp. GTDB lineage: Bacteria > Actinomycetota > Actinomycetes > Actinomycetales > Microbacteriaceae > Microbacterium. The sequence continues at coordinate 100,745 of NZ_DATMFG010000054.1, forward strand.
GGCGGATGACGTCGTCGAGCGTGGCGAGCATCGATGCGTCGAGCGCGTGCGTGATCTCGGCGCCCTCGGGCACGGGGAACGACAGCACGAACTTCGCGGCGTTGAGCACCTTGATCGCGAGACGGCGGCCGATCTTCACCTGCGTCGGGTTCTGCGGGTCGAAGGCCGCGTCGGCGCCCAGGCGGCTGGAGGCTGCCCAGTAGCGGACCGCGTCAGACCCGTGCTGCGCGAGGATGTCGGCGGGCGTGACGACGTTGCCCTTCGACTTCGACATCTTCTTGCGGTCGGGGTCGACGATGAAGCCCGAGATCGCGGCATCCGTCCACGGCGCACGACCGTCTTCGAGGGCGCTGCGCAGCATCGTCGAGAACAGCCACGTGCGGATGATGTCCTGACCCTGCGGGCGCACGTCGAACGGCGCGACGAGGTTCCACAGCTCCGGGTCGCGCTCCCAGCCGCCCGCGAGCTGCGGCGTGAGCGACGACGTTGCCCACGTGTCGAAGATGTCGCGCTCGCCGTCGAAGCCGCCCGGCTTGCCGCGCTGGTCTTCGGTGTACCCCGGGGGCACGTCCGTGCTCGGGTCGACGGGGAGCTGCGACGCGTCCGGCACGAGCACACGGTCGTAGTCGCGCTCACCGGTCTCGTCGAGCGCGTACCAGACGGGGATCGGCACGCCGAAGAAGCGCTGACGCGACACGAGCCAGTCGCCGGTGAGGCCGTTCGTCCAGTTCTCGAAGCGCACGCGCATGAAGTCCGGATGCCACGCCATGCCGCGGCCGAGCTCGATGAGCCGCTCGCGCAGCGCCTCGTCGCGCGCGCCGTTGCGGATGTACCACTGGCGAGTCGAGACGATCTCCATCGGGCGGTCGCCCTTTTCGTAGAACTTCACGACGTGGGTGAACGGCTTCGGGTCGCCGATGAGCTCGCCGGACTCGCGGAGGAGCTCGACGATGCGCTTCTTGGCGCTGAACACGGTCTTGCCCGCGAGCTCCGCGTACGCGGCGCGGCCGGCGTCCGACGTGATCGCCTCGGGCGGGTCGGCGACGACGCGTCCGTCGAGACCGAGGATCGTGCGGTTCGGCAGGTTGAGCTCACGCCACCACACGATGTCGGTCACGTCGCCGAAGGTGCAGATCATGGCGATGCCGGAGCCCTTGTCGGGCTGTGCGAGCGGATGCGCCAGCACCGGCACCTCGACGTCGAACAGGGGCGTGCGGACGGTGGTGCCGAACAGCGGCTGGTAGCGCTCGTCGTCGGGGTGGGCCACCAGGGCGACGCACGCTGCCAGAAGTTCGGGACGCGTCGTCTCGATGTGCACGTCGCCCGCGCCGTCGGTGCGGTGGAACGCGACGCGGTGGAATGCGGCGGGCTGCTCGCGCTCTTCGAGCTCGGCCTGCGCGATCGCGGTGCGGAAGTCGATGTCCCACATGGTGGGTGCGAGGTCCTGGTATGCCTCGCCGCGCTCGAGGTTGCGCAGGAAAGCGAGCTGGCTCGTGCGGATCGTCTCGTCGGAGATCGTGCGGTAGGTCTGGGTCCAGTCGACGCTCAGGCCGAGGTCGCGCCACAGCGCCTCGAAGTGCTTCTCGTCTTCGACCGTGAGCTTCTCGCAGAGCTCGATGAAGTTGCGCCGGCTGATCGGCACCTGATCGGCGGCTTTGCTGCTCTTGTTGTCGCCGCCTTCGAACGGGGGCGTGAAGTCGGGGTCGTAGGGCAGCGAGGGATCGCAGCGGACGCCGTAGTAGTTCTGCACGCGACGCTCGGTGGGCAGGCCGTTGTCGTCCCAGCCCATCGGGTAGAACACCGTCTTGCCGCTCATGCGCTCGAAGCGCACCTTCACGTCGGTGTGCGTGTAACTGAAGACGTGTCCGATGTGGAGGGTTCCGGATGCCGTCGGCGGGGGAGTGTCGACCGAGTAGATGCCGGCGCGGCCGACTTCGACGGCTCGTGCGCGGTCGAACAGGTACGTGCCCTGCTCGCGCCACTTCGCGTCCCACTTCTTCTCGAGACCCTCGAGGGCGGGCTTGTCTGGGATCTGGGCGTCGGCCATGGGGTCTCCTAAGGCGATATATGCGGCACTGTGTGAGCGTGCCTGAGTGTGGGAACGGCCCGATTCTACCGGTCGCCCCCGATCGCCGCTGGCGGCCCGTCAGCAGCCTGGACCGCGAGGGTCTTCCGCGCACGTGCGGTCGACGAGCGCGGTGCGTGCCTCGAGCACCTCGATCCGGTAGGCGCCGGATTCGGCGGTGACGTAACCCGGCACCGGTCGCCACACCCCCGACCCGAAGTCGACGGCCGCCGAGTAGAGCACACGCGCCGACGCGGTGTACGTGCCGCGTGCGCGGTAGGTGTGACTGGTCGCCGTCGGTGTGAACTGCGGCTGACCCGCCGCAGCCCATGCCGCGCCGCCCGTCGCCGTGCGGAGCGTCGTGCCGTCCCCGTAGTCGAACACGTAGCCCGCAGGACGGAAGCGGACGGTCACGTCCCATCCCAGCAGCTCGCCGTTCAAGCGCTGTTCGGATGCCGCGGCCACCACGTTCGCCGGCAGCCCGACCACTCCGAACCCGAACGGCTCGCCGGTGAGCGTCGGTGCGGCGGGCCGGAAGGAGGCGAGGTCTTCGATCGTGACGTCTGGGACCGAGATGATCTTGTACGGCATGTCGCGACAGACCGTCGCGGTGGCGCAGTCGTCGGGTTCCGTCGAGCGAGGAGATTCCATCCTTGAATTGTCTTGCTCAGCGTGCCCCGGAGCTATTGCGGACCCCGCGATGTCTACCTGATCTCCTGAGTTGACAATCTCACAGATCTCGATCGCGTCGTTGCAGAGCGCGGCTTGCGCGAGGTCCGTTGGGACCAGCGTGAGCACAGTAATGAGGATTACGACGCCAAGCGCTACCCGTCGCAAGTTGGTTCCCCGTCTCTCCCATCGATGCTCGTTATAAGCAGTCCTGTCGGCGACTCGGCACTACTCGTCAGTTCGACAGCGATCGACTGAACATCGGGCCGATTTGTGTTCACGACCGACTTTCCAGACGGGTCGACGACTTCCACGTCGGAGACGTCCAGGCAGACGTTCAGAGCAGCCACTGAGATCTCCGACGTCGGCTCTCTGACGGCCACAAGGACTACTTGACGTGCGCCGGACAGACGCCACGCCTCTGCATGCATCTGGCTGTACTGCTTGCGGGCGTCGGCGGCTGCGTCGTCCGTCAACAGCGTGAAGACCGACGCAAACGTTGCGGGGTCCGCTAGATCGACGGCGTTCGTCGCATCCACATACGCGCGGTACGTCTCCTCGGCCGCCGCGAACGCCTCCTCGTCGGTTGCGAACGTCGGCGCCGAAGGGGTCGAGGGTTCCGGCGCGGGCTGGCCGCTGCATCCGGTCACCATCGCGCCGACCAGCAGGAGGGCGACGAGGCCCGAGACGATCCGTGGCAGCACACGAACACGGTAATCGCGGGTTGCTGCGCCCCTGCCGAGTTGTCCACAGGCATGCGCGTGGGGAGGAGTGGTGGACGAGGCATCCGCGTGGTGCCATGCTGACCACCGTGAGATCGGTTCGAGTCTTCTCCGCTCTCGTCGCCGTCACCGCCGCACTGATGCTCGGCGCGTGCAGCCCGGCGATGAACGGGCCTGTGATCGCACCGGTGACGATGAGCGCGAACGATCTGCAGGGGCAGACCGTCGACCTCGTCGTGGGACAGGTGCTCAACATCGACACGGGGTCGCTCCCGGTCGACAGCTACAACGCCGATATCGAGGACGAGTCGGTTGCCACGTTCACGCAAGGACGTGAGGACGACACGGCGACCTTCAACCCGGGCATCAACGCCGTGGGAGTCGGCTCGACGGGTGTCGTCATGCCGAACGAGGACGGCGGCATCCAGCCGCTGGAGTTCACCGTGGTTGTGACGGAGCGGACTCCGTAGCCGCGGTGGGCGGCTCCACGAGAGCCTCGTGGATGCGCCGCAGGTCTTCGAGCAGCGAGCCGATCAGGACCCAGTGGTCCGCCGACGGCGTCTCGATCGTCAGCGGCGCGGTCAGCGCCGGCCCCTCGTCGGCGGTCGTCTCCGCGTCGGCGTGCGGCACGCGCGGCGCTTCCGGAGCTGTGGAGGCGAGATGCGGGTCGAGCCGCACGTCGTGGGCCGCTCTTCGCAGCTGGTCGGCGATCGCGTGGACGGCGGGCTCGTCGACGAGTCCGGGGTCGTAGCGGTCCACGACGGCACGGGTCATCCCGATCACCTGCGTCACGATGGGGGAGTAGCGGTCGATGAGCGCCTGCGAGACGGCGAGGTCCGCGCGGTGCCGGCGCGCCCGCGGATTGAGTGTGAGCGAGTCGCTCGCGGCTTCGATGTCCGCCTCCGCCTTGCGCACCATCGGGCGCATGAGCCTCGCCTCGAGCATGAGCTCCGTGAGCTGTGCGGGAGTCTGCACAGACGTCAGGGCGCGGGCGAGTCGTTCGAGCGAGTCGGCGACCGCCGCGCCGAGACCCAAGGCGTCGGTCCGCGCCGGCGCCACCGCGACCGGCGGCACGAGGAGGACGTTCACGACGAAGCCGATGACGGCGCCGATGAGGGTCTCGAGCACGCGGTTCATCGCGTAGCCGGGCGTCGCGGTGCCCAGGGCGAGCACGAGGAGGGCGCTGATCGCGACCTGGTTCGTCGTGCCGGACGTCATGCGCAGCGCCCACGCGACCGCGAGGGCGACGACCGTGGCGAGCAGGATCACCCACGACTCCGAGCCGAACGCGAGACCGAGCAGCGAAGCGATCACGACGCCCACGATCACGCCGACGCTGCGTTCGATCGCCTTGGTGAACGACTGGTTGAGGCTCGGCTGGACGACCAGCAGGGCCGCGATAGCCGCGAACACCGGCGGTGGGCCGGGCACGAGCAGACCGGCGACGATCCACGCGAGAGCCGTTGCGACGGCGGACTTCGCCACCTGCAGGAGCGGCGCCCGCTTCGTCGCACGGAACGACTGGGTCATGCGCATGTGCCCACGCTACGACCCATGACGCCCGTGTGCGTCGCGCGGCGATCCCGAGGCGGATGCCGTACCCGGCGCGCCGCGCCCCTGACGGCCCTTCCGCGATGAGGCGGGTCTAGTCTCGAACGATCGAGGCTCATGGGGAGGTCGAGATGCGCGAGGCCGAGATGCGCAAGCTGCTGGACGAGCTCGCGGCCGACGCGTCCGCGCGCCTGGCGGCCATCGACGCGGATCTCGAGGAGCTGCGCGCCGATCGTCGCGGCGACCAGGCCGACGACGAGCACGACCCGGAGGGCGCCACGCTCTCCGCCGAATGGTCGCGCCTGGCCGGGCTTCGCGACGAGATCGCCCGTGAACAGCACGACATCGACGCGGCGTTCTCCCGGTGGGAGGCGGGCGAGTTCGGCGTGTGCGTGGACTGCGGCAAGCCCATCCCGGTGGGCCGCCTTCGAGCGCGGCCGACCGCGACTCGGTGCGTCGTATGCGCGGAGCGCGCGGGGGGCTGACTTCGTCGTTTCGGCGCGTTCGGCGCCGCATCCGGTCCTTTTTGCGGTAGAACAGCACCGTTACGATCCGGGGGGACCGTCCAAATCTCGCCGACCGAAGGGACCCCGTGCCGTGAAGCTTGTCAAGCGAATCGTGATCGGGCTCGTCATCGCGTTCGCCGTGTTCTACCTCGTCACCCGCCCGGAGGACGCCGCGAACGCGGTGCAAGGCGCCGTCGGCGCGGTGTGGGGTGCGGGTGTCGCCGTCACACAGTTCTTCGTCAGCCTCGCGGGCGGATGAGGTTGTTCGACCCCAAGACGCAGAAACATCTCATCTCGGATCACGGCGAGGTCGTGATCGACGAGGTGAAGAAGCACTGGGCCGCTCTCGTCTCGGCCGCCCTCGAGATGCTGGGCGGCATCGTCGTCATGGCGTTCGTGGTCGTCGTGCCGCCGCAGCTGTGGTGGATCCCGATCTTCGGAGGCGCCGCGATCATCGCCCACGGAGCGTGGCGCATCCTCGACCGGCACGTCGACCGATTCGTCATCACCAACATGCGCGTGTTCCGCGTGCACGGGATCCTCTCGCAGCGCATCGCGACGATGCCCTTGTCGCGAATCCTCGACATCTCGGTCCACAAGCCGCTGATCGGACGGATGCTGGGCTATGGCCACTTCATCTTCGAGTCCGCCGCGCAGGAGCAGGGTCTGCGCGAGATCAAGTACGTGGGCGATCCCGATGGACGCGGTCTCACGATCCAACGTGTCATCCAGCAGGCCGGTCTGCGCGGTCTCGCGGCGGCGCAGCAGGGCGGCGCGCCGACGCCCATGCCGGTGCCGAAGCCCGCGGAGCCGACCGTGACCGTCGCGCCGGCCGAGTCGACCGAGACCTCTCCGCCCGCGCAGGACGACAGCTGGCGCAGGATGGGCTGGCTCGAGGCGGCGCAATTGCGCGAGGCGCAGCGCATCGCCGAGCTCCGCGGGGAGGGCGAGGGCCCGTATCCGCCGTTCGACCCCGACCGTACGACGACGGCGCCGATCGACCTCCCTCGCACGGGGGCCTGATCCTCACGGGAACATCACAGCCGCCGACGGCGTTCTGATACCCTGGAGTGTCACACGTGTGGCTCGTTCCGCACGCCCGGACTCCGGTCCACGTGGCACCGCACGACAACAATCCGCTCCGCTCCGGTGTGCTGCGCCTTGCTCATGCGGTCGATTCCGACCGTGAAGACAAGGAAGGCGCGTGCCGGGGCCCGATCAACAACCAACTAGGACAACCCACTACATGACTACCGCAACGACCGCCCCGGCCGCCAAGCAGGTCGCGATCAACGACATCGGATCTGCCGAGGACTTCCTGGCCGCGGTCGAAAAGACGATCAAGTCCTTCAACGACGGCGACCTCATCGAAGGCACCGTGGTGAAGGTCGACCGCGACGAGGTCCTCCTCGACGTCGGCTACAAGACCGAGGGCGTCATCCCCTCGCGCGAACTCTCCATCAAGCACGACGTCGACCCCAACGAGGTCGTCAAGGTCGGCGACGAGGTCGAGGCGCTCGTTCTCCAGAAGGAGGACAAGGAAGGCCGCCTCATCCTCTCCAAGAAGCGCGCGCAGTACGAGCGCGCGTGGGGCGACGTGGAGAAGATCAAGGAGAACGACGGTGTGGTCACCGGTCAGGTGATCGAGGTCGTCAAGGGCGGCCTCATCGTCGACATCGGCCTCCGCGGCTTCCTCCCCGCCTCGCTCATCGAGCTGCGTCGCGTCCGCGACCTCACCCCGTATCTCGGGCAGGAGATCGAGGCGAAGATCCTCGAGCTCGACAAGAACCGCAACAACGTCGTTCTGTCGCGTCGTGCCCTTCTCGAGCAGACGCAGTCCGAGTCGCGCACCACGTTCCTCAACAACCTGCACAAGGGCCAGGTCCGCAAGGGCACGGTCTCGTCGATCGTCAACTTCGGTGCGTTCGTCGACCTGGGCGGCGTGGACGGCCTCGTGCACGTCTCCGAGCTCTCGTGGAAGCACATCGAGCACGCATCCGAGGTCGTCGAGGTCGGCCAGGAGGTCACCGTCGAGATCCTCGAGGTGGACCTCGACCGCGAGCGCGTCTCGCTGTCGCTGAAGGCGACGCAGGAGGACCCGTGGCAGGTCTTCGCCCGCACGCACGCGATCGGCCAGGTCGCGCCGGGCAAGGTCACCAAGCTCGTTCCGTTCGGCGCGTTCGTTCGCGTCGCGGACGGCATCGAGGGCCTCGTGCACATCTCGGAGCTGTCGGGCAAGCACGTCGAGCTCGCCGAGCAGGTCGTGTCGGTCGGCGAAGAGGTCTTCGTCAAGATCATCGACATCGATCTCGAGCGTCGCCGCATCTCGCTGTCGCTCAAGCAGGCGAACGACTCGGTCGACCCGTACGGCACCGAGTTCGACCCCGCCCTCTACGGCATGGTCACCGAGTACGACGAGAACGGGGAGTACAAGTACCCCGAGGGCTTCGACCCGGAGACCAACCAGTGGAAGGAAGGCTTCGACGAGCAGCGCGAGAAGTGGGAGCAGGAGTACGCTGCGGCCCACGCGCGCTGGGAGGCCCACAAGGCGCAGGTCGCCAAGGCCCTCGAGGCCGAGGCCGCCGCGAACGACCTGGGCCCGTCGACCTTCGTGTCGGAGAGCGGCCCGCAGGGCACCCTCGCCGACGACGAGGCGCTCGCCGCTCTGCGCGAGAAGCTGTCGGGTCGCTGATAGATCCCACGAAAGGGCCGGATCCTTCGGGTTCCGGCCCTTTCGCTTTCCATGAGACGGATGCCGCGGCATCCGTCTCATCGAATGCGCGGCCGTACGGCGCACTCGCCCGGTATCCGTTACCGTCACGGTATGGCTGTGGCAGACGACGACGTCGCGCCGCCGGTCGACCTGGTCGACTCGGGCGTGCGACCGTTCAGCGATCGCGGCGCCGACCGCACGCGCGAACGAGCAGCCGTGCTCAACCAGCTGCTGCTTGCGACCGTCGTGTTCATCCTCGCCGTGATCGTCGCCCTCGGACCGTTCGGCGGCGAGATCGCGCTCTTCTTCTTCGGGGTCGTCCTCGTGCTCGTGCTCACGGGTGCGACCTTCCTCATACCGTGGAACCGTCTCGCGCCGGGTTGGGTCGCGATGATCCCGACCCTCGACATGGTCGCCATCATCCTCATCCAGCTGTCGTCGCCGCGGTCACCGCTCGGGCTGCTGTGGATCTTCCCGGTGACGTGGCTCTCGGCGGGTTTCGGTACGCTCGGACTGTGCGGCGCGGTCGCCGGCATCGCGGCGATGCTCGCGATCCTGCTTCCCGTCGGCGGTGAGGACCTCAGCTACGCCACGCTCCTGCTGCCGCTCGTGCTGCTGGCGGTCGCGGCGACGAACTTCCTCACGGCGAGGCGCGCCGACGCGCAGCGCACGCTGCTCGCGAAGCAGGCGCAGCTGCTGCGCCGGGTGCTCGAGCGCACGAGACGCCAGGAGCAGGAGCTCACCGAGGTGCTCGACGCCGTCGACTTCGGCGTCATCCGCATCGGTCCCAACGGCGAGGTCGCCGTGACGAACGAGGCACACGGCCGACTGCAGCTCGCGCTCGGCGCGGGCGATCGCTCCGACCTGTCCGACCCAGGCGACCCCGAGGGGCACGAGGTGCCCGCCTACCTCGAGGACGGTGAGACACTGCTGCCGCCGGGCGAGCTGCCCCTCGAGCGCGCGCTGCGCGGCGAGGCGTTCGACGGTCAGGTGGTGTGGTTCGGCGACCCCTCGGGGCCGCGCCGCGCGCTGAACATCACGGCACGCCGGCTCACCGACACGTCGGGGGCGGATGCGGGGGCCGTCGTCATCTCGCGCGACGTCACCGCCGAGCTCACCGCGCTCCGCGCGCGCGACGACCTCGTCGCATCCGTGTCGCACGAGCTGCGGACGCCGCTCACCTCGATCCTCGGCTACCTCGACCTCGCACTCGACGACGAGGAGCTGCCCGAACGCGTGCGCGGCGGACTCGAGATCGCGGAGCGCAACGCCGAGCGGCTGCTCGGGATCGTCGGCGACATCCTCGCCGCGTCGAGCTCGTCGCCCTCGTCGGCCGAGCTCACCGTCTCACCGCGCGAGGTGAGCGCCGACGAGATCGCTCGCGCCGCGGCCGAGGCGATGCTGCCGCGCGCCCAGTCGCGCGCCATCACGATCGACACCGTCGGACTCGAGCCCGCGATGGTGTGGGCCGACCCCATGCGCCTGCGGCAGGTGATCGACAACCTCCTCGCGAATGCCATCACATACAACCGCGACGGCGGCTCCGTCTTCCTCGGCACGACGACAGACGGGACCTCGACGTGGGTGCTGGTGCGCGACACGGGCGTCGGGATCAGCGAGGCGGATCGCGCGCGGCTGTTCCACCGCTACTATCGAGCGTCGGCGCCGCGGGGGACGGGCACCGGCCTCGGGCTCGCCATCTGCCGCGACATCGTGCGCGCGCACGGCGGCGAGATCGGCTTGCACAGCTCACCCGGCGTCGGCTCCACCTTCGTGGTCAAGCTGCCGGCGACCCAGGCGGCGTCCGCGGCCGAGGGTGCATCGAGCGGGAGCGGAAGCACGGAATGAACCTGGACCTGTTCAGCGTGATGGTCATGACGGCGCTCGTGGTCAACACGAGCGGCGTGCTGTTCATCGTCGAGACGATCATCCGGCGCGACGAGGGTGCCGGGCGCATCTGGTCGATCGGCTTCCTCGCGGCGATGCTCACGACGATCGCGTACGTCCTGTGGACCGAGATGCCAGGGGTCTCATGGCCGGTCGCCGTGGGCAACGCCGCGTTCGTCGCGGGGACCGGATGCATGTGGCTCGGCGCACGGGCGTTCAACGGGCGGCGGATGGTCGCCGCATCCGCGATCGTCGTGCTCGCGGTCGCCGGCGCCGCCCTCTCGACCTTCCTCGACCCCGTCGGCGGGGACTGGGCGGGTGCGACGTGGATGTTCCTCTCGCTCGTGGTGTTCGCGGGACTGGGCGCGGCGGAGTGCCTGCGCGGGGCACTGCTCGAGAGCAGGACGGCCTGGGTGCTCGCGACCGTGCTCGCGTTCCAGGCGATCTACTTCATCGCGCGGACGAGCGCATTCCTCGTCGCGGGTCCGGAGAGCGCACTGTTCCAGGGCGTCTTCGGCACCGCGAACACCGCGATGCTCACCGTCGTCCTGACGATCGTGGCCGTCGTGGTCACCTCGGTGCTGCGCGCGTCGCGAGCGCCCGTGCGCGGGTACGGTCCGGTCGCGCACGGCGAGCGCAGGGACGGGATCGTGCCGCTCCCGGTGTTCGAGCGCGACCTGACGGACGTGTGCAGGCGTGCGGCGTGGCGGAACGACCTCGTGGGGGTCATCGCGATCCGCGTCGAGGACCTCGACCAGATCTCGACGGCGTTCGGCAGCGAGGTCGCCCGAGCGGTGACCGACGCGTGGCGTGCCGGCGTGCGGCGTCACGCCCCGTCGAACGCGATGGTCGGCGAGGACGGCCCCACAGGACTGCTCGTCGCGGTGGTCGCCGATTCGCCCGCGACGGCGCGTCGCAGCGCGGGGGTCATCTACCGGGGACTGTTCGACGACCTCGGCAAGGTCGGCGGGGGAGTGCTGCCCGTCGTCGGTGTGGGCGTGAGCCTGAGCGACACGTCGGGGTACGACACCGAGGCGCTCGTTCGGGTCGCGCGCGAGGCGGCACGGCGGGCTGCGGCGAGCGTCGAGACATCGGTGCTCGTCGGCGACGAGCGCTGACGCCGCGCTGCGGGTCGCGGGCGGTGCGCGTCAGGCCGTGAGGCGGTAGCCCACTCCGCGGACCGTCTCGATCCACTGCGGGTTCGCAGGCGATTCGCCGAGCTTGCGCCTCAGGTTCGCGACGTGGACCTCGATCGCGCGCGCATCGCTGTCGCTCACGTACTCGACCCCGGTGTACCGCTCACCGCGCAGCATGAGCGCGAGATCGCTCTTGCCGCGCACGCGCCGTCCGGCGGCGAGCAGATCGGCGAGGATGTCGAACTCGCTGCGTGTGAGTTCCAGATCCTGGCCGTTGAGCGTCGCGATCCGCATGTCGCGGTTGAGCCGGACGCCCTTGTGCTCGAGCCATGCCGAAGCGGCCGGCGGGTCGGTGCTCGGCTCGGGCCCGGCGGTCGGGGCCGCGTCGAGGCGGTGGCGAGGGCGGCGCAGCATGGCGTCGATGCGCGCACGCAGCTCGCGCGGACGGAACGGCTTGGCGATGTAATCGTCCGCGCCGGCCTCGAGACCCTGGAGCGCGTCGATCTCCTCGGTGCGCGCGCTGAGCATCACGATGTACGTCGAACTGAACGTGCGGATCCGCTTCGCGGTCTCGAATCCGTCCATGCCGGGCATGTTGATGTCGAGCGTCGTCACGAGCGGCTCGTGGTCGCGGACAAGGCGGAGGCCCTCCGCTCCGGTCGCGGCGCCGTGCACGGTGAAGCCCGCGTTGGCGAGGACTGTGCTCAGGAGCGAGCGGATGTCTTCCTCGTCTTCGATCACCACCGCGACGCGCTGCTGATCCATCGAAGCACCCCCGGGCGCGGCCGTTTCCGCCGTCGGATCGTTGACGTCGGTCATGATATCCCAGAACGCCGCCTCGAATCGGCGGTCGCCGGGCATCTCAATCACCGCATGGGGAGGGGCCGTGTGCGTCGACAGAAGAGCGATCGCGTCGACGCTGCGAGACGGGAGGACGGCGAGGGGGAGCCCCCAGTCGCTCCCCGTCGCTCGCCCTGCCGCTGCGAGTGGTGGGCGCCGCGCCCCCCGCGTGCGCCCTCACCACCCGCATCGCCCTCCGGCGCTTCGCATGAGCCCCCGCACCATCGCCGACGCCTTGCATGGGATCAGGACCGACACCGCGTCGCAATTCGGCGGCGGCGGTGCGGCACGAGCAGAGGGTCGCGTGAGTCGAGAGCGCTTGTGACCGGCGCCGCTCGAGCATCTCACGACCTCCCCAGACTCCGCTCGTGCCGAAGTCCGTCTCTCTTTCGGGTACCCCAAAAACTAGTCCGCACGGCTCAAGCGCTCCTCAGGCGTTCCTCAGGAGCGCCCAAAGGTTGCGGGCGCGCCTGGCATGCGCGGGCGTGGCATCCTCGTTGACATGCCGCTCATCGCCCTCACCGGTGGGATCGCCTCGGGCAAGTCCACCATCGCCACCCGTCTCGCCGAGCACGGGGCGGTCGTCGTCGACGCCGACGCGATCGTCCGCGACGTGCAGCAGCCAGGCTCTCCGGTCCTCGACGAGATCGTGCGCGAGTTCGGGGCGGATGTCATCCGCCCGGACGGCTCGCTGGACCGAGCCGGGCTCGGCGCCCGCGTGTTCGGCGACGACGACGCGATCGCACGCCTCAACCGCATCGTGCACCCCGCCGTGCGCGCCGAGTCCCAGCGCCGGTTCGACGAAGCGTTCGCCGCCGATCCGGACGCGGTCGTCGTCTACGACGTGCCGCTGCTCGTCGAGGCGCGCGTCGACGACCCATGGGAGCTCATCGTCGTCGCCCACGCGCCGTCGGACGTGCGACTGCGGAGGCTGGTGGAGTTCCGTGGAATGAGTGAGACGGATGCCGCGGCCCGCGTCGCTTCGCAGGTTGACGACAGCGCGCGTCTGGCCGTCGCGGACGTCGTGATCGACACGACAGGGACGATCGACGACACCATCCGCCAGGTCGACGAACTGTGGGCGCGGCTGCCGGACCTCGTCGCGCGGAACGCGCGCGGATCCGGGTAAACGCAGGAAAACAGCGGTTTATGGCATGAAATCGCTGTTTGGCATGATTACTCCTCGCGGGTGAGCATGGCTGGGTCGCATCGATTCCAGATGCCCCGACCAAGTCTCGAAGAGGAGGCGTCATGTCCGCCGTCGCCACAGCTCTGCGCCCGCCCGTCCAACTCGGGGAGGAGTACGAGGAGTTCGCCGCCTGGGTGCGCGGGGCTGCCGCCCCGCACGCCGACTCGTACCTGCCCGTCGCCCGCAGCGACCGCTTCCCGTGGGAGCTTGCCCGCGCGCTCGGCGAGCAGGGGCTGCTCGGCCTCGGCACATCGGAGGAGCACGGCGGTATGGGGCGGCTCGGAGACGAGCTGACCCGCGTGCACCTCGGCATCGTGCACGAGGAGCTCGCCTACGCGAACTTCTACCTCGCCCAGATCGCCTACACCTCCAACCTCACCGCACCGCTGCTCGAGCGATTCCTCCCCGCGGATCTCGCGGCCGAATGGGTCCCCGGCATCGTCCGCGGCGAGCACATCGTCGCACTCGGACTCACGGAGCCCGGGAGCGGGTCGGATGCGGCGGCCATGCGCATGCGCGCGCGCCGCGTCGACGGCGGGTGGCAGCTCACCGGCGAGAAGACCTCGATCACGTTCGCGCCGCACGCGAAGGGCATGATCACCTTCGCACGCGCTGAGGACTACACAGACGCGGACGGGAACCCCCGCAAGGGCGGCATCACCTGCTTCCTCGTGCCACTCGACTCGCCCGGCGTCGAGATCCAGACGTTCGACGACCCGGGCTGGAAGCCCCTCGGCCGCTCCGCCGTGTTCCTCGACGACGTCTTCGTCCCCGACACCCAGGTGCTCGGCGCGGTCGGCGCGGCGTTCCGGATGGTCATGAGCGAGTTCGACTACACGCGCTCCGTCATCGGATTCATGAGCACCGGCGTCGCACGAAAAGCGCTCGACCTCACGATCCAGCACACGCGCGACCGCCACACCTTCGGCAAGCCGATCGCCGCGTACCAGGGAGTCAGCTTCCCGATCGCAGAGGCCGCGACGAGGCTCGAGGCCGCGCGGTGGCTCACTTATCGCGCGCTGTCGCTCGCCGATGCGGGGGAGCCGTACACGAAGGAAGCCGCGATGGTGAAGTGGTGGACGCTGGACGTCTCGCTGCAGACGATCCACGACTGCATCATCGCGCACGGGCACACGGGGTACTCCGAGGAGATGCCGCTGCAGTCCATGCTGCGCGACGTCTCCGGCCTCGAGATCGGCGAGGGCACTCCGCAGATCCAGAAGCTCATCGTCGCGCGCGCCCTGATCGGGCGGGAGTACACCGGATGAACGGCGCGCTCGCGGGCATCCGCGTCATCGACCTCACGCAGGCGCTCGCCGGCCCGTTCTGCACCTCGCTGCTGGCCGACTACGGCGCCGACGTCATCAAGGTCGAACCGCCGCGGGGGGACATGCTGCGCGGCACCGGTCCGTTCGCCCCGGACGACGAGACGCACGACCACGGGAACGTCTTCCAGAACGCCAATCGGAACAAGCGCTCGATCGTGCTCGACCTCAAGTCCGACGAAGGCAGGGGGGTGCTGCTGACGCTGGTGCGCGAAGCTGACGCCCTGGTCGAGAACTTCAGCGCCGGCGTCATGGATCGACTCGGGCTCGGGTACGAGGTTCTCGCCGAGATCAACCCGCGTCTCGTGTACACGTCGATCCGCGGCTTCGGCGACCGCCGCGGCGGGGAGAGCCCATACGCGCACTGGCCGGCGTTCGATGTCGTCGCGCAGGCGATGGGCGGGATCATGAGCATCACCGGCCCCGACGGCGGGCCTCCCGTGCGTGTCGGCTCCGGCATCGGAGACAGCGTCCCCGCGTTGTTCGCAGCTCTCGGGACCGTCACCGCCCTGTTCGAGGCGCAGCGCTCGGGGCGTGGGCAATACGTCGACACGGCCATGGTCGACAGCGTCCTCGCCGTCTCCGAGATCGCGGTCAACGTCTACGCGGCGACGGGGGTGTCGCCGCATCCGATGGGCAACCAGTTGCAGGGATTCGCCCCGTTCAACACCGTCCGCGCCAAGGACGGCGAGGTCGCGCTGGGCGCCCCGCACAACGCCCAGTGGGCCAAGCTGTGCGCCCTCATGGGACGCCCCGAGCTCATCGACGATGAACGGTTCGACTCCGACAACGCGCGCTGGGTCAATCGCGACGAGGTGTACGAGATCGTCGGCGAATGGACCGGCCGGCACACGGTCGCCGAGCTCATCGAGATCCTCGGCGGGAAGGTCCCGCTCGGTCCGGTGCTCGACGCCGAGGCGATCTTCGCCGATCCGCACTTCGAAGTCCGCGGGATGCTGCCCGTGGTGGAGAACCCGCGCACGGGACGACCCACGCGCATCACGGGGCCCGTCGCGAAGCTCACCCGCACCCCCGCCACCATCCGGCGCCGCGCTCCGCTCCTCGGGGAGCACACCGTCGAGGTGCTCCGCGAAGCCGGCGTCGGCGACGACGCCATCGACGCCCTCGCCGCCACCGGCGTGATCGGCGAACTGCCCGCGGCGCTCAGCGCCTGACCCCCAGACATCTCATCGGCCGAAGGAGGCCCACCATGAAGATCACCGACGTCGAACTGATCCCCGTCTCGACTCCGCTCGTGAAGGCGTTCCATATGCCCGGGACCGAGATCACCCACATCCACAGCATCGTCCTGCGCATCACGACCGACACCGGCCACGTCGGCATCGGCGACAGCGGCGACACCTCGACGTGGTACCGCGGCGAGACGCCCGACTCGATCGCCGCCATGATCGAGCAGCACATCGCGCCGCGCTTCCTCATCGGCCAGAACCCGCTGGCGATCGAGAAGATCGTCGGGCAGATGGACACGTTCGTCCGCGACAACAACCAGGCCAAGGCCCTCGTCGACTTCGCGCTGCACGACCTCAAAGGAAAGGTCGCGGGGCTGCCCGTCTACGAGCTCCTCGGCGGCAAGACCACCGACGGGTCGAAACAGGGCTGGGTCGCCGGCGCCGGGTCCGCCGAGGACCTCGTCGCCCAGGCGCAGGCGGCGATCGCCGCGGGCTTCTCGCTCATCAAGATCAAGAGCGGCGGTGACGTGGACGAGGACGTCCGCAACGTCGCCGCCGTGCGCGAGGCGATCGGCGACGACATGCGCCTCGTGATCGACATCAACGGATTCTGGAACTACGACCAGGCGCTGCACACGATCCGCCGCATGGACCCGTACAACCTGTACTGCGTCGAGCAGCCGCTGCCGCATTGGGACATCGAGGGGCTGGCACGCCTGCGCGAACGCGTCGGGACGCCGATCTTCGCCGACGAGTCCGCTCAGGAGCTGCACCACCTCAAGGAGATCATCGACCGGCGCGCCGCCGACGGCCTGTTCATCAAGCTCCAGAAGGCCGGCGGCCTGGTCAAGGCGCAGCGCTGGCTCACCCTCGCGCGTCTGGCCGATCTGCCGGTGATGAGCGGATGCATGATCGGGTCCGGCCTCGAGGCGAGCCCCTCGGCGCACCTCATGATGTCGAACCAGTGGGCCTCGCAGTTCACGCACGAGAACCTCGGTCCGCTCATCATCAACAACCAGTTCGAGAACGCGGAGCAGCGGATCACGCAGGACATCGCGCGCCAGGTGCCGGTGTTCCGCGACGGCGTCCTCTACGCGAACGAGGGACCGGGCTACGGCATCGATCTGAACGAGGAGTTCATCGCCGCCAACCGCATGCCCGGCCGCGAGATCCGCCACGTGCGCGACGAGTCCCGACTGGTGCTCGTCTGATGACCGCGCCGAACCGCGTCGGGCCCCTGGCGGGACTGCGGGTCATCGAGTTGGGCGGGATCGGCCCCGTCCCGTTCGCCGGGATGTTCCTCGCCGATCAGGGTGCGAGTGTGCTGCGCATCGATCGCGCGCAGGGCGCCTTCGAGATGCCGATCGACCCGACGCTCGACACACTCCATCGCGGCAAGGACCGGATCACCGTCGACCTCAAGTCGTCGACGGGCGTGGCGGCGATCCTGCGGCTGGCCGAAGAGGCGGACGTCCTCCTCGACTCCTACCGCCCAGGCGTCCTCGAGCGACTGGGGCTCGGTCCCGACGTGCTCCACGACCGGAATCCGCGCCTCGTCGTCGGTCGTATGACGGGGTGGGGCCAGACGGGACCCCTCGCACAGCGCGCCGGGCACGACCCGACCTACATCGCCCGCACCGGCGCGCTCCACGCGATCGGCGAACGGGACGGTCGTCCGCACCTGCCGTTGAGCCTCGTGGGCGACTTCGGCGGGGGAGCGATGTACCTCGTCGCGGGCGTCCTCGCGGCGCTCTGGGACGTGCAGCGCTCCGGCGAGGGGCAGGTCGTGGACGCCGCGATCGTCGACGGCGTCTCCCACCTCATGGCATCCCCGTACTCGCTCCTCGCGGGCGGGGCGTGGCGCGATGAGCGCGGCAGCAACCTCATCGACGGCGGAGCGCCGTTCGTCGACGTGTACGAGACCGCCGACGGTCGCCACGTCGCCGTCGCCGCGCTCGAACCGCCGTTCTTCGCACAGCTCGTCGCCGGTGTCGGGCTGGACGCCGAGTGGCGCGACGCCCAGTGGCACCGCCGTCGCTGGCCGCAGCTGCGCGAGGCGCTCGCGGAGCGCTTCCGCACGCGAACCCGCGACGAGTGGGCCGAGGTCTTCGACGGCACCGACGCGTGCGTGGCGCCGGTGCTGACGATGACGGAGGCGCCGGAGTCCGCGCATCTCCGCGAGCGCGGCACGTTCGTATCGCGCGACGGCGTCTGGGAGCCGGCTCCCGCGCCCCGCTTCAGCAAAGCGGCCGCGCCGCTTCCGCATCGTCCCCACGCCCCCGGCTCGCAGCCCGTCGCCTCCGCGCTGGAGAGCTGGGGCCTCACGGATGCGGCGGGACTCGTCGCATCGCTGACCACCGACCATGTCGACCCCGCTCCCGGTGAGGCCGACGCCTATCCGTCCCGGACCGACCGGGCGATACTCATCTCGTAGGGAGAGCCATGTCCACCGTCACCAACGCTGCTGACGCGACGAAGGATCCGAGAGAGATCCGACGTGTCATCACCTCGAGCTTCATCGGCTCGACCATCGAGTTCTACGACTTCATCCTCTATGCGACCGCCGCGGCGATCGTGTTCGGGCCGGTGTTCTTCTCGACGCTCGATCCGCTCCTGGCCACGATCGCGTCGTACTTGACGTTCGCCGCCGGTTACATCGCGCGGCCGATCGGCGGAATCGTGTTCGGCCACTTCGGCGACCGGATCGGTCGCAAGCGGATGCTGATGGTCTCGCTCAGCGTGATGGGGGTCGCGAGCGTGCTCATCGGCCTCGTCCCGCCCGTCGAGGTATGGGGGGCGTTCATGCTCCTGCTCCTCCGCGTGGTCCAGGGCATCGCGATCGGGGGAGAGTGGGGTGGTGCGACGCTCATGGCGCTGGAGCACTCGTCGAAGTCGAAGCGCGGCTTCGCGGCGTCGTTCGCGAACGCCGGCGGCCCCGCCGGCGCATTCCTCGGCACCGCGGCCCTCGCCCTGTTCGCGCTGCTGCCCGAGGATCAGTTCCTCTCGTGGGGCTGGCGCATCCCCTTCCTGTTCTCGGGCGCGCTCCTGGTGATCGGCCTTTACATCCGCTCGCGCGTCTCGGAGAGCCCGGTCTTCACCGCCGCCCTGGAGATCGCCGAGGCGACGAAGGCGCGCCGCCCGAAGGTTCCGCTCGTGCAGGTGCTTCGTCGACCGGGAGCGCTGCTCACGGTGGGGCTCGTGGGGATGTCGTCGTTCGTGCTGCAGGCGATGTTCTCGACGTTCACCGTCGGATTCGCCGTGGAGAGCGGATTCGACCGCTCGTCGGCACTCTGGGCGTTCGCGGTCTCGCAGCTGATCGCCGCCTTCACGATCCCGGCCGCTGCGGCGCTGTCCGACCGGCTCGGCCGCAAGCCGGTCATTCTCAGCGGGCTCGTTCTCACGGGAGTCCTCGCCTTCCCGCTGTTCGCCCTCGTCGCGACGGCGCAGGCATGGGCCGTGTACCTCGCGTTCATCCTGGCCCTTCCGCTGTGCCAGAGCCTCATGTTCGGGCCGATGGCGGCGTTCCTCGCCGAGAACTTCGCGACCTCGTCGCGCTACACGGGCGCGTCGCTCGGCTACCAGCTCGCCGCGCTGCTCGGCGCCGGGTTCACGCCGGCGATCGCGGCGACGATCTTCGCGACGGGCGGCGGTGACGTGGCCGGAGTCGTGTGGTTCCTCATCGGCATGTGCGCCGCCAGCCTCGTCGTCCTGGTCGTATTCGGGCGCGAGAGCCGCCATGCCATCATCGACGAGTCCCGCTCCCAAGAGCAGGACGTCGCCCCGCAGACAGTCGACGCGTGAGTCGCGTCGGAGGAAAGGAACGAGAGACACCATGAGCACAGCGGTATGGGATGGCAAGGTCTTCGCGGGGGACTGGCGGGAGACCGAGGGCGGCGCGCTCGAGGTCACGGCGCCGGCGACAGGAGAGGTTCTCGCGACCGTTGGGCGGGCGACCGCCGCGGATGTGGCCGAATCCGTGCGGATCGCCGGTGAGGCGCAGGCCGCGTGGGCCGCAGCGACGTATGACGTGCGGGCCGCGGTCCTGCGTCGCGCGGCGCAGATCCTCGAGGCGGATCCCGACCGCCTCGCGCGGTGGATCGTCGAGGAGGCCGGCTCGGCACAGGGCAAGGCGGGCTTCGAGGTCTCCCTCGTCGTCTCCGAGCTCCAGGAGAGTGCCGCACTCGCGTCGGCGCCGTACGGCGTACGGCGAGCTGCTCCGCTCGTCGAAGCCGCGCCTGTCGATGGCTCGCCGCGTGCCGCTCGGCGTCGTCGGAGTCATCGCGCCGTTCAACTTCCCGGCGATCCTCGCGATGCGTTCGGTCGCCCCGGCCCTCGCGGTGGGCAATGCGGTCGTGCTGAAGCCGGATCCGCGGACGCCGATCGCCGGCGGCCTCGCGCTCGCCGAACTGCTGCATGAGGCGGGGCTGCCCGAGGGCGTCCTCCACGTGCTGCCCGGCAACGCCGAGGTCGGCGCCGCGCTGGTCGAGCACCCGGAGGTGCCCTGCATCTCCTTCACCGGCTCCACCGCCGCCGGCCGTAGGATCGCCGCCGCGGCGGCGCCGCTCCTCAAGCGCGTCCACCTCGAGCTGGGCGGGAACAACGCCCTCCTCGTCCTTCCGGATGCGGATGTCGAGGCTGCCGCCTCGGCCGCCGCGTGGGGTGCGTTCCTTCATCAGGGTCAGATCTGCATGACCGCCGGGCGGCACCTCGTGCACGCGTCACTCGCGGAGGAGTACACGCGACTGCTCGCCGAGAAGGCGGACCGACTGACGGTGGGCGATCCCCGGGACCCGGGCAACGCCCTGGGTCCGCTCATCGACGAGGGTCAGCGCGACCGCGTGCAGTCTCTCGTCGACGCGGCCGTCGCGGCGGGCGCCACCCTCCGTGCGGGTGGGTCGTCCGACGGGCTCTGCTTCCGCCCCACGGTCCTCGGAGACGTGACGACCGACATGGACGCGTGGAAGGAGGAGATCTTCGGCCCGGTCGCGCCCGTCTTGACGTACGAGTCGATCGACGAGGCGGTCGACATCATCAACTCGTCCGAGTACGGGCTGTCGGTGGGCATCCTCACCGCCGACGCCTATCGCGGCTTCGAACTCGCCGACCGCATCGTGACGGGCATCGTCCACGTGAACGACCAGACGGTCGACGACGAGGCGGTCATCCCGTTCGGCGGGACGAAGGCGTCGGGGGTGGGCGGTCATTTCGGGGGCGCCGCGGCGAACCTGGAGACGTTCACGCAGCAGCAATGGGTCACCGTGCAGTCGTCGATCGCGCGTTACCCCTTCTGAGCCCGAGCGGATGCCGGAGCGGCCGACTCCCCGCATCCGGCATCCGCTCGCCTATCCTGGTTCGATCCGCCGAGGACCGACGGGCGCGAGGAGGGGAGTCGGAGGTGGCCGAAGCCGACCCGGCCGCGGGCGACGTGCCGTCGCCCCTCGCCGATCGCCACGACTTCACGCTGCGCCAGCTCCAGCATTTCGTCGCCGTCGCCGAGCACGGCTCGATCGCGACGGCGGCCGAGCACCTCTTCATGTCGCCGACGGCCGTGTCGTTGTCGATCCGTCAGCTCGAGCGCACCCTCGACACCGAGCTGCTCGTCCGCAAGCGTGCGCAAGGCGCTCAGCTCACGCCGATGGGACGCACCCTCCTGCCCCACGCGAAGGATGTGCTGGCGTCGGCGACGCGCCTCACGCAGGAGATCGCGACCGACGATGTGCTCCGCGGCGCCGTCGACGTGGGGTGCTTCCCGAGCCTCGGCCCCTCGATGCTCCCGGGGTTCGTGCGAGCGTTCTCGTCGCGGCATCCGGCCGTGAAGGTCCGGTTCCGCGAGGACGCGCTCGTCCGACTCGTGCCGGAGCTTCTCGCGGGCGCGCTCGACCTCATGCTCGCGTATGACATCGGCCTCGGCGACGAGGTCGACCGGATGGTCGTCGCGACGCGCCGGCTCGGCGTGATGCTGCCGAAGGACCACTGGGCGGCGGACGAGTCGCGGCCGATCGACTTCGCGCGCCTCGTGCGAGAGCCCTTCATCGAACTCGCATCGCCCGCGGCTCACCGCGACGCCGAGCGCGTGTTCGCGATCGGCGGGGCGACGCCCGATGAGCGCATACCCTCGGAGAACTTCGAGACCGTGCGCTCGTTCGTCGGTCGCGGTCTCGGGTGGTCGATCACACTGCAGCGGCCGCGGAACCTCACCCATGAGGGTCTCGAAGTCGTGGTGCGAGACGTCCCCGGCGTCGATCCCGTCGACATCGTGCTCGCGTGGCGGCGCGGGGCCGCGCTGAGCCGTCAGGCCCGTGCGTTCCGCGACGTGGTGCGCGACGCCGCCGGCTGACGCGGGCAGGTTCACGCAGGGTCCGCTCGGGGCGAACGCGCTTCCGATGTCGCAGGGGCCGCCTACGCTGGATGGAGTGCAGACCACACGATCCGTGCGCCCCTTCGAGGTCGTCAGCGAGTATGCGCCCAGCGGCGACCAGCCCCAGGCGATCGCCGAGCTCGCGGCGCGCATCAACGCGGGCGAGACCGATGTGGTGCTGCTGGGCGCGACGGGCACAGGCAAGTCGGCGACGACCGCCTGGCTCATCGAGGCGGTCCAGCGGCCGACGCTCGTGCTCGCGCACAACAAGACCCTCGCGGCGCAGCTCGCGAACGAGTTCCGCGAGCTCATGCCGCACAACGCCGTCGAGTACTTCGTCTCGTACTACGACTACTACCAGCCCGAGGCGTACGTCCCGCAGACCGACACCTTCATCGAGAAGGACTCCTCGATCAACGCCGAGGTCGAGCGATTGCGACACTCGACGACCAACTCTCTGCTCAGCCGGCGCGACGTCGTCGTCGTTTCGACGGTGTCGTGCATCTACGGCCTCGGCGCGCCCGAGGAGTACATGCGCGCGATGGTCGCCCTTCAGGTGGGCGAGGTCTACGACCGCGACGCGCTCATCCGCAAGTTCATCGCGATGCAGTACAACCGCAACGACGTGGACTTCTCGCGCGGCAACTTCCGCGTGCGCGGCGACACGATCGAGATCATCCCCGTGTACGAGGAGTACGCGATCCGCATCGAGCTGTTCGGCGACGAGATCGAGGCGCTGTACATGCTGCATCCGCTCACCGGCGACGTCGTCCAGAAGCTCGACTCGGTGCCGATCTTCCCCGCGTCGCACTACGTCGCGGGAACCGAGACGGTGCGCCGCGCGATCGGCACGATCGAAGAAGAGCTCGCCGAGCGGCTGAAGGAGCTCGAGTCGCAGGGCAAACTGCTCGAGGCGCAGCGACTGCGCATGCGCACGACGTTCGACCTCGAGATGCTCCAGCAGCTCGGGTTCTGCTCGGGCATCGAGAACTACTCGCGGCACCTCGACGGCCGCGCGCCGGGCGAGCCGCCGCACACGCTGCTCGACTTCTTCCCCGACGACTTCCTCCTCGTGATCGACGAGTCCCACGTGACCGTGCCGCAGATCGGGGCGATGTACGAGGGCGACGCGTCGCGCAAGCGCACGCTCGTCGAGCACGGCTTCCGCCTTCCGAGCGCGCTCGACAACCGGCCGTTGCGGTGGGACGAGTTCAAGCAGCGCATCGGCCAGACGGTGTACCTGTCGGCGACACCGGGTCGATACGAGATGGGCGTCGCCGACGGCGTCGTCGAGCAGATCATCCGCCCCACGGGTCTCGTCGACCCCCAGATCGTCGTCAAGCCGTCCAAGGGGCAGATCGACGATCTGCTCGAAGAGATCCGCATCCGCGCCGAGCGCGACGAGCGCGTGCTCGTGACGACCCTCACCAAGAAGATGGCCGAGGAGCTCACCGACTTCCTCGGCGAGCACGGCGTGCGCGTGCGCTATCTGCACTCCGACGTCGACACGCTCCGCCGCGTCGAGCTGCTGACCGAACTGCGCGCGGGCGTGTACGACGTGCTCGTCGGCATCAACCTCCTGCGCGAAGGCCTCGACCTTCCTGAGGTGTCGCTCGTCGCGATCCTCGACGCCGACAAGGAGGGGTTCCTGCGCTCGGGCACCTCGCTCATCCAGACGATCGGACGCGCGGCCCGGAACGTGTCGGGTGAGGTGCACATGTACGCCGACACGATCACCGAGTCGATGCAGAACGCGATCGACGAGACCAACCGCCGCCGCGAGAAGCAGATCGCGTACAACATCGAGCACGGCATCGACCCCCAACCGCTGCGCAAGCGCATCGCCGACATCACCGAGGTGCTCGCACGTGAAGCATCCGACACAGACCGGATGCTCCGGGGCAAGGCGTCGGCGAAGACGAAGTCCGGCAAGGGCAAGTCGCCTACGCCGCAGCTGAGGCGCGAAGGCATCGCGGCCGAGGGTGCGAACCAACTCGAGGCGACGATCGCCGATCTCACCGATCAGATGCTCGCGGCCGCAGCCGAGCTCAAGTTCGAGCTCGCCGCACGATTGCGCGACGAGGTTCAGGACCTCAAACGGGAGCTTCGTGCGATGGAGCGCGCCGGCCACGCCTGACCTTCCGACGATTCCGAGCGATCGTCCGTCTGGATAGGCGTTCACAGCATGTGGTCAGACCACACGTTTTAGAATGGTTGGGCATCCAAGGAGATGCACGACCGGCGCCACTTCGCCCGGTCGCCACCAGGCCCACAAGGCCATGACGTAAGGGGAGACCCATGACCACGACCACGAAGAAGGACCGCCGCGGAGCCATCCTCCGGGCGAGCATCGCAGCCGTGGCCGTACTCGGCATCGGCGGCGCCATCACGACCGCCGCATGGACCGACCAGGTGACGTTCGCCGGCAACGTGCAGACCGCGAAGTTCGATCTGCGCGGTGCTGTTCAGGGCGGGGCCTGGCATGACGGCCGGATCGACCTCGGTGACGCGTTCCGGAATCTCCAGCCCGGCGAGGTCACCAAGACCATCGCACTGAAGAACAACTCGACGGTGAGGGCCTATCTCGACGACACCATCCTCGAGGTCGACCCCGCGTTGAACGGGGCGATCACGCACAGCGTGGCCGGTCTGCCCGAGTCGCTGGCTCCGGACGGGTACGTGAAGGTGGACGTCACGTTCCACGTCGCGGAGTACCTGCCGACGGACACGGCAGGCAGCCTCAACCTCACCTTCCCGGCGAGCAGCGCTCCCCAGGCGCCCTGACGTGCGCGTTCCGGTCGCGGGAGGGAGGGGCCGCCCCTTCGCTCCCGCGACACCGGAGCCGAGATGCTCGACCGACAACCGCGGCCGACCGGCCGCAGAGGAATGGACCAATGAAGACAAGCAGACCAGCAGCCGTCGCTCGCACTGCGGGCTCGATCGTGCTGTGGGTGCTCGCCGTCATCGGCCTCGTCAGCGGGGCCCTCTGGGCGGGGAACGCCGCAGGGCTCGTGCAGCCGCTCATCGTGGTCTCGGGCTCCATGGCTCCGGAGATCAACACGGGCGACCTGCTCATGGCGACTCCGACGCCGGCGCGAGACCTGCGGGTGGGTGACGTCGCGTCGCTCCCGAATGAGGGAGGCGTGTTCGTCACGCACCGCATCGTCGAGTTCGAGCGCACAGGTGACACGGTGACACTGCGGATGCAGGGGGACGCGAACGCGCACCCGGACGCGCAGTCGCACACCCTCGGGGCGGATGACCCGGTGTGGATCCCCGTCCTCACCGTCCCCGGTGCCGGATATGTCGCCGAGATGCTCATGAGGCCGGAGGTCGGCATCCCGCTGCTGGCGGGACTGCTCGCCCTGGCAGGCCTTGCGACGATCCCGTCGCGTCGATCCGACGACGAGGCAGGACAGGAGGAGCTCGTCACAGAGCCCGCGGATCAGAAGGAGTCGGTGAGCGCATGAACAGCATGATCAAGGCGCTGCTCGGACTTGTCGCCGCTGCGGGCCTCGCGCTGGGCGCCGCCGCCACGACCTTCACAAGTGCCGCGTGGACGGACTCGGCCGTGATCAGTGGCTCCGTGCAGACCGCCGACCGCGTGGCCGACGATCCGGATGCCGCGCCCGACGAGTCCGTGCCCCCTGTGCCGCCGCTCGAGCCGCTGCCTCCGCTCGAGCTGCTGCCTCCGACGGGGCCCGAACCGCCGACCGCGCCGCCCCTCCCGGTCGAGCCGGTCGAGCCGGACCCGGAGCCGGCACCGCCCATCGATCCGGCCCCGCCGGCCCCGCCGGTGGACCCGGAGCCTACCCCGCCGATCGAGGGCGCCCAGCCGGAGGCTGAGGTCCCTGAGGAACCGGCGACGCCCGAACCAGACCATGCGGGAGACGACAGCGCTCCCGCCGAGACCGAGCCGGAGGACGACGTGATCGAGGAGCAGGACTCCGCCGATGACGAGTCCGACGTGCTCGATGCGGAAGACGAAGAGCGGCCCCCCGCGCTCGACTGATTCCGCTCCCCCCGGAGGAGCCCGGTCCTTCCCCCCGAAGGGCCGGGCTTCGCCCTGTTCGCACTACGGGCAGTGCATGAGGGGTTTGGGGCCCGAGCGATCGAACGTGTGCCGAGACATCGGCGCTCCGCACAGCGGGCACGGAGACTCGGTGCGGGACGGTTCGGGAGTCGTCTCGTACGGGCCGACGGATGCCGGACCCGCGACGCGGATGAGGCGCGAGTTGAACCACGCGTACCAGCCCCCGGCCTCGCGAACGCGCTCTCGCAGGGGACGACGGGGCTCAGAATCCATACGCGTCATGATGATTAGTGTACTAAGCAATTCGGTAGACTCAGCCGCGTGGACGCAAGGGATGAGCTGCTCAAGCTGGAGAACCAGCTCTGCTTCGCCCTCGTGACCGCGGCACGCAACGTCGTCTCGCTGTACCGGCCCGTGCTCGAACCGCTCGGGCTGACACATCCGCAGTATCTCGTCATGCTGGCGCTGTGGGAGAGGTCGCCGCGGTCGCTCGGCGAGCTCGCAGAAGAGCTCGCGATGGAGCCTGCGACGCTCTCGCCGCTCGTGAAGCGCCTCGAAGCACAGGGCCGCGTGTCCCGCGGCCGTCGCGCCCAGGACGAACGCGTGCTCGAGATCGCGCTGACGAAGGAGGGGCGCGCGCTGCGCGAGCGTGCCCTTGCCGTGCCGCAGCAGATCATGGAGCGGACGGGCATGGATGCCGAGCAGCTCGCGCACCTGCGCGATGGGCTCGCGCCGTTCGCCGGGCGCAGAATCGCCTTCTGATCTGGCCATCGGCTGACATCCGTCCCGTCCGCCGGGATGCGCTCCCGGCGAACCCCGAGCCCCGTGTCGGAGGCCCCACCTACACTTGAACGCGTGCCAATCGTCCCTGTTGCCCTGCCCGGAAACGGGACCACCAACCCCGGAACGCTCAGCGTCCGGGGTGCTCGGGTTCATAACCTCAAGAACGTCGACCTCGACATCCCGCGCGACTCCCTGGTCGTCTTCACCGGTCTCTCCGGCTCGGGCAAGTCGAGCCTCGCGTTCGACACGATCTTCGCCGAGGGTCAGCGCCGCTACGTCGAGTCGCTGAGCGCCTATGCGCGCCAGTTCCTGGGCCAGGTGGACCGACCCGACGTCGACTTCATCGAGGGGCTGAGCCCCGCCGTGTCGATCGACCAGAAGTCCACGAACCGCAACCCGCGTTCGACAGTCGGCACGATCACCGAGATCCACGACTACATGCGTCTGCTGTGGGCGCGCATCGGCATCCCGCACTGTCCCGAGTGCGGCGAGGTCATCCAGCGCCAGACGGTGCAGCAGATCGCCGACCAGCTCATGGAGTTGCCCGAGCGCACGCGGTATCAGATCGTCGCGCCGGTCGTCACGCAGAAGAAGGGCGAGTTCGTCGACCTCTTCCGCGAGCTCAGCGCGAAGGGCTACGCCCGTGCGATCGTCGACGGCGAGCTCATCCAGCTCGCTGAGCCGCCGACGCTCAAGAAGAGCTACAAGCACGACATCGCAGTGGTCGTCGACCGCCTGGTCGCCGGCCCCGGCATCCTCGAGCGCGTGACCGACTCGGTCGAGACGGCGCTCTCGCTGGCCGGCGGGGTCATGCAGGTCAACTTCGTCGACGAAGAGGGCGACGCCGCATGGCAGTCGTTCTCCGAGAAGCTCGCGTGCCCGAACGGGCACCCCCTGCAGCTCACCGAGATCGAGCCGCGCACGTTCTCGTTCAACGCGCCGTTCGGCGCATGCCCGGCCTGCTCGGGCCTCGGAACGCGCATGTCGGTCGACGTCGACCTCATGCTGGGCGATGAGGACCTGTCGATCCGCGAGGGCGTGATCCTCCCGTGGACCACACAGGGCAAGGGCCTGTTCCAGTACTACGAGCGCCTGCTCGAGGGCCTCGCGGCCGACCTCGGGTTCTCGCTCGACACCCCGTGGCGCATGCTCCCCGCATCCGTCAAAGAGGCGGTGCTGCGCGGCGAGAACTACAAGGTGACCGTCCGGTGGAAGAACCGGTACGGGCGCGAGATGCGCTACTCCTCGGGCTTCGAGGGCGTCGTGCCCTACATCGAGCGCCAATATGTGCAGGCCGAGACCGACACGCAGCGCCAGCGGTGGGCCGACTACCTGCGCGAGATCCCGTGCCCGGTCTGCAACGGGGCGCGTCTGAAGCCCGAGGTGCTCTCGGTGCTCGTGCACGGATACTCCATCGCGGATGCCTCGCGCCTGAGCCTCGCCGACGCGCGGGAGTTCTTCGAGAAGCTCGAGCTCACCGAGCGGGAGGCCACGATCGCCGCGCAGGTGCTGCGCGAGATCCGTCTGCGCCTCGACTTCCTCATCCAGGTCGGTCTGAATTACCTCAACCTCAGCCGCTCGGCCGGTTCGCTCTCGGGCGGCGAGGCGCAGCGCATCCGTCTCGCCACCCAGATCGGATCGGGACTGACCGGCGTGCTCTACGTGCTCGACGAGCCGTCGATCGGTCTCCACCAGCGCGACAACCGGCGCCTCATCGAGACGCTGCTGACGCTGCGCGACCTGGGCAACACGCTCATCGTCGTCGAGCACGACGAAGAGACGATCCACGCGGCCGACTGGATCGTCGACATCGGACCACGTGCGGGCGTCGACGGCGGGCGGGTCGTGCATTCGGGTCCGCTCGAGTCGCTCCTCCACGACCGTGAGTCCATCACGGGCGACTACCTCGCCGGGCGCCGCCAGATCCCCACGCCGACGAAGCGGCGCAGGATCGATCGCAACCGCCAGATCACGGTCGTCGGCGCGCGCGAGAACAACCTCAAAGACGTCACGGTCGACTTCCCGCTCGGCGTGTTCACGGCCGTGACCGGCGTGAGCGGCTCCGGAAAGTCGTCGCTCGTGAACGACATCCTCTACGAGGTGCTCGCGTCGCGGCTGAACGGCGCGCGCACGGTGCCGGGCAGGCACACGCGCGTGACGGGTCTCGACAACCTCGACAAGGTCGTGCACGTCGACCAGGCGCCGATCGGGCGCACGCCGCGATCGAACCCGGCGACGTACACGGGCGTGTTCGACCGCATCCGCACACTCTTCAGCGAGACCCCCGAGGCGAAGGCCCGCGGCTACCTGCCCGGCAGGTTCAGCTTCAATGTCAAGGGCGGGCGCTGTGAGGCGTGCTCGGGCGACGGCACGATCAAGATCGAGATGAACTTCCTGCCCGACGTGTATGTCGACTGCGAGGTGTGCCACGGCAAGCGATACAACCGCGACACGCTCGCCGTGCACTACAAGGGCAAGAACATCGCCGAGGTGCTCGAGATGCCGATCGAAGAGGCAGCGGAGTTCTTCGAGCCGATCCAGGCGATCCACCGCTACCTCAAGACCCTCGTCGACGTCGGCCTCGGCTACGTGCGACTGGGGCAGTCGGCCACGACGCTCTCGGGCGGCGAGGCGCAGCGCGTGAAGCTCGCGACCGAGCTGCAGCGACGCTCGAACGGCCGCTCCATCTACGTGCTCGACGAGCCCACGACGGGTCTGCACTTCGAGGACGTGCGCCGTCTGCTCGAGGTGCTCAACGGCCTCGTCGACAAGGGCAACACCGTGATCGTGATCGAGCACAATCTCGACGTGATCAAGTCCGCCGACTGGGTCATCGACCTCGGACCCGAGGGCGGCGACGGTGGCGGACAGGTGATCGCGACGGGCACGCCCGAGCAGGTGGCGCGCGTCGAGGGGAGCCACACCGGAGCCTTCCTCGCCGAAGTGCTCGGGGCTCAGGCCCAGCGCCGGAAGGCGGGCTGAGGCAGCCCGTCATGGCGGACCAGCTCCCGTACAAGCCCAAGCAGGGCGAGATCCCCACGAACCCCGGCGTCTACCGGTTCCGGGATCGCGACGGGCGCGTGCTGTACGTCGGCAAGGCGAAGAACCTGCGGGCCCGCCTGTCGAACTACTTCGCGCCGCTGCACACGCTGCACGAGCGCACGCGCCGCATGGTGCTCACCGCGGCATCCGTCGAGTGGACCGTCGTATCGAGCGACGTCGACGCGCTCCAGCTCGAATACATGTGGATCCAGGAGTTCTCGCCTCCGTTCAACGTCCGCTACAAGGACGACAAGTCGTACCCCTACATGGCCATCACGCTCGCCGACGAGGCTCCGCGCGTGCTGGTGACGCGAAACCGTCGCATCAAGGGGGCGAAGTACTTCGGGCCCTACCCGAAGGTGTGGGCCGTGCACGACACGATCGACCTGATGATCAAGGTCTTCCCGATCCGTACGTGCAGCGACTCGTCGTACAAGAAGGCGATGGCCACGGGACGCCCCTGCTTCCCAGGCCAGATCGGGCGCTGCGGCGGCCCGTGCTCCATGAAGGTGTCGATCGAGGAGCACCGCGCGATCGTCGACGACTTCGTCGCGTTCATGTCGGGCGGCGACCAGCGGTTCACGCGCGAGCTCACGAAGCGGATGCGAGAGGCGTCCGCAGCCATGGACTACGAGGCCGCGGCGATGTATCGCGACAAGCTGCAGGCGATCGAAGCGGTGCTGAACAAGAGCGCCTTGGTGCTGAGCTCCGACACGGATGCCGACCTGTTCGGCATCGCGGAGGACGAGCTGGCGGCGGCGGTGCAGCACTTCGTCGTGCGGGGCGGTCGCGTGCGCGGCGTTCGCGCGACGACGATCGAGAAGGAGCTCGACATCTCGGGTGCCGACCTCGTGGACCAGATCCTCCAGCGCACGTACGGGGAGGCATCCGCCGTCGACATCCCGCGTCAGGTGCTCGTGCCGGCCTTGCCCGACGATGCGGCCGATCTCGAGCAGTGGCTCAGCGAGCGTCGGGGCCGTCGCGTGAGCATCCAGGTCGCCCAGCGCGGCCGCAAAGCCGACCTCATGAGGACGGCGACGCTCAATGCGGAGCAGGCGCTGATGCTGCACAAGACCCGGCGCACGAGCGACTACGTCGCGCGCACGCAGGCGCTCACCGATCTTCAGGAGGCGCTGGGGCTCGCCGAGGCGCCGCTGCGCATCGAGGGCTTCGACGTGTCTCACCTCGCCGGAACGAACGTCGTGGCGTCGATGGTCGTCTTCGAGGACGGCCTGCCGCGCAAGGACCAGTACCGCTCGTTCAAGGTGCCCGAGACGACCGACGACACCGACTCGCTGTACCAGGTGCTCTCGCGACGGCTCACGTACCTCGACCACCCCGACGAGACCGAAGGCGCGTCGCCGAACGGCGCCGAAATCGCGGATGCCGCATCCGACTCCGACGAGCCGGTCGTCACCACGCGCAAGCGCCCGCGCTTCGCCTACCGGCCGCAGCTGCTCGTCGTCGACGGCGGCAAGCCTCAGGTCGAGGCGGCCGCGCGCGCCCTCGCCGACGCGGGGCACAGCGAGATCGCGCTGTGCGGCATCGCGAAGCGCCTCGAGGAGGTGTGGCTGCCCGGCGAGGACTTCCCGGTGATCCTGCCGCGCACGAGCGAGGCGCTGTACCTGCTGCAGCGCCTGCGCGACGAGGCGCACCGGTTCGCGATCACCCATCAGCGCAAGCGGCGCAAGCGCGACATCCAGACGATCCTCGCGGAGATCCCGGGGCTCGGCGACGCCCGCATCAAGGCGCTCCTGCGCCACTTCGGATCGGTGACCGCGCTGCGCGCGGCGACACCCGAGCAGATCGAAGAACTCCCAGGCATCGGGCCGAAGCTCGCCGCCACGATCCACGCGCACCTGGCCGGCCGATAGGCTGTGGAGGCGATGGGGGTGGTCATGAACGACCAGGAGCATCGCGTTCCGTCCGAGATGCTGATCGTCACGGGGATGTCCGGCGCCGGTCGGTCCACCGCGGCGAACGCACTCGAAGACCTCGACTGGTACGTGGTCGACAACCTCCCGCCGCAGATGCTCAAGCCCCTGCTCGAGCTCACCGAGCTCGCGGGCGGCTCGCTTCCGCGAGTGGCGGTCGTGGTCGACGTGCGCGGTCGCGACCTCTTCGCCGACCTGCCCGAGGCGCTGCGCAGCATCCGCGAGCGTCGACAGCTGCGCATTCTCTTCCTCGATGCGTCCGACGAGGTGCTCGTTCGTCGATTCGAGGCGGTGCGGCGGCCGCATCCGCTCCAGGGCGACGGCACGCTCGTCGACGGCATCCGGCGCGAACGGCAGAGACTGGCGGCATTGCGCGAGAGTGCCGACCTCATCATCGACACGTCGATGCTCAACATCCACCAGCTCGCGACGCAGGTGGCCGAGCTCTTCTCGGAGGAGGGCGCGGCGCGGCACTCGATGACGATCCTGAGCTTCGGGTTCAAGTACGGACTGCCGCCGGACGCCGACATCGTGGCCGACATGCGCTTCCTGCCCAATCCCTTCTGGAACGACGCCCTGCGTCCGTTCTCGGGCGAGGACGAGGTCGTCAAGGAGTACGTGCTCGCACAGCCCGGCGCGGTCGAGTTCCTCGACTCGTACGCCGCCGCCCTGCGACCGGTCGTCGAGGGCTACCAGCGTGAGAACAAGCGCCACTCGGTCGTGGCCGTCGGATGCACGGGCGGGCAGCATCGATCGGTCGTCGCCGCCCAGGAGCTCGCCGCGCGGCTGTCCGACGTGCCCGGTCTCGCGGTCCGCGTGCGTCATCGCGACCTCGGCCACGAGTAGGCTGGACCCTCGTCCCGGGAATCCCTGAGCAAGGAGTGACGTGTCGCTGACCGCTGACGTGAAAGCCGAGTTGCTGGCCGTTCGAGACCCTCGGCCCTCGGCCCGCATCGCCGAACTCACGTCGCTGCTGCGGTTCTCCGGCGGCCTCCACTCGATCGCGAATCGCGTCGCCGTCGAGGCGGAGCTGGACTCGGATGCGCTCGCCCGTCGCGTCGCGCGCGATCTCGTCGAGCTCTACGGCGTGCGGCCCGAGCTCGTGCACGTGCAGGGTTCGGGTGCCCGCGCCGGCGGTCACTACGCGGTGCGGGTCATCGAGGGAGGAGAGACCCTCGCACGCCAGACGGGCCTGCTCGATCAGCGTCGCCGCGCGGTGCGCGGTCTGCCGAACAGGCTCACCACCGGGTCGCGTCCCGACCTCGCCGCCGTGTGGCGCGGTGCGTTCCTCGCGTCGGGCTCGCTCACCGAGCCGGGCCGGTCCGCGTCGCTCGAGATCACGTCACCCGCACCCGAAGCCGCCATGGCGCTCGTGGGAGCGGCCCACCGCCTGGGCATCGCCGCCAAGGCGCGCGAGGTCCGCGGCGTGCCGCGCGTCGTCGTGCGCGAAGGCGAGGCGATCCGCACAGCTCTGGCCACCATGGGCGCCGAGCGCGCCGCCGCCGAGTGGGACCAGCTGCGCCAGCGGCGCGAAGTGCGGGCAGGGGTCAACCGCCTCGTGAACTTCGACGATGCGAACCTGCGCCGATCCGCACAGGCAGCCGTGGCCGCATGCGCGCGCGTCGAGCGGGCGCTCGAGATCCTCGGCGACGAGGTGCCGCCGCACCTGCGGGAGGCCGGCGAGCTGCGCCTCGCACACCGCGACGCGAGCCTCGACGAGCTCGGCCACCACGCCGACCCGCCCCTCACGAAGGACGCCGTCGCCGGCCGCATCCGTCGCCTGCTCGCGATGGCCGACAAGAAGGCCGAGAGCGAGGGGATCCCGACGACCGAGGCCGCCGTGCCCGCGGGTGTCGAGGACTGATCCGCCACCTCCATGACGCACAGCGTCACCTGACGCAAGGGCGGCCCCCGGGCATCCGACCGTCACTAGGATGAGAGCCGTCCCCTCGCCGTGCCGAGGACCTGGCGCGGCGCCGACAGGAAGAAGAGAACATGGCGAAGTACACGTTGCCCGACCTCCCGTACGACTACGCCGCGCTGGAGCCGCACATCAGCGCGACGATCATGGAGTTGCACCACGACAAGCACCACCAGGCGTATGTGACCGGCGCGAACACGGCGCTCGAGCAGCTCGCCGAGGCTCGTGACAGCGGCAACCTCGCGAACGTGAACAAGCTCGAGAAGGACCTCGCGTTCAACCTGGGTGGCCACACGAACCACTCGATCTTCTGGACCAACCTGTCGCCGGACGGAGGCGACCGTCCCACCGGCGAGCTCGCCGCGGCGATCGACGACCACTTCGGGTCGTTCGACAAGTTCCAGGCCCACTTCACCGCCGCCGCGCTCGGCGTGCAGGGCTCCGGCTGGGCCGGCCTGTTCTGGGACTCGATCGGCGAGAACCTGATCATCCAGCAGTTCTTCGACCAGCAGTCGCAGTTCGCCGCGGGCACGGTGCCGCTGCTCCTGCTCGACGTGTGGGAGCACGCGTACTACCTCGACTACAAGAACGTCCGGGCCGACTACGTCAAGGCGTTCTGGAACATCGCCAACTGGGCGAACGTGCAGGAGCGCTTCTCCACGGCCCGTGAGAAGGCCTCGGGCCTGCTGGTACTGTCGTAGCGAGTCGGGCGACCCGGTGGGTTCCGCCCGCCGGGTCGCCGTTGCCCGCCCCTCCCTGAACCGCACCAAACCGCGCACTCGCGCACGACACAATCAGGAGAACATCCGTGGCTGTCAAGATCGGAATCAACGGCTTCGGCCGGATCGGTCGCAACTACCTCCGCGCGGCTCTCGCGCAGGGCGCCGACCTCGACATCGTTGCGGTGAACGACCTCACCGACAACAAGACCCTCGCCCACCTGCTGAAGTACGACTCGATTCTGGGCCGCCTCGACGAGGAGGTCTCGTACACGGGTGACTCCATCACGGTCGGCGGCAGGACGATCAAGGTCTTCGAGGAGCGCGACCCCGCGAACCTCCCGTGGGGCGAGCTGGGCGTCGACATCGTCATCGAGTCGACGGGCCGCTTCACCAACGCGGCCGACGCGCGCAAGCACATCGAGGGCGGCGCGAAGAAGGTGCTCATCTCGGCTCCGGCGTCGGGCGAGGACGGCACGTTCGTGATCGGCGCGAACGAAGACACGTACGACCCCGCGACGCACAACATCATCTCGAACGCGTCGTGCACGACGAACTGCCTCGCGCCCCTCGCGAAGGTCCTCAACGACGAGTTCGGCATCGTCAAGGGCCTCATGACGACGGTCCACGCGTACACGGCCGACCAGAACCTGCAGGACGGCCCGCACAAGGACCTCCGCCGCGCCCGCGCCGCCGCACTGAACATCGTGCCGACGTCGACGGGTGCCGCCAAGGCGATCGGCCTCGTTCTCCCCGAGCTCAAGGGCAAGCTCGACGGCTTCGCGCTGCGCGTCCCGGTTCCGACCGGCTCGGCGACCGATCTCACGGTCGAGCTCGAGCGCGAGGTGACCGTCGACGAGATCAAGGCGGCGTACAAGGCCGCCGCCGAGGGCCCGCTCAAGGGCATCCTCAAGTACACCGAGGACGAGATCGTCTCGAGCGACATCGTCACCGACCCGCACTCGTGCATCTTCGACGCCGGCCTCACACGCGTCATCGGCAACCAGGTGAAGGTCGTCGGCTGGTACGACAACGAGTGGGGCTACTCGAACCGCCTGGTCGACCTCACCGAGCTGGTCGCCGACAAGCTCTGACGATCATGGCTCTGCGCACCCTCGATTCGCTGGGTTCGCTCGCAGGCAAGCGCGTCATCGTCCGTGTCGACTTCAACGTCCCTCTGCAGGACGGAGTCATCACGGACGATGGCCGTGTGCGTGCGGCGCTCCCGACTCTCGATCATCTGATCAACCAGGGCGCACGCGTCATCGTGTGCTCGCACCTCGGCCGCCCCGACGGGGCACCCGATCCCAAGTACAGCCTCGAGCCGGTCGCGCAGCGACTTTCGGAGCTGCTCGGCAAGCCGGTCGCGTTCGCGCGCGACACGGTGGGGGAGTCGGCTCGCGACGCGGTCGCCGCTCTCGAGGACGGCGGCGTCGTCGTCATCGAGAACCTGCGGTTCAACGCCGGCGAGACCGCGAAGGACGACGCGACCCGTCGTGCCTTCGCCACCGAGCTCGCGTCCCTCGGCGATGCGCTGGTGTCGGACGGCTTCGGCGTCGTGCACCGCAAGCAGGCGAGCGTCTACGACCTCGCCGAACTGCTCCCGTCGGCTGCCGGCTTCCTCGTGCAGAAGGAGGTCGACGTGCTCGACCGCCTCACCGAGAGTCCGGAGCGGCCGTACACGGTCGTGCTCGGCGGCTCGAAGGTCAGCGACAAGCTGGGCGTGATCGAGCACCTGCTGCCGCGCGTGGACCGCCTCCTCGTGGGCGGCGGCATGATGTTCACGTTCCTGGCGGCCGAGGGGAACAAGGTCGGCGCGAGCCTCCTCGAAGAGGACCAGCTCGACACGGTGCGGGGCTACATCGCGACGGCGAAGGAGCGGGGCGTCGAGCTCTTGCTGCCCGTCGACGCGGTCGTGGCGGCCTCGTTCTCCGCCGACGCCGAGCACGTCGTCGCGCCGGTCTCGGGGCTCGAAGACACGCCGGCCGGAGCATCCGGCATCGGGCTCGACATCGGACCCGAGACCGCATCGGCCTTCGCCGCCGTCATCCGCGACAGCAAGACCGTGTTCTGGAACGGCCCGATGGGTGTGTTCGAGATGGCACCCTTCGCAGCCGGCACGAAGGCCGTCGCCCAGGCGCTCACCGAGGTCGACGGACTCTCCGTCGTCGGCGGGGGCGACTCCGCGGCCGCGGTGCGTCAGCTCGGGTTCGCCGACAGCGACTTCGGTCACATCTCGACCGGCGGCGGCGCGAGCCTCGAGTTCCTCGAGGGCAAGCGCCTCCCCGGCCTCGAAGTCCTCGGATGGGAGCAGTCGTGACGGACAAGGGCAGAGAAGGCGCCCGTCTGCCGTTCATCGCCGGCAACTGGAAGATGAACCTCGACCACCTTCAGGCGGTCGCGTTCGTCCAGAAGCTGCATTGGACGCTCAAGGACGCGAAGCACGAGGAGGGCTCCGTCGAGATCGGCGTGTTCCCGCCGTTCACCGACCTGCGCACCGTGCAGACGCTCATCGACGCGGACAAGATCCCCTTCGCACTGGGGGCTCAGGACCTGTCGCAGCACGACAGCGGCGCGTACACGGGCGAGGTGTCGGGTGCGTTCCTCGCGAAGCTCGACTGCACGTACGTCATCATCGGTCACTCCGAGCGGCGCCAGTATCACTCCGAGTCCGACGAGCTCGTCGCGGCCAAGGTGAAGGCGGCCCTGCGGCACGGGCTCGTTCCCGTCATCTGCGTCGGTGAGACCGCCGAAGACCTCGAGGAGTTCGGCGCGAGCGCCGTTCCGGTAGGACAGCTGCAGGCGGCGCTCGACGGAGTGGCCTCGGGCTCGGATGTCGTCGTCGCGTACGAGCCCGTGTGGGCGATCGGGTCCGGGCAGGCGGCGACCCCCGAGCAGGCTCAGGAGGTGTGCGCCAAACTGCGAGACGTCGTCGCCGAAAAGCTCGGGGCCGACACCGCCGCGCGCACCCGCATCCTCTACGGCGGGTCGGTGAAGGCCGCGAACATCGCGAGCTTCATGCGGCAGCCCGACGTCGACGGCGCTCTCGTCGGGGGTGCGAGCCTCGTCGTCGACGAGTTCGCCGCGATCATCCGCTACCAGAAGCACGTCGGCGTGTGACACGCTGGGTGGAGCCTCGCGGCATGTCCGGGAGGCTCCGCCCGGTGCGCCGCACGTCACCCCGTATAATTGACGCCTGCGCGATCGACACCCGGCCGCAGCGAAAGGTTTTCGACGACTGTGCCCATTCTCGAGTTCGTCCTGCAGGTGATCCTGGGGATCACCAGCATCCTCCTCACACTTCTCATCCTGCTTCACAAGGGTCGCGGTGGCGGCCTGTCCGACATGTTCGGCGGCGGCATGACGTCTGCGCTCGGCTCGTCCGGGCTCGCCGAACGAAACCTCAACCGCTTCACGGTCGTGCTCGCGCTCGTGTGGTTCGCGGCGATCGTGGCGCTCGGCCTTATCACCAAGTTCCAGGGGCTCTGATGGCAACCGGCGGAAATGCAATTCGCGGGACCCGCGTCGGCGCGGGTCCGATGGGAGAACAAGACCACGGCTTCCACGCCGAACGGATCGCGGTCTCGTACTGGGACGCGCTCGGCAATGAGACGGTCCGCTACTTCGCGGCGGGGATTCCCGAGGACGAGATCCCCGAAGTGATCGACTCGCCGCACTCGGGCCTTCCGGCCGGCCGCGACAAGAACAACCCTCCGGCCGTCGCGAAGACCGAGCCGTACAAGACGCACCTCGCCTACGTGAAGGAGCGCCGCACCGAGGAGGAGGCCGAGGCCCTTCTCGAAGACGCGCTCCGGCAGCTGCGCGAGCGTCGCGGACTCGAGTGACCGAAGACCGACCAAAGGGGAGGGGGCGGATGCCGCGGCATCCGCCCCCTCCCCTTTTCGTACGGCGCGCGAGTTCAGTACTCGCGGTCGATGAGCTCGGGCGGCACGTTCGCGGCGGCGGCCTCGTCGACGAAGAACACCGTGCGCTTGCGCCCCTTCGCGCCGGCGGCGGGGACGCTGCCGTAACTGGCACCCGCAAGGGCCAGGCCGAGGGCAGATGCCTTGTCGGTGCCGGCGAGCACCATCCACAGTCGGCGCGACGCATTGATGACGGGTCGCGTCATCGTGATGCGCTTGGGGGGCGGCTTGGGCGACTCGCGAACGGGAAGCACCGCGCGATCGGTGACGTGGATCTCGGAGCGGTCGGGGAAGAGCGAGGCGATGTGCCCGTCGGGCCCGACGCCGAGGAAGCACACGTCGAACGACGGCCACGCGCCGTAGTCGCTCGAGAACCTGGCCAACTCGTGCTCGTACAGCCGTGCGGCGGCGTCGAGATCGAGACCCTCGTCGCTCGCCGCGACGGAGTGGATGTTCTCGGCGGGGATGTCGAGGTGGTCGAGCAGCGCCTCGCGGGACTGCTTCTCGTTGCGATCGTCGTCGGCGCGGGGAACCCAGCGCTCGTCGCTCCACCAGAAGTGGACCTTCGACCAATCGAGGCTCCCCGCCCGCGGATTCGCCGCGGCGGCTTTCAGCACCGCGGCACCCATCGTTCCGCCGGTCAGGGAGATGTGCACGAGCCGCTTGTGGTCGCTGCGCTTGGCGATGCGGCTCAAGAACCGCGATGCAACGGCTTTGGCAAGCGCGGACGGGTCGGAGAGGATCACGACCCGCTTCTCGTTTGACGTCTCAGCCATTCGGCTCCTGTGTCGACGGCGGACCGAGGAGTTCCAGGCCCTCGCTGATCACTCGACCATACAGGACGTCGGGATCCAGGCGACGGAGCTCTTCGGCCAGGCATTCGCGCAGGGTGCGGCGCGGGAACGCCAAGTCGTGGCTCGGCTGTCCGGGCTGCGTGAGGATGGCGACGCCCGGCTCGGGGCGCTCGAGGCGCACCTCGCCGCTGTCGCGCACGAGGACGACCGACTTGATGCCGTGCTCCCACTCCGACGGGTCGAGGTATCGCCAGTCGACAGGCACGTCCAGGGCGAGACGGAGCCACGCGGCGAGGAGGCTCGTCGACGGTGAGTCGCCCGCTCCGCGCACCTCGACGCGACGCACCGGCTCGTACGGCGGCTGGTCGAGGATCGCGGCGAGCTGCTCGCGCCAGCGCGTGAGCCTCGTCCACGCGAGATCCGTGTCGCCGGGGGAGTAGGACCCGGACAGCGACGTGACCCACTCCCACGGGTTGGGTTTGGTCGCGGCATCCGTGATCCGGCGCTGGGCGATCCGGCCGAGCGACGTGTCGGCGGGGTTGTCGGGCGTGTCGTTCGGCCACCACACCACGACAGGGGCGTCGGGGAGCAGCAGCCCCGTCACGAGGCTCTCGAGGTTCGACGCGGCTTCGCCGTACGCGTGCAGCGTGACGACCTCGCTCGCGCCGGCGTCGCCGCCCACGCGGATCTGCGCATCTAGACGCGCCTGGGACTCCTCGCCGTCGACGAGCAGCACGATGACGCGCATCGGATGCTCGCGCGATGCGTCGTTCGCAGCCTCGATGACCTCTTCCATCTCGCCCTCGCGTGTCACGATGACGAGAGTCAGCACACGGCCGAGCGCGACGGCCCCGCCCTCCTCGCGCACGTTGACGAGGGCGCGCGTGATCTTGCTGACGGTGGTGTCGGGCAGGTCGACGATCATGGGCGCCTCCAGGAACGTCCGTCGCGGGCGAGCATGGCGGTGGCCGATGCCGGACCCCACGAGCCGGGGGAGTACTGCTCGAGCGGACCGCCCTGCGCCTCCCAGAACTGCTCGATCGGGTCGAGGATCTTCCACGACAGCTCGACC
Source organism: Microbacterium sp. (assembly GCF_035556355.1). Lineage (GTDB taxonomy): Bacteria > Actinomycetota > Actinomycetes > Actinomycetales > Microbacteriaceae > Microbacterium. Next base: position 141,117 of record NZ_DATMFG010000054.1, read on the forward strand.
TCTTCGTGTCGGGGGAACAGCGGCGGGTCACCGAGCAGCACATCGAGGATGAGGCGCTCGTACGCCTCGGGGCTCGCCTCGGTGAACGCGTGGCCGTATCCGAAGTCCATCGTGACGTCGCGCACCTGCGCCGCCGCTCCCGGCACCTTCGAGCCGAACCGGATCGTGACGCCCTCGTCGGGCTGCACGCGGATCACGAGGGCGTTCTGCCCGAGGCCTGAGGTCTGCGCGCGCGAGAACAGCAGCTCGGGGGCGCGCTTGAAGATCACCGCGATCTCGGTCACGCGACGGCCGAGCCGCTTGCCGGTGCGCAGGTAGAACGGCACTCCGGCCCAGCGACGCGTGTTCACCTCGAGCGTGATAGCCGCGAAGGTCTCGGTCGTGGAGTTCGGGTTCATGCCCTCCTCCTCGAGGAAGCCGGGCACCTTCTCACCGCCCTGCCATCCGCCCGCGTACTGTCCGCGCGATGTGGTGCGCGCGAGGTCGTCGGGCAGCGTGACGGCGGCGAGCACCTTCTCCTTCTCGGCGCGCAGGTCGCGCGCGTCGAAGCTGATGGGCTCCTCCATCGCGGTGAGGGCCATGAGCTGCAGCAGATGGTTCTGGATGACGTCGCGGGCGGCGCCGATCCCGTCGTAGTAGCCGGCGCGACCGCCGACCCCGATGTCTTCGGCCATCGTGATCTGCACGTGGTCGACGTAGTTGCGGTTCCAGATCGGCTCGTACAGCTCGTTCGCGAAGCGCAGCGCCAGGATGTTCTGGACCGTCTCCTTGCCGAGGTAGTGGTCGATCCGGAAGATCGAGTCCGCCGGGAAGGCCGCGCGCAGCGCATCGTTGAGCGATCGCGCCGACGCGAGGTCGTGGCCGAAGGGCTTCTCGATCACGACGCGCCGCCAGCGGTCGGGCTGGTCGGCGGTGTCGTCCACGAGCCCCGAAGCTTTCAGCTGCTCCGCGACGATGGGGAAGTCCTTGGGCGGGATCGACAGGTAGTACGCGTGGTTGCCCATCGTGCCGCGCTCGACGTCCAGACGCTCGACGGTCTCGCGGAGGCGCCGGAACGCATCCGCATCGTGGAACTCGCCGGACACGAAGCGGATGCCTTCGAGGAGCTGCTGCCAGGTCTCGTCGCGGAACTCGGTGCGGGCGTTCTGCCGCACGGCGTCGTAGACGACCTTCGCGAAGTCCTGATCCTCCCAATCGCGCCGGGCGAACCCGACGAGTGCGAACCCGGGAGGGAGCAGGCCACGGTTGGCGAGGTCGTACACCGCCGGCATGAGCTTCTTGCGCGACAGGTCCCCCGTCACGCCGAAGATAACGAGCGCGCTGGGTCCTGCGATGCGGTTGAGCCGGTGGTCCTCCGGGTCTCGCAGCGGGTTGTGCCCGCGCGAGATCTCGACGCCTTGGCCCATCGGGGCGTGACTCGTAGCGGGAGTCTCGTCGCTCATCGTCTGGTGACCTGCCCTTACTGAGCCGCTTCGAAGAGCGACAGCACCTCGACCTGCGGATCTGTGAGTGTCAACGTCACGACGGGTCGGCCGTGCTGGGCGAGCACGCTCGCGTCACCGGCCGCCTGTGCCTCGATCAGCTGACCGAAGGTGAACGGACGACCCGGGATCTCGAGGTCGACGTCGGTGCGCTCCGTGATCTGGAGGAACACGCCGTTCGCCGGACCGCCCTTGTGATACTGGCCCGTCGAGTGCAGGAACCGGGGACCCCAGCCGAAGGTCGTGGGGCGACCCGAGTCGGCCGCCACGAGCTCGCGCAGTCCCTGGAGCTGCGGGAGCTGGAGGCGGTTGACGTAGGCCTGGATCGACACGTAGCCGTCTTCGGGGAGTCGCGCCCACAGCGCGTCGAGGACTCCCGCGACGGTGCCGGATGCCGCAAGGTCGGGGTCGCTCACGCGCACCTCGACACCGTCGACCGTGAACGCCGGCGGCGTCGGCTCGGGACGGGCGTCGAGAAGACCGCGTGCTGCGACCTTCGCCGACTCGACATCGGGCTGGTCGAACGGGTTGATGCCGAGCATCCGCCCCGCGATCGCCGTCGCGTACTCCCACACGACGAACTGCGCTGCGAGCGAGCCGCTCACGAGCACCTCGCCCTCGTGCCGCTCGAACAGGCGGAAGTGCTCGGCATCGTCGACGAACCGCACGATCTGCAGGTCGGCGGGCGGCGATTCCACCTCGGGCGAGACGGGGAGGAGCACGACGGGCAGGATGCCCGTGCCCTGCTTGCCGGTCGATTCGGCGACGAGCTGCTCGATCCAGTCCGGAAGGCCGACGATGTGCGTTCCGTCTGCGACGAGGCCGAGCTTGTCGCGACGCGGGTTCCCGCCCGCGATCGCGGCCGCGAGCACGAGCGCCGGGTTCTCCGGGCTGTCGATCGCGACCTCGAGCAGCGTGGCGTCCGCCTCGGACAGGAGCTCTTCGATGGCGACGCCCGCGAGGCCCGCCGGGACGAGTCCGAAGGCCGTCAGCGCCGAGTAGCGTCCGCCGACCGTCGGGTCGGCATTGAACACGCGATAGCCGTCGGCGCGAGCCGACTCGTCGAGCGGCGAGCCCGGGTCGGTCACCACGACGATGCGTTCGACGGGGTCGATGCCGAGATCGCGGAACGCCGCCTCGAACGCGCGCTTGGCGGAGTCGGTCTCGACCGTCGAGCCGGACTTGGACGACACCACCAGCACGGTCTGCTCGAGGCCGCCGCTCTCGGGGTCGCCGTCGATCGCGGCGAGCACCTGACCGGGGGAGGTCGAGTCGAGGATCACGAGCGGCACGCCGGCAGTCTGAGCGATGACCTCGGGCGCAAGCGACGAACCGCCCATGCCGGCGAGCACCACGCGCGTGACGCCCTTCGAGACCAGCTCGCGTCGCAGTGCCCGGATCTCGGGCACGAGCGGGCGCGAGACGCTCACGGCCTGCACCCACCCGAGGCGCTTCGACGCCTCCTCCTCGGCCTCGGGGCCCCACAGCGTGGGATCTCCGGCGGTGATGCCGGATGCGACGAGGTCGCCCACGAGGCCCGGGAGCGTGTCGTCGACGACCGACTTCACGTGGCCGCTGACGTGGATCTCGAAGCTCATCGGATCGCTCCCTTCGATCGTTGCGCGCCGCACGCGGTCGGCGTGCTCATCGGGCCCCCTGAAGGGCCTCTTCGAGCGCACCGCGGACGGTGCCCTGGAGCTCGTGCCACGAGGCGATGAACTTGTCGACGCCCTCGTCTTCCAGCACCTGGGTGACGTCGGCGAAGTCGACGCCGACAGACGCGAGACCGTCGATCACGCTGTGCGCGTCGGTGTAATTGCCGGTGACGGTGTCGCCGGTGATCTCAGCGTGGTCGAACGTCGCCTCCAGCGTCTTCTCGGGCATCGTGTTCACGGTGCCCGGAGCGACGAGCTCGGTGACGTAGAGCGTGTCGGGCAGCGACGGGTCCTTCACTCCGGTCGACGCCCACAGCGGACGCTGCACGTGCGCTCCGGCATCCGTCAGGGCCTTCGCGCGATCCGTCGCGAACTCGCGCTCGAACAGCTCGTACGCGAGCCGCGCGTTCGCGACACCGGCGCGGGACTTCAGCGCGGCCGCTTCGTCGGTGCCGATCGCCGCGAGACGCTTGTCGACCTCGGTGTCGACACGCGACACGAAGAACGACGCCACCGAGTGGATCTTCGAGATGTCCCGACCGTTCGCCTTCGCCTGCTCGATACCCGACAGGAAGGCGTCGATGACCTCGGCGTACCGCTCGAGGCTGAAGATGAGCGTGACGTTGACCGAGATGCCTTCGGCGAGCACCGCGGTGATCGCCGGGAGACCGGCTTTGGTCGCCGGGATCTTGATGTGGACGTTCGGGCGGTCGACCGCGGCCCACAGCTCCTTCGCCTGCGCGATGGTCGCCTCGGTGTCGTGGGCGAGCTCGGGCGACACCTCGATCGAGACGCGGCCGTCGACGCCGTCTGTCGCATCGTAGACGGGACGGAGGATGTCGGCCGCGTCGCGCACATCGGTCGTCGTGAGCGCGAAGATCGCGTCGTCGGCCGATGCGCCTTCGGATGCGAGAGCGCGGAGCCGCTCGTCGTAGCCGTGGCCCTGACCGATCGCGGCGGCGAAGATCGTCGGGTTGGTCGTCACGCCCGACACGTTGCGGTCGGTGATCAGGCCGGCGAGGTTGCCCGACTCGATCCGCTGACGCGACAGGTCGTCGAGCCAGATGCTGACGCCGGCGTCGACCAGCTTCTTCGTGGGGGTGCTCATGCGTTCTCCTCGATGACGACGGCCGCCCCTTCGGTGGCCGCGATGGTCTCCCGAGCCGCCTCGACGACGGCGTCGGCGGTGATGCCGAACTTCTCGAAAAGTGTCTTGTAGTCGGCCGACGCGCCGAAGTGCTCGATCGACACGGATCGGCCGTGGTCGCCGACGATGCCGCGCCACGGCAGCGCGATGCCCGCCTCGACCGATACGCGCGCCCTGACCGACGACGGCAGCACGCTCTCGCGGTACTCGTCGTCCTGCTCGGCGAACCACTCGAGCGACGGGGCCGACACGACGCGGGCGTTGACACCCTCGGCGGCGAGCCGTTCGCGGGCGGCGAGGCCGAGCTGCACCTCGGAGCCGGTCGCGATGATGATCACGTCGGGCGTCCGGCCGGGCGCCTCCGCGAGCACGTACGCGCCCTTGGCGACACCGGCGGCGGATGCGAGCACATCGCCGGACGCCTCGCCGTCACCGCGCTCGAACACGGGGATGTTCTGGCGCGTGAGCGCGATGCCGGCGGGGCCGCCGTGACGGCGCAGCAGCTCGAGCCACGCGTGGGCCGTCTCGTTCGCGTCGGCGGGACGGACGAGCGTGAAGTTCGGGATGGCGCGCAGAGACGCGAGCTGCTCGATCGGCTGGTGCGTCGGGCCGTCCTCCCCGAGGGCGATCGAGTCATGCGTCCACACGAACAGCGACGGGATGTTCATGAGCGCCGCGAGGCGGACAGCCGGGCGCATGTAGTCGCTGAAGATGAGGAACGTTCCGCCGAATGCGCGCGTCGGGCCGTGCAGCACGATGCCGTTGACGATCGCGCCCATCGCGTGCTCGCGGATGCCGAAGTGCAGGACGCGGCCGTACGGGTCACCGGCCCACTCGTGGGTCGACCACTCGGTGGGGATGAAAGACTTCGCATCCTTGATCGTCGTGAGGTTCGACTCGGCGAGGTCCGCCGACCCGCCCCACAGCTCGGGGAGCCTGGCGGCGAGGGCGTTGATGACCTGGCCGGATGCGGCGCGCGTCGACACGTCCTTTCCGGCTTCGAACCGGGGGAGGGCGTCGGCGAGATCGGCCGGGAGCTCACGCGCCTGCAGACGGTCGAAGAGCGCCTTGCGCTCGGGGTTCGCCTGTGCCCACGCGTCCCACTTCTGCTGCCACGCCTCGCGATCGGCGGCGGCGCGCTCGGCGAGCGACCCGCGCGTGTGCTCGAGGACGCCGTCGGGCACGACGAACGTCTGCTCGGGGTCCCACCCGAGGACCTTCTTGGTGGCGGCCAGCTCGTCGGCGCCGAGCGCCGAGCCGTGGATCTTGCCCGTGTTCTGCTTGCCGGGCGAGGGCCAGCCGATGATCGTCTTGAGGATGATGAGCGACGGGCGGGCGGTCTCGCCCTTCGCGGCCTCGATCGCGCGGTAGAGCTCGGGCACGTCTTCGACGTACTCGCCGGTGCGCTTCCAGTCGACCGTCTGCACGTGCCAGCCGTACGCCTCGTAGCGCTTGGCGACGTCTTCCGTGAAGGCGACGTTCGTGTCGTCTTCGATCGAGATCTGGTTCGAGTCGTAGATGACGACGAGGTTGCCGAGACCCTGATGCCCCGCGAGCGACGACGCCTCCGACGTCACGCCCTCCTGCAGGTCGCCGTCCGACGCGATCACGTAGATGTGGTGGTCGAACGGGGACTCGCCGGCCGGGGCATCCGGATCGAACAGTCCGCGCTCGTAGCGCGCGGCGTACGCGAACCCGACCGAAGACGCGAGGCCCTGGCCGAGCGGACCGGTCGTGATCTCGACGCCGTCGGTGTGCCCGTACTCGGGGTGGCCCGGGGTGAGCGACCCCCACGTGCGCAGGGACTTGAGGTCGTCGAGTTCGAGGCCGAACCCGCCGAGGTAGAGCTGGACGTACTGCGTGAGCGACGAATGGCCCGCCGACAGGATGAATCGGTCACGACCGACCCAGTGCACGTCGGAGGGGTCATGGCGCATGACGCGCTGATAGAGCAGGTAGGCGGCCGGAGCAAGGCTCATCGCCGTGCCCGGGTGGCCGTTGCCCACCTTCTCCACGGCGTCCGCCGCCAGGACGCGAGCGGTGTCCACCGCGCGCCGATCGATCTCATCCCAACGAAGTTCCGACACTCGGCCGCCTTTCTCGTGGAGCTGCGCCCGACCAGACCGTCCCACAGAGCCTTGCCCGGTATGGAGAAGGGGGAATCGGCGCAGGGCGCGCATGTGGGTCTCAGCATAGCGAAGCGGTATACCGCTCCGGCCAGGAGGCGAGAGTTGTGAAGAACCTTTTCAGGAGGGTGGCGGCGGGGTCGTCGACGACGCTCCCGCCGCACGATCCGGATGCCGCATCCGGCCCGTTCCGCGGGAGCCGGACAGCCGGTTCGGCGTCGACGCATGCCCTAGACTTGGGAGCGGTCTGCACACGGGCGATTGCGGGGGCGATGGACATCATGACGACGGCCGGAGCCGGCGCATCGACCGACTCGGCGCGACGCCCTCGCCGGGGCGTGGGCCGCACCATCCGGGCCTATGTCGCGTTGACCAAGCCGCGCGTGCTCGAGCTGCTGCTCGTCACGACGGTTCCGGTGATGATCCTCGCCCAGGGCGGGTTCCCGAATCTGTGGCTCGTCCTCGCGACGGTGATCGGCGGATCCATGAGCGCCGGCTCCGCGGCCGCGTTCAACATGTACCTCGACCGCGACATCGACGCGCACATGCAGCGCACCGAGAACCGGCCTCTCGTGACGGGCGAGGTCTCACCGCGTGGCGCGCTCATCTTCGCGTGGACTCTGGCCGTCGGGTCGACGGCGTGGCTGCTCGCGACGACGAACTGGCTCGCCGCGACGCTGTCGGCCGCCGCCATCTTCTTCTACGTCGTGATCTACACGATGCTGCTCAAGCGCCGCACGGAGCAGAACATCGTGTGGGGCGGCATCGCCGGGTGCTTCCCGGTGCTCATCGGGTGGACCGCCGTGACCGGATCGCTCGCGTGGCCTCCCGTCATCCTCTTCGTGCTCGTGTTCCTGTGGACGCCGCCGCACTATTGGCCGCTGTCGATGAAGTACCGCGACGACTACGAAGAGGCCGAGGTGCCGATGCTCGGCGCGACGCGCAACGGCTCCCAGGTCGGCCTGCAGGTGATCCTCTATGCGTGGGCGACCGTGGCATGCTCGCTCCTGCTGATCCCGGTCGCGGGCATGGGGCTCGTGTACTCGGTGTCGGCGGTGGTCTTCGGCGGTTGGTTCGTCTACGAGTCGCACCGCCTCTACAACCGCGCCGTGCGCGGAACCGAGCCGCGGCCGATGCGCGTGTTCCACGCGTCGATCTCGTACCTGACGCTCCTGTTCGTCGCGATCGCCGTCGACCCGCTTCTGCCGTTCTGACCTGAGGCTCTCCCTGACGGGCGGCCTTACGACACGTCAGCGCGGCCGACGCATCCGCCCCAGGAACAGCCTCGAGACGACCCGGTCGAACACGCGATCCGGCAGAGCTCGGCGGGCGCCGACCGCGAGACGCGCCTGCGACCCGACGGCGTAGCGCGTGCGAGGGCGCTTCGCCGTCACCGCGCGCGAGATCGCGTCGGCGACGACCGAGGGAGGAGACGCCCGCCCCGGCCGGTCGGCGGACTCGAGGAAGGCCGTCGCGCTCTCGACCAGCGGCCGGTACGGTCCGTCGCCGGAGGTCTCGACGGCCGATGAGCGCGCGATGCCGCTCCACTCGGTCTCGATCGCGCCGGGCTCGATCACGACGACGCGGATGCCGAACGGCGCCACCTCGATCCGCAGCGCGTCGCTCAGCCCCTCCACCGCGAACTTGCTCGCGTGATACCACGAGCCGAGCGGCGTCGCGATCCTGCCGCCGATCGACGAGACGTTCACGATCGTGCCCGTGCGTCGCTCGCGCATCGACGGCAGCACGAGCTGCGTCAGCCGTGCGAGCGCGAACACGTTGACGTCGAACTGCCGCCGCGCCTCTTCGGGCGGCACCTCCTCGAACGCCCCGTACGCGCCGTAGCCCGCGTTGTTCACGAGCACGTCGATGCGACCATGCTCGGAGAGAACCCGTTCGACGAAAAACACGACAGCAGGGTCGTCGGTGACGTCGAGCGCGACGATGCCGACGCCGGCGGCTTCGAGCGGCCGCATCCGGTCCACCCGTCGCGCCGCGGCGTGGACGATGAACCCGTCGCGAGCGAGGCGGAGGGCGGTCGCGGCTCCGATGCCGGACGACGCGCCTGTGACGATCGCGACAGGACGCGAGGCGGTCATGCCGCCGATTCTCTCAGTTCGACGAGACGGATGCCCCGACCCTTCCGCCCTCGTCGACCCGGAGTGCGGCGGAGACCGGTCGCTTCAGGCGCAGCACGATCACCGTCATCGCTGCGGCGGCGAGCGCCGCGAGCACCATGTGCACGCCGACGGCGAGGGGCGGAAGGCCCTCGCGGGCCTGATACACCCCCACCGCGATCTGAGCGGCGACGACGGCGAGCAGTGCGAGAGACCAGCGCAGCGTCGGCAGGCGGAGCAGCGCCCCTGCGCCCACGAGCAGCACGAGCAGCCCGCCGAGGACATATCCCGGGATCGCGTGGACGTGCGCGAGCACGGAGGCGTCGAATCCCGTGCGGATGACGTTCGCGTCGCCCGAGTGCGGGCCGTTGGCGGTCGTCAGAACGCCGAACGCGAGAGTCACCGCGAGTGCGACGGTCGTCACGTGCGTGAGCAGCGCGAACCATCCGGGCACGGCGAGCTCCCGCGGTCCCGGCACGTCGTACGCGCGCACGAGGTACGCGGCGGTCACCGCGACCAGGACGACCGACGACACGTAGTGGAACCCCACGATGAAGGGGTTGAGGCCCGTGAGCACCGTGATCCCGCCGACGAGCGCCTGGGCCACGACGCCCGCCACGACGATCCACGCGAGCACGAGCAGATCGCGACGCTCGGCCACGGTGGGCACGGTGGCGATCGCAGCGGCGATGACGGCGACCAGCACGACCGACGAGAAGACGACGAACACGGGAGCGGAGAAGGCACCGGCGACCACGGCCGCCGCGATGCCCGCGACGATGCCGCCGACCGCGAACCGGACGGTGAGGCGCAGTCCGCGACGGGCGCGCACGTGGAGGAAGGTCAGCACGAGCACCGTGAGAGCGAGCACCCCGACGACTCCCGTCAGAGTGCGGTTCCCGAACTCGATGACCCCGTGGATGCCGAGCTCTTCGGTCGGAACGAGCGACTCCGGCGTGCACAGCGGCCACTCCGAGCACCCGAGACCCGAGCCTGTGAGACGCACGGCTCCGCCTGTGCCGATGATGACGACCTCGGCGACGAACGACAGCCACGCCGCGAGCCGCAGCCACCTGCCGGGACGCGTGGGGGAAGACACGGTGCGCCTCCTGGGAGTCGGCTCCGCGTCCGATCCGATCGCGCCGGGGGCGGCGAGCCGGGTCGGAGGGGAACCTGTAGAATCGAGGGGTCGGATGCGGGGTGCGCGAGGCGCGACGCATCAATGACAGTCTAGGCGCGAAGGACGGCGCCACTTGAGAGGGCCCACCAGCGGCATCCGCCTGCGGTAACTCCACCGCGGAGAGCGGATGCCGGGGCGGATGACACCGTTGAGGCCCGGAGGAGAGTGTGACGATGTCGGATGTGCTGATCGACCGCCCTGAGCTCGACGGACTGGGGGTGTATGAGTTCGGCTGGCACGATCCCGACGCCGCCGGCGCGAGCGCGAAGCGCGGTCTCAGCGAAGCCGTCGTGCGCGACATCTCGGCCATCAAGGGCGAGCCGGAGTGGATGCTGAAGAACCGGCTCAAGGGCCTGCAGCTGTTCGAGCGCAAGCCCATGCCGACGTGGGGCGCCGACCTCAGCGACATCGACTTCGACAACATCAAGTACTTCGTGCGGTCGACCGAGAAGCAGGCCCAGTCCTGGGAAGACCTGCCCGAAGACATCCGCAACACCTATGAGCGACTCGGCATCCCCGAGGCCGAGCGCCAGCGCCTCGTCGCCGGCGTCGCCGCGCAGTACGAGTCCGAGGTCGTCTACCACCAGATCCGCGAGGACCTCGAGCAGCAGGGCGTCATCTTCCTCGACACCGACACGGCGCTCAAGGAGCACCCCGAGTTCTTCGAGGAGTACTTCGGCACCGTGATCCCGGCGGGCGACAACAAGTTCGCCGCGCTCAACACCGCGGTGTGGTCGGGCGGCTCGTTCGTGTACGTGCCGCCGGGCGTTCACGTCGAGATCCCGCTGCAGGCCTACTTCCGCATCAACACCGAGAACATGGGCCAGTTCGAGCGGACGCTCATCATCGCCGACGAGGGCTCGTACGTGCATTACATCGAGGGCTGCACCGCTCCGATCTACAAGAGCGACTCGCTGCACTCGGCGGTCGTCGAGATCATCGTCAAGAAGAACGCGCGCGTGCGCTACACGACGATCCAGAACTGGTCGAACAACGTGTACAACCTCGTGACCAAGCGCGCGGTCGCGCACGAGGGCGCGACCATGGAATGGGTCGACGGCAACATCGGCTCGAAGGTCACGATGAAGTACCCGTCGATCTTCCTCATGGGCGAGCACGCGAAGGGCGAGACCCTGTCGGTCGCCTTCGCGGGTCCCGGCCAGCACCAGGACGCCGGCGCCAAGATGATCCACATGGCGCCGTACACGCAGTCGTCCATCGTGTCGAAGTCGATCGCACGCGGCGGCGGCCGCGCCGGCTACCGCGGCGAGGTCCGCGTCGACGCGAACGCGCACCACTCGGCCAACACCGTCCGCTGCGACGCGCTGCTCGTCGACACGATCTCCCGCTCCGACACGTACCCCGCGATCGACATCCGGGTCGACGACGTGCAGCTCGGCCACGAGGCCACGGTCTCGAAGGTCAGCGAGGAGCAGCTGTTCTATCTGATGAGCCGCGGTCTGCCCGAAGACGAGGCGATGGCCATGATCGTCCGCGGCTTCATCGAGCCCATCGCCCGTGAGCTGCCGATGGAGTACGCGCTCGAACTCAACAAGCTCATCGAGATGGGCATGGAAGGATCCGTCGGCTAGTGAGCTCTGTGACTTCGGCCCCGACCGTCCCCGGCGCGAAGGGCCACTCTGATGGCGCGGGCGCATTCGTCCCCGTGCAGACCCGTTCCGAGCGGTTCCGGTCGTACGACCCCGCCGCATTCGAGAAGCCGACCGGCCGCGAGGTCAACTGGAAGCACACGCCGGTCGACCGCTTCGCGCGACTGTTCGTCGACGAGGCGGGTGACGAGGCGGCCGTCGCGGTCTCGGTGACCGGCCCCCTCGCGGCCGCCGGACTCCAGATCGGCGCGGCCCCGCGCGGTGAGGTCTTCACCCCTGAGGACCTTCCTGCTGCGATCGCATGGTCTCGCTCGGCTGAGGCGCTGTATCTGTCGATCCCGGCGGATGCCGAGCTCGACGAGCCGGTCGTCGTCGAGGTCGTGGGCGCCGGCGCCGACCTGCTCGCCCACTCGCACCTCGTGATCGAGGCGGGAGTCAACAGCCGCTCGACCGTCGTGCTGCGCCACGTCGGCAGCGCGCAGTTCGCGCAGAACGTCGAGATCATCGTCCGCGACGGCGCGCACCTCGAGGTGATCTCGGTCCAGCAGTGGGACGATGATGCGGTCCACGCCGCGTCGCACCAGGCCCGTGTGTCGCGCGATGCGACGCTGCGCCACATCGTCGTGAGCTTCGGGGGAGCGGTCGTGCGTGTCAACCCGAACGTCGAGTTGGCGGGCACGGGTTCGCGTGGAGAGCTGTACGGCCTCAGCTACTCCGACTCGGGGCAGCACCTCGAGAGCCAGGTGTACCTCTTCCACAAGGGAGCCGAGACGACCGGTGACGTGCTGTACAAGGGCGCGCTGCAGGGAGAAGGTGCGCGCAGTGTGTGGGTCGGCGACGTGCTGATCGGCCCCGACGCGGTCGGCACCGACTCCTATGAGGCGAACCGCAACCTCGTGCTCACCGACGGCGCGCGCGCCGAGTCGACACCGAACCTCGAGATCGAGACGGGCGACATCCGCGGCGCCGGCCACGCCTCGGCGACCGGACGCTTCGACGACGAGCAGCTCTTCTACCTGCAGGCTCGCGGCATCCCCGAAGAAGAGGCGCGACGGATGGTCGTGCTCGGATTCCTCGCCGAGATCGTGCAGAAGGTCGGCGTGCCTTCGCTCGAGCAGGAGCTGTTCGCCGCGATCGAGTCCGAGCTCGAGCTGGAGGTCACTCGATGACCTCGCAGCGCGTCTGCTCGCTCAGCGAACTCGTGCAGGACGAAGCGCGTCGTTTCGAGATCGACGGCGTCGCGATCGCTGTCGTCCTCGACTCGAACGGCGAGGTGCACGCGATCGGCGACACGTGCACGCACGGCGACATCTCGCTGTCGGAAGGCTTCGTCGACGGCGACACGATCGAGTGCTGGGCGCACGGCTCGGCGTTCTCGCTGCGCACCGGCAAGCCCCTCAACCTCCCGGCCTACGAGCCCGTCCCGGTGTTCCAGGTCACGATCGACGGTGACGACGTGTTCGTCGACCCGGCCGTCAAGCTCGCACTGAACTGAAGAAGGTATCGAACGAAATGTCTGTCCTCGAGATCCGCGACCTGCATGTGACGGTCGAGACGGATGCCGGCATCACCCCCATCCTCAACGGCGTGACGCTCACCATCCGCACCGGTGAGACCCACGCGATCATGGGCCCGAACGGCTCGGGCAAGTCCACACTCGCCTACACGATCGCCGGTCACCCGAAGTACAACGTGACCTCCGGCACGATCACGCTCGACGGTGAGGACGTCCTCGCGATGTCGGTCGACGAGCGCGCCCGCGCCGGACTCTTCCTCGCGATGCAGTACCCCGTCGAGATCCCTGGTGTGACGGTCACGAACTTCCTCCGCACCGCGAAGACCGCGATCGACGGCGAGGCGCCCTCGATCCGCACGTGGACGAAGGACGTCAAGTCCGCGATGAAGAACCTTCGCATGGATGCGAAGTTCGCACAGCGCAACGTCAACGAGGGCTTCTCGGGCGGCGAGAAGAAGCGCCACGAGATCCTCCAGCTCGAGCTCCTCAAGCCGCAGATCGCCGTGCTCGACGAGACCGACTCGGGCCTCGACGTCGACGCACTCAAGGTCGTCTCCGAGGGCGTGAACCGCGCGAAGGCCGAGACCGACCTCGGCGTGCTGCTCATCACGCACTACACGCGCATCCTCCGCTACATCCGCCCGGACTACGTCCACGTCATGGTGGGCGGGCGCATCGTCGAGGAGGGCGGCCCCGAGCTCGCCGATCGCCTCGAGGAGGAAGGCTACGACCGCTACCTGCCCGAGGGCGAAGAGGAGCCGGCCGAGGCCCCTGTGACGAGCGAGGCGTAGGATCAGGAGTATGACCGCGACGCTCACTCCCGAGAAGTACGACGAGGTCACCGAGGCCCTCAAGGACGTCATGGACCCCGAACTGGGGATCAACGTCGTCGACCTCGGCCTCGTGTACGACCTCGCGTGGGACGACGAGAACGACGCGCTGGTCATCCACATGACGCTGACCTCCGCCGGATGCCCGCTCACGGATGTCCTCGAGGAGCAGACCGCGCAGGCGCTCGACGAGGTCGTCGAGCGGTTCCGGATCAACTGGGTGTGGATGCCGCCGTGGGGCCCGGAGCGCATCACCGATGACGGCCGCGACATGATGCGGGCGCTCGGCTTCGCCATCTGAAGCCGATTCCGCTGAGCGGTGTCGACCGCTGACGGGGCGGACGGGGCATCCGTCTGTCCTCGATAGGCTCGAGGAGTGAGCGTGACCCCCCTGCAGGCCCTTCCGATCGACCAGCTCCGCGAACGCTCGAGCACGAAGTGGCGCACCTACGGGCCGGACGTGATCCCCATGTTCGTGGCCGAGACCGACTACCCGCTCGCGCCGGCCATCACCGAGCGTCTGGCTCGCGCGGTCGCGCTCGGCGACACGGGCTACACGCCACCCGACCCCGGCATTCGCGACGCATTCGCGACGTTCGCCCGCCGTCGCTTCGGGTGGGAGGTCGACCCCGCGCGCGTCCGCTCGACCGCCGACGTCATGATGGGCGTCGTCGAGATCCTGCGCCGCGTCACCGAGCCGGGGGATCGCGTCGTCGTCACGCCGCCCGTGTATCCGCCCTTCTACGACTGCGTGCCCGAGGCCGAGGCGGTCATCGAGCGCGTACCGCTTCGCGATACCGGTGACCGGTGGGAGCTCGACCTCGCGGGCATCGAGGCCGCCCTCGCCGGCGGTGCGCGCGCCGTTCTGCTGTGCAATCCGCACAACCCCACCGGCACGGTTCACTCCCGGGAGAGTCTGGCGGACCTGGCTCGCATCGTCGCGGCGCATAACGCCGTCGTCGTGAGCGATGAGATCCACGCGCCGCTCACGCACTCCGACGCGACCTTCACGCCGTTCCTTGCCGCTTCTGACGAGGCCGCACGCGTCGGCTACGCGGTCACCAGCGCGAGCAAGGCGTACAACCTCGCGGGTCTGAAGTGCGCCCTCATGGTGACGGCGTCCGACGAGACGGCACGCATCGTGCGCGAGATGCCCGCCGAGGTCGAGTGGCGCACAGGGCTCTTCGGCGCGCTCGCGGGCGTCGCAGCGCTCTCGGAGGAGAGCGACGCGTGGCTCGACGCTGAGCTCGCGGCGCTCGACGGCAACCGCCGGCTGCTCGCTGACCTGCTCGACGAGCACGTCCCGGGCGCGCGCTTCCGCATCCCCGACGCCGGCTTCCTCGCGTGGGTGGATCTGTCCGCGCTGGGTTGGGGCGACAACCCCGCGACGAAGATCCTGCGCGAGGCGAAAGTCGCCCTGCACTTCGGCCCGCACTTCGGCGAAGAGGGCAAGGGGCATGTGCGCATCAACTTCGGGTGCGACCCCGACCTGCTGCGGGAGGCCGTCGCGCGGATCGGCGCGCTGGCCGCATCGTGACGCCTCCGAGGCCTGCATCGTCGCCGAACCCGGCCGGCATCTGGAGCCCGCAGTTCGTGTGGGTGACCGTCGGCGCGGTCGCGATGATCTTCCTGGCGGCGATCCAGTCGCTCGCGGTCACGACGGTCATGCCGGTCGTGAGCGACGACCTCGACGGGGCCGCGCTCTACGCCATCGCGTTCTCGGGCACCCTCGCCACGGGAGTCATCGGCATGGTGGCCGTGGGTGCATGGAGCGACCGTTCCGGCCCCGTGTGGCCGCTCACGGCATCCGTCATCCTCTTCGTCGGCGGCCTGATCGTCGCGGGACTCGCCCCCACGATGGAGGTCCTCGTCATCGGACGGCTCATCCAGGGCCTCGGGACCGGCGGCCAGACGGTCGCGCTGTACGTGGTCGTGGCACGCGTGTACCCGCCCGCGATCCACGGACGCGTCTTCGCTGCGTTCTCAGCCGCGTGGGTCGTGCCCTCGCTGATCGGGCCGTTCCTCGCGGGTGCCGTCACCGAGTACATCCACTGGCGGTGGGTGTTCCTCGGCGTGGCAGCGCTCACGGTGCTCGCCTACATCATGGTCGCGACGCGCCTGTGGGGTACGCCGCTCGACACGGAGCATCCGTCGACCGCCCGCATCGGGCCGCGCCTCGCGTGCGCCGTCGCGGTCGCGATCGGCGCGCTGGCACTGAGCCTCGCCGGGGAGCTCGGGCCCTTCGCGATCCCGACGGTCGTGGCATCCGTCATCGTCATCGCGTTCGCGGTTCGGCCTCTGCTGCCCCGCCGCACGCTGACGGCAGCGCGCGGACTGCCGAGCGTCGTGCTCATGCGCGGACTCATCGCGGGCGCCCTCTTCGGCGCGGAGATCTACGTGCCTTACCTCCTCATCGAGGAGTACGACTTCTCACCGACGTGGGCGGGCCTCGGTCTCACCGCCGCCGCTCTCACGTGGGCCGCGGCCGCAGACGTGCAGGGCCGCTTCGGCGACCGCATCGGCAACACACGCATCACGATCTTCGGAGTGGCACAGCTCGCCGCCGCGACGGCCGTCTGCGCCCTGAGCGCGACGCTGCACCTGCATCCGCTGATCATCGTCATCGGGTGGGCGTTCGCGGGGTCGGGGATGGGCCTCATGTACCCGCGGCTCACGGTGCTGACCCTCGCCTATTCGACGCCGCGCGACCAGGGCTTCAACTCCTCGGCGCTGTCGATCTCGGACTCGGTCGGTGCGGCCACGTCGATCGCGGCGATGGGCATCGTCTTCACGTCGCTCATCGCGACGGACGCCGCGTTCCCGGCGGTCTTCCTCCTGGGCGTCGGTCTCGCGCTGCTCGCGCTCGTGCCGGGGCTGCGCCTCGGGCACGCGCACGAGGCGCGGGCGGAGGCGCAGTAGGGCCGGTGGTTGGTTCCGGGGCGCGAGACAGGCTTCATCTCGCTTCGCTCGCTCAGCCTTGACGACTCAATTCTCGGCGCGGCCGACCCGCCAGTAGCCCATGAAGGCGACGGCGCGGCGGTCGACGCCTCGGTCGGTCACGAGGTGACGGCGGAGGGTCTTGATCGCACCGGCCTCGCCCGCGAGCCACGCGTAGAGCCGTGCGCGTTTGAGCGCGGCACCGCCCTTGGCCGTGCGGGGCACCTCCCACAGGAGCCCCTCATCGATGTCGACCTCTTCGACGTCGGCACCGTGCCCGGGCGGGGCGAGGGCGGTCGCGGCATCCGTGACCGAGCCGACCAGGTGACAGTGCCGGGTGGAGCGCCCCCGCGCGCCGACGCGGTACTGGAAGCCGGGATGCCGCGGCAGGTAACCGGTGTCGCCCTCTTCGGGCACCTCGAGCACGACGACCCCGCGCGCGTCGCGCGGGAGCTGCTCGAGGATCGCGGCGATCGCCGGTGCGGCGGTCTCGTCGCCCGCGAGCAGGATGTCGTCGACGCGCGCCGGCGGCACGAAGTCGATGCCGTAACTGACGCCCGTGTGGGCCGTCGTCGGCGCGAAGATGAGCACCTCGTCGCCGACGCGGGCGTTCGCGACCCACTCCGACGCAGGACCGATCACCTCGTGTGCGACCATGTCGACGTCCACCTCGCGCACGTCGTTGCGGACGTAGCGCGTCGTGTACGTGCGGAACGGAGGGCGGCGGTCATCGGGCAGCGCCCGCCACTGCGTGTACCAGTCCTCGCCGGTCGGCATCGCGTCCAGCCCCAGCGTCGCGGTCGGGAAGACGATCTTGATGCGCTGGTCGAAGCCCGGGTCGCCGTACTCGGCCAGGTCTTCGCCGCCGAACGTGAATCGCCGGAAGCTCGGCGTCACATCGGTGATCGACGTGACGGTGGCGCGGAAGAATCGGTGCTCATCACCTGCGGAAGCCATGCGGTGCTCCTGTCGTGACCGGGGCGGGTGCATTCGCGCGGACGGACGGTGATTCGGATGCCGCGACCGCGAAGTGCTTCGCAGCGGCTCGTTCAGCGGCCGACGCCTCTGCGGTGACGACGTGATGCCGTCCGCGCGGCAGGACGATCGGCGCGCCCGAGACGGGATCGGGCACGACGAGTGCGTCGAGGTCGAACACGTCGCGGATGAGCTCGCTCGTGACGACCTCGCTCGGCGGGCCGCTCGCGACGATGCGGCCGTCGCGGAGGGCGAAGAGGTGGTCGGCGTAGCGGGAGGCCATGTTCATGTCGTGCAGCACCATGACGATCGTGGTGCCGCGCTCACGGTTGAGGTCGGTGAGCAGATCGAGCACCTCGACCTGGTGGGCGACGTCGAGGAAGGTGGTCGGCTCGTCGAGGAGGAGGATGTCGGTCTCCTGCGCGAGCGCCATCGCGATCCACACGCGCTGGCGCTGTCCGCCCGACAGCTCGTCGACGGCGCGATCGGC
The DNA here is from genome assembly GCF_035556355.1 of Microbacterium sp. Taxonomy (GTDB): domain Bacteria; phylum Actinomycetota; class Actinomycetes; order Actinomycetales; family Microbacteriaceae; genus Microbacterium. The sequence continues at coordinate 159,181 of NZ_DATMFG010000054.1, forward strand.
GAGGTCGGACGTTCCCGTCGCCTCGAGCGACTGGGCGACGACCTCGTAGTCGCGCGCGCTCCAGCGGGCGAGGAGCTTCTGGTGGGGGTGTCGCCCCCGGCCGACGAGGTCGGCGACCGCGATTCCTTCCGGTGCGATCGGGCTCTGGGGGAGGAGGCCGAGCGTGCGGGCGACCTCTTTCGTGGGGCGGGAGTGGAGCGCTTTGCCGTCCAGAACGACGTGGCCCGAGCGAGCCGGGATGAGGCGCGAGAGCGCACGCAGGAGCGTGGACTTGCCGCATCCGTTGGCGCCCACGATCGCCGTGATCCGGCCCGGCGGGATCTGCAGGTCGAGCCCTTCGATGATGACGCGGTCACCGTAGCCGAGGGCGAGGGCCTCAGCGGAGAGCGTGTGGGAAGCGGTCATAGCGAGCCTCCGGAGCGGTTCGTCCTGATGAGGAGGTAGATGAGGTAGGGCGCGCCGACGACACCGGTGATGACGCCGACGGGGTAGCGGGCATCGAAGGCGAACTGGCCGACAATGTCGGCGATGAGCACGAGGAGCGCGCCGATGAAACCCGACGGGAGCAGGAGTGCGGACCCCGATCCGACGATGCGTGCGGCGATGGGGCCTGCCATGAAAGCGACGAAGGCGATCGGACCGGTCGCCGCGGTGGCGAACGCGAGCAGTGCGACAGCGGCGAGGATGGCGACGACGCGTGAGGGGGTCACGCGCACGCCGAGCCCCGCGGCGGAGTCGTCGCCGAGCCGGAGCACGCCGAGATTGCGCCCCTGGCTCAGGAGAGCGGGCACGACCACGACGGAAGCGATGGCGAGCGGAAGGAGCGTCGCCCAGCTCGCGCCGTTGAGGCTTCCCGTGATCCAGCGGAGCGCGGACTGGAGGTCCCACGCCGCGGCCTTCGACAGCAGATAGGTCACCGCGGCGTTGAGCATCGCCGCGACGCCGATGCCGATGAGGATGAGCCGTGTGCCCGCGAAGCCGCCCTTGTTCGACAGCAGGTAGATCGCGAGGGCGGTGATGAGCGCGCCGCCGAGCGCGAGGAGTGACACGGTGGTCTCGCCCTGCGACAGCACGATGATCCCGAACACGGCCGCGGCGGTCGCGCCCGAGGAGATGCCGATGATGTCGGGGGAGGCGAGGGGGTTCCGCAGGATCGTCTGGAAGGTCACGCCCGCGACCCCGAATGCGAAGCCGGCGAGCAATCCGAGCACCGCGCGCGGCAGCCGCAGCTCGCCGACCGTGAACGAGGCGCCCGGCACCGCGTGACCGGCGAGCACGTCGAGCACCTCGAGAGGCGTGTAGAACGTGCGGCCCACCATGAGCGACAGCGCGAACACGACGACGATCGCGACGCCGAGCCCGGTGGTGATGAGGGTGCGGCGACGGACGCGGCTGCGGCGCCCCCTCGCGATCGAAGTCGCGGCGGACGCCCCGCCGGCGGCGGGGGGCGTCTCGAGGCTCGTCGGGGCGGTCACAGTTCGCGCACCCTCTGTCGGCGGACGATCCAGATGAACAACGGCGCCCCGATGAGCGCGGTGATGACGCCGACCTCGACCTCGTCGGGGCGCGCGATGAGGCGCCCCACGACGTCGGCGGCGACCAGGAGCGCCGCGCCCGACACCGCGGTGAACGGGAGGAGCCAGCGGTGGTCGGTGCCCACCAGCAGGCGGCACATGTGCGGCACGATGAGGCCGACGAACCCGATCGGGCCCGCGATCGCCGTGGCCGCGCCGCACAGGATCACGGCGCCCACGAACGCGACCAGCCGCGTGCGGGCGACGTTCTGCCCGAGTCCCGCCGCGAGGTCGTCGCCGAGCGCGAGCGAGTTCATGCCTCGCGCGCACACGAAGCACACGAGCGCGCCGACGGCGAGGAACGGGAGCGCGACGCCGATGCGGTCCCACGTCGCGCCGCCGACGCCCCCGATCTGCCAGAACCGGAAGCGCTCGACGATGTCGATGCGCGGCAGCAGGATCGCGCTCACGAGCGAAAGGAAGGCGGCTGAGCTGGCCGCGCCCGCGAGAGCGAGCTTGAGGGGCGTCGCGCCGCCACGGCCGAGCGAGCCGACCGCGTAGACGAACGCCGAGGCCCCGGCTGCGCCGGCTGTCGCCAGGGCGATGATCGCGTACGGGTCGGACAGGCCGAAGAACGCGATGCCCGCCACGACGACGAGTGCGGCGCCGCCCGAGATGCCGAGGATCGCGGGGTCGGCGAGCGGATTGCGCGTCACCGCCTGCAGAGACGCCCCCGCGAGGGCGAGCGCGGCGCCGACCAGCATCGCGAGCACCGTCCGCGGAAGCCGCGCGACGACTGCCGCTTCGGCGACTCCGCTCGTGTCGCCGCTGAGTCCGGCGAGGATGTCGCCGAGCGACACCTCCCGCACTCCGAAGGCGACGGATGCCACGCACAGCGCCGCGAGGACGACGATCGACCCGGCGAACCACGCCAGCCGTACGGTTGCCGGTCGCCGCAGTGCGGCGGTGTCCGGCGCCGGTGGGCGGGTCTGCGTGACGGTCACGGGGCTGTGGCTCGCAGGATCAGTCGAGGGCGCCGGCGAGGACCGCGAAGTAGTCGCGCACGCCCCAGCCGATCGACAGCGGCGACGGGTTGGCGGATGCCGCGAGAGGGGTCGACTCCTCGAGGATTGCGATGTGGCCGGCGGCGATCGCCGGGATCTGCGACAGCAGCGGGTCGGCCTGCAGCTGCTTGATGATGCTGCCGCTCGCGTCGCCGTAGGTCACGAACACGTCGACGTCTTCGAAGCGGTCGGCCTGCTCGGCGCTCACGGTCGTGTAGAACTGGTCGGTCCCGGCAGACTCCTCCTCGACGATCGTCGGAAGCGGGAGTCCGAGGTCCATGAGGAAACCCGGCCGCGTGTCGAGGCTCGTGTAGAACCCGATCTGACTGAAGTCCGACGGGTCGATGTACGAGAACAGCACCTTCGATTCGGCAAGCTCGGGGAAGTCGGCGAGGGCCGCCTCGACCTCGGCGTGCAGCTCTTCGATGAGCGCGTCACCCTCCTCGGCGAGGCCGAGGGCGGTCGAGTTGAGGCGGATCATGTCTTCGTAGGACGTGCCCCACGGCACCTCGGGGTAGGCGACGACCGGTGCGATCTTCGACAGCGTGTCGTAGTCCTCCTGCGTGAGGCCCGAGTACGCGGCGAGGATCACGTCGGGCTGCGTGTCGGCCACGGCCTCGAAGTCGATGCCGTCGGTCTCGTCGAACAGCACGGGCGTCTCGGCGCCGAGCTCCTCGAGCGCGTCCTCCACCCACGGGAGCACACCGTCATTGTCGTCGTCGCCCCACGCGACCTCTGCCATGCCCACCGGAACGATGCCGAGCGCGATCGGCACCTCCTGGTTCGACCACGACACCGTCGCGACGCGCTCGGGCTTCGATTCGATCGTCGTCTCGCCGAAGGCGTGCTCGATCGTGATGGGGAAGGCGCCCGCATCCGCCTCGTTCGCTGCCGTGTCGCCGCCCTCGGCGGCAGAGGACGCACACCCGGCGAGGGCGAGGACGGTCAGCGCGGAGAGCGCGATCGCGGTGGCGGAGCGGGAGAAGGGCACGGGGAAACCTCCGGGGGCGAGTAAGGACAGCCTTACTTTACCTACCGGTGGTTGTCGCCGCTAATCGGATTCCCACGAAGAGGGAGGCCCCGGCATCGCCGGGACCTCCGAGAAGAAGACGGATGCTGCGCCGTCAGGGCTTCGTCGCGTCGACCTTGCGCACGAGCGCCCACGCCGCCGGAATCAGCACTGCGGCGATGAGCGCCTTGATGACACCGCCCACGATGAAGGGGAAGACACCCACCTCCAGCACCTGGGCGAACGTCAGCTGTGCGCCGCCGGCGACATTGAGGATGTAGGCGAGGTACGGGACGCCGAACAGGAACGGCACGACGCTGGCGATGGCGAAGCCGACGAACGCGAGCCACGGCTTGCGGTCCCACGCGCGCTCGGCGAACCAGCCCGCGACGAACGCGGCGAGCACGAAGCCGATGATGTAGCCGAAGCTCGGCTTCGCGAGGGCGGCGATCGTGCCGGTGAATCCGGCGAACACGGGCATGCCCGCGAGGCCCGCGATCATGTAGGTCGTGAGAGCCGCCGCGCCGCGCCATGCTCCGAGGGCGGCGCCGACGACGATGACGCCGAGCGTCTGGCCCGTGATGGGCACCGGCCACAGCGGGATCTCGACCTGCGCGAGCAGGGCGACCACGGCGGCGCCGGTGATCACGAGCGCCGCGTCCACGGCGAACGCGCGGGCGCGGTGGGACGGACGGGCGATGACATCGGCGAGCACGCGGCGGGGCTGCGACGGGGCGACGGCGACGGTCATGGGACTCCTCACGGGGACGGGCCGGAGCGGGGAAGCCCGGCATCGCGACTTATACTAGGGGGCTGGCCATCTCCCGCCGCTTGTACCCCTTCCCCAACGAAACGGACGATCGCTGTGCTTGCCGTACACGACCTCGAGATCCGCGTGGGCGCCCGCGTGCTCATGTCGGACGTCTCGTTCCGCGTGTCCGACGGCGACAAGATCGGCCTCGTGGGGCGCAACGGCGCCGGCAAGACGACGCTCACGAAGGTGCTCGCGGGCGACGTGCTGCCCAGCGCGGGGCGCGTGGACCGCTCAGGTGAGATCGGCTATCTGCCGCAGGATCCCCGCTCCGGTGACCCCGAGATGCTCGCGCGCACACGCATCCTCGACGCGCGCGGACTCGGCACGATCGCGATCGGCATGCGTGAGGCGTCAGAGGCCATGGGCTCGGACGACCCTGATGCGGCAGCCCGCGCGATGCGCAAGTACGCGAACCTCACCGAGCGCTTCGAGGCGCTGGGAGGCTATGCCGCGGAGGCCGAGGCGGCGTCGATCGCGCACAACCTCGCCCTCCCGGACCGCATCCTCGACCAGCCCCTCAAGACTCTGTCGGGCGGTCAGCGCCGCCGCATCGAGCTGGCGCGCATCCTGTTCTCGGATGCGGGGACGATGATCCTCGACGAGCCGACCAACCATCTCGACGCCGACAGCATCGTCTGGCTGCGCGAGTTCCTGAAGAGCTACAAGGGCGGGCTCATCGTCATCTCGCACGACGTCGAACTCGTCGGCGAGACCGTCAACCGGGTGTTCTACCTGGACGCGAACCGCCAGGTCATCGACATCTACAACATGACGTGGAAGAACTACCTGCGTCAGCGCGCCGCCGACGAGGAGCGCCGCAAGAAGGAGCGCGCGAACGCCGAGAAGAAGGCGACCGCACTCCAGCAGCAGGCGGCGAAGTTCGGCGCGAAGGCGACGAAAGCCGCCGCGGCGCACCAGATGATGGCGCGCGCCGAGAAGCTCCTCGCGGGCCTCGAAGAGGTGCGGCAGGAGGACCGCGTCGCGAAGCTGCGGTTCCCGAAGCCGGCGCCGTGCGGACGCACGCCGCTCACGGCGACCGGCCTTTCGAAGTCGTACGGATCGCTCGAGATCTTCACCGATGTCGACCTCGCGATCGACCGCGGGTCGAAGGTCGTCGTGCTCGGGCTCAACGGGGCGGGCAAGACCACCCTCCTGCGCATCCTCGCGGGCGTCGACGTGCCGGACACGGGCGTCGTCGAGGCCGGCCACGGCCTCAAGATCGGGTACTACGCGCAGGAGCACGAGAACCTGGACGTGTCGCGATCGGTGCTCGAGAACATGATGTCGGCGGCGCCCGACATCTCGGCGACCGAGGCGCGCAAGGTGCTCGGGTCGTTCCTGTTCACGGGCGACGACGTCCTCAAGCCGGCGGGCGTGCTGTCCGGCGGCGAGAAGACGCGACTCTCGCTCGCGACGCTCGTCGTGTCGAGCGCCAACGTGCTGCTGCTCGACGAGCCGACGAACAACCTCGACCCGGCCTCTCGCGAGGAGATCCTCGGCGCGCTCGCGCACTACGAGGGAGCCGTCGTGCTCGTCTCGCACGACGAGGGCGCGGTGGAGGCGCTGAACCCCGAGCGGGTCCTGATCCTGCCCGACGGCGTCGAGGATCTGTGGGGCCGCGACTACGCGGATCTCGTCACGCTCGCCTGACGGCAGTGGTCAGCGGCCCGCCGCGTCGAGGATGGCGTCCTCGTCTTCCGCATCGCGGTCGCGCTTGCGGCGCCGCCGCTCCGACGCGGGAGCGGATGCCGCCCCCGGCTCTGCGCCGGATACGGTCGACGACTGCGCGGCTGCGGACGGGGCATCCGTCACGTCGTGTTGGATCGCGCCCGCTTCCGCGTCTTCGCGTCGCCGCGTGCGCTCGGTGTGGATGACGTAGCCGATGAAGACGAACCCCATGATCGCGAACAGGATCCACTGGATCGCGTACGACAGGTGCGGTCCGGGGTCTTCCGAGGGCGCCTCGACGGCCCGCGGCCGGGCCGCGGGAGCCGGATCCTCCGACGCCATCAGGCCGTACGCGCCGAGCTCGAGGTCGGTTGCGATCGCCGGGTCGACGAGGTCGGCGACGAGCGGAAGGTTGATCGTGGGGACCTGCCCCTCGTCGGCGGAGCGGCCCGACGCGGGAAGCGGCTCACCGGGACGCAGCCTCGCGACAACCGTGACCTCGCCGCGCGGCGGCTCGGGGACCTCGTCGGGGAGCCGCTGCTCGCTGCCCGGTGGAACCCAGCCGCGGTTGATCACGAGCACCCGTCCCGACTCGGTGCGGAACGGCACGAGCACTTCGAACGCGGCCGTTCCGCCGTGGGCGCGGTTGCGCACGAGCAGCTGCTCGTCGGCGAGGTACTCGCCGACAACCTCGACCGGGAGCCACTCATCGCCGCGGTCGAACTCGGCGCCCGCGGGGATCGCGGTGTCGAGCGGGACGGGCTCGGCGTCGTAGTTCCGCTCGACGAGGGCGAGCTGGCCGGCGCGCTCGGCATTGCGGCTGAACTGCCAGTTCGACAGGAAGGCGCAGGCGACGGCGAACACGACCGCGACGAGCACGTAGACGGTCCACCGCACGGCGGGGCGCGCGGTCTTCAGTCTCATCGCACCGCCTCCGACGACGCGAGGCGGGACACCTCGACGGGGAAGCTCCGCGCGGCGAGGAAGTCGCGCAGGTAGTCGCGGTGCTCGTCGCACGCGACCCACGTCTTGCGGCGATCCTCGGGGTGGATGCGCGGGTTGCGCCAGTCGATGCGCCACACGGCGGTGGCTCGGCATCCGGCTCTCGAGCATTCGACGGCGGTCTCGATCACGCGACGTCGTCCTCTCGGCCCTCGGCAGCGGTCTCGGGCGACGCGGATGCCGGCGACTCCGGCTCGCCGTGCGGTGCGGCGTCGGCCGCCCTGCGCACGGGCGCGTCCAGCGTCTCCTCGACGCGGATGACGCGCGCTGCGGGTCCGGCGGGGGCGGGTGCCGCCGGCTGCGGGGTCGCGGGCAGCGACAGCTCGGGGTTCTCGGCGGACGCGCCCGGCTGACGGCTGCTGACGTTCGCGATCACGACGGCGATGTAGGGGAGGACGACCGCCCCCGCGCCGAACACCCACGTGTACCAGCCGTACGGCGTGACCACGACCATCAAGATGAAGCACACCACGCGGATGCTCATCATGATGATGTACTTCATCGAGCGCGCCCCGGCGTCGTCACGAGGTGCACGCGGCAACGACGTGGCCGACGGGGCCCTGCTCGACTTGTTCACGGTCCTTCCAGCCTACGCCGGGTGCGAACCGCGGGATCCCCTCGCGGGAACGAGCTCAGGTGGTGGTCGGGATGTTCGAGATCACCGCGAACAGCGCCGGCAGGAACGCCAGCGCGAACAGCAGTCCGAGCACCGCGAGCCCGAGTCCGACGTAGCCCGTGATGAGCCCGCCGAGCGCGATCCCGCGGCCCTCCTCTCCGGAGGTCTTGAGCTGCGAGAGCGACATGTGGCCCGTGATCACACCCACGATCGAGCCGATGAAGGGCACGAGGGTGAGGCCCGCGATCCCCGCGATGAGCGAGACGATCGCAAGCGAGTTCGTGCGTCGCTGCGGATACCCTCCGGCGTAGGCGGGCGCTGCCTGGTATCCGCCCTGCGGGTATGCCGGAGGTGCGCTGTAGCCGGGCTGCCCGTACGACGGCGCGGCGGGGTACTGCTGCTGCTGGGCCGGCGGCGGATAGGTACCCGCAGGCGGGTAGTCGGCGGGAGAGCCCGCCGGAGGAGCGGGAGGCGGCTCGTACGCGGGCGGGGGAGCGGGCTGCTGCGACTGCGGCGCGTCGCCGGACGAGGTGTTGTCGCTCATCGGTCGGCCTTTCTCGGGGTCGCTTCCAGCGTTCCAGCGCCCGCGAGGCGTGTCAACGACACCCCGCTAGGCTGGTGCGGGTCCAGCCCGCGCACCACCCCACGGGAGCACACATGCCCACTGATCGCGTCGTCCTCGTCACCGGCGGAAACCGCGGCATCGGCCGCGCGATCGCCGAGCGCTTCGTCGCTGAAGGCTACAAGGTCGCGGTGACGGCCCGTTCCGGTGAGGGCCCCGAGGGCACGCTCACGGTGCGAGCGGATGTGACGGATGCCGCAGCGGTCGACGCCGCGTTCACCCAGGTCGAGGCGACGCTCGGCCCCGTCGAGATCGTCGTCGCCAACGCCGGCATCACGAAGGACACGCTGCTGCTGCGCATGACCGAGGACGACTTCGACTCCGTCGTCGCGACGAACCTCGGCGGCACGTTCCGTGTCGTCAAGCGCGCGTCGAAGGGCATGCTGCGTGCGAAGTGGGGCCGAGTGATCCTCATCTCGTCGGTCGTCGGCCTCTTCGGGTCGGCCGGGCAGATCAACTACGCCTCATCGAAGGCCGGCCTCGTCGGCTTCGCGCGGTCGCTCACGCGAGAGCTCGGTGGCCGCGGCATCACGGCCAACGTCGTCGCACCGGGCTTCATCGAGACGGACATGACGGCCTCCCTGCCCGAAGACACGCAGGCTGAGTACAAGCGCAACATCCCGGCGGGTCGATTCGCGTCGCCTCACGAGGTCGCCGGCGTCGTGGCATGGCTCGCGTCGGACGATGCCGCGTACATCTCCGGCGCGGTGATCCCCGTCGACGGCGGCCTCGGCATGGGGCACTGAGGCACCCGCTCTCGAGACCCGACGACCGAAACCACCGGGCGATGCTCAGCGGATCGCCGCGACGAGCGCCTTCGCCAGCACGTCGGGCTGCGAGAACTGCGGCCAGTGTCCGCTGCCCAGCTTGACGACCTCGGCGTCGCGAATGGCCAGGAACTCCTCGCCGAACGACCCCCACTGCGCCACCGCGCGGCGGAACTCGTCTTCGTCGAAGCCGCCGGACAGGATCGTGACCGGGACGCCGTGCCGCCGGTCGTCGCGCAACTCGATCGGATCAGTGGGCACGCGGGCGGGCACGGACTGAGCGCGCGCGGCCCACGTCGCCCGCACGTCGTCGTCGATGTCGGAGATCTCCTCGTCGTCGAACGCCTCCCACCCGGGGAACGGCACGACGCCGTCGACGAGCTCGAACTCGGAGATCACGCCGCCGGGAGGGGGAGCGATCGTGTCGACGAACACGACGCGGGCGACCCGGTCGGGGCGGGCGTCGGCGGCGCCCCAGACGACGTTGCCGCCGCCGCTGTGCCCGACGAGCACCACCGGACCGTCGAGCGCGTCGATCTCGGCCACGACGGCGGCGACCCAGTCGGCCATGCCGATCGAGCCCGATTCGGATGCGGGTGCGCCCACGCCGGGCATCGTGAGAGCGCGAGGGCGGTGGCCCGCCTTTTCGAGCGCGGGAACGATGTCGTCCCACGACGACGCGTCGAGCCAGAGACCGGGTACGAGGATGACGTCCATGGGGCCGACGTTATCGGCGCCCTCCGACATCCGCGAGGGTCACGGAAGCAGCGGGATGACTTCGCTCAGGTCGACACGCGCGACGACGATGTCGGCCTGCGCGCGTACGGCCGGCTTGGCGTTGAAGGCGATCCCGATTCCTGCACGCTCCATCATGCGCAGGTCGTTCGCACCGTCGCCGATCGCGACCGTGCGATGCAGTGGCACACCCGCGGCCTCGGCCCACTCCACGAGGGCAGCGGCCTTCCCCTCGGCGTCGACGATGTCGCCGTCGACGACCCCCGACAGCACGGGTGCGCCGTCGCGGCCGCTGTCGACCGCGAGCCGGTTGGCGCGCCACACGTCCACGCCGAGCGACGGCGCCACCGTGTCGAGGATCTCGTGGAAGCCGCCCGAGACGACCCCCACGCGGCCGCCACGGTGGTGCACCGCGTCGATGAGCTCGCGAACGCCCGGCGTCGGCTCGATGCGCGACAGCACGCGCGCGAATGCGGCGACGGGCACACCGGACAACTCGCGCACGCGCGAACGCAGCGACGTCGCGAAGTCGACCTCGCCGCGCATCGCCGCCTCCGTCGCGGCCGCCACCTCGGGTCCGCGCCCCGCCTCGTCGGCGATCAGCTCGATGACCTCGTTGCGGATGAGCGTGGAGTCGGCGTCGAGCACGACGAGGAAGCGCGCGGGAGCATCGGGCATGACTTCAACGGTAGTGGCGCCGCATCCGCCCCGATGACGTGCCCGTCATCTGTCGATGCGCACGCCCTTGCCGACGACCGTGATGCCCGAGTCGGTGACGGTGAAGCCGCGTTCGAGATCGCGCTCACGGTCCACGCCCACCGTCGCACCCGGCGCGAGCACGACGTTCTTATCGAGGATCGCACGGTGGACGCGCGCCCCCTGCCCGACCTGCACGCGGTCGAACAGCACCGAGTCGGTGATCGTCGAGCCGCCGCCTGCGAGCGTCCACGGACCGACGACGCTGCGCTCGAGATGTGTGCCCGACAGCACGGAGCCGAGCGACACGATCGAGTCGATCGCGTTGCCGATGCGACCCACCGAATCGCGCACGAACTTCGCGGGGGGCGAGTTGACGAGCTGCGTGTGGATCGGCCAGTCGGTGTTGTAGAGGTTGAAGATCGGCAGCGTCGAGATGAGGTCCTGGTGGGCGTCGAAGAAGGAGTCGATCGTCCCCACGTCGCGCCAGTAGTACCGGTCGCGGTCGGTCGACCCGGGCACGTCGTTGTGCGACATGTCGTAGACGCCCGCCTCCGCCCGTTCGACGAAGTACGGAACGATGTCGCCGCCCATGTCGTGGTTCGACGTCGGCACCTCGCCGTCGGCCTCGACGGCTTCGATGAGCGCATCCGCGTCGAAGATGTAATTGCCCATCGACGCGAGCACCTCGCCGGGGGAGTCGGGCAGGCCGACGGGGTTCTGCGGCTTCTCCAGGAACTGCCGGATGCGGTCGGTGTGCTGCGGGTCGACGTCGATCACGCCGAACTGGTGGGCCAGACCGATGGGCTGGCGGATGCCGGCGACCGTGGCCCGCGCACCGGACTCGATGTGCGAGTCGAGCACCTGCCGGAAGTCCATGCGGTAGACGTGGTCCGCGCCGACGACCACGACGATGTCGGGCTGCTCGTCGTTGATGAGGTTGAGGCTCTGCAGGATCGCGTCGGCGGAGCCCGAGAACCAGCGCTTGCCGAGACGCTGCTGAGCGGGGACGGATGCGACGTACGAGTCCAGCAGCGGCGACATCCGCCACGTCTGCGAGATGTGCCGGTCGAGGCTGTGCGACTTGTACTGCGTCAGCACGACGATCTGTCTGAGTCCCGAGTTGATGAGGTTCGAGATCGCGAAGTCGATCAGCCGATACTGGCCGCCGAACGGCACGGCAGGCTTGGCCCGGTCGGCCGTCAGAGGCATGAGACGCTTGCCCTCGCCTCCGGCGAGGATGATTCCGAAGACCTTTGGCGAAGCCGGCATGCGTCCACCCTAGGACGGGTGTGGCCCGTGTACTAGCGTTCGAGACATGCGCGTCGACCTCATGACGAAGGAGTACCCGCCGGAGATCTACGGGGGTGCCGGAGTGCACGCCGCCGAGCTCGTGAAGGCCCTGCGGGGCCTCGGCGGGCTCGATGTGCGGGTGCGCGCGTTCGGGGCGCCGCGCGACGAGGAGGGCACGACCGCGTACGGCGTTCCGATCGAGCTGCAGGGCGCGAACGCCGCGATCCAGACGCTCGGAACGAACCTCGAGATCGCGACGGATGCCGCCGGCGCCGACGTGGTCCACAGCCACACGTGGTACGCCAACTTCGCCGGGCACCTCTCGTCGCTCCTGCACGGCGTGCCGCACGTCGTGACGGCGCACAGCCTCGAGCCGCTGCGTCCGTGGAAGGCGGAGCAGCTCGGCGGCGGGTACGCGGTGTCGAGCTGGATCGAGCGGACCGCCTACGAGGGTGCGGCGGCGGTCGTCGCCGTGAGCGAGGGGATGCGCGGCGACATCCTGCGGTGCTACCCGGGTCTCGATCCGGCGAAGGTGCGGGTCATCTACAACGGGATCGATGTCGAGGCGTGGCATCCGGTCCAGGATCCCGAGCTCCTCGCGAAGCTCGGGATCGACGCGGACAGGCCGTCGGTCGTGTTCGTCGGGCGCATCACGCGCCAGAAGGGCCTGCCGTACTTCCTGCGGGCAGTGGAGCGGCTGCCCGCCGACGTGCAGGTCGTGCTGTGCGCGGGCGCACCCGACACGCCGCAGATCATGGCGGAGGTCGAGGATCTCGTGCGCGGTCTGCAGCAGACGCGCGAGGGCGTCGTCTGGATCGACCGGATGCTGTCGCGCCACGAGCTCTGCACGATCCTGGGCGCAGCGACGACGTTCGTGTGTCCCTCGGTGTACGAGCCGCTCGGCATCGTGAACCTCGAGGCGATGGCGTGCGGCGCGGCGGTGGTGGGGACCGCGACCGGCGGCATCCCCGAGGTCGTCGTCGACGGCGTCACGGGTCGACTCGTGCCGATCGAGCAGGTGCAGGACGGCACCGGCACGCCGCTCGACCCGGAGCGATTCGTGGCCGACCTCGCGGCCGTGCTCACCGAGGTCGTCACCGATCCGGAGCGCGCTGCGGAATACGGGCGCGCCGGGCGCGAGCGCGCGACGAACGAGTTCAGCTGGTCGCGCATCGCGGAGCAGACGGCCGCGCTGTACGCGGAGGTCGCATCGAGCGGCCGATAGGCTGGAGGCATGGCTCAGGTCCTCCAGTTCTCCGACGTCGTCGTCCGCCGGAACGCTCGCGACATCGTGGACCACGTGGACTGGCAGGTGACCGACGACCAACGCTGGGTGATCCTCGGCCCGAACGGCGCGGGCAAGACGACGATCCTCAAGCTCGCGGCGACGCTCGAGCACCCCACGTCCGGCACGGTGTCGCTGCTCGGTGAGCAGCTGGGCCGCACCGACGTCTTCGAGCTGCGTCCGCGCATCGGCTTCGCGTCGACGGCGATGGCCCGCCGGGTGCCTCAGGAGGAGACCGTCCTCAACGTCGTGCTGACCGCCGCCTACGCGGTGCTCGGCCGGTGGCACGAGGCGTACGAAGACATCGACGAGCGCCGCGCGCTGCGCGTGCTCGCGGAGTGGAAGCTCGACGACCTCGCGGACCGCACGTTCGGCACTCTTTCCGATGGTGAGCAGAAGCGCGTGCAGATCGCCCGCGCGGTCATGACCGATCCCGAGCTGCTGCTGCTCGACGAGCCCACCGCGAGCCTCGATCTGGGGGCGCGCGAAGAGCTGCTGTCGCTCCTGGGTGGATACGCGCAGGCGCCGACGACACCGGCGATGATCATGGTGACCCACCACGTGGAGGAGATCCCCGTGGGATTCACCCATGTGCTGCTTCTGCGCGAGGGGCGTGTCGTCGCGGCGGGGCCGATCCGCGAGACCCTCACGGCCGAGTCGCTCACCGAGACGTTCGGCGTGCCGGTGACGCTCAGCGAAGACGGCGGACGCTACGCGGCGCGCGCCGTCAGCGGCGCCTGAGCCCGCGCGTTCCGCGGCAGCCCTCTTGGACTGATAGAATCGCTCTTCGGTGCGCTCGCACTCAAGACTTTGACCGTCCTGGCAAAATCCAGGGCACCATCCTCAAAGGACTCCAATGAAGACTGACATCCACCCCGACTACCACGCGGTCGTGTTCCGCGACCTCGGCTCGGGCGAGACCTTCCTCACCCGCTCGACGGTGACCAGCGACAAGACGATCGAGCTCGACGGCGTCGAGTACCCGGTCATCGACGTCGAGATCTCGTCGGCGTCGCACCCGTTCTACACGGGCAAGCAGCGCATCCTCGACTCGGCCGGTCGCGTCGAGAAGTTCAACCAGCGCTTCAAGAACTTTGGCGGCAGCGGCTCGAAGTAAGGTACGCTCCGTCGTGAAGGCCCCGCTTCGGCGGGGCCTTCGCCATTCCCGCGACGTCGGAACGCGTCGTCAGCGCACCGGCCAGCGCCCGTCGAGGCGGTCGTCGGGATCGAGCCGGCCGATCTGCACGAAGTACTCTGTGAGGCTCTCCGCCTGCGCCCGCGCCCACGCGATCTGCCGGGTGTGGAGCTCCTGCGCGGTCGGCGGCATGCGCGCGGCGAAGCGACCCGCGAGAGCCTGCGCGATGCGTCCCGCCGCCACGGCATCCGCGGATGCCTCGTGCGCCCCCTCGAGTCGAACGGCGTAGTGCGCCGCGACCACCTCGAGCGTGCGCTTTCCGCGGCGCCACCGGTCGTAGGCCTTGTCGACGACGAGGGGATCGATCACGGGGCACGGATCCTCGATCGGAGTGACGCCGTGGCGCAGCGCCTCGTGCTTGAGCAGCGAGAAATCGAACGCGGCGTTGTACGCCACGATCGGGATGCCGGCGTCGAGCAGCGCGCGAAGCACCTCGACGACCTCCATGACGACCTCGTTCGCGCAGCGGCCTTCGCACCGCGCCCGCTCCGTCGTGATGCCGTGCACGGCGGTGGCGGCATCCGGGATCTCGATCTCGGGGTCGGCGAGCCAGTCGCGCGAGAGGATCACGGTGCCCGTGCCGTCGAGCAGCCCCACGTGGGCGGTGACGATTCGGTCGGCGGTGACGTCGACGCCCGTCGTCTCGAGGTCGAACACGCCCACGACCCGCGTCCACTCCGGCCCCGCGTCGCACGGCCCGCCCGATGCGGGGGAGGCGACGTGGTGACGCGAAGGGTCCATGCGCCTCACGGTATGCGCGTCGTCCGACATCGGTCGTCGAGGGCTCGCACGGATGCGCCCTCCTAGACTCGTGGGGTGACCGTGGCCAACCCGTACGCCGTGCTTCTCGACGCGGTACCCGTCGAGCGGCGCGAAGTCGACGTGCTGGGCGGCCGCACGGCCTATTGGGTGTACGGGCCGCCCGACGCCCCCACGACGATCGTCGCCGTGCACGGATTCCGCGGTGAGCACCACGGATTGGAGCCGGTCGTCGCGCACCTGCCGGAATATCGCATCGTCTCTCCCGACCTCCCGGGGTTCGGCGAGACGGCGCCCGTTCCCGACCGTCGCCACGACCTGGACCTCTACGCCGAGTGGCTGACGGCGTTCGCCGCCGAGGTCGCTCCGGACGCGGTCATCCTCGGTCACTCGTTCGGCTCCATCGTCGTCTCCGCGGCCGTCGCGCGCGGCCTCCGGACGCCGCGCGTCGTGCTCGTGAACCCGATCGGCGCCCCCGCGCTCGAGGGCCCGCGCGGGATCCTCACGCGGCTCGCGGTGTTCTACTACCGGGCGGGCGCGCGGCTTCCGCGCCGGCTCGGTGAGGCGCTGCTGCGCAACCGCGCGATCGTGCGCGCGATGAGCGTGTCGATGGCGAAGACGCGGGAGCGCGACATCCGTCGATTCATCCACGACCAGCACGACACGTACTTCTCGCGCTTCGCAGACCGCGACGTGCTGCACGACGCGTTCGTCGCGTCGGTGTCGCACGACGTGCGCGAGTTCGCACCGCGGATCGAGCAGCCGACACTTCTGGTGGCGGCGCAGCGAGACGACATCACGCCGATCGAGGCGGAGCGGCACCTGGCGACGCTCTTCCCCCACGCGGACCTCGTCGAGATCCCCGACGTGGGGCACCTCATCCACTACGAGACGCCCGCCGAGGCTGCCACAGCCATCAGGCGCTTTCTCGCGCCTTCCTGAGCCGGTACGCGTTCACGTTCATGCGGTTGCCGCAGTTGCCGGTGTCGCAGTACCGCTTCGACCCGTTGCGGGAGTAGTCGATGTAGACCGAGTCGCAGTCGTCGGCGGAGCACACGCGCACGCGGTCGTACTCGTCGGCACGGATGACGTCGACGAACGCCATCGCCGCCTCGACGAGGATGCGGGTCGCCAGCGGCGCGTCGTCGGAGGTCGCGTGGATGTGCCAGTCGTACCCGTCGTGGATGACGAGCTGGGGAAGCGCCTTGCCGTCGCGGAGCATCGCGTTCACGAGCGGCACGGCGCCGTCGCGATCGACGTCCCACAGCTCGCGAAGGCGGGGCCGGATGCGGCGGACCGCCTCGAGCTCGGATTCGTCGCGCCGCACGGCGCCGGAGTAGGGGTTCGCCTCGAGGAAGGCGTCGAAGTCCGCGAGTGTCGTCAGCGTGTCGGGATCGTCGCGCCCGGGGAGCGTGTTGACCAGGTCGGTGACGGCCGTGAGAGCCGTCTTGGTGTCATGAATGAAGACCACGTTGACTCCTGACACGGGCGACCAGTACTGTCATCAGTGTAACCACGGTTCACTCCTGACAGTCGGGCTCGCATGACTTCCACCGCGCCTCTTCCGATCGTCTCTCCGGCGCGGGTCCGCAACGCCGGCACGTCGGGGCTCCTCATGGCCATCGCCTCCGCGCTGGCGTTCTCGTCGAGCGGACCCGTCGTGAAGCCGCTGCTCGAAGCCGGGTGGTCGGTCGGGGCGGCCCTCGTCGTCAGGATGGGGCTCGCCGGCCTCATCCTCATGCCTGCTCTCGTGCGGGCGCTGCGCCGCGACCGCGGATTCGTGCGCCGGCACGGCCTGCTGATCCTGGGATTCGGACTCACCGCCGTCGTCGGCTGCCAGCTCTTCTTCTTCTCGGCGATGCAGCGGATGCCGGTGGCCGTCGCCCTGCTCATCCAATACCTCGCACCCGTGCTGCTCGTGATCTTCGCGTGGATCCGCACGCGGAGGGCCCCCTCGCGGCTCGTGGTGATCGGCTCGGTCGTCGCGATGACGGGTCTCGTTCTCGTCGTCGACATCTCGGGAGCGACGTTCGACCTGCTCGGAACGCTGCTCGCGCTCGCTGCGGCGGTGTGCGCCGGGGCGTACTTCCTCATCTCGGAGCGTGCGGGCGAGGGCCTGCCGCCGCTCGCCCTCGCCTCCGGCGGTCTCATCATCGGCGCCGTGATCATCGGGGCCCTGTGCGCGGTCGGGGTGCTGCCGTTCGCGGCACCCGCCGTCACGGTGCTCCTCGCGGGGTTCGAGCTGCCCGCGTGGGTGCCGCTGCTGTGGGTGGGCGCCATCGCCACGACGCTCGGCTACGCGCTCGGGGTCATGGCCGTGCCGCGCATCGGCTCGCGCGTCGCGTCGTTCGTGGGACTGTCCGAGGTGCTGTTCGCGCTCGGATTCGCATGGCTTCTGCTGAGCGAGGCTCCCGCGCCGATCCAGTTCGTGGGCGGTGCGCTGATCCTCGTCGGAGTCGTGCTCGTGCGGCTCGACGGCGGGGCCCCGCGGGCGTCGGGCCGTCAGTCGACGCGCGGGCCGCGTCCGAAGCGCAGGGTGCGGAAGGCTCGGGTCACGAGCGAGACGGCCGAGACTCGCGTCGCGCGAGCTCCATGAGCGGCCTGACGCGGTAGCCGATCACCTCGCCCATCGCGAGAGAGGTCTCGGTGCGCTCGACGCCGTCGATCGCGAGGATGCGCGCGTCGGTGTCGAAGAGATGCTGCGTGTCGCGGCATGCGACGCGCACGAGAAGGTCCACCGGACCGCTGAGGCCGTGCACCTGCACGACCTCGGGCACGAGCTCGAGCGCGGTCGTGATGCGCGGCAGGTCGGCCTGGCGGACCATCACGTGGATGAACGCCTCGATCGGGAAGCCGAGCGCCGAAGACGAGATCGCGCGCTCGAACGACAGGAACACGCCCGAGCGCTCCAGGCGGGCCATGCGTGCCTGGACCGTGTTGCGCGACAGCCCGAGCCTGTCGGCCAATGCCACGACGGTCGCGCGGGGGTCGTCGGAGAGCGCCGCCAGCAGTTCGAGATCGACGTGGTCAAGAGCGCTCATACTGTGAAGATTATCACGCTTCGAACCCCGGGATCTTGGCAACATGCTCAAGAGGGCGAGTGATGCTTGAGCGAGGTGCAAGAGCGACGTAGTGTCGGCCTTGTCGGCGACGGTGCCGGCGACGACGTGACGAGCGCCCCACGAGGGCGACTCGCACCGAGGAGGTATGACGATGGCGCACACCCTGACCGCTCCCGACCTTGCCGTCGATGTCGATGACGTCGCGCGGCTGCTGACACCCGACGGCGAACGCGTCGCGGACCCCGATCTCGGCCGCTGGGTGGCCGACGTCGACCACGAATTGCTGCGCGGTCTGTACCGCGACATGATGCTCGTCCGCCGCATCGACACCGAAGGCATCGCCCTGCAGCGGCAGGGCCAGGTGGGCCTGTGGGCCCCGTGCCAGGGCCAGGAGGCCGTTCAGGTCGGCACCGCCCGCGCACTGCGTGCGGACGACTTCGCGTTCCCGAGCTATCGCGAGATCGGGGTGAACTTCGTGCGCGGCGCCACACCCGCCGACTTCGTCGTCGCGTGGCGCGGCGAGGAGCACTCGACGTTCAACCCGTACGACATCAACACCGCCGTGCCGCAGATCATCATCGGCGCGCAGACGCTGCATGCCGTCGGCTACGCGATGGGCATCCAGCGCGACGGCGCCGACCAGGTCGCCGCGACCTACTTCGGCGACGGCGCGACGAGCCAGGGAGACGTCAACGAGGCGATGATCTTCGCGTCGTCGTTCCGGGCGCCGGTCGTGTTCGTGTGCTCCAACAACCAGTACGCGATCTCGGAGCCGGTGACGGTGCAGGCGAAGTACCCGATCGCCGGCCGCGCGCCCGGATTCGGCATCCCGAGCGTGCGCATCGACGGCAACGACGTGCTCGCGAGCCTCGCGGCGATGCGCTGGGCGATCGACCACGCCCGCTCGGGCAAGGGCCCCGCCTACATCGAGGCGGTCACGTACCGCATCGGCCCGCACACGACGTCCGACGACCCGACGCGCTACCGCTCGAAGGACGAAGTCGAGCGCTGGAAGCAGCGCGACCCCATCGCCCGCGTCGAGGCGCTGCTGCGCGCCGAGGGCGCGTTCGACGAAGAGTTCGCGATGTCGGTGGCATCCGAGGCCGACGAGCTCGGCGCGCACGTGCGCGAGGCGGCCCTCACGGCGAAGTCCCGCGAGCCCATCGGCGTGCTCGATCATGTGTACGAGGAGCCGCACACCGGCCTCGAGGAGCAGCGTCGCGAGTTCGGCGCCTACCTCGCCGGCTTCGATTCGTCCGAGGAGGCCTCGCGATGACGGAGATGACGCTGGTGAAGGCCATCAACGAGGGCCTGCGCCGCGCGATGGCGGACGACCCGAAGGTCCTCGTGATGGGTGAGGACATCGGTCGCCTCGGAGGCGTCTTCCGCATCACCGACGGGCTGCTCGACGAGTTCGGCGCGGCGCGGGTGGTCGACACGCCGCTGGCCGAGGCGGGCATCATGGGCACCGCGGTGGGTCTCGCGTACCGCGGCTACCGCCCGGTCGTCGAGATCCAGTTCGACGGCTTCGTGTACCCGGCGTTCGACCAGATCGTGTGCCAGGTCGCCAAGCTGCACTACCGCACACGCGGCAACGTCAAGATGCCGATCACGATCCGCATCCCGTGGGCGGGGGGAGTGGGCGCCGCCGAGCACCACTCCGAGTCGCCCGAGGCGTACTTCGTGCACACGTCGGGACTGCGCGTGATCGCGGTCTCGAACCCGCAGGACGCCTACGTCATGCTGCGCCAGGCGATCGCATCCGACGACCCGGTCGTGTACTTCGAGCCGAAGCGCCTGTACCACCAGAAGGGCGAGGTCGATCTCGACGTCGATCTGGCGGATGCGCCGCCCATGGGCCTGGCGCGCGTCGCGCGCGAGGGCGGCGACGTCACGCTCCTCACGTACGGCTCGCAGGTCATGACCGCGCTCGACGCCGCGATCGCGGCGGAGGACGAGGGCGTCTCGATCGAGGTCATCGACCTGCGGTCGCTGTCGCCCGTCGACTACCGCACGGTGACGGCGTCGGTGCGCAAGACCGGTCGCGTCGTCGTGACCCACGAAGCCGCGAAGGAAGCGGGCATGGGCGCGGAGCTCGTCGCGAGCGTCACCGAGCGCTGCTTCCACTACCTCGAGGCGCCGCCGCAGCGCGTGACCGGCCACGACATCCCGTATCCGCCGGCGAAACTCGAGAAGTACCACATCCCGGATCTGGACCGCATCCTCGACGCGGTCGACCGCGTGCTCGACAAGCCGAACAGCCTGACCGGGCTCGAGGAGTGGCGCACGGCCGAGACGGGCCGTGCCGGAGTGGGCGGTGGTGTGCTGTGATCCAGGAGTTCCTGCTCCCCGATCTCGGCGAAGGCCTTCCCGAGGCCGAGCTCGTCCAGTGGACGGTCGCCGAGGGCGACGAGGTCGCCCTGAACCAGACGATCGCCGAGGTCGAGACGGCCAAGGCGGTCGTCGAGCTGCCGTCTCCGTTCGCGGGCATCGTCCGCACGCTGCACGCGCAAGCGGGCGATGTCGTCCAGGTCGGCGCGCCGCTCATCACGTTCGACGTCGCGGGGGCCGAGGCATCCGCTGCATCGGCTCCGGCCGAGGCGGTCGCTTCGACGCCGACGGAGAAGGCGGATGCGGTGCCCGCGCCCGAAGAGAAGGCGCAGCCCAACCTCGTGGGCTACGGTGCCGCGCCGCGCGGCAGCGCGCGTCCGCGGCGCCGAGCGCGCTCGGTCGCCGCGCTCGCACCGACCGGTGGCGGCACCGACACGGCAGTGCTCGAGGCCGCGCCGCACGACGCGATCCGCGTGGCGGAGCCCGAGCGTCCCCTCGAGCGGCCCCGGTCGACTCCGCCCGTGCGACGGTTCGCGAAGGACCTCGGGATCGACCTCGCACTCGTCGAGGCATCCGGCGCGTCGGGCATCATCACGCGCGCGGACGTCGAGGCGTACGCGGCGCGGGTCGGCAGGCTTCCGGGCGCCGAGCCGGCGATGGCGGGTGCCGCGCCGGCCGCATCCGCTCCTCGTCGAGAGGCGGGCGAGCGCACGACGCGAACCCCGATCCGAGGCGTCCGCAAGCACACCGCCGAGGCGATGGTGCGCAGCGCCTTCACCGCACCGCACGTGACGACGTTCCTGACGGTTGACGTGACGGCCACGACCGAGCTCATCGAGTCGTTCAAGGCCGACCGCTCGCTGCAGGGCCACAAGATCGGCGTGCTCGCCGTCGCGGCGAAGGCCGTGTGCCTCGCGCTGCGCAAGCACCCCGAGCTCAACTCCAAGTGGGACGAAGCGGCCGGCGAGATCGTCGAGCACCACTACGTCAACATCGGCATCGCGGCGGCGACCGGCCGCGGGCTCGTCGTGCCGAACATCAAGGACGCGCAGGACATGTCGCTCGTGGAGCTCGCCGACGCGATCCGCGATCTCGCCGAGACGGCCCGTGCGGGCAAGACGGCGCCGGCCGACATGATGGGCGGCACGTTCTCGATCACGAATGTCGGCGTCTTCGGCGTCGACGCCGGCACCCCGATCCTCAACCCGGGGGAGGCGGGGATCCTCGCGGTCGGCGCCGTGCGCCGCCAGCCGTGGGAGCACCGCGGCGAGATCGCGCTGCGCGACGTCATGACACTCGCGCTCTCGTTCGACCACCGCCTCGTCGACGGCGAGCAGGGGTCGAAGTTCCTCGTCGACGTCGGTGACGTGCTGCGCGAGCCCGGACGCGCCATGCTGCTCGGCTGACTTCTCCAGTGGGGCGGCGGCGCGCGCCGAGAGGTCGTGCGTCGCCGCCCGGCGCGCTCAGGGTGTCGCGCCGCGCCGTCGCTCACGCTGCGAGGGCTGCCAGGGCCATCGACTCGAGGATCTGCGAGACGTCCTCGTCGGCGGGGGCGTCGCGCAGCGCGCGCACGCTGTGCGGAGTCGAGTTGATGAGGCCGAAGCACGCGTGGGCACGCACGCGCAGGTCGTTGACGGGACGATCCGGATGCACCGCCGCCAGCACCCCGATCCACAGCTCGACGTACTCGCGCTGCAGACGCCGCACAGCGTGGCGGTCCTCGTCGGCGAGGCTCGCGAGATCCCGGTCCTGCACGCGGATGACGTCGGCGTCGGCAAGAGCGAAGGCGACGTGGAACTCGATGAGCGCGCGCAGCTGCTCGAGGGGCGGCTCACCCGACTCGACGACCGCTCGGCCCCCCGACAGCAGCCGCTCGCTCACACTCACGAGGATCGCGCCGAGCAGAGCCTGCTTGTTCGCGAAGTGCCGATAGACGGCGGGCCCGCTCACGCCGACGGCGGCGCCGAGCTCTTCGAGGCTCACTCCGCTGAAGCCCCGCGCCGCGAACAGCCGGGCCGCCTCTTTCAGAAGAGCGGTCTGGCGGTCGGCCTTGGCGCGACCGCGCTCGGTGAGACCCCTTGCCATTTCAGTTAATCCTCGCTAACCTGACTGCTCAGTTAGTGAACACTAACCAGTCCCATCGCGCGGCGACAACCTGTGTGACGGAATCGTGACGTCGACGGAGATGACATGAGCGCCCTGACGACCTTGGTCGCCCACGACGCGACTTTCGCGCGCACACACGAGGCGCAGAGCGCATTGGCCGAGGAGCTTCACGAGCGGCTCGCGAAGGCCGCACGGGGCGGTCCTGAGCCGTCGCGTGAGCGGCATGTCGCGCGCGGCAAGCTGCTGCCGCGCGACCGGGTGAACCGCCTCCTCGACGAAGGCAGCCCCTTCCTCGAGGTCGCACCGCTCGCCGCCGAGGGGTTGTACGGCGGAGACGCTCCCGCCGCCGGGGTCATCGCGGGCATCGGCCTCGTGCACGGCCGGCACGTGATGGTCGTGTGCAACGACGCGACGGTCAAGGGCGGCACGTATTACCCGCTCACCGTGAAGAAGCACCTTCGCGCGCAGGAGATCGCGCTCGAGAATCGTCTCCCGTGCATCTACCTCGTCGACTCGGGCGGTGCGTTCCTGCCGAAGCAGGACGAGGTGTTCCCCGACCGCGACCACTTCGGGCGCATCTTCTTCAACCAGGCGCGCCTGTCGGCTGAGGGCGTCCCGCAGATCGCCGCGGTGCTCGGCTCGTGCACAGCAGGAGGCGCGTACGTGCCGGCGATGAGCGATGAGACCGTCATCGTCCGAAACCAGGGCACGATCTTCCTCGGTGGTCCGCCGCTCGTGAAGGCGGCGATCGGCGAGGTCGTGACGGCCAAGGAGCTCGGCGGGGGAGAGTTGCACGCCCGCCGCTCCGGAGTCGTCGACCACCTCGCCGAGAACGACGAGCACGCGCTCGAGATCGTGCGCGACATCGTCGCGACCCTGCCGCAGCCCGAAGAGCCCGCGTGGGAGGTCGTCGACGCCGTCGCGCCCGCCGTCGACCCCGCCGACCTCTACGGTGTCGTGCCCGTCGACGTGAACCAGCCGTACGACGTGCGCGAGGTCATCGCACGCCTGGTCGACGCGAGTGAATTCCACGAGTTCAAGCGCGAGTACGGCGATACGCTCGTCACCGGGTTCGCACGCATCCACGGGCATCCGGTCGGCATCGTCGCGAACAACGGCGTGCTGTTCAGCGAGTCGGCCCTCAAGGGCGCGCACTTCATCGAGCTGTGCGACCAGCGCGGCATTCCCCTCCTGTTCCTGCAGAACATCTCCGGCTTCATGGTCGGGCGAGACGCCGAGGCCGGAGGCATCGCGAAGGACGGCGCCAAGATGGTCACCGCCGTCGCGACGACGCGCGTCCCCAAGCTCACGGTCGTGATCGGCGGATCCTTCGGCGCCGGCAACTATGCGATGTGCGGTCGCGCCTACTCACCCCGATTCCTGTGGACGTGGCCCGCGAGCCGCGTCTCGGTCATGGGCGGGACGCAGGCGGCATCCGTCCTCTCGACTGTCAAGGCCGACCAGCTCGCCGCGCGCGGCGAGCAGTGGAGCGACGACGACCGCGCCGCGTTCGAGGCGCCCATCCGCGCGCAGTACGAGGAGCAGGGCAATCCCTATTACGCGACCGCCCGCCTGTGGGATGACGGCGTCATCGACCCGCTCGACACGCGCGACGTGATCGGCCTCGCACTCGACGTCGTCTCGCGCACGCCCCTTCCCGAGCCGAAGTTCGGCGTCTTCCGGATGTGAGACCCATGACCACGAATCCCACCGACTCGGTCCCTGAGCGAGCGCAGCGAGACGAAGGTTTCACCACCGTCCTCGTGGCGAACCGCGGCGAGATCGCGCGACGCGTCCTCCGCACGCTGCGCGAGCTCGGCATCCGCTCGGTCGCCGTCTACAGCGACGCCGATGCGAACGCGCCGCACGTGCGTGAGGCCGACATCGCCGTCCGGATCGGGCCGGCCGCCGCATCCGAGTCGTACCTCAGCATCGACGCCGTGATCGCGGCCGCGCGCGAGACCGGGGCGCAGGCGATCCATCCCGGCTACGGCTTCCTCGCCGAGAACGCCGCGTTCGCGCGCGCGTGCGCCGACGCCGGAATCGTCTTCATCGGGCCGGGCGAGCGTGCGCTCGAGGTCATGGGCGACAAGATCCGCGCGAAGCAGCACGTCGCCGAGTACGGCGTGCCGACGGTTCCCGGATTCTCGGCGGTGGACATGACGGATGCGGCGATCGCCGACGCCGCCCGCGACATCGGCTTCCCCCTGCTCGTCAAGCCGTCGGCGGGCGGCGGCGGAAAAGGCATGCAGGTCGTGCGCTCAGAGAGCGAGCTGCCCGAGGCGCTCGCGACCGCTCGCCGCGTCGCGACGGCCGCATTCGGCGACGACGCGCTCCTGCTCGAACGGCTCATCGAGCGTCCGCGGCACATCGAGGTGCAGGTGCTCGCCGACTCCCACGGAACGGTCGTCCACCTCGGCGAACGCGAGTGCACGCTCCAGCGCCGGCACCAGAAGGTCATCGAGGAGGCTCCGTCGCCCGTCATCGACGCCGCCACGCGCGAGCGCATCGGTGTGGCGGCGTGCGCGGCCGCCGCATCCGTCGACTATCGCGGCGCGGGAACGGTCGAGTTCCTCATCGCGGCCGACCGGCCCGACGAGTTCTTCTTCATCGAGATGAACACTCGTCTGCAGGTCGAGCACCCCGTGACGGAGCTCGTGACCGGCATCGACCTCGTCGAGCAGCAGATCCGCATCGCCGAGGGCGAGCCGATCCCGTTCGAGCAGGACGAGGTGCGCCTCGAAGGGCACGCGATCGAGGCGCGCGTGTACGCCGAGAGCCCCGAGCGCGGCTTCCTGCCGTCGACGGGCGACGTGCTGCTGTGGCGCGCCGCCGAGGGCGTGAGGACGGATGCGGCGATCGAGACCGGCTCCACGGTGACGAGCGACTACGACCCGATGATCGCGAAGGTCATCGCCTTCGGCGCGGATCGGGCCGCGGCGCTCGACACGCTGGACGCCGCGCTCGCCGAGACGGTGGTGCTCGGCGTCGAGACGAACACGGCGTTCCTGCGCGCGCTGATCGCCGATCCCGCCGTGCGCGACGGAGACCTCGACACGGGACTCATCGACCGCCTGCCGCCGTTCGAGGCGCCCGCTCCGTCCGCACGGGCGCTCGCGTGCGCTGCCGCCTTCGTGCGCGGGGGCTCGACATCGAGTCGAGCGCCCGACGGAGGCGCGTCGACAGGTCGCGCACGGCCCACCCGCAGTCGCGCCGGCGGCGCATGGCGCGCGTTGCCCGGCTGGCGCGTGTCGGGCGAGCGCGTGCTGCCGGTGCAGAGGTTCCAGCTCGACGGCGGCGACGTCGTCGAGGTCGCGGACGACGACGCCGCTCCCACGGACCCGGCGGATGCCGCGACCGCACGCGACGGCAGCGTCTGGGTGCACGCCGACGGCGCCACCCACCGGCTGCGGCCCCTCACGCGCCGCGAGGCGATGGAGGTGCGGCTCGCACAGCGCGAGCGCGAGGCCGGCGCATCCGACCCCGATCTCCGCGCGCCCATGCCCGGCGCCGTCGTGGCGATCCACGCCGCCGACGGCGCCGAGGTCGCCGCGGGCGACCGCATCGTCACGATCGAGGCGATGAAGATGGAGCACCCGCTGATCGCCGGACACGGTGGCATCGTGCGCGTGCGCACGGCCGTCGGAGAGCAGGTCTCGCGCGATCAGGTGCTCGCGACCGTGACCGCGCACCCGGCGGAGACCGCAGACCGCGAGGCGCCCGTCGACCAAGCGGGCGCGCCCGGGGCATCCGTCACACCGACCGAGACCGCGGTCGGCTGACCGTCCATCCCACGAGGAGGAGACATGGACCACCACAATCTCACCGAGGACGAGCGTCAGCTCGCCGCGATGGTGCGGGACTTCGCCGAAGAGGTCGTCGCACCCCGCTCGTACGAGGCCGACCGCACGAAGACGCTGCCGCTCGAGGTCGTGAAGCAGATGGGCGACCTCGGGCTGTTCGGTCTGCCGTTCCCCGAGGAGTACGGCGGGCAGGGAGGCGACTACTTCGCGCTGTGCCTCGCGATCGAGGCGCTCGGGCGCGTCGACCAGTCCATCGCCATCACGCTCGAAGCGGGCGTGAGCCTCGGCGCGATGCCGATCTTCCGCTTCGGCACCGAGGAGCAGAAACAGGAGCATCTTCCCGATCTCACGGCGGGTCGCGCACTCGCGGGGTTCGGGCTTACCGAGCCGGAGGCGGGATCCGACGCCGGAGCGACGCGCACGACCGCGCGCCTCGAGGACGGCGAGTGGGTCATCGACGGGTCGAAGCAGTTCATCACGAACTCCGGCACCGCCATCACGCGCTTCGTGACGGTCACCGCGGTCACGGGACAGCAGGACGGCCGCAAGGAGATCTCGACGATCATCGTGCCCAACGGCACTCCCGGCTTCACCGTCGAGCCCGCGTACGACAAGGTCGGCTGGAACGCGTCCGACACGCATCCGCTGACGTTCCAGGGCGCGCGTGTTCCGGAGGGCAACCTGCTGGGGGAGCGCGGCCGCGGATTCGCGAACTTCCTGCACATCCTCGACGAGGGCCGCATCGCGATCGCCGCCCTCGCGACGGGTGCCGCCGAGGGCTGCCTCGAAGCTGCCGTCGACTACGCGAACAAGCGCGTCGTGTTCGGCGACACGCTGTCTAAGCGGCAGGGCATCCAGTTCACGATCGCGCGGATGCAGGCGCGCGTGCACACCGCGCGCCTCGCGTGGCACCACGCGGCGCGCCTCCGCGACGCAGGCAAGCCGTTCAAGACCGAGGCGGCCATAGCGAAGCTCACGGCGAGCGACGCGGCGATGGACAACGCGCGCGACGCGACGCAGATCTTCGGCGGCAACGGCTTCATGAACGAGTTCCCCGTGGCCCGCCACTACCGTGACTCCAAGATCCTCGAGATCGGCGAGGGCACGAACGAGGTGCAGCTCCTCGTCATCTCGCGCGCATTGGGGCTCGAATGAGCGACCCGTCGAACTCCACCCGCTCCGACGGTAGCGTGACGAGGGTGACCGGCGAGCCGATCGTGCAGCGCGGGCTCTACTACGACGAGCTCGAGGTCGGTGCGCGCTACGTGCACCGACCGGGCCGCACCGCGACCGAGGCCGACAACGTCCTGTTCTCGACCCTCACGATGAACACCCAGGCGCTGCACCTCGACGCCGCGCACTCCGAATCGCGGCCGTTCGGACAGCGGCTCATGAACTCGATGTGGACGCTGTCGACGATGGTCGGGGCATCCGTCTCGCAGCTCACGCAGGGCACGCTCGTCGCTCAACTGGGGATGACCGACATCTCGTTCCCCGCACCGCTCTTCCACGGCGACACCCTCTACACCGAGACCGAGGTCGTCGAGAAGCGCCTGTCGAAGTCGCGCCCCGGGCAGGGCATCGTGACGCTGAGGCACACGGGGCGCAACCAGCACGGAGAGGTCGTCGGCGTCGCGACGCGCGTCGCGCTCATGTGGTGCGCGCCGTCGACGGAACAGAGCCCAGGAGGAGACGCGTGACCGGAACACCGTTCGATCTCGGCCCCGCGCTGCTGTTCTGTCCCGCGGATCGTCCCGAGCGCTTCGAGAAGGCGCTCGACCGCTCGGACGGCGTGATCCTCGATCTCGAGGACGCGGTGAGCGCGGATGCCAAGGCGGCGGCGCGCGGCGCGGTGATCGAGTCCGAGCTCGACCCTTCGCGCGTCATCGTGCGGGTCAATCCGCTCGACAGCGACGCGATCGTCGCGGATCTGTCGTCGCTGTCGCAGACCGACTACCGGACGATCATGGTCGCGAAGGCCGAATCGCCCAAGAGGATCGGCCGGCTCGACCCGCGCTTCCGCGTGATCGCGCTGTGCGAGACCGCGCGCGGTGTGCAGGCGGCAGAGCGCATCGCGGCCCTCGACAACGTCGTGGGGCTCATGTGGGGAGCCGAGGACCTCGTCGCATCGCTCGGCGGCACCGCGAGCCGCAACAAGCGCGGGCGGTACCGCGATGTGGCGCGCTACGCGCGCAGCCGCGTGCTCATCGCCGCGGGAGCGCGGCGCAAGGCGGCGATCGACGCCGTGCACCTCGACATCGCAGACCTCAAGGGCCTGCGACGCGAGGCGCGCGATGCCGCCGCGAGCGGCTTCACGGCCACGGCATGCATCCACCCGAGCCATGTGCCGGTGATTCGCGAGGCGTATCGTCCGGACGACGATCTCCTCGCGTGGGCGCAGGGTGTGCTCGCGGCGGCCGAGCACAAGGGCGGCGTGTTCCGACATGAGGGACGCATGGTCGACGAGCCCGTGCTCCGCCACGCGCGCGGGATCGTGCGTCGCGCGGAGTCCTGAGCCCCGCCATGGGGGCTGAGCGAGCGCAGCGCCCTTCGTCTCGTCGCTGCACTCCTCGCTCAGGGACCGGGGGAAGGTCAGCCCTCGAGCGCATCGGCGAGAGCCGAGAGCACCTCGCTCGTGCCGGCGTCGATCTTCACGGTGGCGCGGGCGTCGCCGCGCGTCTGCCCGCGGTTGACGATCACCACGGGCATCCGTCGCCGCCGTGCACGCTCGAGCAGCCGGATGCCCGAGTTCACGACGAGCGATGAGCCGGCGATCACGAGGGCATCGCTCGCGTGGACGAGCTGCTCGGCCTCGCGGAACTTCTCGGCGGGGATGAACTCGCCGAAGAACACGACATCGGGCTTGAGCACGCCCCCGCACACGGTGCACGACGGTACCCGGAAGTCCTCCCAGCTCTCCGGCAGCACGTCGCCGTCGGGGCCGAGCTTCACGTTCTCGGGCACGACGATCCACGGGTTGTCGGCCTCGACACGCACCGCCAGATCGCGGCGGTCGAACACCTGCCCGCAATGCGTGCAGAACACGCGGCGCATCGTTCCGTGCAGCTCGACGACGCGGCGGCTGCCTGCGCGCACGTGGAGCCCGTCGACGTTCTGCGTGATGACACCCGACACGATGCCGCGCTCCTCGAGACTCGCGATCGCGCGGTGGCCGGCGTTCGGCTCGGCGGCCGCGAAGGCGCGCCAGCCGAGGTGGCTGCCGACCCAGTATCGGCGCCGGGCGGCGTCGCTCGAGAGGTACTGGTCCACGGTCATGGGCGTGCGCCGCGGCGCGCCCTCGCCGCGGTAGTCGGGGATGCCGGAATCCGTCGAGACGCCCGCCCCCGTCAGAACGGCGATCCGACGGCCCGACAGCGCGGTGAGCGCCGCGTCGAGCTGCTGCGCGGGAAGCGCGGCAAGGTGCGTTGCGATGCTCACGGATCACCCCCTCCGCTCGCGAGTCTAGGTCTCGTCGTTTTCGGGCATGTTACGCCGGTCGCGGGCTGTGAGCTCCCACAGCGCGACCGCGGACGCCGCGGCGACGTTGAGCGAGTCGACGCCCCCGCGCATCGGGATCGTCACGGTGACGTCGGCCGCCTCGAGCGCCGCACGGCTCAGGCCGTCGCCTTCAGCGCCCAGCATGAGCGCGACCTTGCGCGGCGCATCCGCAGCGAACCTGTCGAGCGGCACCGCGTCGTCGGCCAACGCGAGGGCCGCGAGCCGGAAGCCTGCGTCGTGCAGCAGTTCGCGCGCCACGGGCCACTCGGGAATGCGCGTCCACGGCACCTGGAACACCGTCCCCATGCTCACCCGCACGCTCCGCCGGTACAGGGGGTCGGCGCAGCGCGGGCTCACGAGCACCGCATCGGCGCCGAGGCCTGCGGCACCGCGGAAGATGGCGCCGACGTTCGTGTGATCCACGATGTCGTCGAGCACCACGACCACGCGCGCACCCTCGACGATCGCGCCCACCGTCGCGAGCGGCGGGCGGTGCATCGCCGCGAGGGCTCCGCGGTGCACGGCGTAGCCCGTGAGGTGCTCGGCGACTTCTGCGGGCACGACGAAGATCGGGGCATCCGGATGCGGCGCCGCCAGCCGCTCGATGTCGGGCAGCCACTTGTCCTGCACGAGGAAGGATCGCGGCGTGTGGCCCGCCGCGAGCGCGCGTGCGATGACCTTCGACGATTCGGCGATGTACAGGCCGCCCTCGGGCTCGAGCACGCGGCGCAGCGCGACATCGGTGAGATCGCGGTAGTCGGCGAGCCGCGCATCGGCGGGGTCGTCGACGCGCACGACCGGCATGGCGCCCCTACACCCGGTCGTCGCGCGTCGCGGCGGCGTCGTCAGCCGCCGCCATGGGCTTCGGTGCGTCGTCGCCCTTGCCCGGTGCGAGGGTCGTCACGGGGAGAGGCGACGGGCGCTTCGCCGTGACGTTGTCGCCGGACGACTGGTGACGCAGGCGGCGCAGCACCCACGGCACGAGGTGCTCGCGGGCCCACACGAGGTCGTGTGCACGCGCTTCGCGCCAAGTGCGACGCGGCAGAGGATCGGGCTGCATCGGCTGCAGGTCGTTCGGCACGTTGAGCGCACGAAGCACCATGCGGGCGACCTCGTGGTGACCGAGCGAGTTCAGGTGGAGTCGGTCGTCGTCGAAGAACCTCGGGTCCTGGATCTCCTTGAGGGCCCACTGGTCGGCGACGATGCAGTCGTAGCGGTCGGCGATGGCGCGGACGTTCTCGTTGTAGATGGCGATCTTGCCGCGGAACGGCCGGAACACCGGCGTGAAGTTCGTGTCGATGCCCGTGAACACCACGACGGTCGCGCCCCCGCTGCTGAGCCGGATGACCGCGTCCTCGAACTGGCCCGCGATCTCGTCGGGGTCGGTGCCCGGCCGGATCACGTCGTTGCCGCCCGCGCAGAACGTGATCAGGTCGGGCTTGAGCTCGAGCGCCGGATCGACCTGTTCGGCGACGATCTGGGCGATGAGCTTGCCGCGCACGGCGAGGTTCGCGTACGCGAAGTCGTCGACCTGCTGCGACAGCACCTCGGCGACGCGGTCCGCCCAGCCACGGTGCCCTCCCGGGCTGTTCGGCTCGGGATCGCCGATGCCCTCGGTGAACGAGTCGCCGAGCGCGACGTAGCGGCGCCATGGGTGGGGCTGCGCGTTCGCGACGTACGGAGTGCGCGGATCGTCTTCGTTCGTCATCATCTTCCTCGCTTGTGGCCGGTTACGAGGTTAGCCCGCCTCGCGGACGTCTGCGCCGACGCGTCGCCGGCCTCGTCTATCGTGGTGACTCGTTGTGCCGAGACGAGGGGAGGGCGTCGATGGACGACGAGGCGCTGGTCGCCGAGCACGCGACCGACACCGAGTCGTTTGACCACAGACATGCGGATGCCGCGCACCACGGCACCCGTCACATCGGGTCCTTCGCCGCCGAGCACCTGTCGCCGTCGTTCCCGCAGCGTGCCCCGTGGGGCACCGCGCAGCGCCTCCGCGCGTGGCAGGCCGAGGCTCTCGACCTGTACTTCAGCCTCGACGGTCCGGACGGCCCCGGCGCGGGTCCGCGCGACTTCCTCGCCGCCGCGACCCCCGGCGCCGGAAAGACGACGTTCGCCCTCCGGCTCGCGAGCGAGCTGCTGCGCCGCCGGGTGGTCGACCGCATCATCGTCGTCGCGCCCACCGAGCACCTCAAGACCCAATGGGCGGATGCGGCGGCCCGTGTGTCGATCCGACTCGACCCCGCCTTCTCGAACCGCCACGTCGCCCCCGCGCGCCACTACCACGGGGTGGCCGTCACCTACGCGCAGGTGGCGGTCAAGGCATCCGTCCATCAGCGCCTCACGCTCGATGCGCGCACGCTCGTGATCCTCGATGAGGTGCACCACGGCGGCGACGCGCTCAGCTGGGGCGATGCGCTGCGCGAGGCGTACTCGCGCGCGACGCGGCGGCTGCTGCTGTCGGGGACGCCGTTCCGCAGCGACACCGCGCCGATCCCGTTCGTCGAGTACCACCCCGACGAGAAGGGCATCCGCGTCTCGCGCACCGACTACAGCTACGGCTACGCGCGAGCCCTCGAGGACGGCGTCGTGCGCCCGGTGATCTTCCTCGTGTACGCGGGCTCGATGCGCTGGCGCACCAAGACCGGCGACGAGATGGAAGCGCAGCTCGGGCAGGACAACACGAAGGACGTCACCGCGCAGGCATGGCGTACCGCGCTCGACCCGGCGGGGGAGTGGATCCCGGCCGTGCTGCGGTCGGCCGACCGGCGCCTCAGCGAGGTGCGCGAGCAGGTGCCGGATGCCGGCGGCCTCGTCATCGCGACCGATCAGACCGCCGCGCGCGCCTACGCCGAGATCCTGCGCGGCATCACCGGCGAGGCACCCACTGTCGTGCTCTCCGACGAGGCCGAGGCGTCGTCGCGCATCGAGGAGTTCTCGCAGGGCACGTCGCGGTGGATGGTCGCGGTCCGCATGGTGTCGGAGGGTGTCGACGTTCCGCGGCTGTGCGTCGGCGTCTACGCGACGAGCGCCTCGACCCCGCTCTTCTTCGCGCAGGCGATCGGCCGGTTCGTGCGCGCACGCCGGCGCGGCGAGACCGCGAGCGTGTTCCTCCCGAACGTTCCGCAGCTGCTCGCCCTCGCGAACGAGCTCGAGCGTCAGCGAGATCACGCGCTGGACCGCGACACCGACGGCGACGACGAGTGGAACGCCGAGGAGGACCTGCTCGCGGCGGCGGAGCGGGAGGACAAGGCATCCGATGCTCTCACCGAGGAGTTCTCGTTCCAGGCACTCGGCTCCGCCGCGCACTTCGACCGCGTGCTCTACGACGGGCGCGAGTTCGGGCAGCTCGCGGTGCCCGGAACGCCCGAAGAGGAGGAGTTCCTGGGCCTGCCCGGACTGCTCGAGCCCGAGCACGTCCATGAGCTGCTCATGCAGCGCCAGGCGCGTCAGGGAAGGCACCGCAAGGCGCGCGAGGCACGGCAAGCGGTCGCGGGAACCCCGGTGGAGCCCGCGCCGCCGCCCGCGCTCCACCGCACCCTCAAGGAGCAGCGACAGCTTCTGAACAGCCTCGTGGGGCTCTACGCGCGCCAGTCGGGCGAGCCGCACGGCGCCGTGCACGCCGAGCTTCGACGGATCTGCGGCGGACCGCCCGTCGCTCAGGCCACCGTCGCCCAGCTGCAGGCGCGCATCGACGTGCTGCGCAAGCGCGTGCGCTCCTGAACCGCCCGCGACGCCGGGGCTCGTTCGGAGCCCCGAAATGCTGTCAATCCGCGAGATCGCGGGGCTGCACGGCGTGCTCCCGGCTAGCGTGGAGGCGACCCCCGGCCCCGAATCCTCAGAGGAGGACCGTTGAGCGCGCCCGCCGCACACCATCCTGCGCCTTCGCCCGCGCCGAGCGAACGCGACCGGAGGCGCTGGGCGCGGTTCCTCGTCGACGAGCGTGCCGAGGCGCGCCTGTACCGCCAGCTGGCGAGCCGGCGCACGGGGGAGGAGCGCGCCATCCTCGAGGCCCTCGCCGACGCGGAGGGGCGGCACGAGGCGCACTGGCTCGAGCTGCTGGGCGGCGAGCCCAAGCGCCTTCCGCGGCGCAGCCTCGACACGGTCGTGCTCGGATGGATGGCGAAGCGCTTCGGGTGGATCTTCGTGCTCGCGCTCGCGCAGAACGCAGAGCGGCGATCGCCCTACGACGACGAGCCGTTCGCGACGGCGGCCATGGCGGCGGACGAGAAGATCCACGGCGAGGTCATCCGCACACTGGCCGCTCGTGGGCGCCGTCGCCTGTCGGGAACCTTCCGCGCGGCGGTCTTCGGCGCGAACGACGGTCTCGTCTCGAACCTCGCGCTCGTCATGGGCATCGGTGCGACGGGCGTCGCATCCCAGTTCGTGCTCTTCAGCGGCATCGCGGGCCTCCTCGCGGGCGCTCTGTCGATGGGCGCGGGCGAGTTCGTGTCGGTGCGATCGCAGCGCGAGCTGCTGTCGGCGACCGAGCCCAACGACGACGCCCAGCACGCCCTCATCGACCTCGACCTCGACGCGAACGAGCTGGCTCTGGTCTATCGGGCGCGAGGGATGAGCGAAGCGGATGCCACGGCCCGCGCCCGCCGCGTGATCCAGGTCGCCCAGGGGAGTGAGGCAGACTCCGCGGTCACGGCGCCGATCGGCACGCACGACGACAACGAGGTGGTCGGACGGGCCTGGGGGGCGGCGATCTCGAGCTTCCTGTTCTTCGCCTCCGGAGCGATCATCCCCGTGCTGCCGTGGATCTTCGGTCTGAGCGGCCTCGCCGCGGTGATCACGGCTCTCGTGCTCGTCGGGATCGCTCTCATGCTCACCGGCGCGACGGTCGGGGTGCTGTCGGGCGGTCCGCCCCTCAAGCGCGCCCTCCGGCAGCTCGCGATCGGCTACGGCGCCGCGGCGGTGACGTACGCGCTCGGGCTCCTGTTCGGCGTGACACTGGGGTGACCGGGGCGAGCCGCTCGATTCGTTCCGGAGCGCCGAACGTGCTATCGTCGATCCTCGGTTGCGAAACCGAAAACCACCTCGCGCGGGTGGCGGAATAGGTAGACGCGCTAGCTTGAGGTGCTAGTGCCCGTATAGGGCGTGGGGGTTCAAGTCCCCCCTCGCGCACAAGCAATCTGGGCCCCTTTCGAGGGGCCCAGATTCGTTTCGATGCTCGTTCCAGACAGCGTGAAGGCCCCCTCGCAGTGGGGGCCTTCGTCGTCGAGAGGATAGGTTGGAGCGCATGCCCGAAGCCCCCCTTCCCGAGGTCGTCGAGGTCGCGCGGGACCTCATCCGCTTCGACACCACGAACTACGGCGGCGGCCGCTCGAAGGGCGAGCGTGAGGCAGCCGAGTACGTCGGCGCCTACCTCGAGTCGATCGGCCTGACCCCCGAGTACTACGAGCCGATTCCGCTCCGCACGAACGTCATGGCGCGCGTCCCCGGTCGCGACCGCTCCAAGCCGGCGCTCGTGCTGCACGGACACCTCGACGTCGTCCCGGCGATCGCGGAGGACTGGAGCGTCGACCCGTTCGCGGGAGAGATCAAGGACGGACTGCTGTGGGGCCGGGGCGCCGTCGACATGAAGGACATGGACGCCATGATCCTCACGTCCGTCGCCGACATCCTCCGCGCAGGCGACCAGCCCGAGCGCGACCTCGTCCTCACGTTCTTCGCCGACGAGGAGAACGGGGGCGTGGAGGGCTCTGCGCTCGTCGTGCGCGACCGTCCCGAATGGTTCGCGGGCGCGACCGAGGCGATCAGCGAAGTCGGCGGATACTCGATCACCGCCGGCGGCCGCCGGGCCTACCTGCTCCAGACCGGCGAGAAGGCGCTCATCTGGATCCGGCTCGTCGCGCGCGGAATCGCCGCCCACGGCAGCCGCTTCCATCCCGAGAACGCCATCACGCGCCTCACCGAGGCCGTCGCGGCGCTCGGCCGCACCGAATGGCCCGTGCGCCTCACCGACACGACACGCGAGCTCCTCGAAGGGCTCGCGGCGCTGACGGGCGCATCCGCCGACGACCCCGACGCCCTCGCCGACGCGACGGGTGCGGCATCCGGCTTCATCCGCTCGACGCTG
Source organism: Microbacterium sp. (assembly GCF_035556355.1). GTDB lineage: Bacteria > Actinomycetota > Actinomycetes > Actinomycetales > Microbacteriaceae > Microbacterium. The sequence continues at coordinate 195,105 of NZ_DATMFG010000054.1, forward strand.
CGCACGACCGCCAACCCGACGGGCCTCACCGCCGGTTACAAGCACAACGTGATCCCCGATCGAGCCGAAGCGCTCATCGACGTCCGCGTGCTCCCCGGCACCGAGGAGGCGGCCCTCGCCGACATCCGTCGCATCGTGGGCGACGACGTCGAGGTCGAGGTCGTCGTGCAGGACATCGGCCTCGAGGTGCCGTTCGAGGGGGCCCTCGTCGACGCGATGGTCGCGGCGCTCGGCCGCCACGACCCGGGCACGCCGGTGATCCCGTACCTCATGGGCGGCGGCACCGACAACAAGGCGCTCTCACGCCTGGGCATCGCGGGCTTCGGCTTCGCACCGCTGCGACTGCCCGCCGACCTCGACTTCACCGGCATGTTCCACGGCGTCGACGAGCGCGTGCCCATCGATGCCCTCGTGTTCGGCAAGACTGTCCTCACCGACCTCCTTCGCACCTACTGACTCACGTCGCCGCGCGCGACACGACATGAGGGATGCCCCGCCCGCGGCATCCCGCACCGAAAGGCGTGCATGCAGCATCTGTTCGAGGCGATCATCCTGGGGCTCGTCCAGGGCCTGACCGAGTTCCTCCCCGTCTCGTCGAGCGCGCACCTGCGCATCGTGGGGGAGTTCCTGCCGAGCGCCGAGGATCCCGGCGCGGCGTTCACCGCGATCACGCAGATCGGCACCGAGGCGGCGGTCGTCGTCTTCTTCTGGCGTGACATCGTGCGCATCATCGGCGCGTGGTTCAAAGCGCTCTTCGGACGCATCCCCCGCAACGACCCCGACGCGCGCCTCGGGTGGCTCATCATCATCGGCAGCATCCCGATCGTGGTGCTCGGTCTGCTGTTCCAGGACCAGATCGAGACCGTATTCCGCTCGCTGTGGCTCGTCGCCGGCATGCTCATCCTCTTCGGCGTGCTGCTCGGCATCGCCGACCACATCGGCGCGAAGCGGCGCAGGCTCCAGGACATCACCGTGCCGCACGGCATCATCTACGGGTTCGCGCAGGCGCTCGCCCTCATCCCCGGCGTCTCACGCTCGGGCGGCACGATCACGGCAGGCCTGCTCATGGGGTACGAGCGGTCCGCTGCCGCGCGGTACGCGTTCCTGCTCGCGATCCCTGCGGTGTTCGGCAGCGGCTTCTACCAGCTCTTCAAGAGCTGGGACGAGCCGGGCGTCTTCACCCTCGGCGAGACGGCCATCGCGACGATCGTCGCGTTCCTCGTCGCGCTCGGCGTGATCGCGTTCTTCATGAACTGGATCTCGAAGCACAGCTTCCTGCCGTTCGTCGTCTACCGTGTCGCGCTCGGCTCGACGATCCTCGTGCTGCTGAGCACGGGGGTGCTCCAACCGCTCTGACGCGGCCTCTCCGACGAGGCGTCAGCGGCGCGGAGGGTCGTCGCGGCCGGGCTTCGCGGGCCCGTCGCCGCGGCGGCGCAGGTACCGCTCGAACTCCTGGGCGATGGCATCGCCGGATGCCTCGGGCGAGTCCCACGTGTCGCGCGTGCGCTCGAGCTGGCGGATGTACTCCGTCATCTCCTCGTCGTCTGCCGCAGCCGCGTCGATCGACGCCTCCCACGCGGCCGCCTCGGTCGCGAGCGTTCCGCGATCGACGGGTGCGCCGGTGAGGTCCTCGAGACGGTCGAGCAGCGCGAGCGTGGCCTTCGGGGACGGCGTGTGACCCGCGACGTAGTGCGGCACGCTGGCCCACAGGCTCGCGGAGGGGATGCCCGCGGCATCCGCCGCGTGGGACAGGACGCTCAGGATGCCGACCGGTCCTTCGTACGTGCTGCGCTCGAGGCCCAGCGACTGGCGCAGCTTCTCGCTGTCGCTGCCGGCGAAGACGGAGATCGGGCGCGTGTGCGGCACGTCGGACATCATCGAGCCGAGGCTCACGAACCCCGTGACGTCTTCGCGCAGTGCGACGTCGATGAGCTCGCCCGCGAACGCCTGCCATGCACGAGCCGGCTCGACGCCGGTGAGGAGCCACAGCTGCGTGCCGCGCGTCGCGTGCACGGGGCGGTGGATCGTCGCCTCGGGCCACTTGAGCCGACGTCGGCCCTCGCCGTCGATCTCGATGTGCGGGCGCGTGTACTGGTAGTCGAAGTACAGCTCGGGGTCCACGGAGTAGACGGGTTCGTACGATCCGCTCGTCTTCAACTGCGCGATGGCGGACGAAGCGGCCTCACCGGCGTCGTTCCATCCGTCGAACGCGGCGACGAGCACTCGGCGTCCCAGTCCGTCCACGCGACCTCCTCCGACCGCGGCGCCCGCCGCCGGTCAGTTCCAGGATAGGCGTCGCGGCCGACGAGGGGGCCGCTCCCGTGCCGACGGCGGTGCCCGCGCACCCCTCGTTAGGATTGAGCGGTGAATCACCGCCTCCCCGCCGCCGTCCTGTGGGACATGGACGGCACCCTCGTCGACACCGAGCCGTACTGGATCGCGGCCGAGACGCCGCTGGTCGAGAGCTTCGGGGGGTCGTGGTCGCACGAGCAGTCGCTCCGGCTCGTCGGGCTGGGACTCGACGACGCCGCGCGCATCTTCCAGGACGCGGGCGTGCGCATGGCGGTCGACGAGATCGTGAACCACCTGACCGACGAGGTCCTGTCGCAGCTCGCGACGAAGGGCGTCCCCTTCCGCCCGGGCGCGCGCGAACTGCTTGCGAGCCTGCGCGAGGCGGGCGTGCGGACGGCGCTCGTCACGATGTCGCTGCGCCGCATGGCGCAGTCCGTCGTCGATCTCATCGACTTCGAGGCGTTCGACGTCATCGTCGCGGGCGACGACGTCGCCCGACCCAAGCCGTACCCCGATCCGTATCTGCGTGCGAGCGAGCTGCTGGGCGTAGACCCCGCCGACACGATCTCCATCGAGGACTCGCCCAACGGGCTGCGCTCGGCCGTGGCCGCCGGCACGGTCGCGATCGGCGTGCCGAACATGATCGGTCTCGAGGGCACCGGCGCCCACGCCCTGTGGACCACGCTCGAGGGCCGCACCGCCGACGACATCGCCGCGCTGCACGGCGCTCATTTCCGGGGAGTCCGCCGATGACCGACCAGCCGCCGGCAGAGAACCGGATTCCGCACCCCGCGTCGCGTCCGAGCGGCCCGTTCCGCGCGGGCGACCGCGTGCAGCTGACGGGTCCGAAGGGCCGCCTGCACACGATCACGCTGCGCCCCGGCGGCGAGTTGCACACCCACCACGGCGTGCTCAAGCACGAGCAGCTCATCGGTCTGCCCGACGGCTCGGTCGTCGCCAACAGCGGCGGGCACGAGTACCTGGCGCTGCGACCGCTCCTGCGCGACTTCGTCATGTCGATGCCGCGCGGCGCGGCGATCGTGTATCCGAAAGACGCGGCGCAGATCCTCGCGGAGGCGGACGTCTTCCCCGGAGCGACGGTCGTCGAAGCGGGCGTCGGGTCGGGCGCGCTCTCGCTGTGGCTGCTGCGGGCGGTCGGCGCATCCGGTCGTCTCCTCTCGTTCGAGCGCCGCGCCGATTTCGCGGAGGTCGCGAAGGCCAACGTCGAGACGTTCTTCGGCCGGATGCCCGCCAACTGGGACGTCGTCGTCGGCGACCTCGTCGAGGCTCTGCCCGCGACCGTGGGCGCGGCGTCCGTCGACCGTGTGATCCTCGACATGCTCGCGCCGTGGGAGTGCATCGACGCCGTCGCCGACGCGCTCACGCCGGGCGGTGTCGTCGTCTGCTACGTCGCGACGGCGACGCAGCTCAGCCGCGTCGCGGAGTACATCCGCAACACCGGGCTGTTCACCGAGCCCGACGCGAGCGAGACGATGGTGCGCGGATGGCACGTCGATGGCCTCGCGGTGCGCCCCGACCACCGCATGGTCGCCCACACGGGCTTCCTCCTGTGGGCGCGCCGCCTCGCACCGGGTGCCGTCCCGCCCGAGCGCAAGCGCCGCGCCTCGAAGTCGAGCTACAGCGATGAGGATGTCGAGCTGTGGACGCCGGGCGCCGTCGGAGACCGCGAGATCACCGACAAGAACCTGCGCAAGCGCGTGCGCGAGGCGCAGCGGGCCGCCGAGGGCGCTCGGCAGGCGGCCGCGGCGGACGACGCCGGATCTGCCGAGTAGGCCGTGAGGGGCGGTGTGCGATGCCGCCTAGACTGTTCCGGTGCGCAAGATCCCCGCTGCCCTCACGGTTGTCGCCCTCGCAGCCGTCGCTCTGACCGGCTGCTCCCCGTCCGCCGCAGACGCCTGCCCGCGTCCTTCCGCCGATCCCGAGGTGGCGAAGCTCGTCACGGTGACCGGCGATCAGGAGGATGTGCCGCGCGTCAAGGTCTACACGCCGCTGCACACCGACGAGCTCGTCGTCGCGGACGTCACGCGCGGCGAGGGCACGCCGATCACGACGCCCGATCAGGTGGCGGTCGTCGACATCTCGGTCATCAGCGCCGAGACGGGGGAGGAGATCGTCTCGACGCCGTATGACGGCGACCTGTCGCGCGCGTTCGCGCTCTCGCGATGGGAGCAGACGTTCCCGACGTTCGACCGGATCGTCGAGTGCGCCACCGAGGGCTCGCGCATCGTCGCAGCGCTCCCGCCCGGTGACGTCGCGCCCGATGCGGCGGCGAGCTTCGGCATGTCCGAAGAGGACTCGGTCGTCCTCGTCGTCGACGTCCGCAAGGTGTTCCTACCTCGCGCGGACGGCGCGAACCAGTTCAACGCCGACCGCGGCGTGCCGAGTGTGGTGCGGGCGCCCGACGGTCGCCCGGGCATCATCGTGCCCGACGGCGCCGCGCCTTCGGAACTCGTCGTCCAGACGCTCAAGAAGGGTGACGGCGAGGCCGTCTCTTCCGATGCGCCATTCCGCGCGCACTACACGGGGCTGACGTGGGATGACCGCGACGCGTTCGAGACGACGTGGGACGGCGAGCCGGCCTCGCTCACACTCGACTCGCTCGTTCCCGGTGTCGCAGAAGCGCTCGAGGGTGCGACAGTGGGCTCGCAGGTGCTCGTGGTGGTGCCGCCCGAGCTGGGGTACGGCGACGAGGAGCGCGCGGGCATCCCCGCCGGTTCGACGCTCGTATTCGTGTTCGACATCCTCGGCATCGACGCGGCTCCGGCGGAGTAGCGGAACGCACTTCGCGAAACCCGGAAGTGGCGGGGCACCGACGCCTAAGATGAGGGAGTGCCTGCCAAAGTCGCCGTGAAGAGCCCGCCCGATGAGCGGCTCGTGAACCTGGTCGTCGCCCTCATGGCGACCGACGTGGGGCTCACGAAAGACACGATCCTCACGTCGGTGGCCGGCTACCGCGAGCAGTACGAGTCGGGCGCGTCGAAGGACGCCCTCGAGAAGATGTTCGAGCGCGACAAGGAGAGTCTGCGCGCGCTCGGCGTGCCCATCGAGACGATCGGAGACTGGGCCGACCCCGACGATCTGCGCGAGGCGCGCTATCGCGTGCCGACGACGGAATACGAGCTCCCCGAAGACATCACGTTCACGCCCGCCGAGGTGGCGCTGCTGAACCTCGCGGGCACCGTGTGGGGCGAGAGCTCGATGTCGGCCGAAGCGCGCACGGGTCTTCGCAAGATCCGGGCACTCGGCATCGACGTCGATGAGCCGATCATCGGCTACACCCCGCGCATCAGCGTGCGCGAGCCGTCGTTCGCACCGCTGCAGCAGGCGATCGAGCACTGCCGCGTCGTGACGTTCCCCTACCTCAAGCCGGGTGAGGCGGAGCCGCGGATGCGGCACGTGCAGCCGCTCGCACTCGTCGAGTTCGAGGGCCGCTGGCACCTCTTCTCGAACGACCTCGACATGAACGCCGACCGCACGTTCCTGCTCGCGCGCATCGTGGGCGACGTCACGATCACGCGTCAGCGCTTCCCCCGCGAGCTGCGGGACGGCGCCGGCGACCGCGCTCTCGCCGGACTCGACGCCGTCGCCGCGCGCAACCGGGCTCTGCTCGAGGTGAACCCGGGCACCGAGGCCGCGCTGCGGCTCAGCCGACGCTCCACGCCCGCCGAGCAGGGCATCTACGTGAACTTCGTCGACATCAACATCTTCGCCGACGAACTGGCGTCCTACGGCCCCGAGGTGCGCGTCGTCGAGCCCGAAGACCTCCGCGAGCACGTCATCCGGCGTCTGCGCGCGACGGCCGAGGTGCACGGGGCATTCGAAGGAGGACGACCGTGAGCGCCCGCCGCCAGCCGCTCGTCGCAACCGACCGCGCCGCGCTCATGCTGCAGCTCGTGCCGTACCTCATCTCGAAGGGCGAGGTGTCGATCGCGGAGGCCGCCGACGAGTTCGACGTCACCCCGCAGCAGATGCGCGCCATGGTCGAGAAGCTGCCGATGATCGGCCTGCCCGGAGACAGCGGCTATTGGCAGATGCCGAACGACCTCTTCGACATCGACTGGGACCTCCTCGACGAGCAGGACCTCATCGTGATCACGAACGCCGTCGGCCTCGAGCGCGCACCGAAGCTGACCGCCCGTGAGGCGGCGGCCCTGCTCACGGGCCTCCAGCTCGCGCGCTCGATCCCCGGCGTGGGCGACTCCGAGCTCTTCGCGGGGCTGCTGCGCAAGCTCTCGCGTGGCGCGTCGAGCGCGCCCGCCGAGGTGATCGTCGCACCGGCCCCCGTCGACGCCGTCCGCGACGCGGTCGCGCGCGCCGTGCGGCAGGGCGTGGCGGTCTCGTTCACCTACAAGGCTCCGGATGCGCCGCCCACGACCCGCACGGTCGATCCGGTCAAGGTGCACATCGCCGACGGCCAGTGGTACCTGCAGGGCTGGTGCCACCTGCGCGAGGCGATGCGCACATTCCACCTCGACCGCGTGAGCGACATCGAGCTGACCGACATCCCGATCTCGCACGGCCACGACCCCGTACCCGACTGGTTCGAGGAGGGCAAGGGCGACATCGTCGCGCGCGTGCGGTTCCCGGCATCCGTCGCCCCGCTCCTCGGCGACTACCTCGACCGCGCCCGCGTCGAGACCGACGGGGAGTGGTCGGTCGCGACGATGCGCATCGCCGACGAGCAGAGCCTCAAGCGGCTCGCCGCTCGCCGCGGCGGGGCCGTCGAGGTGCTCGAGCCCGAGGGCGCGCGGGCCGCGGCGCGGTCGTGGGCCGAGGCCGGTCTCGCGCAGTATCACTGAACACCCGGCGAGTCACACGTGGGTCTCGGCCGCTGAAGCAGGCTGCGGGTTACACTGTCAGCGGACCCGCCGAAAGGAATCGACAATGCTGCAAGGCCTCACAGGGTGGCACTTCCTGATCATCCTCGCCGTGATCCTGCTGCTGTTCGGCGCGGCCAAACTCCCCGCGCTGGCGAAGAGCATGGGTCAGTCCGCCCGCGTGTTCAAGGGTGAGATGAAGGCCATGAAAGACGAAGACGCGGCGCGTGACACCGCGAACACCAGCGGCTCGGCCTCCTCGACCGAGGCTCCGGCAGCGGACGTGCGCACCGACGCGGGCGGAACCTCCGAATCCAAGCCCTGACCGCCGTGGCGACGGCAGGACCGCCGCGCGTGGGAGAGTCCGACCTTCCACGGCGCGACAAGCGCATGTCGCTCGGCCAGCACCTGGTCGAGCTGCGCAAGCGCCTCATGATCGCGGCGATCGGCGTCGTCGCGGGAATGGTCGTCGCGTTCTTCATCACCGACCCGGTCATCTGGCTCATCACCGAGCCCATCCGCGCGATCGCCGAGACGTCGGAGGAGCGCAGCAAGGTCGAGCTCATGTTCACGACGGTGACATCGGCCTTCGATCTCCGCCTGCGCATGTCGTTCGCGATCGGTCTGCTCCTGTCGGCGCCGATCTGGATGTGGCAGATCTGGGCGTTCATCATGCCCGGCCTGACGCGTAAGGAGATCCGGTACACGGTCGCGTTCCTCGCAGCCGCGATCCCTCTCTTCTTCGCGGGAGCCTATGTGGGCCTGCTCGTCATGCCGCACATCGTCGAACTGATGGCGTCGTTCGTGCCCGAGGGTGCGGCGTCGTTCTTCGATGCGGTCTACTACTACGACTTCGTCTTCAAGCTGCTCATCGTGGTGGGCGTCTCGTTCGTGCTGCCCGTGTTCCTCGTCGCGCTGAACTTCGCGGGCATCGTCTCGGGCAAGGCGATCCTCAAGGGCTGGCGGGTCGCGGTGCTCATCGCGTGCATCTTCGCGGCCCTCGCAACCCCCGCGGCGGATGTCGTGAGCATGCTGCTGCTGGCAGGGATCCTCGTCGTGCTGTTCTTCGCCGCGGCATCCGTCTCGCTCATCTTCGACCGCCGTCGGGCGAAGCGCGACGCGGCGCTCCTCGGTGACGGGGCGTCGTGACCGACCTGGGTCCCGCCGAACGCTACGCGCGGGCGCGCGAGGCCTCGGAGAGCGACCGACGGCACCCGATCACGGCGGCTTTCGCCGCGTCGCAGCCGTTCGAGCTCGATCCGTTCCAGCTCGAGGCCTGTCGCGCGCTCGAAGAGGGGCGCGGCGTGCTCGTCGCCGCTCCGACGGGCGCCGGAAAGACGATCGTCGGCGAGTTCGCGGTGCACCTCGCGATGCGCGAGCCCGACACGAAGGCGTTCTACACGACCCCGATCAAGGCGCTGTCGAACCAGAAGTTCCGCGAGCTGCAGGACGCGTACGGGGCCGACCAGGTCGGTCTGCTCACGGGCGACACGAACATCAACGGCAGTGCCCGCGTCGTCGTCATGACGACCGAGGTGCTGCGGAACATGCTCTACGCCGACTCGCCGGCGCTGCGCGGCCTGCGCTACGTCGTGATGGACGAGGTGCACTACCTCGCCGACCGGTTCCGCGGCGCGGTGTGGGAGGAGATCATCATCCATCTGCCGCGCAGCGTGCGGCTCGTGTCGCTTTCGGCGACGGTCTCGAACGCCGAGGAGTTCGGCGACTGGCTCGACACGGTGCGCGGCGACACCGAGGTGATCGTGTCGGAGACCCGCCCGGTGCCCCTCGAGCAGCACGTGCTCGTGCGCGGCGATCTGCTGCCGCTGTTCGATGACCGAGCCGGAGTCGCGACGGCGCAGGTGAACCAGGAGCTCATGCGCATCCGCTCCTTCAAGGGCCCGCTGTACGAGGGCAACCGCCGTGCCCAGTCCTACAACAGTGCCCGGCACGCCGGCTACGAAGCGGCGCGACGTCGTCCGCAGAGAGGCGGCAGGCGACCCGTCCGGTCGGCGAACGTGCGGCGCGTCGAGCGGCTCGACCGACCCGAGGTCGTGGAGCTGCTGCGGCGCTCGAACCTGCTTCCCGCGATCTTCTTCATCTTCAGCCGAGCCGGATGCGACGGGGCCGTGCAGCAGGTGCGGCGAGCCGGCCTGCGGCTGACCACGCCCGACGAGCGGCGCGAGATCCGCCGGACGGTCGAGGAGCGCACGCGCACGCTCCTCGACGAGGACCTCGCCGTGCTCGGCTATCACGAGTGGCTGGACAACCTCGAGCGCGGTGTCGCGTCGCACCACGCGGGACTGCTGCCGGCGTTCAAGGAGGTCGTGGAGGAGCTCTTCCAGCGCAAGCTCGTGAAGGTCGTGTTCGCGACCGAGACGCTCGCGCTCGGCATCAACATGCCGGCGCGCACCGTCGTGCTCGAGAAACTCGAGAAGTTCAACGGCGAGGCGCGCGTCGCGATCACCTCGGGGGAGTACACGCAGCTCACCGGCCGCGCGGGCCGGCGCGGCATCGACGTCGAAGGACACGCCGTCATCCAGTGGACCGAGGGCCTCGACCCGCAGGCTGTGGCGGCCCTCGCGTCTCGACGCACGTACCCGCTCAACTCGAGCTTCCGGCCGACGTACAACATGGCGGTCAACCTCATCGACCGGTTCGGCCGCGCGCGGGCGCGCGAGATCCTCGAGTCCTCGTTCGCCCAGTTCCAGGCCGACCGCGCGGTCGTCGGGCTCGCTCGCCAGGTGCGCGAGCAGGAGGAGTCGCTCGCCGGGTACGAGAAGGCGATGACGTGCGACCGCGGCGACTTCACCGAGTACTCCGCCATCCGGCGCGAGCTGAGCGATCTCGAGAAGCTCAACCGCAAGGACGCGAACGCGAGCCGTGCGACGCGTGACAAGCGTCTGCGCGAGATCGCCGCGTTGCGGAAGCGGATGCAGCGGCATCCGTGCCATCAGTGCCCCGACCGTGAGCGCCACGCGCGCTGGGCCGAGCGGTACTGGAAGCTCAAGCGGCAGATCGACCGGCTGCGACAGCAGATCGACACGCGCACGGGCACGGTGGCGCGCATCTTCGACCGCGTCGTCGAGGTGCTCGAGGTGCTCGACTACGTGCGCGTCGCGGAAGACGGCACGACGACTCTCACCCCGGCGGGGCGAACGATGCGCCGCATCTACGGAGAGCGAGACCTGCTCGTCGCGGAGTCGCTGCGGGTCGGGACGTGGAACGATCTCGATGCGGCCTCGGTCGCGGCGCTGGCGTGCTGCCTCGTGTACGAGCCGCGGCGAGACGAGTCGGGACCGGGGGAGCACGGGCTCCCGCGCGGTCCCTTCCGGCGCGCCCTCTCCGACACGCAGACCCTTTGGCAGCAGCTCGACGATCTGGAGCGCGACCACCGCCTGCCGGGATCCGAGCCACTCGGCACGGGCCTCGCCCTCGCGATGCACTCATGGGCGCGCGGCATGCCGCTCGACCGCGTGCTGAGCGAGGCGGACCTCGCCGCCGGCGACTTCGTGCGATGGGCGAAGCAGACGATCGACCTGCTCGACCAGCTATCGATCGTGGCAGACCAGTCCGTCGCATCGACGGCGCGCAAGGCCCTCGAGTCGGTGCGTCGGGGCATCGTCGCGCACACGACCGTCTGAGAGCGCCCGTAGGGTTGTTCCGTGCCCCTCTCCGAGCCCGAGCGACCCGTCCTGCCGCTGTGGGCCGCCGTCGTCGCATCGGCCGCCGGTGGGCTTCTGCTCGACGTGGCGTTCCCATCGGTGGGATGGTGGCCGATGGCGTTCGCGGCGATCGCGCTCGCGCTCGTGAGTCTCATCGGGCGCACAGCCGGCGGCGCGTTGCTCGCGGGGTTCGTCTTCGGAGTCGCGTTCTATCTCATGAACGTCGACTTCACGGCACGTTGGGTCGGGCCGCTGCCGTGGGTCGCGCTCTCGGTCTTCGAGTCGCTGTTCGTCGCCGCCGGAGCACTGCTCCTGACCCTGGCCTACCGCTGGGTGCCCCGTGTGCTGCCCGCGCGCTGGGCTCGGCTCACGGTGCTCCCGGCGATCGTGGCGGGGCTGTGGACGGCCCGCGAGGAGGTCACGGGCGGCTTCCCGTACGGCGGGTTCCCGTGGGGCAGAGTCGGAACGAGTCAGGTCGGCGGCCCGCTCATCGAGGTCGTCTCGTGGATCGGGACGGCCGGACTGTCGTTCCTCGTCGTCGCGCTCACCGCCGCCGCGATCGAGATCGTCCGCACGGCGTCGTGGCGGGAGCGGGCCACTGCCGTCCGCGAGAGTGCGATCCCGCTCGGGACGGTCGTCGTCGCGCTGGTCGCGCTCGGCATCGTCCCCGCGTGGCAGACGACGCCGGACGGCGACATCCGCGTCGTGAGCGTGCAGGGCAACGGACCTGCAGGCTACTTCGACGTGCGGGAACGGGGCGACATCCTCGTGTCTCAGTTCGATGCGACGGAGCCGCTGTTCGGCGAGCAGGACGTCGACGCCGTGGTGTGGCCCGAGGGCTCGGTCGACCTCGATCCGCGCGACTCGGCGGTCGCGGCATCCGCCCTCAACCGCGTCTCGCGCTCGTTCGACGCGCCGCTCGTCGCGAACATGGTGCGCCTCGAGGGCGACGAGTTCTTCAACACGTCGTTCGTGTGGATCGCGGGCGAGGGTATGACGCAGACGTACGACAAGCGCAATCCCGTGCCCTTCGGCGAGTACGTGCCCGACCGCGCGTTCTATCGCGCGATCGCCCCGGACCTCATCGACATGATCGGCCGGGACTACACACCCGGAGTGAACCCGCCCGTGTTCGACCTCGACCGGTTCCGCGCGGGCCTCGCGATCTGCTTCGACGTCATCTACGACGCGCTCGTGTGGGAGGGCGCCACAGACGGCGCGGACGTGTACTTCTTCCAGACGAACAACGCCGACTTCCGCGGCACCGACGAGAATCTGCAGCAGCTCGCCGTCGCGCGCCTGCGCGCGATCGAGACGGGCCGCTCGGTCGTCAACATCTCGACGGTCGGCACGAGCCAGGTGATCGCTCCCGACGGTACGACGGTGGACTCGCTGCCGGCGGATGAGCCGGGGGCGATGCTCACCGACGTCGAGCTGCGGACGGGGCTCACGCCCGCCGTCGTCGCCGGCGTTTGGGTCAAAGCCGTCGTCGGGTGGGGGAGCGTGGCCACCCTCGCCGTCATCGCGGGGCTCGTCGCCGCCCGCCTGCGTGCGAACGCGAAAACGCCGGCCCCCGAAGGGACCGGCGTCTCTGAGCCGATGTGACCGCGTCAGGCGGTCATGCGGTCGGCTGACTCCTTGGTGACGTCCTCGCCGGCGCCGCGACGCGCGCGGATGTAGGCGAGACGCTCCTCCAGGAGCTCCTCGAGCTCCGGGATGGTGCGACGCTCCAGCAGCATGTCCCAGTGGGTGCGCGGAGCCTTGTCGTCACTGTGGTCGACCGACGCGGTCTTGTCGCCGATGCGCAGAAGAGCCTCGGCGCCGCACGTGCGGCACTCCCAGGTCGGGGGCACCTCGGCGTCGGCTGCGAAAGTAAGGGTCGTGTCACGTCCACACGACGTACACGAGTACGTGTGCTGTGCGCGCTCATGAAAGACGACGCCCTCTTCGCTCTGTAAGCTCTGGGCGCCGATCCGGATGCCGCGCAGGCTGCGGTCTGCCATTGTGTGGTCCTCTCGTCGCTATAGAGGTATAACGAAGCGACCTGTGCGGATACTCCAAACGGAGGCCTCGAGGGCGGCTTTCACAGCGCGCGAGCGGGCCTTTCACAGTGGACGCACAGGCGCGCGATCCACCCGATCAGGACAGCGCGTCGAGGGCGATGTCGGCGCGGTCCGTGACGATCCCGTCGACCCCCATCGCGACGAGCCTGCGCATGTCGGCCGGGTCGTTCACGGTCCACACGTGCACCTCGAGGCCGTGCCTGTGCGCGGCCGCCACGAGACGGGGAGTGACGACCCGCAGTGCGCCTCGCCGCTCCGGCACCTGGAGCGCGTCGACGCCCGCCAGGACGCGCCTCACGAGCCGCTCGGAGCGCACCGCGAGGGCCGACAGGAGGCGCACGACCGTCTCGGTGCCGGGAGAGGTGGCGGGACGGATGCCGCCGCTTTCCTCCGCCGTGCGCAGCGCCTCGCGCCGCCGCGCGTCCGAGAAGCTCGTCACGAGCACGCGGTCGCCGTGCTTCGCCACGAGGCGGCCTACCGGGGTCGCGGCATCCGCCGCCTTCACATCGAGGTTGAACCGCAGAGTCGGGAACGCCTCGAGCGCCTGCTCGAGCGTGATGAGTCCGCCGCGCGACTCCATGAGCCCCTCGAGCTCGCGCGTCGTCACCTGGGCGACGGTGCGCGGATCCCCCGTCACGCGGACGAGGCTCTCGTCGTGGAAGAGCACGACGGTGCCGTCGGCGGTGAGGTGGCAGTCTGACTCGACGTACGTCACGCCCGCGGCGTGCGCGGCGGCGACGGCCGCGAAGGAGTTCTCGACGACGCCGTCACGCGCGTCGGAGGGCACGACGAGACCCCGGTGGGCGAGCACTCGCGGCGCGTCGGTGGCGGTGAACCACGGATGCCGCGCCCCTGGTTCCGGCCGCTCAGGCGCCGGCATCCGCCTCTCGGTTCGTCTCGTTCGCGTCGCCTGCGGCGTCACCCGACGACGGGGCGGGCGGAACAGGAGGCAGCGGCGGCACGGGCGGGATGTCCATCTCCGGCGCGGGCGGGGTCGCCGGTTCGGGCGGGGTGACGTGTCGCTCATCGGGCAGCCTGCCGCTCACGTCGGCGCGCGCTTCGCTCGCGATCTCGTCGGCCTCCGAGGCCGCTTCGTGCGCGGCCGCGACCGCCTCTTCTGCCGTCGAGTGCGCCGCGGTGAAGGACGACCGACGAGGTGTGGAAGAGCCGGCGGCACCGCCACCGCCGCTTCCCGCGGCCCGACCGGCGAACGCCTGCCCGATGCCGTTGAGGGCCTCGGTGAACTCGCTCGGGATGATCCACAGCTTGCTCGAGGGGCTCTCGGCGATCTTGGGCAGCGTCTGCAGGTACTGGTACGCGAGCAGCTTGTCATCGGGGTCGCCGACGTGGATCGCGTTGAACACCGTCTCGATGGCCTCGGCCTCGCCCTGGGCGCGCAGCACCGCTGCCTGCTTGTCGCCCTCGGCGCGCAGGATCTCGGCCTGGCGCATACCCTCGGCCTCGAGGATCGCCGACTGCTTGGTTCCCTCGGCGGTGAGGATCGCGGCGCGACGGTCTCGCTCGGCGCGCATCTGCTTCTCCATCGAGTCCTGGATCGACAGGGGCGGGTCGATCGCCTTGAGCTCGACACGGGACACGCGCAAGCCCCACTTGCCGGTCGCCTCGTCGAGCACGACGCGAAGCTGGCCGTTGATCTCGTCACGGCTCGTGAGCGCCTCTTCGAGGTTCAGGCCGCCGACGACGTTGCGGAGCGTGGTGGTCGTGAGCTGCTCGACCGCGCTCAGGTAGTTCGCGATCTCGTACGTCGCGGCGCGGGCGTCGGTGACCTGGAAGTACACGACGGTGTCGATCGAGACGACCAGGTTGTCTTCGGTGATGACCGGCTGCGGCGGGAACGAGACGACCTGCTCGCGCATGTCGACGAGCGGGCGGAGCCGGTCGATGAACGGCACGAGGAGGTTCAGGCCGGGTTGCAGCGTGCGCTGATAGCGGCCGAGACGCTCGACGATGCCGGCGTACGCCTGGGGGATGATCCGGATCGATCGGAAGATCACCACGACGACGAAGATCGCCAGGACGATCAGCAGGACGATGATGAAGATCTGGCCGATGAAGGCGCCGGGATCGACGGTGTTCATGTGGGGAGCCCTTCGTCGGGTGCAGGGGGAGAGGGCGGAGGGGACGAATCGGCGGCGGGCGTGACCTCGACGATCGCTCCGCGGACCGCTGCCACGACGACACGATCGCCCACATCCAGCGGCGCGGATTCGTGGCCGGGTGCGAGCAGCGCGGTCCACGTCTCGCCGTTGTCGAGGCGCACCGACCCGTTGCCGTCGACGAACCGCACGGTCACGCGGGCGCCGAGGCCCGGGAGCGCGTCGACGTTCGTCTTGACCAGTTCGGAGCTGCGGCGCAGCGTGCGCAGCAGGAGCGGCCGGATCGTGAAGAGGAGCAGGACGGAGAGCGTCGCGGCGACCGCGATCTGCAGCCACCACGGGCCGCCGACCAGCCAGACGCCGAGGCCCCCGATGAGTGCACCGGCGGCGAGCATGAGGAACGTGAACTCGAGCGTGAGCAACTCGATGATGATGAACAACAGCGCCAGGACGAGCCATGCGATCCACGTGTACTGCGTGAGATCCGGCAGCATCGCCCCTCCCGTCCGGTCGGCCTGTTTGAACACTAACACCGGCGGTGAGCGGAACGCCGCTTGATAGGGTCGAGACCGCCCGGCGCGGTGTGCCGCGGCATCCGATTCCCCAGGAGTGCCCCATGTCACAGCCTCTGGCCCCCGATTCGCTGCGCGGCAAGACCGCCCTCGTCACCGGGTCGTCGCGCGGCATCGGCGCCGACACCGCGCGCTATCTCGCGCAGGCCGGCGCGGACGTCGTCATCAACTACCGCAACAAGGCGCCTCGCGCCGAGAAGCTCGCGAACGAGCTCCGCGAGCTCGGCGTGCAGGTGCTCGTCGTGGGCGCCGACCTGACCGACGAGCACTCGGTCGCGGCGATGTTCGCCGAGGTGGAGAGCGCGTTCGGCGGACTCGACATCCTCGTGCTCAATGCGTCCGGCGGCATGGAGTCGGGCATGGGCGAGGACTATGCGCTGCGGCTCAACCGCGACGCTCAGCTCGGCGTGCTCGACGCGGCGCTGCCGCTCATGCGCGACGGCTCCCGAGTGGTGTTCGTCACGAGTCACCAGGCGCACTTCATCCGCACGACGCCGACGATGCCGGAGTACGAGCCGGTGGCGCTGTCCAAGCGCGCGGGTGAGGACGCCTTGCGCGAGCGCATCCCCGAGCTCGCGGAGCGCGGCATCGGATTCGTGGTCGTGTCGGGCGACATGATCGAGGGCACGATCACCGCGACCCTGCTCGAGCGCGCGAACCCGGGCGCGATCGCGTCGCGCCGCGAGTCGGCCGGGCGCCTCTACAACGTGTCCGAGTTCGCGGCCGAGGTCGCGCAGGCAGCCGTCGACCCGATCCCCGACGACAACACCCGCCTCGTGGGCGACATCAGCTCGTTCGCGGGGGAGTGACATGCGCGCCGAAGACATCGAAGCCCTCATCGCGGTCGGGCGGCCCACGATCGCGCGGGACGGATCGTTCGCGGTGTTCGCGATGTCCCGTCCCGACATCGCCGCCAACAGCAACGTCGGCCAGTTGTGGCGCGTCGACCTCCCCGACGGAACTCCTCGCCGCCTGACGCGCGGCAAAGCCGACGGCTCGCCCCGCCTGTCTCCCGACGGCGCACGCATCGCGTTCACCAGGCTCGACGCCAAGGGCAGGCCGCAGCTGTTCGTCGTGGATGCGACAGGCGGCGAGCCGGTTCAGGCGACGGACGCCCCGCTGGGCGTGGGCGACTTCGACTGGTCACCCGACGGCACCGTCCTCGGCTTCACGGCCCGCGTGCCCGAGAAGGGCCGCTACGGCACCGTGGAAGGGCTTGACCCCAACGCCGAATCGCCCCGCCGCATCACCGGCGTCCGGTGGCACGCGAACGGCCTCGGGTACATCGCCGACCGCCCCGCGCACGTGTTCGTCGTGGCCGCACCGCAGACCGACTCCGAGCCCTTCTACGAGCCTGCGCCCGCGGTGATCGCCGAGGGAGACGAACCGCCGAAGAAGAGGATCGTCGCCCACGAGGCGACCCAACTGACGCACGGTGACCGCTCGCACTCGGGCATCGCCTTCTCCGGCGACGAGATCCTCACGACCGTCGACGAGATCGAGCGCGAGCGTCGCGACCTCCGCTCGCCGCTCATCGCGGTGCGCACCGACGGCTCGGGGGAGCGCGAGCTCATCGGCCGCGACGCGAATCTCGGAATCGGCGGTGTGGCGGTCGCCGACGACGGCACGATCGCGTTCCTCGGCGACGACGTCGGGCCCGAGGGCGTGGACTTCGTCGCGCCGATCACGTCGCTGTGGGTGCTCGAGGCCGACGGTCCGCGACGCGTGACGGATGCCGAGACCGTCGACCTCGGTGAGGTCGGCAGCCACATCACGCCACTCGGCGAAGACTTCCTCGTGCAGGACCGAACGCGCGGCCGTGTGCGCCTGCTCCGCGTCACCCGCGCCGGCGCCGTGACCGAGGTGCTCGGCGGAGACGTCGAGGTGGGCGGGCACGACGCCGCGGGCGACCGCATCGTCGCCGCCGCCGCGACGCCGGATTCGTACGGCGAGCTCTTCCTCATCGACGGCGGCGCCGCGCCTCGCGTGCTCACCGCGTTCGGCGCGCGTGCCGCCGCGGCGGGGATCGTCGCCCCGACCGAGCTCTCGGTCGACGCACGAGACGGCTACCCGGTGCACGGATGGGTCGCCAAGCCTGAGGGCGAAGGACCGTTCCCCGTCATCCTCCAGATCCACGGCGGCCCGTACGCCTCTTACGGCGTGCACCTCTTCGACGAGACGCAGGTGCTCGTCGACGCCGGCTACGCGGTCGTGTACTGCAACCCGCGCGGCTCGGCCGGCTACGGGCGAGAGCACGGGCGGAGCATCCGTCAGGCCATGGGGACCGTCGACTTCACCGACGTCATCGACTTCCTCGACGGCGCGGTCGCAGCCGACTCCGCGCTCGACGGCGACCGCCTCGGCGTGATGGGCGGCTCGTACGGCGGATACCTCACGGCATGGGTCATCGCACACGACCACCGGTTCGCCGGAGCCATCGTGGAGCGCGGGTTCCTCGACCCGACTTCGTTCCAGGGAACGAGCGACATCGGCTCGTTCTTCGGGGACGAGTACGTCGGCACCGACCCCGACGCGATCGCGCGGCAGAGCCCCCTCGCGGTCGTCGATCAGGTGCGCACCCCGACGCTCGTCATGCACTCCGAGCTCGACTTCCGGTGCCCGCTCGAGCAGGCGACCCGGTACTACAGCGCGCTCGTGCGCAACGGCGTTGACGCGGAGCTGCTCGTCTTCCCCGGCGAGAATCACGAGCTGTCGCGGTCCGGCCAGCCGCGCCACCGCATCGAGCGCTTCGCGGCGATCCTCGACTGGTGGGCGCGCAGGCTGCCCGTCAAGACGCCCTCCTGACAGATCACGCGAAGAGCCCCCGGAACCGCGGTTCCGGGGGCTCTCGTCGTACGAGGTCAGGCGTTCTTGCCGAAGCGGAACGCGCGGATGATGTTGAGCAGACCGAGCACGATCAGCGCGATGCCCAGGATCAGCCACAGCACCGCGGCGCCCCACGCCGGCGAGAACAGCAGGATGATGCCGGCGATGATGCTGAGGATCGCGAAGAAGATCGTCCAGGCCTTCGAGGCTGCGTCACCGAGCGTCGACAGCGCCACGATGCCCTCGACGATCCACATGATTCCGACGAGGATCCCGAGGAAGACCGCCAGCCACGCCGTCGTCGCACCGAGGTTGAACAGCGCCACGATGCCCGCGATGATGAACAGCACTCCGAGCATGATGTGCCCGATGCGCGCCCAGCCGCCCTTGTGCTTCGAGAAGATGCCGAGGCCCGCGTACACGAGCCCCGCCGCGATCGCGTAGATCGCGATGATCGCGGTCACGACCATCGCCGTCTTCGCCGGCCACACGAGGATGAGGATGCCGACGATGACGGCGAGCACGCCGCCGACGCCGAGAGCGGTGCGGATGCCGTTGACTGCCGTCCTGTCGGCTGCGGATGCGGTGGACATACAACGACCTCTTTTCTGGGAATTCCCTGAGAAGGTTGACCCGATCAGACTAGACCCGCGGCCGGGGGAGCGGGCAAGCGATGTCGCGTGTGTCGCGGCATCCGCAATGTGTCGCAATAACCCCTCGCGCGCACGTTCCCGGGGGCAGTACCGTGTGCCTGCAGGCACTCGAGCACGGAGGTGCGCATGGCGGTGTTCTCTCGAGGATTCGGCGCGCGACGGCGTGAGAGCGATGAGCGGCTGCCGCCCGGGCAGTATCTGACCGAGGACTTCCCGGTGCTGTCGGCGGGCCCGACGCCGCGCGTGGAGCCGGCCGAGTGGCGCTTCACGATACGGAACGAGAACGGCGACGCGACGTCGTGGACATGGGACGAGTTCATGGCGCTCCCGATCGAAGAGATCACGACCGACATCCACTGCGTGACGCGTTGGTCGAAGCTCGGCACCCACTGGCGCGGTGTATCGATCGACACGCTCTTCGAAGGCGTCGAGACGGATGCCGGGTACGCGATGGCCCATTCGTACGGCGGCTACACGACGAACGTGCCGATGGAGGACCTCCTCGACGGCAAGTCGTGGGTCGTGTTCGAGTTCGAGGGCGAGCCGCTCGATCCCGAGCACGGCGGCCCCGCACGGCTCATCGTGCCGCACCTGTACTTCTGGAAGAGCGCCAAGTGGGTGCGGGGCCTCACGCTCATGGATGAGGACGCCCCCGGGTTCTGGGAGCAGAACGGCTACAACATGCACGGCGATCCGTGGACGGAGGAGCGGTACTGGTGATCGTCGGCGACTGGCGTCCGGCCACGGTGTCCGAGGTCGCCGACGTCACCCCGACCGCGCGCGTGCTGCGCATCACGGTGCCCGGGTGGCCCGGCAGCGAGCCCGGACAGCACGTCGACGTGCGCCTCACGGCGGAGGACGGCTACCAGGCGGTGCGCTCGTACTCGCTCGGCTCCTACGGGGGCGGCGACACGATCGAGCTCGCGGTCGACGAGGTTCCCGACGGCGAGGTGTCGCCTTACCTCGTGCGAGACGTGCAGCCGGGCGACATGCTCGAGGTCAAAGGGCCGCTCGGCGGGTACTTCGTGTGGCGGCCCGGGGGAGTGAACCCCGTGCAGCTCATCGCGGGCGGGTCGGGGATCGTGCCGCTGGCCGCGATGGCGAAGGCGAGGGCGGATGCAGGCACCGGTCCGCCGTTCCGGCTGCTGTACTCCGTGCGCCGGCCGGAATCCGCGATATATCGCGATGAGCTCGAGCGGCTGGCAGGCGACGGGGGAGTGAACCTCACGTGGGTCTACACGCGCGGCGGACCCCCGGGATGGACAGGCCGCGTCGGGCGCATCGACGACGAGGTCATCGCGTCGACCGTGTGGCCCGTGGATCAGATGCCGGACGTCTTCGTGTGCGGGCCGACGTCGTTCGTCGAGCAGGTCGCCGACGCGCTCGTGCGGCTCGGGCATCCGCCCGCGAAGATCCGGACCGAGCGCTTCGGAGGTGCATGATGCGGGCCGAGAACGCGAGATCGGTCGTCGACGGCAACGCGATCGCCGGGCTGCTGGCCGAGCTCTTTACGCAGGATATGACGATGATGACGGGAACCTGCGGCGGATGCGGCGCTCAGGCGCCGTTCGCGCACAACGTCGTCGAGCTCGATGAGACGGCCGCGATCGTGCGGTGCCGCTCCTGCACGCACACGCTGTTCACCGTGCTGCGCGACGGGGAGACACTGCGGCTACGGATCGGCTCGCTCGTCGCGCTCGAGGCGCCGTGAGCGGCGCATCCGCTGGATTCCGTCGGCGGTTCGTGACACCATCGCCAACGTGACGAGCGACCCCGAGGCACTCCGGCGACTGCATGAGATCGCACTGCTGCGGCGTGTGCGCGACCGCATCGACCGCGAGTTCTCGCAGCCCCTCGATGTCGAGGCGCTTGCGCGCGGCGTGAACATGTCGGCCGGTCACCTGAGCCGCCGATTCCGCGCGACGTACGGCGAGTCGCCCTACTCGTACCTCATGACCCGACGCATCGAGCGTGCGATGGCGCTCCTGCGGCGCGGCGACCTCAGCGTGACCGAGGTGTGCTTCACGGTCGGGTGCTCGTCGCTCGGCACCTTCAGCACGCGCTTCACCGAACTCGTCGGCATGTCGCCGAGCGCGTACCGGCGGTGGGCCGCGGAGTCGCTCGACGGCGAGCTGCCCTCCTGTCACGCGAAGCAGGTCGTCAGGCCGATCAGGAATCGAGAAGCACGCGGGGTGCCCGCCGGTTAGCGTGGCGGCATGGACATCAAGATTCAGTACGCGTTCCTGCCCCACACCGACGCAGACGCCGCCCTCGCGTTCTACCGCGACGCGCTGGGCTTCGAGGTGCGCAAGGACGTCGGCTACGAAGGCATGCGCTGGATCACCGTCGGACCGGTCGGGCAGCCCGAGACGTCGATCGTGCTGCATCCGCCGGCCGTCGACCCGGGCATAACAGAGGCCGAGCGTCAGACGATCCTCGAGCTCATCGCGAAGGGCAGCTACGCATCGGTGACGCTCTCGACCGACGACCTCGACGGGCTGTTCGAGACGCTGCAGGCGTCAGGCGCCGACGTATTGCAGGAGCCCACCGACCAACCGTACGGCGTGCGCGACTGCGCGTTCCGCGACCCCGCAGGAAACATCCTCCGCATCGACCAGCGAGTCTGACCGGCCCGCCTCACCAGCCCGCCTCGGTGTCGGCCGGGGTCGATAGGCTCGACCCCGCGCCGACGAGCTCAATGGATGGAGACCGATGACCAGCGCCCCCGCGTCCGCCGCACCCCTCGCCGACAGCCACGAGCTGATCCGCGTGCGCGGTGCCCGCGAGAACAACCTCAAGAACGTCGACGTCGATCTGCCCAAGAGAAGACTGGCCGTCTTCACCGGCGTGTCGGGGTCGGGCAAGAGCTCGCTCGTGTTCGACACGATCGCCGCCGAGTCCCGGCGCCTCATCGACGAGACCTACAGTGCGTTCGTACAGGGCTTCATGCCCTCGGTCCCGCGCCCCGACGTCGATGTGCTCGAGGGCCTCACGACGGCGATCATCGTCGACCAGGAGCGGCTGGGAGCCAACCCGCGGTCGACGGTCGGCACGGTGACCGACGCGAACGCGATGCTGCGCATCCTGTTCAGCAAGCTGGGGGAGCCGTACATCGGCGGGCCGACGGCGTTCTCGTTCAACATCCCGACGCAGAAGGCGAGCGGCGTGATGGTCGGACCGAACGGCGAGAAGAAGATCGTGAAGGAGGCGATCTATCTCGGCGGCATGTGCCCGCGCTGCGAGGGCCGCGGATCGGTGTCCGACATCGACCTCTCGCAGGTGATCGACGAGTCGAAGTCGCTCAACGAGGGCGCGATCATGGTGCCGGGTTACACGCCCGACGGCTGGATGGTGAAGGGCTTCTCCGAGTCGGGCTTCTATCCGGCTGACAAGCCGATCAAGGACTTCACCGAGAAGCAGCGCCACCTCTTCCTCTACGGCGAGGTCACGAAGGTCAAGATCCAGGGGATCAACATGACCTACGAGGGCCTCATCCCGAAGATCACGAAGTCGATGCTCTCGAAGGACCTCGACGCACTGCAGCCGCACATCCGCGCGTTCGTCGAGCGCGTCGCGACGTTCACGAAATGCCCCGAGTGCGACGGGACGCGCCTCACAGAGGGGGCGCGGTCGTCGAAGATCGACGGCGTCAGCATCGCCGACGCGTGCCGGATGCAGGTGACCGACCTCGCCGAGTGGGTGAAGGGCCTCGACCGCCCGGAGGCGGGGCCGCTCCTCGACGCACTGCGCGCGAACCTCGAGGCGTTCGTGACGCTCGGACTCGGCTATCTCAGCCTGGAGCGTCCGTCGGGAACGCTGTCCGGAGGAGAGGCGCAGCGCATCAAGATGCTGCGGCACCTCGGATCGTCGCTCACCGATGTCACCTACGTCTTCGACGAGCCGACGGTCGGGCTGCATCCGCACGACATCCAGCGAATGAACGAGCTGCTGCTCCGCCTGCGCGACAAGGGCAACACCGTGCTCGTCGTCGAGCACAAGCCCGAGATGATCGCGATCGCCGACCACGTGGTGGATCTCGGTCCGGGCGCGGGTGCCGCCGGGGGAGAGATCTGCTACGAAGGCACCGTCGAGGGGCTCCGTGCGAGCGGCACGCTCACCGGGCGCCACCTCGACGACAGGGCGTCGCTCAAGCCCGAGGTGCGCGCACCCAAGGGCAGCATCGAGATCAGGGGCGCGAACGACAACAACCTGCAGAACGTCGACGTCGACATCCCGCTCGGCGTGCTGACGGTCGTGACGGGCGTCGCCGGTTCGGGCAAGAGCTCGCTCATCCACGGTTCGGTCTCCAAGCGCGAGGGCGTCGTCGCGATCGACCAGAGCGCGATCCGCGGCTCGCGTCGCAGCAACCCGGCGACGTACACGGGCATGCTCGAGCCGATCCGCAAAGCGTTCGCCAAGGCCAACGGCGTCAAGCCTGCGCTGTTCAGCGCGAACTCCGAAGGAGCGTGCCCGACGTGCAAGGGCGCGGGGATCATCGTCACCGAGCTGGGCTTCATGGACACCGTCGAGACGCCGTGCGAGGACTGCGGCGGCAAGCGGTTCCAGGCGGCGGTGCTGGACTACAAGCTCGGCGGGAAAGACATCACCCAGGTGCTGGATCTGCCTGTGAGCGAAGCGCGGCGGTTCTTCGCCGAAGGCGAGGCGAAGATCCCTGCCGCCGTCGCGATCCTCAGCCGCCTCGAGGACGCGGGTCTCGGATACCTGACCCTCGGTCAGCCGCTGTCGACGCTGTCGGGCGGTGAGCGCCAGCGCATCAAGCTCGCGATCCAGATGGGCGAGTCGGGTGACGTGTACGTGCTCGACGAACCAACGACGGGTCTGCACCTCGCCGACGTCGAGAACATGCTCGCGCTGCTCGATCGGCTGGTGGACTCGGGCAAGTCCGTCATCGTGATCGAGCACCACCAGGCGGTCATGGCGCACGCCGATTGGATCATCGACCTCGGGCCCGGCGCGGGTCATGACGGAGGACGCATCGTGTTCGAGGGAACGCCCGCCGAGCTCGTGAAGGCCAAGTCGACACTCACGGGCAAGCACCTGGCGGAGTACGTGAGCGCTTGAGCGTCGCTGATCCGGATGCGCCTGCGCCGCGGCGCATCCTGCTGTACGGCGCCACAGGATCGGGAAAGACGACCGCTGCACAGCGGATCGCAGAGCGCCTCGGTGTACCGGTGATCCTCGCAGACGAGATCGGATGGCTTCCGAATTGGATGCAACGTCCGCCGGAGGAGCAGATCGAACTGATCGAGCACGCCATCGCGGGCGGTGAGTGGGTTCTCGACAGTGCGTACAGCGCGTGGCAGCACGTCGTGCTCCCGCACGTCGATCTGATCGTCGCACTCGACTATCCGCGCTGGTTCTCGCTCCAGCGCCTCGTACGGCGAACCGTCCGGCGTGTTGTCTCGCGTGAGGAGCTGTTCGCCGGCAATCGGGAGTCCTGGCGCTTGATGCTGTCGCGCGACTCGATCATCGTGTGGCATTTCCGGTCATGGCGCGACAAACGACAGACGATGCGCGCATGGGCCGCCGATCCGGATGCGCCACCGGTGTTGCTCGTCCGGCGCGCTCGTGACATGGAGAAGTGGATCGCTTCGCTGTGACGGTGTTCTGGAGCGTCGAGACCGGGGGTTTCCGGCAGAGCGGCTGAATCAACCCTTCGCCGATAATGCACATTATGTCAGTTCACTTCTAATGCATCCCTGGTTCCTCGATCGGGCGGTCCTCCCCTGGCGGTCGAAGAGGTCGCGGCGCTTAGGATCGCCCCATGAGCGACGACGTCCGGAACATCGACGAGGCACTGTCCCGCATCACCGCCTACTGGCAGCCCCACCGCCTCACGAGCATCAACGACTACGACGTGAAGGTCGTCAAGCTGCACGGAGAGTTCGTGTGGCACGACCACCCCGAAACGGATGAGCTCTTCATGGTTCTGAGCGGCGAGCTCACCATCCAACTGCGCGATCGCGATGTCGTGCTCGGCCCGAACGACGTCTTCGTGGTTCCCCGCGGCGTCGAGCACTGTCCGAAGGCCGACAACGAGGTTCACGCGCTGCTGTTCGAGCCCCAAGGCACCGTGAACACAGGTTCAGCGGGCGGCGAGATGACCTCTCCCCTGCGCGAACTGACCTGACGGCTTCCGCTGGATCGTCGGCGATCTTCAGATCGACACGCCGGCCCGCAGAGGTTCTCACACGTGCGAGAAGGCAGCTCCCTCGTCGGAAGCTGCCTTCTCCTGCGGCCGCACGCGGCCGGCAGTCTGTGGTCGACCGGGCGCTTACACGTACGGGTCGTCGTCGGTGGTCGCCGTGCTCTGGCGTGTGACCCGCTCGTTCGCGGCGGGATCGACAGCGGTGCGCGTGACCGTGTCGGAACGCCGGCGACGCATGAGGAGCACCAGCCCCACAATGAAGACGACGAGTCCGGCACCCATAAGGATGTAGCCGATCAGATCGATGTTCACCCACTCCGTCTCGACGTTGACGGCGAACGTGAGGATGGCGCCGATGGCGAACAGCGCGATTCCGGCTCCGATGCTCATGCGAGTTCCTTTCCGGGGTCCGGGGTCACCCCTCCCCTGCTGTGGGCCGCTTCGGCCCGCAATCCACGATTCCGGGTCGCCGTCAAACGACCCAAGGGGTTGACAAATCCCGGATGCCTCGGATTCCGGTATCGCTCGGTGTTCGGAACTCCCCGGACGCGGGGCTCCCATGGACGTGAATAGGGTGTGAGAAGACCTGGAAGGAGACCGCGTGCCCACCACTCCCCTCTCCGTCTCAGAGGAGGTGCGCGATGCGATCGACCGCGGCGCGCCTGTGCTCGCCCTCGAGTCGACGATCTTCACTCACGGGCTGCCGCGTCCGCGCAACATCGAGGTCGCTCGCGACGCGGAGCAGCTCGTGCGGTCGCTCGGTGTCGTGCCGGCCACGATCGGCGTCATCGAAGGTCGCCCGACGGTGGGCCTCTCCCCCGACGAGATCGAGCGGCTCGCGACCGCAGAAGGTGTCGTCAAGGCGAGCCTGCGAGACCTCCCACTTGCGATGGCCAAGGGGCTGAGCGCCGGCACGACGGTCGCCGCGACCGCATTTCTGGCTGATCGCACCGGAATTCGAGTGTTCTCGACGGGCGGGCTCGGCGGCGTGCACCGCGGTGCGCAGCAGACGTTCGACGAGTCGGCCGACCTGCCGACGCTCGCCGCACTCCCCCTCGTGCTTGTGAGCGCCGGCGTGAAGTCGATCCTCGACATTCCGCTCACGCTCGAGCGACTCGAGACTCTGAGCCTCGCGGTGGTCGGCTACCGCACGACCGACTATCCCGGCTTCTACATCTCGGATTCCGGGTATGACCTGGACTTCTCCGTCGACTCCCCCGAAGAGATCGCGCGCGTCGTCGACGCGCGCGACGGTCTCGGCATCCGTTCCGCCCTCCTCGTGGCGAACCCTGTCGGGGCAGAGCGGGAACTTCCGCGCGAGCTGCACGACGACGTGCTCGCGCGTGCGCTCGACGAAGCGCACCGGCTCGGCGTGACCGGTCACGACACGACGCCGTTCCTGTTGGACTTCCTGCAGCGTGAGACGGGCGGGCGCAGCCTCGACGTCAATGTGGACGTCTACCGCGGCAACGTCGCGCTCGGCGCGCGCATCGCGGCCGCCCTCGCCACCAGTCCCCTCTCCCCCGCCGTCTGATGCTGCTCACGATCGGCGACCTCATCGACGATGTGCTCGTCCGCCGCGCCGGGGGCCTCGAACGCGGCACCGACAACGCCGCCACGATCCGGCACGCGCGCGGAGGAAGCGCCGCGAACGTCGCCGCCGCGGCGGCGGCATCCGTCGCCACTCGATTCATCGGATGCGTCGGCGACGACCCCGCAGGTGACGCGCTCGTCCGCCGGCTCGAGCGGGCCGGGGTCGATGTCCGGGTGCAGCGGGGCGAGCGCACCGGCACGATCGTGATCCTCGTCGATGATGAGGGCGAGCGCACGATGATCACCGATCGAGGCGCCGCGGCCGAACTGGGTGCGATCGATCCGTCGTGGCTCGACGGCGTCGACTGGGTGCACGCGCCGCTCTACGGATTCTCGAGGGAGCCGTCGCGCTCCGCGATCGTCGAGGCGATCGAGCGGATGCCGCGACCTCCCGCCCGCGTGAGCCTCGACCTCTCGAGCATCGCCACGATGCGCGACCTCGGCGCCGGAAGGCTGCAGACGCTCATCGCGAGGCTCCGGCCCGACGTGGTCTTCGCGAACCGCGACGAAGCGCGGTGCGCGGGCGACCTCGGCATCGATCTCTCGTCCGTCGAGGCGTACATCGTCAAGCGCGGAGGCGCGCCGGTCGTCGTCTCGGCGCGCGGCGACGAGGTGCACGTCCCGGTCGAGCCGGTGGAGGGCCTCATCGACTCCACCGGTGCGGGCGACGCGTTCGCCGCCGGCTACATCGCGGCCGCGATGAGCGGGACGGATGCCGCAGACGCCGCCCGCGCCGGAGCAGACCTCGCCCGGCGCGCTCTCACCGAGCTCGGGGCGCTCTAGGTCGACGATCGGAGCGATGTCGGCGGCCGCCGCTACCGTGTCGGCATGCCTCGCGTGGTCTACTACACCGCAACGACTCTGAACGGTTTCCTCGCCGACGACAACCACTCCCTCGACTGGCTCTTCGCCGTTCCGGGCGGCGAGGGCGGCGACGCCGACTTCATGGAGTTCCTCGACGGCATCGGCGTCCTCGTGCAGGGTTCGTCCACCTACGAGTGGGTGCTCGAGCACGAAGACCTCATCGCGCACCCCGAGAAGTGGCCGAAGTACTACGGCGCTCGGCCCACGTATGTGTTCACGAGCCGCAGCCTGCCCAGCGTGCCCGGTGCCGACATCCGGTTCGTCTCGGGCGACGTGAACGAGCCGTGGCCCGAGATCCGCGAAGCGGCAGGCGACCGCGACGTGTGGATCGTCGGCGGTGGCGATCTTGCGGGCCAGTTCGCAGACGCGGGGCTCCTCGACGAGATCCGGGTCTCCGTCGCACCCGCGACGCTCGTGTCGGGCAAGCCGCTGCTCCCTCGCAACCTGGGTTCCGACCGCGTGACGCTGCAGGCTGTGCGCCAGATGGGTCAGTTCGCCGAACTCACCTTCTCGGTCTCGAGCTGACGCCGCCCCGGCGGATCAGCATGGCAGCAGCACGCCGGCACCCACAAGCAGTCCGACGAGGATGTGGAGGGCGAACGACACGCTCCACGGGGCACCCGTCGCGCCGAACAGGCGTGCAGCCCAGTGGCGCGGCGGTTCGCTCATGACGGGGTCGCTTCGTGCGGTGTCGGTTCGATCGTCACCCAGTCCGGGTACTTCGGCTCGCGTCCGTCGCCGGACGATGTTCCCGTGAGCCTGCGTCGCACCCACGGCCCGACATGTGTGCGATAGTACGCGGCGCCACGCGCCGCGGCGGGCGGCAGTTCGGGAAGCGACCACCACTCCTGCGGAGGGTCCATCCCGAGGGCATCGAGCACACGCGCCGCGACGCGGTGGTGCCCGCGCACGTTCATGTGCAGCCGATCCTCCGACCAGTAACCGGACGACGAAAGCTCACGGTCGGGCCAGTTGAGTGCTCGCACCACATCCGGACGATCGCTCACGCGCGCGACGACCGCCGCCGAGAGCAGGTCTCCGCGGCGCTGGATCAGTCGACTCATCGGCAGCTGCGCGGACGGGTTCGCCCCCGACAGAAGGATGAGCTTCACGCCCTCGTCGTCGCAGCGCTTGAGCACGAGGCTGAACGCGTCCGCGACGCTCGCGATGGAGGTGCGCGGGCGCAGCATGTCGTTGCCGCCGCCGTTGAACGACAAGTGGGTCGGCTGGAGCGCGAGGGCCGGCTCGAGCTGCTCCTCGACGATCTGCCACACGAGCTTGCCGCGGATGGCCAGGTTCGCGTACTCGATCGGCTCGCCCGTGGCATCCGCCCACCCCTGCGCGACGAGGTCGGCCCACCCTCTCACGCGCCCGTCGGGAAGCTCGTCGCCGACTCCTTCAGTGAACGAATCGCCGATGGCGACATATCGAACGGATGCCACGGCCTCAGCCTACGGCCGCTCAGCGGTCGTCGAGGGACCGCCCGCGCCGGTCGATGAGACCCCAGGCGCCGCTGGCCGCGGCCACGAAGAACAGCGCGAAGACGATGAACAGCACCGGCGCCCCGCCGAGCGCGAGCAGCGGCGGAACCGTGAGCGGCGCCACGATCGATGCCACACGGCCGACACCGGCGGCCCATCCCGAGCCCGTCGCACGCAAAGACGTCGGATACATCTCGGGCGTGACGGCGTAGAGCGCGCCCCACGCCCCGAGGTTGAAGAACGACAGCGCCATCCCCGCCGCGAGCACCGACCACTCCGCGCCGGCGGTGCCGAAGAGGATCGCGGAGACGGCGGACCCGGCGAGGAAGACCGAGAGCGTGAGCCGCCTCCCCCACACCTCGATGAGCCACGCGGCGGCGGCGTACCCCGGAAGCTGTGCGAGCGTGATGACGAGCGTGAACCCGAACGAGCGCACCAGGTCGTAGCCCTGCGCGACGAGGATCGACGGGATCCAGATGAACGCGCCGTAATACGAGAAGTTCACGCAGAACCACACGAGCCACAGGCACGCGGTCCGGACGCGGAACTCCGCCGACCAGAGCGCGGCGAGCCGCTCGCGGGCGGTCTGTGCAGCCGGCGGCAGCTCGATCGGGCCGGTCGTCAGCCGACGTGCCGATTCGGCCGTCACCGACGATGACTCCTCGAACCCCCGGATGACGGCCTCAGCCTGTTCGTGGCGCCCGCGCCGCTCGAGCCACCGCGGCGACTCCGGCAGCCCCCACCGCACGATGAGCGCGTATGCCGCGGGGATCGCGCCGAGCGCGAACGCCCAGCGCCAACCGGCATCGGATGCGGGGATCACGAGGAACCCGATGAGCGCCGCTGCCGTCCACCCGACGGCCCAGAACGCCTCGAGGATCACGATGAGCCGGCCGCGCATGCGCGCCGGCGCGAACTCGCTCACGTACGTCGAGGCGACCGGCAGCTCCGCCCCGAGCCCGAGTCCGACGAAGAAGCGCAGGATGAGCAGCAGCATGATCCCGCCCACGAGGGCGCTCGCTCCAGTCGCGACGCCGTACACGAGCAGCGTCAGCGCGAACACCTGGCGGCGGCCGAAGCGATCGGCGAGCAGCCCGCCGAGTGCTGCGCCGACCGCCATGCCGACGAAGCCCATCGACGCGATCCACGCCGTATCTTCGGGTGCGAGGCTCCATTCCTGCGCGAGCGCGGCGAGGATGAACGAGATGAGCCCGACGTCCATGGCGTCGAGTGCCCACCCGATCCCGGAGCCGGTCAGCACACGCAGGTGCGCACGCGTGAACGGAAGGCGATCCAGCCTCTGCGACAGCGACGCGGTCGTGGCGGGCGTGGGTGGCGTCGGGACCGACATGACTGAATCGTAGAGCCGTGCGACCGCCTGCGGCGCGCTATGCGAGCATTTCGCGCACCATGGGGACGACGCGCGTTCCGTACAGCTCGATCGAACGCATGAGCTTCTCGTGACTGAGCGTGCCGTTGGAGTACTTCAGGTCGAAGCGTGCGATCCCGAGGGTGCGGATCGTGTCTGCGATCTTGCGCGCGACGGTCTCGGGCGACCCGACGTACAGCGCACCCTCGGGCCCCACGTCGTGCTGGAAGCGCAGGCGGTTGTACGTGGGCCAGCCGCGCTCCTTCCCGATCGTGTTGTACATGCCCTCGAACGACGGATACGCCTCGTCCCACGCCTGCTGGTCCGTGTCGGCGATGTGACCCGGCGAATGGACCGCGACGGGCAGCGGGGCGTGCCCGAACGACGCCACCGAGCGGTGGAACAGGTCGACGAACGGACGGAACCGCTCCGCCGGTCCCCCGATGATCGCGAGCGTCAGCCCGAATCCGTAGCGCGCCGCCCGCACGACCGACTCGGGCGAGCCCCCGACGCCCACCCACACCTTGAGGCCGTGCTCGGTCTTCGGGTAGACGTCGGCATCGGTGAGCGCCGCGCGCGTGCGACCCTGCCACGTGACGGGCTTCTCCGTGACGAGCTGCGAGAACAGGTCGAGCTTCTCCTCGAACAGGATCTCGTAGTCGGCGAGGTCGTAGCCGAACAGCGGGAACGACTCGATGAACGAGCCACGCCCGAGCGTCACCTCCGCGCGCCCATTCGACACGGCATCGAGCGTGGCGAAGCGTTCGTACACGCGCACGGGATCGTCGGACGACAACACTGTCACGGCCGTGCCGAGACGGATGCCGCGCGTGCGGCCCGCGGCCGCGGCGAGCACGATCTCGGGGCTCGAGACGGCGAACTCCCGGCGGTGATGCTCCCCCACCCCGAACGAGGCGATCCCGACCTCGTCGGCGAGCACCGCCTCGTCGACGATGTTGCGGATCACCTGTGCGTACGTCAGACGGTTCCCCTCTGCGTCGACGGTCACATCGCCGAAGGTGTCGAGTCCGAAGGCGATCTCGTCAGGTGTGGATGCGGTGTCGGGCTGGTCGGTCATGAGCGCGGTCTCCTTTGCATTCACGCGCATGCAACGTGCGATTCGGCGCACGCATTCCCGGGTCACATGCGCGGCGCCCGGCGTACCGTGGTCACATGGCCATCTTCGCGGACCGCGCCGACGCGGGGCGAGTGCTCGCCGCAGCGTTGGAGCGCTGGAGGGGAACGGATGCCATCGTGTTCGGCATCCCACGAGGTGGAGTCGTCGTGGCGGCCGAGGTCGCGCGGATCCTGTCGCTGCCGCTCGCGGCGGTCGTCGTGCGCAAGCTCGGCGCAGCCCACCACGAGGAGTTCGCGGTGGGCGCGATCGCCGAGGATGTGCGCCTTGTACGACCGGAGGCCGTGCGCACGGGGTTCACGACGCCCGAGGAGCTCGCGGCGGTCGAGCAGAAGGAGCGCGAGGAGCTCGCGCGCCGTACGCGCTTGTTCGGGGCGTCCGCCATCGACGTTTCGGGCAGAACCGCGCTCGTCGTCGACGACGGCATCGCGACGGGTGCGACCGCGACCGTCGCGTGCCGTTCGCTTCGCGCGCGCGGGGCATCGTCCGTCGTGCTCGCCGTTCCGGTCGCACCGATCGACTTCGCGCCCGAGGCCGACAGCGTCGACGAGTACGTGTGCCCCAACCGCATCCGCGATTTCTGGGCGGTCGGGCAGTTCTATCGCGACTTCCGCCAGACCACCGACGACGAGGTCGTCCGGCTGCTCTCCGCGTCGGCGAGCGGCGCGGACAGGTCCGCGGGAACGTCGACGGCCGGCGCCTGACGCCCGATCACGGGCGTCAGGCGCCGGCCGTCGAGTGGTTCAGCGCGAGAACGCCGCCCGCAGCGTGTCGAGGCCGACACCGCCGATGTCGAGCGCGCGCTTGTGGAACGCCTTGATGTCGAACGCGTCGCCCTGCGCGGCCTTGACGTCGTCGCGCAGCTGCTCCCAGATGCGCTGGCCGACCTTGTAGGACGGCGCCTGCCCGGGCCAGCCGAGGTAGCGGTTCACCTCGAACTTCACGAACTCGTCCGACATGTTCACGTTGCGGCGCATGAATGCGAGGGCGTAGTCCGCGTCCCACGTGCCCTGCCCGTCGGGTCGGGGCTTCTCGAGGTGCACGCCGATGTCGAGCACGACTCGGGCGGCGCGCATCCGCTGACCGTCGAGCATGCCGAGGCGATCGGCGGGGTCGCTCAGGTAACCGAGCTGGTCCATGAGCCGTTCCGCGTACAGCGCCCAGCCTTCGGCGTGGCCGCTCGATCCGGCGAGCAGGCGCCGCCACGAGTTCAGCTGCGCGCGGTTGTAGACCGCCTGCGCGATCTGCAGGTGGTGTCCTGGAACGCCCTCGTGGTACACGGTCGTGAGCTCGCGCCACGTGTCGAATGAGTCGACACCCTCGGGCACCGACCACCACATGCGACCGGGACGCGAGAAGTCGTCGGTCGGGCCGGTGTAGTAGATGCCGCCTTCCTTCGTGGGGGCGATCATGCACTCGAGGCGACGGATGGGCTCCGCGATGTCGAAGTGCGTCTTGCCGAGCTCCTCGATCGCGCGGTCGCTCGTCTCCTGCATCCACCGCTGCAGGGCTTCGGTGCCGTGCAGCTTGCGCTTCTCGTCCTGCTCGAGGAACGCGACGGCTTCTTCGACGGATGCCCCGGGCTTGATCTCGTTCGCGATGGCCTCCTGCTCGGCGACCATGCGCGCGAGCTCCTCGACGCCCCACTCGTACGTCTCGTCGAGGTCGATTGTGGCCCCGAGGAAGCGGCGGGACTGGAGCGCGTACAGCTCGCGGCCGACGGCGTCTTTCTCGGATGCGACCGGCGCGAGCTCGTTGCCGAGGAAGGCTGCGAGCTCGTCGTACGCCACGCGGGCGGCGCCTGCCGCGTCGGAGAGGTCACGGGCGAGCGAGGCCGGAAGCTGCCCTTCGCTCGGGTCGGCCTCGCCGACGAACGTGGCGAAGAAGCCGTTGTCGGACGTGTAGCGCTCGATCTGCGTGACGACCTCCGTCACCTGCCGGCGCGCGGGGACGACGCCTTCGGCGATCCCTGTTCGCAGCGTTGCGATGTAGCCCTCGATGGCCGCCGGGAGTGCGCTGAGGCGCTTGGAGATCACGGACCAGTCGTCGACCGTGTCGGTCGGCATGAGGTCGAACACCGAGCGAAGGTCTTGCGGAGGCGACGCGATCACGTTGAGGTCGCGCTTCGGCCATCCGGCCTCGTACACGTCCAACTCGAGCCTCAGCTGGCTCGAGAGGTCATCCTTCGTGACCTGGTCGATCTCGTCGACCGGCGTCGCGGCCTCGAGCTCGGTGAGCGTCTTGCGCGCAGCGTCGAGGACGCGGTCGAGCCCCTCGGGCGAGTAGTCGCCGAAGCGGTCGTTGTACTCGGAACGGCCGATGTACGTCGCGATCGTCGGTTCGAGCTCCGCGAGCGTGTCGACCCAGGTTTCGGCGATCTTGTCGATCTCCGTGGGAGTCCGTGGTTCAGTCATGGGGTCCAGCCTACGGGTCCGGCTCCCCCGGACGAGGAGCCCGGACGCCGGCTTCCCGATGGCTAGTGACCTGCCTCGTTCCAGTCCGCGCCGCGCCCGATCTGCACGTCGAGCGGGACCGAGAGCTCGGCTGCATCCGCCATCCGCGACCGCACGATGCGCTCGGCCGCGTCCCACTCCCCCGGCGCGACCTCGACCACGAGCTCGTCGTGGATCTGCAGCAGCACGCGGGACCGCAGGCCCTCGGCGAGGAACTCGTCGTGGATGCGGAACAGCGCGATCTTCATGATGTCGGCGGCACTGCCCTGGATCGGCGCGTTGAGCGCTGCGCGCTCGGCGTTCTCGCGCAGCACGCGGTTCGGGCTCGTGAGGTCGGGGAACGGCCGGCGGCGCCCGAAGATCGTCTCGGTGTAGCCGTCGATGCGCGCCTGCTCGACCGACGAGCGCAGATAATCGCGCACCGCACCGAACCGAGCGAAGTACTCCATCATGAGCTGTTTCGCCTCGGACTGGTCGATGCGAAGCTGCTTCGACAGGCCGAACGCCGACAGGCCGTATACGAGCCCGTACGACATCGCCTTGACCTTCGT
This sequence comes from Microbacterium sp., assembly GCF_035556355.1. Taxonomy (GTDB): domain Bacteria; phylum Actinomycetota; class Actinomycetes; order Actinomycetales; family Microbacteriaceae; genus Microbacterium. Next base: position 229,746 of record NZ_DATMFG010000054.1, read on the forward strand.
GCGCATGATCGGCGTGACGTCTTCCGGAGCGACGCCGAACACGCGCGCACCCACGTAGCGGTGGGTGTCTTCGCCCGAGTTGAACGCCTCGATGAGGCCGGGGTCGCCCGAGAGGTGCGCCATGATGCGCATCTCGATCTGCGAGTAGTCGGCGGTCAGCAGCGCCTCGTAGCCCTCGCCGACTTCGAACGCGGCGCGGATGCGCGCGCCCTCCTCGGTGCGGATCGGGATGTTCTGCAGGTTGGGGTCGGTGCTCGAGAGCCGGCCGGTCTGGCTGCCGGTCTGCAGGTAGGTCGTGCGGATGCGGCCATCCGGGCCGATCGCCGTGTCGAGCGACTCGATGATCTGTCGCAGCTTCGTCGCTTCGCGGTGCTGGAGCAGCAGGTCGAGGAAGGGGTGCGGGTTCGTCTCCTGCAGGTCGGCCAGCACCGCGGCATCCGTCGAGTACCCCGTCTTGGTCTTGCGGGTCTTCGGAAGCTGCAGCTCTTCGAACAGCACCTCCTGCAGCTGCTTCGGCGAGCCGAGGTTCACCTCGCGCCCGATCGCCGCGTACGCCTGCTGCGCGATCGCGTCGGCGCGTTCGCCGAGCTCGCCCGACAGCGCGGCGAGCTTGTCGTGCGAGACGGCGACGCCCGCGAGCTCCATGTCGGCGAGGGTCACGAGCGTGGGCAGCTCGATGTCGGTGAGGACGGATGCGACGCGCCCCGGCAGCTCGGTGCGCAGCGCGTCGGCCACCCGCAGCGTGAACCACGAGACCTGGCCCGGTGTCGCACCCTCGGTCTCGGGCACCAGCTGGGACGGGTCGGCCTCCGGCAGCCGTTCGCCCAGGTAGCGGTCGACCAGGTCGGAGAGCGTCTTGTCGGGGAAGCTCGGACGGATGAGCCACCCGGCGAGGATCGTATCGAACGCGAGCCCGCGAACGTCGACGCCTGCGCGGCGAAGGGCCTTCAGCTGCGGCTTCGCGTCGCTGAACACCTTGGGCGCATCAGACGCGAGCCACGGCGCGATCGCGTCGGCGACCTCGGGCGTCCACGTCGTCTCGACAGCCGCCTCGAGCGTCGCGAAGCCGACGCGACGCGGCAGTCCGCCTTCGATCGTGACGGTCACGCCGACGTCGCCGTTCGTGCCCGCGAGCCAACCGGCGAGGTCGGTCGGTGACGGCTCGGCCGCCTTCGGCATCGGCGGCACCTCGGCCGTCGACTGCGTCGTGCCGGCCGCGCCGTCGAGCCCCGCCGCCTCGAAGACCCGCGGAAGCAGCGTGCGGAACTCGAGCCGCGAGAAGATGTCGCGCACCGCCTGTGCATCGATCGGCTTGACCGCGAGGTCGGCCGGACCGACCGGCAGCTCGACGTCGCGCAGGAGGCGGTTGAGCGACCGGTTGCGCTTGACGTCTTCGAGGTGCTCACGCAGGTTGTTGCCGACGACACCCGTCACCTTGTCGGCGTTCGCGAGCAGCTCGTCGAGCGATCCGTACTGCGTGAGCCACTTCACGGCGGTCTTCTCGCCGACCTTCGGCACGCCCGGCAGGTTGTCGCTCGTCTCGCCGACAAGGGCCGCGATGTCGGGGTAGTTCTCGGGCGGCAGGCCGTACTTCTCGATGACGGCCTGCGTGTCGTAGCGCTTGAGCTGCGACACGCCCTGCACGTTCGGGTACAGCAGCGTGATGTCGTCGTCGACGAGCTGGATCGTGTCGCGGTCGCCCGAGCAGACGAGCACGCGGAATCCCTGCTGTTCGCCCTGGGTCGCGAGGGTCGCGAGGATGTCGTCGGCCTCGATGTCTTCGAGTTGGAGCACAGGGATGTTCATCGCCGCGAGGCAGTCCTGCAGAAGCGGGATCTGACCGCGGAACTCCGCAGGGGTCTCGGAGCGGTTCGCCTTGTACTCCGGGTACTCGCGCGTGCGGAACGACTGACGCGACGTGTCGAACGCCACCGCCATGTGCGTCGGCTTCTCGGCCTTGATCAGGTTGATCAGCATCGCGAGGAAGCCGTAGATGCCGTTCGTGTGCTGGCCGTCCTTCGTCGAGAAATTCTCGACGGGGAGCGCGTAGAACGCGCGATACGCGAGCGAATGCCCGTCGACGACCAGGAGAGTGGGCTTTTCGGAGTCCGTCACCCTGCAAGCCTAGCCAGGGCCGTCGACACCGAATCCGCCTGCGCGGGGTGCCTCACTTCTTGGGTGCGAGCTGCTCGATGATGGCCTTCGCGACGTCCTGCATCGTGAGACGGCGGTCCATCGACGCCTTCTGGATCCAGCGGAACGCCTCGGGCTCGGTGAGGCCCATCTTCTCGTTGAGGAGACCCTTCGCGCGGTCGACGAGCTTGCGGGTCTCGAAGCGCTCGACCATGTCGGCGACCTCGGCCTCGAGCGTGATGATCTGCTCGTGACGGGCCAGCGCGATCTCGATCGCGGGCAGCAGGTCGTTCGGTGTGAACGGCTTCACGACGTAGGCGAGTGCGCCGGCCTCGCTCGCGCGCTCGACGAGCTCCTTCTGGCTGAACGCGGTCAGCAGCACGACGGGCGCGATGTGGTTCTTGCTGAGCTTCTCAGCGGCGCTGATGCCGTCGAGCTGCGGCATCTTGACGTCCATGATCACGAGGTCGGGACGCAGCTCGGTCGCGAGCTGGACGGCCGTCTCGCCGTCGCCGGCCTCACCCACGACATCGAACCCGTTGTCGCGCAGGATCTCGACGATGTCGAGGCGGATGAGCGACTCGTCTTCGGCTACGACCACTCGACGCGGAGCGGTGGAGGACGCTGCAGGCTGCTCGTTCTCAGTCACCTTTGAATCCTAAGGTATGGTCAATCGAAGCGCGCGACGGCCGGTGTGGCGGAATGGCAGACGCGACCGACTCAAACTCGGTTGCCCGCAAGGGCGTGTGGGTTCGACTCCCACCACCGGCACGTGCGAAAGGGACTGCCCGGAGGGTGGTCCCTTTCGCACGTATACGGCGGTCGGCTCGGGAAGAGCGCGGTTGTGGGTGGGCCCACGCGGCCGGAGGCTCCGCGCGGCGCGAAGCGACGCGTGCAAGGGCGTGTGGGTTCGACTCCCACCACCGGCACCATTCGACGCGGATGCCTCGGCTCGAGGCATCCGTCCTCCTCGCGCTACGCGCCGAAGTACTGGTGGCCGAGCGCCTTGCTCTTGAGCGCCTCGAACTCGCCCTGCGTGATCGTTCCCGCATCGAGCAGCGCCTTGGCCTGCGCGATGTCTTCGGCCGGGCTCGCGGAGGCCGCGGGCCGGTAGTCGTCGGACTCGGGCACGACGCCGCGCGCGGCCGCCGCTCGCTCCGCGAGGCCCCTGCCGCGCGCGATGAGGTACACGAGCGCGGTCAGGAACGGCAGGAAGACGAGGAAGATGATCCACACCGCCTTCCACCAGCCGCTCAGCGTCGTGTCGCGGAAGAGGTCGGTGATGATGAGGATCACCACGTAGACGTAGGCGATGAAGTAGAACGCCCACAGCAGGTACCAGAAGAACTCCCCGAAGACCATCGCCCCGGCTCCTCTCGACAGAAGCGGCCGCGCTCACTCTAGCGAGCGCGGCCACCGCGCGGGAGAGGGCGGTGAATCCCCTACTCGCCGGACTTGTAGATCGGGGCCGCGCCGTGGACGGCGTCGCCGATCTTGTGCACGCGGATGTCGTTCGTCGTGCCGATGATTCCGGGCGGCGATCCCGAGATCACGACGACCTTGTCGCCGACCTTCGCGAGGTCGTTGGACAGGAAGTAGTCGTCGACCTGGATGAACATGCGGTCGGTGTGCGGCACGTGCTCGACGAGCGCAGATTGGATGCCCCACGTGAGCGACATGCGGCGGCGGATCGCCGGCTCGGGCGTGAACGCCATCATGGGAATGCGGGGGCGCAGGCGAGACATGCGGCGGGCGGTGTCGCCCGACTCGGTGAAGATGCAGACGAACTTCGCCTCGACGAACTCGGCGACCTCCATCGCGGCGAGCGTGATGGCGCCGCCCTGCGTGCGGGGCTTGGTGTTCAGCGGCAGGATCCGCTCGAGCCCGTGCTCCTCGGTCGACGCGATGATGCGGCCCATCGTCTCGACCGTCACCACGGGGTACTCCCCCACGCTCGTCTCGCCCGACAGCATCACGGCGTCGGCGCCGTCGAGGACGGCGTTGGCGACATCGGATGCCTCGGCTCGCGTCGGCACGGGCGAGTGCGTCATCGACTCGAGCATCTGCGTCGCCACGATGACCGGCTTCGCCATACGGCGGCACAGCTCGACCGCGCGCTTCTGCACGATCGGCACCGCCTCGAGCGGCAACTCGACGGCGAGGTCGCCTCGCGCGACCATGATGCCGTCGAAGGCGTCGATGATCTCTTCGAGGTTGTCGACCGCCTGCGGCTTCTCGATCTTCGCGATCACCGGGATGCGGCGGCCCTCCTCGGCCATGATGACGTGCACGCGCTGCACGTCCTTCGCGTCGCGCACGAACGACAGGGCGATGAGATCCGCCCCGATCTGAAGCGCCCAGCGCAGGTCGGCCTCGTCCTTCTCGGAGAGGGCGGGCACGTTCACCGCGACGCCGGGGAGATTGATGCCCTTGTTGTTCGAGACCGTGCCCCCGACGATGACCTCGGTCGTGACGACCGTGCCGTCGGTCTCGAGCACCTTGACGCGAACCTTGCCGTCGTCGATCAGCAGGAAGTCGCCCGGCCGCACATCGGCGGGAAGACCCTTGAACGTCGTCGACACGAGCTCTTTCGTGCCGGGGACGTCCTCGGTCGTGATCTTGAAGATGTCACCCTCGGCGAGCTCGTGCGGGCCGTCGGCGAACTTGCCGAGCCGGATCTTCGGCCCCTGCAGGTCGACGAGTACCGCGACGGGCCGCTGCGCGTCCTCGGCCGCCTTGCGCACGTTGGCGAAGTTGTTCTCGTGCACGGTGTAGTCGCCGTGACTGAGGTTCATGCGAGCCACGTCGACTCCGGCGTCGATGATGGCGCGAACCATCTCGTACGTCGAAGTCGCCGGGCCCAGGGTTGCGACGATCTTGGCGCGTCTCATCCGTGTGTTAGCTCCGGGGTTGTATTCAAGGTCTGAACAGACGCAGCAAGCCTACGCGGGCTGCAGTCCGATGGCGACATCGCGCGGGCGCACCGGCGCCGGAAGCGCGGTCTCGCCCATGAGGTACTCGTCGACGCGCGCGGCGGCCGCGCGCCCCTCCGCGATCGCCCACACGATGAGCGACTGGCCGCGGCCGGCGTCGCCCGCGACGAAGACGCCCGGGGTCGAGGTCTGGTAGACGTCGTCGCGCTCGACGTTGCCGCGGTCGGTGAACGACAGGCCGAGCTGGTCCTCGAGCGCGTCGCGCTCGGGACCGGTGAATCCCATCGCGATGAGCACGAGGTCGGCTGGGATCTCGCGCTCGGTGCCGGCCTTGGGCACCCGGCGGCCGTCGACGAAATCCGTCTCGGCGACGCGCAGCGCCCGGACCTCGCCTGCGTCGTTCGCGAGGAACTCGACCGTCGACGCGAGGTACTCGCGCTGGCCGCCCTCCTCGTGCGCGGACTGGACCTCGAAGATCGTCGGCGTCATCGGCCACGGCTGGTGCTCGGGGCGCTCCCCCGGAGGACGACGCCCGATCGCCAGGTTCGTGACGCTCAGCGCACCCTGGCGATGGGCGGTGCCGATGCAGTCGGCGCCGGTGTCACCGCCGCCGATGACGACGACGTGCTTGCCCTCGGCGGTGATCTGGTTCGGGACGGAGTCGCCGGCGACGGCGCGGTTCGACTCGACGAGGTACTCCATCGCGAAGTGCACGCCCGCGTAGTCGCGGCCCGGGATCGGCAGGTCGCGCGGCACCGTGGCGCCGGTCGCGATCACGACGGCGTCGTACCGTGCGCGGAGGTCGCTCCACGAGATGTCCTTGCCGATCTCGACACCGGCGCGGAACCGCGTGCCCTCGTCGCGCATCTGGCGCAGGCGCGCCTCGATGTGGCGCTTCTCCATCTTGAAGTCCGGGATGCCGTATCGCAGGAGCCCGCCGATGCGGTCGTCGCGCTCGAACACGGCGACCGTGTGACCGGCGCGTGTGAGCTGCTGCGCGGCCGCGAGCCCCGCAGGGCCGGAGCCGACCACGGCGACCGTCTTGCCGGTCAGCCTCCCGGGCGGCTCGGGCTCGATCCATCCGCTCGCGAACGCCTCGTCGGCGATCGACACCTCGACCTGCTTGATCGTGACGGCGGGCTGATTGATGCCCAGCACGCACGCGCTCTCGCACGGCGCGGGGCACAAGCGGCCCGTGAACTCGGGGAAGTTGTTCGTCGCGTGCAGTCGCTCGCTCGCCGCGCGGCCCTCCCCTCGCCATGTGAGGTCGTTCCACTCCGGGATCAGGTTCCCGAGCGGGCAGCCCTTGTGGCAGAACGGGATGCCGCAGTCCATGCAGCGGCCCGCCTGGCGGCGCAGCACCGCCGAGTCGCCCGGCTCGTAGACCTCTTTCCAGTCGAGGATGCGCACCGGAACCGGCCGCCGCGGGGGCAGCTCGCGTTCGGTGACCTTGAGAAAGCCCTTGGGGTCAGCCACCCGTCACCTCCAGGATGCGGCTCCAGACGACGTCGCCGTCGGGGTCGAGCCCCTCGGCGACCGCCTCCTGGCGGGTCTGCAGCACGGCGGCGTAGTCGCGCGGCATGACGAGCACGAAGTTCGCCAGTTCGGCCTCGAAGTCGTCGAGGAGCGCCCGTGCCAGGGTCGAGTCCGTCTCGGCGACGTGCTGCTCGAGCAGGTCGCGCAGGATCGCCGCGTCGCCCGAGCCCAGCTCGCCCAGCGAGAGCTCGCCGGTGGCGAGGGCCTCGCGGTTCACGAGCCGCTCGTCGAGTCGGTAGACGTACGCGGTTCCGCCGGACATGCCCGCGCCGAGGTTGCGCCCGGTCGGGCCGAGGATCACCGCGAGACCGCCCGTCATGTATTCGAGTGCGTGGTCGCCGACGCCCTCGACGACGGCGGTTGCGCCCGAGTTGCGCACCAGGAACCGCTCCCCCACGACGCCGCGGAGGAACATCGTGCCCTGCGTCGCACCGTAGCCGATGACGTTCCCGGCGATGACGTTCTTCGATGCGTCGAAGCTCGCACCGCGCGGCGGCCGGATGACGATCTGCCCGCCGGAGAGGCCCTTGCCGACGTAGTCGTTGGAGTCGCCCTCGAGCCGCAGCGTGATGCCTGCCGGCATGAATGCGCCGAACGACTGTCCGGCGGACCCCGTCAGGTTCACGACGATCGAGCCCGACGGCAGCCCGTTCTCGCCTCGCGCACGCGTCACGTGGTGACCGAGGAGCGTGCCGACCGCCCGCTCCGTGTTGCGGATCGGGAGCGAGAGCTCGATGCGCCCGCCGTTCGCGATGACGTCGCGCGCCTGCTCGATGATCTGCACGTCGAAGTGCTTGTCGAGCTCGTGCTCCTGGGGGCGCAGATTGCGACGCGGCTCGTCGGGCCCGAACAGCGGTCCCTCGAGCACCGGCGAGAGGTCGAGGCCGTTCGCCTTCCAGTGCTCGATCGCGCCGTTGACGTCGAGGAGCTCGCTGTGTCCGATCGCTTCGTCGAGCGAGCGGAAGCCGAGCTGGGCGAGATACTCGCGCACCTCCTGTGCGATGAACTCCATGAAGTTGACGACGAACTCCGGCTTGCCGGTGAACCGCGACCGCAGCAACGGGTTCTGCGTCGCGACGCCGACCGGGCATGTGTCGAGGTGGCACACGCGCATCATGACGCAGCCCGACACGATGAGCGGGGCCGTCGCGAAGCCGAACTCCTCGGCGCCCAGGAGTGCGCCGATGATGACGTCGCGGCCCGTCTTGAGCTGCCCGTCGACCTGCACGACGACGCGGTCGCGCATGCCGTTGAGCATGAGCGTCTGCTGCGTCTCGGCGAGACCGAGCTCCCACGGCGTGCCGGCGTGCTTGAGCGAGTTGAGCGGGCTGGCACCCGTTCCGCCGTCGTGGCCCGAGATGAGGATCACGTCGGCCAGTGCCTTCGCGGTGCCCGCGGCCACCGCGCCGATGCCCGACTGGCTCACGAGCTTCACGTGCACGCGGGCGCCGGGGTTGGCGCGCTTCAGGTCGAAGATGAGCTGCTTGAGGTCTTCGATCGAGTAGATGTCGTGGTGCGGCGGGGGCGAGATGAGCCCGACTCCCGCGGTGCCGCCGCGCGTGCGCGCGATCCACGGGTACACCTTGCCCGGAGGCAGCTGACCGCCTTCGCCGGGCTTCGCACCCTGGGCGAGTTTGATCTGGATGTCATCCGCCTCGGTCAGGTAGATGCTCGTGACGCCGAACCGCCCGGACGCCACCTGCTTGATCGCGCTGCGGCGCTCGGGGTCCATGAGGCGCTCGACGTCTTCGCCGCCCTCGCCGGTGTTCGACTTCCCGCCGATGCGGTTCATCGCGATCGCGAGAGTCTCGTGCGCCTCCTTCGAGATCGAGCCGTAGCTCATCGCACCCGTCGAGAACCGCTTGACGATCGACTCGACCGGTTCGACCTCGTCGATCGGAACGGGCGTGCGCCCCTCCGTGCGCAAGCGGAACAGCCCGCGCAGAGTCTTCAGCTCCTGCGCCTGGTCGTCGACGAGCTTCGTGTACTCGCGGAAGATGTCGTACCGGCGCGTGCGCGTCGAGTGCTGAAGGCGGAAGACCGTGTCGGGGTTGAACAGGTGCGGCGAGCCGTCGCGGCGCCACTGATACTCGCCGCCGGTCCACAGGCGCTCGTGCGCACGCACCGCCGCGTCCTCCGGGTAGGCGTACGCGTGCCGCGCCGCGTTCTCGGCCGCGATGACGTCCAGGCCGACGCCGCCGAGCTTGGACTCCGTGCCGGTGAAGTACGTGTCGATGAGCTCCTGCGAGAGCCCGACCGCTTCGAACACCTGCGCGCCCGCGTACGACGACACCGTCGAGATGCCCATCTTGGACATGATCTTCAGCACGCCCTTGCCGAGCGCGTAGATGAGGTTCTTGACCGCCTTCTCGGGCGTGATGCCCGTGATGAACCCCGATCGGACGAGGTACTCGACGGTCTCCATCGCGAGATACGGGTTGACGGCGGATGCCCCGTACCCGATGAGCGTCGCGACGTGATGCACTTCGCGCACGTCGCCGGCCTCGACCACGAGGCCCACCTTCATGCGCGTCTCCTTGCGGATGAGGTGGTGGTGCACGGCCGACAGCATGAGCAGCGACGGGATGGGCGCGAGGTCCTTGTTCGAGTCGCGGTCGCTCAGGACGATGAACTCGGCCCCGTCCTCGATGGCCTGGTCGACCTCGGTGCACATCTGCTCGAGGCGCTTCTTCATGCCCTTCGCACCGGCCTCGACGCGGTAAAGACCGCGGATCGTGACCGACGTGCGGCCGGGCAGCGCCGTGTCGATGTGCTGGATCTTCGCGAGCTCGTCGTTGTCGATGACCGGGAAGTCGAGGACGACCTGGCGCGTGTGGTCGGGGCCCCACGACAGCAGGTTGCGCTCGGGACCGAGGCTCGATCCGAGCGACGTGACGACCTCTTCGCGGATCGAGTCGAGCGGTGGGTTCGTCACCTGCGCGAACTGCTGCGTGAAGTAGTCGAACAGCAGGCGCGGGCGGTCGCTGAGCACCGCCACGGGCGTGTCGCTGCCCATCGCACCGAGCGGCTCGGCGCCGTTCTGCCCCATGGGCGTGAGCAGGATGCGCACTTCTTCCTCGGTGTAGCCGAAGGTGCGCTGGCGACGTGTGATCGAGGCGATCGGGTGCACGATGTGCTCGCGCTCGGGCAGGTCGGCCAGACGCACGCGGCCCTTGTCGAGCCATTCCTGCCACGGATGCATCGTCGCCAGTTCGCGCTTGATCTCGTCGTCCTCGATGATGCGCCGCTGGGCGGTGTCGACGAGGAACATGCGGCCGGGGCGCAGGCGTCCGCGGCGCTTGATGCGCGACGGCTCGAAGTCGAGCACGCCGGTCTCGCTGCCGATCACGACCAGTCCGTCGGTCGTCTCGGTCCAGCGGCCCGGACGCAGACCGTTCCGGTCGAGCGTCGCCCCGACGAGCGTGCCGTCGGTGAAGATGAGCGCCGCCGGCCCGTCCCACGGCTCCATCTGCATCGAGTGGTACTCGTAGAACGCCCGAAGCTCGGGGCTGATGTCGGCCTGCTTCTCGTAGGCCTCCGGCACCATCATCATGATCGCGTGCGGAAGGCTGCGCCCGGTGAGGGTCAGCAGCTCCAGCACTTCGTCGAACGACGCCGAGTCGCTGGCGCCCTCGGTGCAGATCGGGAACAGCGGGCGCAGGTCGCCGACGAGCTGGGATTCGAGCTGCGACTGGCGCGCGCGCATCCAGTTGCGGTTGCCGTTGATCGTGTTGATCTCACCGTTGTGGGCGAGCATCCGCAGCGGCTGCGCGAGAGGCCACGACGGGAACGTGTTGGTCGAGTAGCGGGAATGCACGACCGCGAGCTCGGTCGCGAAGCGCTCGTCCTGCAGGTCGGGGTAGAACGGCTCGAGCTGCAGGGTCGTGACCATGCCCTTGTAGCCGAGCGTGCGGGCGGAGAGCGTCACGAAGTAGGCGCCGAGCTCCCGGCGCGCGCGCTTGCGCAGGCGGAAGGTGCGGCGGTCGAGAGCGATCCCCGCCAGCGCGGGCTCGTCGCCCGTGGCCGGGCGCGACACGAAGAGCTGCTCGAATGCGGGGCGCGCCTCGTAGGCGAGCTTTCCGAGGTGCTCGTCTTCGGTCGGCACAGCGCGCCAGCCGAGCACGGTGAGGCCCTCGGATGCGGCGATCCGCTCGATGCCCGCCTTCTGCGTGGCGCGCTGCTCGTCGTCGCGCGGCAGGAACACCATGCCCGCGGCGTACTCCCCCACCGGCGGCAGGTCGAAGTCGACGACCGCGCGCAGGAACTCATCCGGCATCTGCGTGAGGATGCCCGCGCCGTCGCCCGTGCCCGCGTCGGAGCCGATGGCGCCGCGGTGCTCGAGGTTGCGCAGCGCGGTCAGAGCGAGGTCGACGATGTCGTGCCCAGGCTCGCCGCGCAGCGTCGCCACCATCGCGAGGCCGCAGGCGTCCTTCTCGAAGGCAGGGTTGTACATGCCCTGCTTCGAAGGCAGGGCACCTCCTACCGCGCGGGCGCGCTCAGTCGCGCCGTCCGCGCCGAGACGAGGGCTCGAAGCCATACACGTACCGTCCTCACAGTTGATCGTCAAAGGTGGGACGCCGTCGGCCCAACTGCTGCCGGAGCAGCTCTACTTGCTGGCGGGTGCGCTTGTGGCTGTGCCCTCTGGAACGACGTCTGCCGGGGGTTCGCTGGTGTCGACGTATTCCGGAGTGTCCTGCGATTGTACAGCGCCCTCCGGCGTCCACTCGCGACCGGGCACGTACGGCGAGGGCTCGTAGCCCGGGTGCCGCCGCTTCTGCACGTAGAGGATAACCAGACCGAGGACCACACCGAGGATCGCCGCCCACACGTTCGTGCGGAGTCCGAGGATGATCTCGCTCGGGTCGATGCGGATCGACTCCCACACGATGCGGCCCGCGCTGTACCAGACGAGGTACAGGCCGAACAGGCGCCCCCACTGCAGGCGGAAGCGGCGACCGGCCCACAGCAGCACGATGACGCCGAGCCCGTTCCAGATAACCTCGTAGAGGAACGTCGGGTGGAAGAGGGTGCCCTCGGCGAGGCCGGGCGGGAACGCCGGGTTGTCGCTGTCGATCTCGAGGCCCCATGGCAGGTCGGTGGGCAGGCCGAACAGTTCCTGGTTGAACCAATTGCCGAAGCGACCGATCGCCTGTGCGAGCAGAAGCCCCGGCGCGAGCGCGTCCGCGAACGCGGTGAAGCGGATGCCGGTCCACCGGCATCCGAGCCAGGCGCCGATCGCGCCGCCGATGAGCGATCCGTAGATCGCGATGCCGCCCTCCCAGATGTACAGCGCCGACAGCGGGTTCCTGCCCTCGCCGAAGTAGAAGTCCCAGTGCGTGACGACGTGGTAGATGCGCGCGCAGATGATCGCGAGCGGCACCGCGAGCAGCGCGATGTCGATGACCACCCACGGCTCGGCGCCGCGCCTGGTCAGGCGCCGGTTCGTCATGAGCACCGCGACGATGATGCCGACGATGATGCACAGCGCGTAGAAGTGGATGCGCAGTGGTCCGATGTCGAAATAGCTCACCGGAGGACTCGGGATGCTGGCGATCGCGCTCTGCGCGGCGGCATGGATCATGGAGAGATCGTCCTTGCTGAGGGGGCTCGCCGGCGGTCGGCCGGCGTGGAGAGTCTACTTGGCGGCGCCGAGAGCCGTTCCTGCGGCGAGGGCTCGCGCGGTCTCGGCGAGCCCGTCGAGCCCGCCGTCGCGGAGCGCTCGCACGAGGGCGGTGCCGACGATGGCCCCATCGGCGTACTCGAGCACAGCCGCCACGTGCTCGGCGTTCGAGATGCCGATGCCGACGCACGCGCGCTCGGCGCCGTGCTCACGCAGCCGGGCGATGAGTGTGCGCGCGGCGGCGTCGAGCTGCTCGCGTTCGCCCGTGATGCCCATCGTCGAGACCGTGTACACGAAGCCCGTGGAGTTCTCGACGATGAGGTCGAGCCGCTCGTCGGTCGAGGTGGGCGCGGCCAGGAACACGCGGTCGAGGCCCGTGCGCTTCGAGGCGGCGATCCACTCCTCCGCCGCCTCGGGAGTGATGTCGGGGGTGATGAGGCCGGCCCCGCCCGCCTCGGCGAGATCGTCGGCGTAGCGGTCGACGCCGTACTGCACGATCGGGTTCCAGTACGACATGACGAGCACGGGGACGTCGACGCGGCGGGTGATCTCGCGCACGGCGGTGAACGTGTCGCGCAGGCGGAAGCCCGCGGCGAGGGCGGCCTGGGTCGCCTCCTGGATGACGGGACCGTCCATGACCGGATCGGAATACGGCGGTCCGAGCTCGAGGATGTCGGCGCCGTTCTCAGCGAGCGTCACGGCTGCCTCGATGCTCGTCTCGAGGTCGGGGAACCCGATGGGCAAGTAGCCGACGAAGGCCCCTCGGCCCGCGGCCCGGGCGCGATCGATGGCGGCGGCGACGCGAGACGTCATTGCGCGGTCTCCTCGTCGTACAGGCCGAACCAGCGTGCGGCGGTGTCCATGTCTTTGTCGCCGCGGCCCGAGAGGCACACCGCGAGCACGGCCTCCGGTCCGAGCTCGCGTCCGATCCGCAGGGCGCCGGCCAGCGCGTGCGCGGATTCGATCGCGGGGATGATGCCCTCCGTCTCGGAGAGCAGGCGCAGAGCGTCCATCGCCTCGGCATCCGTCGCGGGGATGTACTCGGCGCGCCCGATCTCGGCGAGCCACGCGTGCTCGGGACCGACGCCCGGGTAGTCGAGGCCCGCTGAGATCGAGTGCGACTCGATCGTCTGGCCGTCCTCGTCCTGCAGCACGAACGTGCGGGCGCCGTGCAGCACGCCCGGCCGGCCGCGCTCGATCGAGGCCGCGTGCCGATCCGTGTCGACGCCGTCGCCCGCCGCCTCGACGCCGTACAGGCGGACGCCCTCGTCGTCGAGGAACGCATCGAACATGCCGATCGCGTTCGAGCCCCCGCCGACGCATGCGAGAACGGCATCGGGAAGCCGCCCGATGTCTTCGAGGAGCTGCGCGCGCGCTTCTTCGCCGATGATCTTCTGGAAGTCGCGCACCATGGCCGGGAACGGATGCGGCCCCGCCGCCGTCCCGAAGATGTAGTTCGTCGTCTCGACGCTCGCGACCCAGTCGCGATACGCCTCGTTGATCGCGTCCTTGAGCGTGCGCGATCCGGTTCGGACGGGAACGACCTCTGCGCCGAGCAGGCGCATGCGGGCGACATTGAGCGCCTGGCGCTGCGTGTCGACCTCGCCCATGTAGATCGTGCAGTCGAAGCCGAACAGCGCGGCGGCCGTGGCCGTGGCGACGCCGTGCTGGCCCGCGCCGGTCTCGGCGATCACGCGCGTCTTGCCGAGCCGCTTCGTGAGCAGTGCCTGGCCGATCACGTTGTTGATCTTGTGGGATCCCGTGTGGTTGAGGTCTTCGCGCTTGAGGAAGACGCGTGCGCCTCCCGCGTGCTCGGCGAAGCGAGGCACCTCCGTGATCGGCGACGGACGGCCCGCGTACGAGTGCAGCAGCCGAAGGAGCTCCGTCTGGAAGGCGGGGTCGGCGATCGCCTCCTCGTATACGACGGTCAGCTCGTCGATCGCCGCGATGAGGGACTCGGGCATGTAGCGTCCGCCGAAGTCGCCGAAGAACGGCCCGGACTGTGCGCGCAGGCTCACGACGCGCTCCTCCTGTCAATCGATGCGACGGATGCCCCGGCCTCCAGGAAGGAGCGCAGCGTGGCCACGGGATCGCCGGTCACGAGCGCCTCGCCGATGAGCACGACGTCCGCGCCCGCGGCACGGTAGTGCGCGACGTCGGCGGGCCCGAGCACGGCGGACTCGGCGATCTTGACGGCATCCGGCGAGATGCGGTCGGCCAGTCGGCCGAACAGGTCGCGGTCGAGCTGGAAGGTCGTGAGGTCTCGCGCGTTCACGCCGATCACGCGCGCGCCGAGTTCGTTCGCACGGTCGACCTCCTCAGCCGAGTGGGTCTCGACGAGCGGGGTCATTCCGAGGTCGAGGATGAGGCTGTGCAGCCGCGCGAGCACCGACTGCTCGAGGGCTGCGACGATGAGGAGAACGAGGTCGGCGCCGGCGGCGCGGGCCTCGAGCACCTGGTACTCGGTCGCGATGAAGTCCTTTCGCAGGACGGGCAGCGACACGGCGGACTTCACCGCCTCGAGGTCGGCGAGGCTCCCCTTGAACCGGCGCCCCTCCGTGAGGACGGAGATCGCCGACGCGCCGCCCTGCTCGTACAGCGTCGCCTGCAGCGCGGGGTCGGGGATCGCGGCGAGGTCGCCGCGCGACGGGCTCGCGCGTTTGACCTCGGCGATGATCTTCACGCGGTCGGCCGGAGCCAACGCGGCGAGGGCGTCGCGCGCGGCGGTCTGAGCGAGCGCGGCCGCCTCGACGACGGCGAGCGGCCGCTGCGAGGCGCGAGCCTCGGCATCCTCCACCGCGCCGGCCGTCAGGTCGGCGAGCACGTCAGTGCGCTTTCGGAGAGTACTTCGGCCCGTTCACGCCGTAGCCCATCTTCGCCAGCACCCAGCCGACGATGAGGCCGACGACGAGCAGCACCGCGCTCGCCCACACGAGCCATGCCATGGCGAAGAAGAATGCGACCGTTCCGATCGTGATCGCGACGAGCATGATGACAACGGCCGTCCAGGCTGCAGGCGAGTGTCCGTGGCCAGGGTCGCCGATGGTGTCGCTCATTGGTCTCCTCCGTGTTGCTCGGGCGTGGCCAGTCTAGCCGCTCACGCCGTGGGGTCTTCGCCGCGCGAGAGCTCGTCCCACGAATCGATCGCGTCGGGTTTCGCGGATGCCTCCCCCGGCATGTTCGCAGTCGAGGCGGCATCCGTGCGGAATCGCCGCGCGCTCTCGCGCCAGCGCCTCGCGGTCACGAGGACGAACGCGCCGGCGAGGGTCAGGACGACGGCGGCGACGAGCGTGATCACGGGCCACGGCGTCGTCGCGATGCCGGATACGAGCGACGCGACCGCACCGCCCGTGATGCCGGTCGCCTCGGTCACCGCCCCCGCGACCGCGTCGACGGGCTGCGCGAATGCGACGCGGCCGACGACGTACACGAGCGCGCCGCCGATGAGGAGGGTCAGCGCACCCAAGGTGTACCGCAGCACCGTGCCGACGATCGTGAGCGCCGCCCCGATCGCGAGGGCAGCGAGGCTGAGCGGCGTCAGCAGCGGCACGGCGTCGGCACCCGAGACGGCGAGCGTGTCGGAGGCCCCGTCCGCGAGGGTCACGTCGAGCCACGTCTGCGTCGCCGCGATCACTCCGATCGCCCCCGCGACGAGCACCGCGAGAACGCCGATCAGCCGTGCGCGACGCGTCATCGCGCGTCTTCGCCGGCCGGAACGGCCGTCACCGGCTCGAGGTCGTCTGAATCGAAGCACGTGCGCGTGCCGGTGTGGCACGCCGGGCCCACCTGTTCGACCTGCAGCAGCACAGCGTCTCCGTCGCAGTCGAGGTGCGCCCCGCGCACGAGCTGGATGTTGCCCGACGTGTCGCCCTTGCGCCAGTACTCCCGGCGAGACCTCGACCAGAACGTCACGCGGCCCTCGGTGAGCGTGCGGCGGAGGGCCTCGGCATCCATCCAACCGAGCATGAGGACCTCGCGCGTGTCCCACTGCTGCACGATGGCGGCCACGAGCCCGTCGGAATTGAAGGCGACTCGAGCGATCCGCTCGTCCACGGTCTGGCTCATGACGACCCGCTCCCCTCGCTCACGGCATCCGCGATCGCCGCGCCGTCGCGGACCACGATGCCCTCGGCCGCCATCGCGGCCTTGACCTGCCCGACCGTGAGCCGACCCGAGTGGAACACACTCGCGGCGAGCACCGCGTCGGCGCCTGCGCGGACCGCGGGCGCGAAGTGCTCGACGCTCCCCGCGCCGCCCGAGGCGATGACCGGCACGCTCGAGACCTCTCGCATGAGGGACACGAGCTCGAGGTCGAATCCCTCGCGTGTGCCGTCGGCGTCGATCGAGTTCACCAGCAGCTCGCCGGCACCGCGGTCGATCGCCTCGCGGGCCCACGCGAGCGCGTCGAGGTCGGTCTCTGTGCGCCCGCCGTGGGTCGTCACCACGAATCCCGATGGGTATCGTTCGCTGGGGCCGGTCGGAGCGCGCTTCACGTCGAGCGACAGCACGAGCACCTGCGCTCCGAAGCGATCGGCGATCTCGTCGATGAGGTCGTGACGGGCGATCGCCGCCGAGTTGACGCCCACCTTGTCGGCGCCGACCGACAGCAGCCGCCCGACGTCATCGGCGGAGCGCACTCCCCCGCCCACGGTGAGCGGAATGAACACCTGCTCGGCGGTGCGCTGCACGACGTCGTACATCGTGGCGCGCTCGTCGACGGTCGCGGTCACGTCGAGGAACGTGAGTTCGTCGGCGCCCTGCTCGAAGTAGAGCGCCGCAAGCTCGACGGGGTCGCCCATGTCACGCAGGTTCAGGAAGTTGACGCCCTTCACGACGCGGCCCGCGGCCACGTCGAGGCACGGGATGACACGGCATGCGAGAGTCATCTCACAGCCTCGCCGCATCGATCGCCGTGACGAGGATCGCGCGTGCTCCGATCGCGTAGAGCTCGTCCATCACGCGGTTGACGCCCTTGCGCGGGCTCATGACGCGCACGGCGACCCACTCGGGGTCGCGCAGCGGCGAGATCGTCGGCGATTCGATGCCCGGAGCGATCGCGACCGCCTTGTCGACGAGCGACACCGGCAGGTCGTAGTCGATCAGCACGTAACGCCGTGCGACCATCACGCCGCGAAGACGTCGCAGGAGCGTCTGCGTCCCCTCGGCCTCAACCGGCGCGCCGATGAGCACCGCCTCGGATTCGAGGATCACGGGGCCGAAGATCTCCAGCCCCGCCTGGCGCAGGGTCGTACCGGTCGAGACGACATCGGCGACGGCATCCGCCACCCCCAGCCGCACCGCGGACTCGACTGCGCCGTCGAGCGGCACGAGGTCGACGGCGATGCCGCGCTCGTCGAGGAACCCGTCGACCAGGCCCGGATACGCGGTTGCGACGCGGTGCCCCTCGAGGTCCTCGACCGACGAGAACCGTCCGGGAGGGCCTGCGAAGCGGAATGTCGAGTCACCGAAGCCGAGCGCCTCGATCTCTCGAGCGCCCGGCATGCGCGCGTCGAGCAGAAGGTCTCGGCCGGTGATGCCGACGTCGAGCGCGCCCGAGCCGACGTACGTCGCGATGTCTTTCGGGCGAAGGTAGAAGAATTCGACCTCGTTCTGCGGGTCGATGACGTGAAGGTCCTTCGGATCGCGGCGGCCGACGTATCCGGCCTCCTGCAGCATCTCGGCGGCGGTGTCGGCGAGCGATCCCTTGTTCGGCACGGCGATTCGCAACATGGGTGCGGGGCTTTCGTGAGTCGTGGCGGTGGGCGGGGCGTGGCTCACAGATGTCGATAGACGTCGTCGAGCGTGAGGCCCTTCGCGAGCATCAGCACCTGCAGGTGGTACAGCAGCTGCGAGATCTCTTCGGCTGCTGCATCCGTCGACTCGTATTCGGCGGCCATCCAGACTTCCGCCGCCTCTTCGACGATCTTCTTGCCGATGGCGTGGACGCCCGCGTCGAGCTGCGCGACCGTGCCCGAGCCCTCGGGCCGCTCAACCGCCTTGCGGCTCAGCTCGGTGAACAGCTCGTCGAACGTCTTCACCCGTCAAGGTTAGCGAACCGCGCCGGTGTCTCGGCCCGTGCGGTGCTCCGCTGCCCCGGTGAACGGGGCACGGCGACGGTTCAGCGCGCGGCGCCGTGCCGGTGGCGGAGGGCCGCTTCGCGCAGCGCGCGGATCGCGGCATCCGGATCGTCCGACCCGAACACGGCGGATCCCGCGACGAACGTGTCCGCGCCCGCTTCGGCGGCCTGCCCGATCGTGGACTCCGAGATGCCGCCGTCGACCTGCAGCCACACGCTCGAGCCGCGCCGCTGCGCCTCCTCGGCGAGGCGACGAAGCTTCGGCATCGTCTCGGGCATGAACGACTGTCCGCCGAACCCCGGCTCGACCGTCATCACGAGGATCTGGTCGACCTCGTCGAGCAGGTCGAACACCCCGTCGACCGGCGTCGCGGGCTTGACGGCGACCCCGGCGCGCGAGCCGATGTCACGCAGGCGGCGCGCGAGCGCGACGGGCTCGGTCGCGGCCTCGAGATGGAACGTGACGGATGCCGCGCCCAGCTCCGCGTACCCCGGAGCCCACCGGTCGGGGTCGGTGATCATGAGGTGCACGTCGAGCGGAACGGGGCTGGTCGCCTGGATGCGCTCGACCATCTGCGGCCCGAACGTGAGGTTCGGGACGAAGTGGTTGTCCATGACGTCGACGTGGACGAAGTCCGCCCCCGCGATGCGGGCGAGCTCGGCCTGCATGTTCACGAAGTCGGCCGCGAGGATGCTCGGGTTGATGCGGACGTCGCCGGCGTCGTGCGAGGGGCTGTGCATCCGTCCATTATCCCGAGCGCGGCGGCCGGACCCGCGCACGGTCAGACCTTGCGCAGGAGCGAGATCGACATCGCGTCGGTGTTGTGGCGGTGCGGCCACAGCTGTGCGCGACCCGAGCCGTCGGCCTGCGGCACGAGGCCCGGGTCGGACGACGACAGCGCCGTGACGACGCGCCGTGCGTCGAGGTCTTCGATCGAGCCGCCCAGCTCGCGCTTGACCTCGGCGACCACCCCGGCCGTCTCAGCGAGATGCGGTGAGCACGTGACGTAGGCGACCACGCCGCCGGGCTTGAGCGCCGTCACCGCCGCGAGCAACAGCTCGCGCTGCAGATCGGTGAGCGTCGGGATGTCGGCGGGCGACTTGCGCCAGCGCGCTTCGGGACGTCGGCGCAGTGCACCCAGACCCGTGCACGGCGCGTCGACGAGGATGCGGTCGTACTGCTCGGGGGCCGCCGCGGCGCGCACGCGCCCGTCCTCCTCCGACACCGGCACCTCGAGCGGGACGCCCGCGAGCGCCTGACGCACGAGGCCCGCACGCGACGGGGACACCTCGTTCGCCTCGACGCGCGCACCGCCGGCGAGGGCCTCCGCCGCGAGCACGGCCGTCTTGCCGCCCGGACCCGCGCACAGATCGAGCCACCGTTCCCCCTCCTGCACGGGGAGCACGCGCGTGAGCGCGAGGGCCGCGAGCTGCGAGCCCTCGTCCTGAACGCGGAGCCGGCCGCCCGCCGAACGCACGACACGGTCGGGGTCGCCGCCGCCGAGCCGGAACCCGATCGGCGAGAACGGCGTCGCCCGGGCGCCCTCCGGTCGATCAGCGAGGCCGGGCAGCGCGGTCATCGTCACTCGCGGCGACGCGTTGTCGGCCGTCAACAGCGCCTCGAGCTCGTCCGCGCGCCCTTCGGCCGCGAGGGCGCGCCGGAACGCGCGCACCACCCACACCGGGTGCGAGTGCACGAGACCGATGCGCTCATCGTCGGAGCGCGCGCCTTCGGCGATGCGCTCGAGCCAGTCCCCCGGCGTGTCACGCGACACGCGCCGCAGCACCGCGTTGACGAATCCTGTCATGCCGCGGCCCGCGTTGCGCACGAGCTCGACGGACTCGTTGACGGCGGCGTGCGATGCGACGCGCGTCGACAGCAGCTGATGCACACCGAGCCGCAGGGCGTCGAGTGCGACCGGGTCGATGTCGTGCACCGGCCGGTCGGCCGCGATCTCGATCACGGCGTCGTACGTGCCCTGGCGGCGCAGCGTGCCGTACGTGAGCTCGGTCGCCAGCGCGGCATCCGACTCCTCGAGACCCGCTCGCGCGATCGCGTGCGGAAGGAGGAGGTTCGCGTAGGCCTCCGATTCGTGCACCGCCCGGATCGTGTCGAACGCGACACGCCTCGACGCCTGTGCTCTGCTCATCGGCCGCTCCCCGCGCCTCACGTACCCACCCGACTGACCGCGCCGCGCGTTCCGCGCCACCAGTCGGTCGCGCCCATCGCGTTGCGGCCCGCCGGCTGCACGCGCTCGAGCACGATCGGGAGCGTGCCCGTCCCGACGAGCACCTCCTTGCCGTCGAGGACGATCTCGCCGGGGCCGAGCGCCGGCGCTCCGTCGCGTGCGGCGCGCACCCCGAGGAGCTTCAGTCGCGCTCCCTCCACGGTCGTGTGGGCCCCCGGCTCGGGCGTGACACCCCGGATGCGGCCGAGCACCGCCTCTCGCGGCTCATCCCAGCGGATCCGCCCGTCGTCGTCGACGAGCTTCGGCGCGTACGTCGGCTCGCCCTCCTGGGGCACCGCGCGCGCCGTGCCCGCCGCGATCTCGTCGACGACCCGCGCGAGGAGCTCCGCACCGTCGACGGCCAGAGTCTCCAGCAGCTCGCCGGCCGTGGCATCCGCCGGAACGTCGTGCTCGATCACACCGAACACATCGCCCGCGTCGAGCTCGGGCACGAGCTGGAACACCGCCGCACCCGTGTGGGCGTCGCCCGCGATGAGCGCGTGCTGCACGGGTGCCGCGCCGCGCCAGCGCGGCAGCAGAGAGAAATGGAGGTTGATCCAGCCGTGGCGCGGCGCCGACAGGAGCGGCTCGCGCACGAGCCCGCCGTACGCGACGATGACGCCGAGGTCGGGCTCGAGCGCCGTGATGCGCTCGGTCGCCGCCGCGTCCAGGCGGTCGGCCTTGATCGTCGCAAGCCCGAGCTCGTCCGCCGCGACCGCGACGGGTGACGGCGTCAGCACGCGCTTGCGGCCCACCGGAGCATCAGCACGCGTGACGACCCCCACGACCTCGTGCGACGAGGCCGCGAGGCGCCGCAGTGACGGGACCGCCGCATCCGGCGTCCCGGCGAACACGAGTCGCATGGTGTTCCTCACAGGTCGAGATCGGGCACATCGACCCGAACTCTGAGTGTATTGCGGGCGGCATCGGGAACGCGGGGTCGACCCTTCGGCGAACGCGCCGAGCGCAGGGCATCCGCGATGACCGCGGCACGAAGCGTGTGCGCGACGACGGGACCGTGCGCGTAGTCGAAACGGTACAGAGCCCGCACGAGACCGGATGCCGCGCCCCCCGCGCCTCCGCTGCGACGCGCTCCCCCCGGGCGTCCGTCGTCCGCCTCGACGGGGACCGGACCGAGCACAGCCGTCGGATCGGCGTCGCCGACCGTGTCGCGCAGCTGGGCGAGCACCTCTTCGACGACCTGAAGCCGACCGCGGATCGACGCGACGCGCACGGTGGGAGGCATCCGAAGGGGTGCGCGCTCGGCGAGCTCGCTGCGCGCGTACGCGGGTTGGGTCCAGGTCGCGAACGCGCGCGCCACCGGGCCCTGCACGCCGACGAGGTGCACCGGCGCGCCGGGCGCCGCCAGCGCGGCCGCGTTCGACCACCACCGCAGGCAGTGCTCGCCGATGCGGAGGTCGTCGGCGAGCAGCATCCGCTCGCCGTCCAGCAGCACGACGGCGCGGTAGCCCCCCGCGGCGACCGGCTCGGCGCCCCTCGTCGCGACGACGAGAGCCGGGCGCGCGTCGACGGAGGCGACCGGATGCTCGCCGTCCGCCACGATGACGCGCACGCCCGGGAAGGCGCGACCGAGCTCGTCGGCGGTGCGCTCGCTGCCCGACGACGCCATGCGGAACCGGTCGGACGAGCACTTCGGGCACGACCACGGCGACGCCGAGCGACCGCACCACGAGCATTCCGGCACCGCTCGCGGGCGTGAGGCGTGGAGCGGTCCGCCGCAGTGCGCGCATCGCGCGGGAGCGCGACAGGCGGCGCACACGAGCACGGGCGCGTACCCCGGGCGCGCCACCTGCACGAGCACGGGGCCGTGCTGCACCGCCTCGCGCGCCGCCGCGAAGGCCGCCGACGGCATCCGCACTCCCCTGCCCTCGCCCTCGCGCGGCGGGCTCAGCACGACGCGAGGCGTCACGCGTCGTGACGCGGGCACGTCGCGCACCCAACCCAGCTGCACGAGGCGTTCGACATCGGTCGTGCGCGTGTGACCTGCGAACAGCAGCGCGCAGCCCTCGAGCTCCTGCCGGATGAGCGCCGCATCGCGCGCGTGCACGCCCGGACTGAGCGGTTCGGCGAGCAGCGGATCGCCGTCGTCCCACAGCGCGACCAGGCCGACATCGTGCGCGGGCGCGTACACGGTCGAGCGGTTTCCGATCACGATGCACGGCTCGGGCGCGAGCAGGCGCAGGTACTGCGCATAGCGGGCCTGCGCCGACTGCCGGGCGTCGTCCCGCACGATCGCGTCGTCGGGCACGCGCCCCGCGAGAGCCGCTTCGAGCTGCGTGAGGTCGCGGTGATCGGGCACCGCGATGACGGCGCTGCGGCCCGCCGCGAGCATGTGCGCTGCGGCCGCGGCGAGCAGGTCCGCCCAGGCAGCCACTTCGACTCCGGTCGCCAACCGGCGCGCGACGGGCGGCGCGTCGAGCGCGACACGGCCGCCGTCGTCGAGGGCGCCCGCGAGACCGGGGAACGTCGCGAGTGTCGCATCTGCTTCCGACACGACGGATGCCTCGACCCGCGGACGCTGCACGGGCGGCGCGGCGAGCCACGCCTTCTCGGCGCGCACCATGCGCCGCGGGATCGCCAAGCGCAGGATGTCGCTCGCGGATCCCGCCGCGCGGTCGGCCGCGCGGCGGGCGAGCGAGTACAGCCCGGGCGTGAGGACGGGGACCGGCGACACGACGGCGTCGAGCTCCGAGAGGGGGCGGTCCGTGGCATCCGGGTCGCCGATCTCGACCAGATAGCCATCGACCACCCGACCTGCCGATCGAAGCGGCACGCGTACGCGCACACCGGGTTGCGCGTCGTCGGCGAGGGCGTCGGGTATCGCGTAGTCGAAGAGGCGATCGAGCTGCGGAAGCGGTGAGTCGATGAGGACCCGCGCGACGCGCCGCGCGCGCATGTCAGAGCCCTGCGGCCGACCGGAGGTCGTCGACGCGGTCGGTGCGCTCCCACGTGAAGTCGGGGAGCTCGCGCCCGAAGTGACCGTACGCGGCCGTCTGCGCGTAGATGGGGCGCAGCAGGTCGAGTTGCTCGATGATCGCGCGCGGGCGCAGGTCGAACACGTCGAGGATCGCGTGCGTGATGACCTCGTCGGGAACGACGCCCGTGCCGAACGTCTCGACGTAGAGGCCGACCGGCTTCGCCTTGCCGATCGCATACGCGACCTGCACCTCGAGGCGCTCGGCGAGACCCGCCGCGACTGCGTTCTTGGCGACCCAGCGCATCGCGTACGCACCGGAGCGGTCGACCTTCGACGGGTCCTTGCCGCTGAACGCGCCGCCGCCGTGCCGTGCGGCGCCGCCGTACGTGTCGATGATGATCTTGCGGCCGGTCAGGCCCGCGTCGCCCTTCGGCCCGCCGATCACGAACGGGCCGGCGGGATTGATGTAGTACTTCACGCCCGACAGATCGAGGCCCGTCGACTCGAGTACGGGATCGATGACCTCGGCCCGCACCGCGGCGCGCAGCGCCTTCTGCGAGATGTCGGGGTGGTGCTGCGTCGACAGCACGATCGACTCGACCGTTCGAGGCGTCGAGCCCTCGTAGCCGAGCGTGACCTGTGTCTTGCCGTCGGGACGGAGGAACGGGAGCGCGCCGGAGCGGCGCACCTCGGCGAGGCGCTCGGCCATGCGGTGCGCGGTCCATGCCGCCATCGGCATGAGTTGCGGCGTCTCCGTCGTCGCGAAGCCGAACATGATGCCCTGATCGCCCGCGCCCTGGAGGTCGTGCGGGTCTTCCGACCCGTCCTCACGGCGCTCGAACGCCTTGTCGACGCCGGCCGCGATGTCGGACGACTGCGCGCCGATCGACACGCTCACGCCGCACGAGTCGCCGTCGAACCCCGTGTCGCTCGACGTGTAGCCGATCTCGTTGACGACACGGCGCACGATCGCCGGGATCTCGACGTACGCCGACGTCGACACCTCGCCCGCGACGTGCACGAGCCCGGTCGTCACGAGCGTCTCGACCGCCACGCGACCCTTCGGGTCTTCGGCGAGGATCGCGTCGAGGATGCTGTCGGAGATCTGATCGCAGATCTTGTCGGGATGCCCCTCGGTGACGGACTCGGACGTGAACAGACGCAGGTCGGTCATGGTGCTCCAGCTCGAGAGACGGTTCGGGTGTGCCGCTGACGCGGTGGCACCAGTATGCCGACGGCGTGCGACAGCGCGGATCGCGCCGAAACCGGGCGTCTCGGACGCCCGGCACGGGATCACTCAGCCGGGCGCAGGCGCAGCTTGTCTTCGTTGATCTCGTGGAGCGCGATCGTGAGCGGCTTGTCTTCGACGGTCGAGTCGACGAGCGGCCCGACGTTGTCGAACAGGTTGCCCTCGTGGAGGTCCGAGTAGTAGTCGTTGATCTGGCGCGCGCGCTTGGCTGCGTAGATCACGAGCTGGTACTTGGAGTCGACCTTCTCGAGAAGGCTGTCGATGGGGGGCTCGATGATGCCCTGGTTGGTTCCGGCCATGGGGTCCTCCTGAGAAGTGGAAGGGGAAAGTCTGCGTGCCCGGACGCGCCGAGGCATCCAATCATTCTACCTGAGAGCGCCTCGGAGCCCGCCGGACGGATCAGGTCACGAGCGACACGACCTCGTCGGCGGCCCGCGCGACGTCGTCGTTCACGACGCGGTAGTCGAACTCCCCCTGCGCCGCCAGCTCGACCTTCGCCGTGCGCAGGCGCCGCGCGCGCTCCTCCTCGCCCTCGGTGCCGCGCCCCACGAGGCGCTGCACGAGCTCGTCCCAGCTCGGCGGGAGGAGGAACACGAGAGTCGCCGACGGCTCGGCGGCACGCACCTGCCGCGCACCCTGCAGGTCGATCTCGAGCAGCACC
Source organism: Microbacterium sp. (assembly GCF_035556355.1). Lineage (GTDB taxonomy): Bacteria > Actinomycetota > Actinomycetes > Actinomycetales > Microbacteriaceae > Microbacterium. The sequence continues at coordinate 255,120 of NZ_DATMFG010000054.1, forward strand.
GTGCGGCCCTCCTCGAGCGCGCGTTCGATGGGCTTGCGCGGCGTGCCGTAGCGGTACTTGTTGTGGACCGTCGCGTGCTCGAGCAACTCGCCCGCCGCGATGAGGCGGTCGAACTCGGCGTCGTCGACGAAGAAGTAGTGCTCTCCCTCGACCTCGCCGGGTCGCGGAGGGCGCGTCGTCGCCGACACCGAGAGGTGGATCTCCGGATGCCGCTTGCGGATCTCCGCCGCAACCGTGCCCTTGCCCACGGCGGTCGGCCCCGCCAGCACGACGAGCCGGCTGCGTCCCGCGCGCGGCTCGGGCTCGGGCCAGCGCCGGTCGAGGAGATCCTGCAGCGCGCGGCGCTGTCGTGCTCCGAGCCCGCCCAGGCGCTTGACCGGAGAGATGCCGAGGTCGTGCAGGATGCGGTCGCGCTTGCCCTCTCCGATCGCGGGGATGCTCGTGAGGAACTCCGTCACGCGCATCGCACCGGCGGGCGAGTTCGGCTCGGCGAGCGCCCGCCGCAGCAGCTCCTGCGGCGTGATGACGCGAGTCGTGACATCGCGTTTGAGCGACGCACGCTCGCGTCGCGCTGCGACGGCGCGCCGCGACGCGGCCACTCGATCGACTTCGGGCGGCCCGTGCCGCTCAGCCAAGGTTCACCTCCGCGTAGAGTCCCGCCCGCTCCTCGATGCGGGCGGCCAGCCGGTCCGGACCGGCGGAAAGGATGCTCCGGCTCTCGCTCGCGGCGACGTTCGCGGCAAGAGGCCCGAACAGCCGGTGCAGATCGCTCGGCTCCGCGCCCTGCACCCCGAAGCCGGGGGCGAGGATCGGGAGCCGCTCGAGCGCGGCATCCGTCAGCCCCACCGCGTCGCGATCGGCTGTCGCACCGACGACCACGCCGATCGAGCCGAGCGAATCGGCGGATGCGTCGCCCGCCGCCGCGACCTCGCGTGCGACGCGCGCGGCGACCGTCTCGCCGGGCTCACCGGCCACGAGCGCGCTCTGGAGCACATGCGCCGCCGGGTTGCTCGTCGCCGCGAGGACGAACGCGCCCTTGCCCGCGGCCACGGCGAACGCGAGCGTGTCGCGCAGGGAGTCGGCTCCCAGGTAGGGGCTCAGGGTCACGGCATCCGCCTCGAGCGACGAGCCCGGCGCCAGCCACGCCGCCGCATATCCGTCCATCGTGGAGCCGATGTCGCCGCGTTTGGCGTCGGCGATCACGACGAGTCCCGCGTCGCGCGCGGCGCGCAGCACATCTTCGAGCGCCGCGAATCCGGCCGAGCCGAAGCGCTCGAAGAACGCGACCTGCGGCTTCACGACGCCCACGCGGCCCGCGGAGGCCTCGACGACCCTCAGACCGAATTCGCGGATGCCGGCACCCGACGCCTCGAGGCCCCACTCCTCCACGAGGGAGACGTGCGGGTCGATGCCGACGCACAGCGGTCCGTACGTGTGGAGGGCGGTCCGCAGACGTTCGCCGAACGAGGTCATGCCGTCACCCCCGCACGGTCGGCCGCGTACTCCTGCAGACTCTTGACCCCGAAGCCGTCCTGCATCGCATCCATCGCCGTCACCGCGGCGCCGAGCACGGCCATCGTCGTGAACAGGGCCTTGTCGGCGGCCACCGCCGCCGCGCGGATCTCGTAGCCGTCCGCTCGGGCCGCACCTCCGCTCGGTGTGTTGACGACGATGTCGATCGCGCCTTCGTTGATGAGGTCGACGATGTTCTTCTCCCCCGTCGCCTGGGTCTGGCTGTACTTGTTCACGACGGTGACGTCGATGCCGTTGCGGCCGAGGATCTCGGCCGTGCCCTCCGTCGCCACGAGCGAGAAGCCGAGCTGCTGCAGGCGGTGCGCCGGAAGGATGACGGCGCGCTTGTCGCTGTCGGCGACCGAGATGAACACGGTGCCCGACAACGGCATGCCGCCGTACGCGGCCTCCTGGCTCTTCGCGAACGCCGTGGGGAAGTCGCGGTCGATGCCCATGACCTCGCCCGTCGAGCGCATCTCGGGCCCGAGCACGGAGTCGACGATGTGGCCGTCGGCGGTGCGGAAGCGCTTGAACGGCAGCACCGCCTCCTTGACCGCGACCGGCGCGCCGAAGGGCACGCGCGAGCCGTCGACGGGCGGCAGGAGGCCCTCGGCGACGAGCTCGGAGATCGTCGCGCCCGCCATGATGCGCGCGGCCGCCTTCGCGAGTGGGATGCCGAGCGCCTTCGACACGAACGGCACCGTGCGGCTCGCGCGGGGGTTCGCCTCGATGACGTAGAGCACGCCCGCGCTGATCGCGAACTGCACGTTGATGAGCCCGCGCACGCCGACGCCCTCGGCGATGGCGCGCGTGGCGTCACGCACGCGGTCGATGTCGGATCGGCCGAGCGACATGGGCGGCAGCGCGCAGCTCGAGTCGCCGGAGTGGATGCCGGCCTCCTCGAGGTGCTCCATGACGCCGCCGACGTACAGCTCGTCGCCGTCGTACAGCGCGTCGACGTCGATCTCGATCGCGTCGTCGAGGAACCGGTCGACGAGCAGCGGGAGCCCCGGGCCGATGATCGCCTGGTCGGCGATGCGGTCGAAGTAGTCGCGCAGGCTCGGCGTGTCGTACACGATCTCCATGCCGCGGCCGCCGAGCACGAAGCTCGGCCGCACGAGCACGGGGTACCCGATGTCCTCCGCCACGGCAACCGCGCCTTCGACGTCGATCGCCGTGCCGTGGCGCGGCGCGACGAGGCCTGCCGACGAGAGGATGCCGCTGAACAGGCCGCGCTCCTCGGCGAGGTCGATCGCGTCAGGGCTCGTGCCGAGGATGCGGTAGCCCGCGTCCTGGATCCCCTTCGCGAGGCCGAGCGGCGTCTGGCCGCCGAGCTGGCAGATCACGCCGAGGATCTGACCGGACTGCGACTCGGCGTGCAGCACCTCGAGCACGTCCTCGAGGGTGAGCGGCTCGAAGTACAGGCGGTCGCTCGTGTCGTAGTCGGTCGAGACCGTCTCGGGGTTGCAGTTGACCATCACGGTCTCGTAGCCGGCCGACGACAGCGCGAACGACGCGTGGACGCACGAGTAGTCGAACTCGACGCCCTGGCCGATGCGGTTCGGACCTGAGCCGATGATGACGACCTTCGTGCGCTCGGAGGGCGCGACCTCGGTCTCGGCGTCGTAACTCGAGTAGTGGTAGGGCGTGAGCGCCGGGAACTCCCCCGCGCACGTGTCGACCGTCTTGTACACGGGACGGACGCCGAGGGCGTGACGGATGCCGCGCACCTCCGCCTCGGTGTCGTTGCGCAGCTGCGCGATCTGCGCGTCGCTGAACCCGTGCTCCTTCGCGATGCGGAGGGTGTGCGCGTCGAGCTCGCCCGCGGTGCGCACGAACTCGGCGACCTCGTTGATGAGCACGATCTGGTCGAGGAACCACGGGTCGATCTTGGTCGCCTCGAACGCCTGCTCGACCGTCGCACCCTTTCGCAGCGCCTGCTGGAGCAGCACGATGCGGCCGTCCGTCGGGGTCTTCGCAAGTTCGAGCAGCTCGTCGGCCGAACGAGGCTCGTCGCCCCAGTGGAAGCTCGATCCGCGCTTCTCGAGCGAGCGCAGCGCCTTCTGGAGAGCGGTCGCGTAGTTGCGTCCGATCGCCATCGCCTCGCCGACCGACTTCATGGTCGTCGTGAGGGTCGTGTCCGCTGCGGGGAACTTCTCGAAGTTGAAGCGCGGCACCTTCACGACGACGTAGTCGAGCGTCGGCTCGAAGCTCGCCGGCGTCACCTTCGTGATGTCGTTCGGGATCTCGTCGAGGCGGTAGCCGATCGCGAGCTTCGCGGCGATCTTCGCGATCGGGAAGCCGGTCGCCTTCGATGCCAGGGCCGACGATCGCGACACGCGCGGGTTCATCTCGATCACGATCACGCGGCCCGTCTGCGGGTCGACGGCGAACTGGATGTTGCATCCGCCCGTGTCGACACCCACCGCGCGGATGATGTCGATGCCGATGTCGCGCAGCTTCTGATATTCGCGGTCGGTGAGGGTCAGCGCCGGTGCGACCGTGATCGAGTCGCCCGTGTGCACGCCGACCGGGTCGACGTTCTCGATCGAGCACACGACGACCGTGTTGTCGGCCGTGTCGCGCATGAGCTCGAGCTCGTACTCCTTCCACCCGAGGATCGACTCCTCCAGCAGCACCTCGTTCGTCGGCGAATCGTGCAGGCCCGCACCCCCGATGCGCCGCAGGTCGTCCTCGTCGAACGCGAAGCCCGACCCGAGTCCGCCCATCGTGAACGAGGGGCGCACGACGAGCGGGTAGCCGAGCTTCTCGGCGCCGGCGAGGAGTTCCTCCATCGAGTGGCAGATGACGGATTCCGCGACGTCGGCGCCGGCGGCGACGACCAGCTCCTTGAAGATCTGCCGGTCCTCGCCCTTGCGGATCGCGTCGACCTTCGCGCCGATGAGCTCGACGCCGTACTTGTCGAGGATCCCCTGCTCGTGGAGGGCGATCGCCGCGTTGAGCGCCGTCTGGCCGCCCAGCGTCGGCAGGATCGCATCCGGCTTCTCCTTCGCGATGATCGTCTCGATCACGGCGGGCGTGATCGGCTCGATGTAGGTCGCGTCGGCGAAGTCCGGGTCGGTCATGATCGTCGCCGGGTTCGGATTCACGAGGATCACGCGCAGCCCCTCGCCGCGCAGCACGCGGCACGCCTGCGTGCCCGAGTAGTCGAACTCGGCGGCCTGGCCGATGACGATCGGGCCCGACCCGATCACGAGGACGCTCTGGATGTCGTCGCGCTTTGGCATCAGTCGTTCTCTCCGGTCGTCGACGCTTCGTCTCGCTGCGCCCGCTCAGCACCCGAGGGGGCGGGCTGGGCGCGCTTCTCCCGTCCTGCGAGCGAGGCGAGCACCATGTCGCGGAAGCGGTCGAACAGGTAGTTGGCGTCGTGGGGCCCTGCCGCCGCCTCGGGGTGGTACTGCACCGAGAACGCCGGGATGTCGAGCGCGCGCAGACCCTCGACGACGCGGTCGTTGAGGCCGACATGGCTCACCTCGATGCGGCCGTAGCCGGCGGGGCTGTCGAACTCCCCCTCGACCGGTGCGTCGACCGCGAAGCCGTGGTTGTGCGCCGTGATCTCGACGCGGCCCGTCGCCTTGTCGAGCACCGGCTGGTTGATGCCGCGGTGGCCGAACGGCAGCTTGTACGTGCCGAGGCCCAGCGCGCGGCCCAGAAGCTGGTTGCCGAAGCAGATGCCGAAGAACGGCAGCCCCTCGTCGAGCACGCCGCGCAGCAGCTCGACATGGGCGTCGGATGCGGCGGGGTCGCCCGGCCCGTTCGAGTAGAAGACCGCGACCGGGTCGATCGCGCGCAGCTCGTCGATCGTGACGTTCTGCGGCAGGACGTGCACCTCGAACCCGCGAGCGGCCAGGTTGTCGACCGTCGCCTGCTTGACGCCGAGGTCGAGAACCGCCAGATTGCCGATGCGCTCGCCCTGGGCGGGCGTGACCTGCGCGACGGGGACGGAGACCTCCGCCGACAGGTTGAGACCAGCCATCTGCGGCGCCTCGCGCACGAGGCGGAGCTGCTCATCGGGCTCGATCGAGGCCGAGTCGCCCGAGAAGATCCCGCCGCGCATGCTGCCGGCGGAGCGGATGTGCCGCGTCACCGCGCGCGTGTCGATGCCGCTGATGCCGACGATCCCGTCGCGCTCGAGCGCCTCGTCGAGGGATTCCTCGGCCCGCCAGTTCGACACGACGCGGGAGGGGTCGCGCACGATGTAGCCCGACACCCAGATGCGGCGCGACTCGGGGTCCTCCTGGTTCATGCCGGTGTTGCCGATGTGCGGCGCGGTCTGCAGCACGATCTGGCCCGCGTACGACGGATCGGTCAGGGTCTCCTGGTAGCCGGTCATGCCCGTCGCGAAGACGACCTCGCCGAGCGTCGTGCCGCGCGCTCCGTACGCGCGCCCGACGTGGCGGGTGCCGTCCTCGAGGACGAGGACCGCGGGATCGGTCGTGAACAGGGAGGTCATGCGTCGGTTCCTGTCGTGGTGAGCGGGGCGATCGCGTCGGCGAGCGCGCGGGCCGAGGCGTCCTGCGGCCGGAAGTACGAGTCGACGAGCGTCGCGTCGTCGATGTGCCACGTGACGCGCACGAGGCCGCCCTTCTCGACGACGCGGTCGATCGCGACGGTGGACTGGCCGACCGACGCGATGCGCTCGGCCGGGAGATGGATTCGCGGCTGACCCGCGAGGTCGATCACGAGGCCCGAGTCGGCCACGATGAGCTCGGCCTTCGAGCGGAACGCGAGTCCCTTGATCGCGAGTCGCTCGAGCGGCTCGTCGTGGCGCGTCGTGGCGACGTACAGGGCGGGGAACCGGTGCTCCGCCACCGCGCCGACCGGCGGCTCGCCGAACGGGGGGCGCAGCCCGCGGTCGCGACGCGTGCGCAGCCACCACCCGAGCGCGAGGGCGGCGAGGATCACGACGGCGGCCGCGATCATGATCGCGACGGCTCCTTCGCGGCTCATGCGCGCACCCCCGGCTCGTCGAGCAGAGCCCCGTCGACCACGGTGGGCACTCCGCGGTGCAGGGTCCAGCGCACCTCGCCGGGCAGCTCGCGCCCGAGGTACGGCGAGTTCGTGCTGCGGCCCCGCAGGTCGTGCGTCGAGAACGTGCGCACGGGAGACGGGTCGTAGAACGTCACGGATGCCGCGTGCCCCGCCGTGAGCGGGGTGCCGAACCCCTCCAGGCGCCCGATCCGCGCGGGCTCGCGGCTCATGATGCGCGCGACGTCGGGCCACGTGATGAGCCCTGTGTCGACCATCGCGAGCTGCACGACGCGCAGTGCGCTCTCGAGGCCCACCATGCCGTTCGCCGCCGCCTGCCACTCGCACGCCTTCGCCTCGGGCGGATGCGGCGCGTGGTCGGTCGCGACGATGTCGATCGTTCCGTCCGCGAGCCCCTCGCGCACCGCGAGGACGTCCTCTTCGCGCCGCAGCGGCGGGTTGACCTTGAATCGCGCGTCGTAGCCGCGCGCGAGCTCGTCGGTCAGCAGCAGGTGGTGCGGCGTCACCTCGGCGGTCACGTTCACACCGCGGCGCTTCGCCCACCGGATGATCTCGACCGACCCGGCGGTCGAGAGGTGGCACACGTGCAGGCGCGACCCGACGTGCTCCGCGAGCAGCACATCGCGCGCGATGATCGATTCCTCGGCGACGGCGGGCCAGCCGGCGAGTCCGAGCTCCGCCGACACGACGCCCTCGTTCATCTGGGCGCCTTCGGTGAGCCGCGGGTCCTGTGCGTGCTGCGCGATCACGCCGTCGAACGCCTTCACGTACTCGAGCGCGCGGCGCATGATGAGCGGGTCCCACACGCAGAATCCGTCGTCGCTGAAGACGCGCACGCGGGCGCGCGAGTCGGCCATCGCGCCGAGCTCGGCCAGCCGCTCGCCCTTCTGCCCGACCGTGACCGCGCCGATCGGCTGCACCGTGACGAAGCCGGCGGCCTCGCCGAGGGCGAGCTCCTGCTCGACGACGCCCGCCGTGTCGGCCACGGGCGAGGTGTTGGGCATCGCGAAGACGGCCGCGTAGCCGCCGGCGGCCGCCGCACGCGACCCGGTCAGGACCGTCTCGGATGCCTCGTAGCCCGGTTCGCGCAGATGCGTGTGCAGATCCACGAGGCCCGGCAGCATGACGAGCCCCTCGACGTCGACGACCGTCGCGCCGGCGCGGCTGAGCCCCACGCCGGTCTCGACGATCATGCCGTCCTCGACGAGCAGGTCGAGCGCGCCGGTGCCTTCGAGCGATGCGCCGCGGAACAGCAGCGTCTCGGTTGCCGAGCTGCCGCTCTCGGCGGCGTGTCCCAGGGCCGTCACGCGGCACTCCCATCGTCGTCGCGCTCCCCCGCCAGGAGCAGATACAGCACCGCCATCCGCACCGACACGCCGTTCGCCACCTGGTCGAGCACGGTCGACCGGGACGAGTCGGCGGCGTCGGCGGAGATCTCGAGCCCGCGGTTCATGGGACCGGGGTGCATGACAATGCTATCCGCCGCCAGGCCCGCCAATCGCGTCGCATCGAGCCCCCACCGACGGGAATACTCCCGTTCGGTCGGGAAATACGCGGCGTTCATGCGCTCGATCTGGATCCGCAGCATCATGAGCGCGTCGGGTGCTTCGGCGACCGCCTCGTCGAGGTCGTACAGCACGCGCACCGGCCACGCCGACACGTCCTGCGGCACGAGCGTCGGCGGCGCCACGAGGGTCACGTTCGCGCCGAGCGTGTGCAGCAGCCACACGTTCGAGCGCGCGACGCGCGAGTGCAGGATGTCGCCCACGATCGTCACGGCGAGTCCGCGGAGATCGCGCCCGCGGCTGTCCGCGCCGAACCGACGCTTGCGGATCGTGAACGCATCGAGCAGCGCCTGCGTCGGATGCTCGTGCGTGCCGTCGCCCGCGTTCACGACGCCCGCGGTGATCCAGCCGCTCGTCGCGAGGGTGCGAGGCGCGCCGGATGCCCCGTGACGCATGACGACCGCATCCGCCCCCATCGCCTGAAGCGTCTGAGCCGTGTCCTGCAGGCTCTCGCCCTTCGAGACGCTCGAGCCCTTCGCCGAGAAGTTGATGACGTCCGCCGACAGCCGCTTCGCCGCCGCCTCGAACGAGATGCGCGTGCGTGTGGAGTCCTCGAAGAAGAGGTTCACGACGGTCTTGCCGCGCAGCGTGGGAAGCTTCTTCACCTCGCGCTGCTGCGTGTCGGCCATGTCCTCCGCGACGTCGAGGATGCGCAGCGCGGCGTCCCGCGAGAGGGTCTTCGTGTCGAGCAGGTGCCTCACGCGCTCACCGCCCCTCGATCGAGACGTACTCTTCCCCGTCGACCTCCGCAAGGCGCACGAACACGCGCTCGTCGCGCGCGCTCGGCAGGTTCTTGCCGACGAAGTCGGGGCGGATCGGAAGCTCGCGGTGGCCACGATCGATGAGAGTCGCGAGACGCACGACGGCGGGGCGCCCGATGTCCTGAAGGGCGTCGAGGGCGGCACGGATGCTGCGCCCCGAGAACAGCACGTCGTCGACGAGCACCACGATTCTGCCGTCGATGCCGCCGGGCGGGATCTGCGTCGGCTGCGGGGAGCGGGTCGGGTTGCGGTGCAGGTCATCGCGGTACATCGTGACGTCGAGCGAGCCGACCGGTACGGACTCGCCGCCGAACTCGCTCACGAGCGATCCGATGCGCTCGGCGAGCGTGACTCCGCGGGTGGGGATGCCGAGGATCACCAGATTCTGGGGCCCCTTGTTGGACTCGAGGATCTCGTGCGAGATCCGAGTCAGAGCCCGGGCGATGTCGGCCTCGTGCAGCACGGTGCGCGTGCTCATCCGCCGCTCCCTTCTCCGCCTCACGGGACGGGGTTAAAGGTTGCTGTCGTGACTCCCACCCTACCCGACGCGATCGCGTGCGCCGGGCGGACCGCCGGGAGTCAGGCGGCCGGCTGAGTGGCGTCGCGGTGCAGGTCGTCCTCCACCTGCGTCGCACGGATCGGGTGCCCCTGCGTCGTGAGGCAGCGCCCCGACGCCAGGTCCCACTTCCAGTCGTGGAGGCTGCACGTGAGCACGCCGTCCTCGATCTTGCCCGTCTTCGTCAGGTCGGCACGCAGGTGCGGGCAGCGGCGCTGCACGATCCAGTCGCCCAGTTGGGCGTCCTCGGACGTGTCGGACTGCTCGGCGTACCAGTTCTCGACGTACTCGATGCGGTCGCGCGAGAGGCACTTGAGGAACGTGTAGATGAACTCGTTGAACTTGCCCTTGCGCCCTGCCTGGAACTGCATCGACAGGAAGATCGAGTTCGACCAGTCGATCTCGTGATCGCGGATGTTCGTCGACACGAGGTCGGCGGGAATCGTGTACCAGAACTCGACGTCTTCGCCGTCGTACTCGCGCAGCTTCGCCTTCGGGAAGTCGGCGACCATGTCGAGCTCGCCGATCGTGAAGCGCACGGGCCCTCCGACGCCGTTGCGGATCGTGCGCGCGCGGCGCAGGAGCGGCTCCCACCACTCCTTGAGCGCCGCGAGCATCTCGTCGGGCGGCAGCACCGCGGCGCGCGACGCCTCCTCGGCACGGATCTCGTCCTGGCGCGAGTCGCGCTGCTCGGCGAGGTACGACCACTTGTCACCGAAGATGCGCTCGATCTCGGCATCCGAGTACAGGGTCTGCGTCACCTCGATCTCGCCGTTGTTCAGGTCGACCTGCGTGCCGGGCAGGAAGAGATACCCCTTCTGCTGGGGCCGCAGCTCGGCCATGTGCTCCAGGAACTGGCGCTGGTCGGTGAAGATCGCGTCGTCTTCGAGGCCGTAGCCGTTATAGCGGAACAGCTCCTCGCGCAGGAACATCGGCGGGCCGGCCATCGGGAAGACGTGCTCGGCATCGATCTTCTCGATGTAGTACATCGCGCGCTTGTTCTGCGCCTCGCGCTTGAGGCGCGCGAAGTTCTGCTTGGCGTCCTGCGGCAGGTCGTAGACCATGGGCCACCAGATCGCGCCCGACACCTGCGTGAAGTACGCCTCGGGCTTCGAGAACGCCATGAGCTTCTCGAGGTCGAGCGGGTGCGAGTCGTTCTGGTTGAGGATGCTCGCCGTGCCGTCGTCGACGCTCAGCGACGAATCGCCGATCGGACCGTCGCTCGGCGCGCGCAGGGGCGTCACCATGATCTTGAGCGGGCCGAACTCGAGCGGCACACCCGCCTGGGTGTAGATGATGTTGTCGTAGCCGAGCTTGCGCAGGTCGGTCTCGAGGTCGTCCGTCGGATACTCCGGCAGGAGCACCTTGATGTCCTTCGGCACGTACCGCTCCATGAGCGCCGGGTCGAAGTGGTCGCGGTGCCGGTGGGAGATGTAGAGGAAGTCCGCCTTGCCGAAGCGCTCCCAGTCGAGCGCCCGGTTGTCGGGGAACGGGAACCACGAGCCGAAGAACGTCGGCCCGATGACGGGGTCGCAGAGGATGCTCCCGCCTGCCGTCTCGATGAACATGCCGGCATGGCCGAGGCCCGTGATGCGCATGGAAATCCTTCCGATCGACGCACACCGATTGTAGGCGAGGTCGGATCGGGGCCTCGGACGGACGGCCGTGGAAATGCCGATCCGCGGGTCAGTCCTGCTCGAACAGTCCCCGGATGTCGTCGGCCGAGAGCGCACGTCCGAACAGCGCGTCGTCGTCCATGACGGCGCGGAACAGCCGCGCTTTCCGCTGCTGCAGCGCCATGACCTTCTCCTCGATCGTTCCCGCCGCGATCAGCCGATAGACGTTGACGGGGCGCTCCTGCCCGATGCGGTGCGCTCGGTCGACCGCCTGGGCTTCTGCGGCGGGGTTCCACCACGGGTCGAGCAAGAACACGTAGTCCGCCTCGGTGAGCGTCAGACCGAAACCACCGGCCCTCAGGCTGATGAGGAACACGGGCGCCTCTCCCGTGCGGAAGCTCGCGACCGCGCAGTCGCGGTCGCGAGTCGATCCGTCGAGGTACGCGTGGCGGATGCCGCGCTCCTCGAGTCGCTCGGCGACGAGCCCCAGGAACGACGTGAACTGGCTGAACACGAGCGCGCGGTGGCCCTCGGCCAGCACCTCGTCGAGCTGTTCGAACAGTGCGGTGAGCTTGCTCGGCTCGATGTGCGCGTACTCCGGGTCGATGAGCTCGGGCGCCAGGCTCAGCATCCGCAGCAGCGTCAGTGACCGGAACACGATGAACCGGTTGCGGTCGAGGTCTTCGAGCAGGCCCAGCACCTTCTGCCGCTCGCGCTGCAGCATGGTGTCGTACAGCGCCCGGTGCGCGGGCCCCAGTTCGACCGCGACCTCCTGCTCCTGCTTCGGCGGCAGGTCGGCGGCGACGAGCTCCTTCGTGCGGCGCAGCACGAGCGGGCGGATGCGGCGCCGCAGGCGCGCGACGCGTCCGGCGCGGTACTCGCCGCCCTCCTGGTTCTCCGGCACCCTGCCCTGCTCGATCGGCCCGACGTACTCCTCGCGGAAGCGCCGCGCCGATGGGAAGAGCCCTGGCGCCGCGAGCGCGAGCAGCGCCCACAGCTCACTCAGGCTGTTCTCGAGCGGCGTGCCGGTGACGGCGTACACGACGTCGGCGCGCAGCGCCGCGACCGCCTGGTGCGTCTTGGTGGCCTGGTTCTTCACGAACTGCGCCTCGTCGAGAACGAGCCCGGCCCACTCGACGTCCGCGAACCCGGACTCGTCGAGGCGCAGGCGCGTGTAGGACGTGACGACGACATCGGCGGATGCTGCGGCCCGCGCGACAGTCGGGGCATCCGCTCCGCGCTTCTGCTCGCCTCGCGCGCCGTCGAGCACGCTCATGCGCAGGTCGGGAGTGAAGCGTGCGGCCTCGGTGCGCCACGTCGACACGACCGATGTGGGAGCCACCACGAGGAACGGGCGGCGCTCTCCCGCGTCGCGCGTGTGCGCGATGAGCGCGAGGAGCTGGAGCGTCTTGCCGAGACCCATGTCGTCGGCGAGGATGCCGCCCAGACGGTGATGCCACAGGAACGCGAGCCAGTCGTACCCCGCGCGCTGATACGGGCGCAGGTCCGCGCGCAGTCCGCGCGGCAGCGGCGTCTCGGGCACGCCCTCGGCGTCGCGAAGGCCGTCGGCGATCACGCGCCACGACACCGCGGGCTCCGACTGATCGGCGAGGTCCTCGAAATCCGCCCACAGCGTGGTCTGGTAGCGGTTGAGGCGAGGGCCCGTCTCCCACTCGTCGAGCTCACCCGCCTCCTCGATGAGCTCGCGCAGCCTCGCCAGCGACGGATGCGACAGCGAGAAGTACGCGCCGTCGCTCAGGAGCATCTTTCGCCGGCCGCGCGACAGCGCGGTGAAGAGCTTGCCGAACGGGATGCGCCGCCCGTCGATGGTCACCACGACGCCGAGGTCGAACCAGTCCGGATCGGGCGATTCGACCGTCGTGACCTCGATGCGCGGGTCGCCCGTCAGCTCGCGATAGCGGGGCCGCTCCCCCGTCACCTCGACCACGACGCCGCCGAGCGCCTCGAGGCGCGGAAGCACGCGCGCCGCGAACTCGGCCGCGTCGAGCCCGGTCAGCACCGCGGTGGGCGCCCATTCGACCGGAGACTCCTCCTTCCAGACCTCCTCGACGCGTTGCCGGATCGCGTCTTCGGCTTCGGATTCGCGGTCGGTGGGGTCGGGTGCGTCGAACGGGATGTCGTCGCGCCCGAGGTACCGCCACGAGTGCGAGTACTCCAGCCGATGCGACGGCGAGAACCGCACGCCGAGGACGAGCGTCGGCCGATCGGGCGACGGGATCTCGATGCCCGGCGCACGCACCGTCACGTGCCGCGACAGCGGCGCGAGGTGCTCGGCGATGAACTCCTCGGCGTCGTGAGCGGGAACCTCGACCGGCGCCGACGCCATGAGCAGTGCCCGCACGGCGTCGGGCACCGACGCGCGCGCGAGGTCGATGCGGATGCGCTCGCCCGTCACCTCGAACCTGTAGACGCCGCTGCCGCCGATGGGGCGGACGCTCGCGGCATCCGCCTCCGCTCCCCCGATCACGACCTCCGGCGCGACGCTGAGCGCGCCCGACCGCTGTGACACGCGAACCGACACGGACGCCCCGTCCACGAGCTCGACCGACTGGTGACGCTTCGTGGCGACGATCGGGATGCCGAGCCGCTCCGCCTTCTCGAGGTGAGGCCACAGCAGCGACGATGTGATGTCGTCGAGGGTGAGCCATTCGGCGACGTCTGAGAACGTGCCGTACGTGCGCAGGTCGCGGCCGATGCTGTGCAACTCGGTGAGCCAGCGCGCCTGCGCGGGGTCGTAGCGATTGCCCGGACGTCGCACCTCATCCCACGACGCATCGCCCTTGATCCACGCGTCGTCGCGCGCACCGCGCTCGAGCGGTCGCAGGCCCACCAGCACGTCTGCCCCGTGCCGGTGCAGGCCACGCGCGGTCGCCGTCTCGGCCTTGACGGGCGACCACGCCGAGCCGTCACGGCGCACGCGCTGGCGCAGCTCGACACCGAGGGCGAGCGCGGTGGTCGCGCCCGGGACAGGCGAAGCGGATGCCGCGAAGAGGCGCCGCCAGTCGGAGGACGCCGACGCCACCACTTCCCGCGGGGCCATGCCGCGGTGTGCGGCGTCGTCGAAGGGCGGGGTCACGGGATGCATCCTGGTCCCCCGCTCCGACAGAACCGCCCCGGCGTCAGCCGGCGCGCGCGATGCGCGCGAGGACCCCGTGCACGAACGCGCCCGACTCGTCGGTCGAGAATTCCTTCGCGAGCTCGACGGCCTCGTCGATCGCGACCGCCGTCGGCACCTCGTCGTTGTAGACGATCTCCCACACGCCGATCCGCAGCAGGGCGCGGTCGACCGCGGGCATGCGCGCGAGGGACCAGTCCTTCGCGTAGGTGGTGATGAGCTCGTCGATCTCGGCCTGGTTGTCGATCACGCCGTCGACGATCTCGCGTGCGTACAGCCACGACGCCTCACGAGCGGGCTCGTTCGCGGCGCGCTCGGCCTCGGCGGCCAGCACGGTCGGCAGCGCCTCACCACGGATGTCGCTCTGGAAGAGGATGTCGAGTGCGCGCTTGCGCGCTTTCGTTCGTGCGCTCATCGCGCGGCGTCAGTTGACGCGGCCGAGGTACTCGCCCGTACGGGTGTCGACCTTGACCTTCGTGCCCGTCTCGAGGAACAGCGGGACCTGGATCTCGTAGCCGGTCTCGACCGTCGCGGGCTTGGTGCCCGCCGACGAGCGGTCGCCCTGCAGACCCGGCTCGGTGTAGGTGATCTCGAGCACGACCGAGGCCGGGAGGTCGATGTAGAGCGGGTTCCCGTTGTTGAGGGCGATCGTCACCTGCTGGTTCTCGAGCAGGAAGTTCTTCGCGTCGCCGACGGTCGCCGCGGGCACCGACAACTGGTCGTAGTCGGTCGTGTCCATGAACACGAAGCTGTCGCCGTCGTTGTAGAGGTACGTGAAGTCGCGGCGGTCGACGTTCTCGATGTCGACCTTCGCGCCCGCGTTGTAGGTCTTGTCGACGACCTTGCCCGTGACGACGTTCTTGAGCTTCGTGCGCACGAACGCCCCGCCCTTGCCGGGCTTGACGTGCTGGAACTCGACGACGCTCCAGAGCTGTCCGTCGATGTTGAGGACGACGCCGTTCTTGATGTCTGCGGTCGATGCCATGTGTGTGGGAAGTCCGTTCGTGTGGTGATGAGGCGGCCCCGGTGCGGGCCGGACGAGACTGGGGCCGGGCGCGTCCGTCAACGGCCGACGTTCGATTCTACGGGATGCCTCGGGGCCGACACCGGAGGATCAGCCGTCGGCCTGCCCTGTGATGACGTCGATGAGGCGCGCGACCGCGGTCGCGTACCCCCGGACGCCCTCGCCCACCACGTGCACGAGGGCGACATCGGCGACGTAAGAGTGCTGCCTGAAGGGCTCGCGCTTCGAGATGTCGGAGATGTGCACCTCCGCGACCGGCAGACCCACACCGGAGAGCGCATCGCGCAGCACGACCGACGTGTGCGTGAGCCCGCCGGGGTTGATCACGATGCCCGCGCAGTCCTCGCGCGCGGCGTGGATCGCGTCGAGGAGCACGCCCTCGTGGTTGCTCTGCACGGCGCGGATCTCGAACCCGCGCGCCCGCGCGGCATCCGCTGCGATGCGTTCGACGTCCGCGAGGGTCTCGGTGCCGTAGACGTCGGGCTCTCGCACGCCCAGGAGATTGAGGTTCGGTCCGTTCACGAGAAGCAGGCGCCGCGGAGTCGTCACGCCATCACCCTAGCGAGGGTCGGCGGCGCTCTCTGAGCGATCGGGCTGCCACGTCATCCGCAGCTCTCTCCCCGCGACGCTCTGCGTCACTTCGCCCGTCTCGCGGAACCCGAACCGTCGGTATGCGTTCTGAGCGCGATGGTTGTCGACGTGCACGTCGAGCGACACCGCCTGCGCCCCGTGCGCGAGGGCCCACTTCACCGCCGCATCGAGCAGCGCGTCGATCGTTCCGTCGCCGCGGTGCGTGGGTCGCACCCACACGCCCACGACGTCGGCGGCCGGGTGCGACGCCGTGCGGTGGAGGTGATCCATGCCGCCCGGCCGTCGCAGGAGGACCGTGAGCGACCCGACCCATTCGCCGTCGTCTTCGGCCACGAGTTGCGCGCCGTCGTCGCTCTCGGCCGCCCGTGCGGTGCGGTCGCGCCAGAAGTCGTCGCTGCGGGCTTCGGCGCCGGCGCGCGTGTCGAGGAACGCGATCGGGGCGAGCGGGTCGCTCAGCGACTCGAGACGCAGGTCGCGCACGGCCTCCCATTCGTCGGCGCGAACACGACGGATGCTCAGCATCCCGCCACCCTAGCGACGATGCTCGCGCTCCGCCGAGCTTTCAGCCCGCGACCTCCTGGTACGCCGCGAAGAGCAGCGACTCGTCGGGGGCCTGCAGCGTCGTGGGCTTCGCGATGTCGTCCAGCACGATGAACCGCAGCATCCCTCCGCGCGCCTTCTTGTCGCGCTGCATGGTCGCGAGCAGCTGCGGCCACGCCCCCGCACGATACGAGGTCGGCAGCCCGAGAAGTTCGAGGATGTCGCGGTGGCGCTGGGCGGCGGCATCCGACAACCGGCCCGCGAGCCGGGACAGCTCGGCCGCGAAGACCATGCCGATCGAGATCGCCGCGCCGTGGCGCCAGCGGTAGCGCTCGGCGTGCTCGATCGCGTGGCCGAGGGTGTGGCCGTAGTTGAGCACTTCGCGCAGCCCCGCTTCGCGCAGGTCCTCCCCCACGACCCGCGCCTTCATGTCGATCGCAAGCTCGACGCAGCGGCGGAACGCGTCACCGCGCGGGTCGACGACGGCCGCGGCATCCGCCTCGATCAGATCGAGGATCTCCGGATACCAGATGAACCCGGCCTTCACGACCTCGGCGAAGCCGGCCACGAGCTCGTTGCGGCCGAGCGAGTCGAGCAGATCCAGATCGCAGATCACGGCGCGGGGCGGCCAGAACGCGCCGACGAGGTTCTTGCCCTCGGCCGTGTTGATGCCCGTCTTGCCGCCGACCGCCGCATCGACCATGCCCAGCACCGTCGTCGGCACCTGCACGACGGCCACGCCCCGCAGCCACGTCGCCGCGACGAACCCGGCGAGGTCGGTGACCGCGCCGCCGCCGAACCCGACGATCGCGTCGGTGCGCGTGAAGTCCGCCTGTCCGAGGATCTGCCAGCAGAACGCGGCGACCTCGATGCGCTTGCCCTGCTCGGCGTCGGGGATCTCGGCGAGCAGCACCTCGCGGTCCGCGAGGAGACCCTCGCGCAGCCGCTCGGCCTGTGCGGCGAGGGTCGGCGGATGCACGATGAGCACCTTGCGGGCCGACGCGGGCACGGCGTCGCCGAGTGTGCGCAGGATGCCGCGCCCCACGCGCACGTCGTACGGGGCCTCACCCTGCACGGTGATGGTGGTGGGCTCGCTCATGTCTCCTCCTGGGCGGTGGCCGGTCGTGCGCCGCTGCGGACCCACTCGACGATCGCGTCGACGACGTCCTGCAGCGGCCCCGTCGACGTGTCGAACTCGATGTCGGCGACCTCGTCGTACAGCGGGCGCCGCTCGCGGAAGATCGCGGTCCACCGCTCGAGCGGATCCTCGGTCTGCAGCAGGGGGCGGTTCGAGCCGCGGATGCGCCCCTCCACCACCCTGGGTGTCACGGTGAGCAGCACGACCCGGTGCCGCGCGAGGTCGGCGCGTGTGCGCGGATCGAGCACCGCTCCCCCGCCGAGCGACACGACGCCGCCGGTTGCGAGCGCCGCACGCACCGCGTCGCGCTCGAGCTCGCGGAAGCGCTTCTCGCCCTGGGTCGCGAACACCGTCTCGAGCGGCCCGTGCTCACGCGCGACGGCCGCGTCGGTGTCGGTGAAGGGCAGCGCGAGCGCCTTGGCGACACGCCGTCCGACGCTGGTCTTTCCGGCGCCCATCGGCCCGATGAGGACGACGGCGGATGCCGCCTCCCGTGCCACGGGCACGGGCGCGTGCTCAGTGGGCGAGGTCATGCTCGGCGAGCGGCTCCGCGTCGTCGGCGCCGAGCGACGGGTCGCTCTCGCCGGACGAGCGCAGGGTCTCGGGGATCGCCGCGAGGTAGGACTCGAGGTTGCGGCGCGTCTCGGCGACCGAGTCGCCGCCGAACTTCTCGAGCACGGCCTCGGCGAGCACGATCGCGACCATCGCCTCGGCGACGACGCCCGCCGCGGGAACGGCGCACACGTCGGAGCGCTGGTGATGTGCGGATGCCGCGTCGCCCGTCGTCACGTCCACCGTGCGCAGTGCGCGGGGAACCGTCGCGATCGGCTTCATGCCCGCGCGCACGCGCAACACCGTGCCCGTCGACATTCCGCCCTCGGTTCCGCCCGCGCGGTCGCTCGCCCGCGTGATTCCGCCGTCGGCCGCGAAGAGTTCGTCGTGGGCGGCTGAGCCGCGTCGGCGCGTCGTCTCGAAGCCGTCGCCGACTTCCACGCCCTTGATCGCCTGGATGCTCATGAGGGCCTGCGCGAGCCGCCCGTCGAGTCGGCGGTCCCAGTGCACGTGAGAACCGAGGCCCGGCGGAAGACCGTACGCGAGCACCTCGACGATGCCCCCGAGCGTGTCTCCGTCCTTGCGCGCCGCGTCGACCTCGGCGACCATGCGCGCCGACGTGTCGGGATCGAAGCACCGCAGCGGATCGGCGTCGAGCGTGTCGACGTCGTCGGGGGTCGGCAGGGCCGCTCCTTCGGGGACCCGTACAGGGCCGATCGACAGCGTGTGGCTCACGAGGCGGATGCCGAGCTCGGACAGGAACGACCGGGCGACCGCGCCCAGCGCGACACGAGCCGCCGTCTCGCGCGCGCTCGCGCGCTCGAGGATCGGGCGGGCCTCGTCGAACCCGTACTTCTGCATGCCGACGAGGTCGGCGTGACCCGGTCGCGGACGTGTGAGCGCGGCTCCGCGACCGCGCGACTTCTCGGTGAGCTCGACGGGCTCGGCGCTCATCACCTCGACCCACTTCGGCCACTCGGTGTTGCCGATGCGCAGCGCGATGGGGCTTCCGAGAGAGTAGCCATGACGCACGCCGGCCGAGATGGTCAGCTCATCCTCTTCGAACTTCATGCGCGAGCCGCGGCCGTATCCGAGCTTGCGGCGGGCCAGATCCGCCTGGATCGCGCTGCGAGACACCGGGACGCCGGCCGGAAGACCCTCCATGACGGCGATGAGTTCGGGGCCGTGCGATTCGCCGGCCGTGAGCACACGGAGCATTGCTCCAGTCTCCCACGCCACGAGGGACGGTTACGCCGACACGGATGCCGCGAGCGCCGCGCGCATCGCCGCGTCGACGTCGTCCTCGTGCGGCAGGACCGAGCCAGGATCGCCCATCACGAACACGCGCACCTGCAGCACGGCTTGGTGCAGCAGCATCCCGCTGCCGTCCCAAGCCCGCGCCCCCGCACGCTCCCACGCGGTTGCGAGCACCGTCGGCCAGTGACCGTAGACGACGTCGAGGAGGGGACCGCCGGATGCCGCGAGGCGGTCGGCTGTGGCATCCGCGATGTCCGCTCCGCCCGGAAGCGTCGCGATCGTGAGGTCGACGGCGCCCGTGGGCACGTCGATGCGGGTCGGAGTCACCCGAACCCCGACGCGCTCGCCGAGCGCCATGAGATGCTCGGCCGCCTCGGGGCGACGGGCCGCGACCTCGACCTCGCGCACGCCCATCGTGTCGAGCGCCATGAGAGCGGACGTCGCCGTCGCGCCGGCGCCGACGATGCGCGCACGCGCGGGGTCCCTGACGCCCTGCTCGGTCAGGAACCGCACGATGCCGCCCACGTCGGTGTTGTAGCCGTGCGGACCGCCCTCGGCGAGCAGCAGTGTGTTGACGGCGCCCGTGAACTCCGCCGCGCGATCCCGTGTCCGGGCGGCTTCGAAGGCGACGCCCTTGAGCGGCATCGTGAGCGACAGACCGCGCCACGGCTCGCCGAGCTGTGCGAGGCGCGACGCGAACGACGCCTCGTGTACGCGCTCGCGCCCGTACTCCCAGTCGAGGCCGAGCGCACGGTAGGCGGCGCCGTGGAGCTGCGGAGAGCGGCTGTGGGCGATGGGATCGCCCCACACCGCGAGCCGGCGGCCCGTCAGCACCCCGAGTCCGGGTGGTCGCGACACCAGGCTCGCCATTGTTCGACGGCCCGATTGTGATCATCGATGTTCGAGGTGAACACGGTCTCGCCCGTGTCGAGGTTGACCGTCACGAAGTAGAGCCAATCGCCGTCGGCGGGATGCATCGCCGCGGAGATCGCCACATCGCCGGGGTTCGAGATCGGTCCGATCGGCAGTCCCGGGTGCACGTACGTGTTCCACGGGTTGGGGTCGGTCAGCGCCTCTTCGGACGAGCTGGCTGTGCCGTCATGCATCTCGCCGTAGCCGTACTGCGCGGTCGAGTCCATCTGCAGGAGGCCGAAGGTCTCCTGGTTGTTCGGGTCGAGGCGGTTCTGGATGACCCGTGAAACCTTCTGCATGTCGTCTTCGTAGCGGGCTTCGCGCTGGATGATCGAGGCGATCGTGAGGATGCGCTGGCGCTCTTCGACGGGCACACCGGCCTGGTCGAGGGACTGGATCGTGCGGTCGACCATGCGGGCGATGACGTCGGTGGCGGTGACACCGGGGTCGAACGTGTACATCGCCGGGAACAGCCATCCCTCGAGCGAGTCCGCTCCGACACCGTACGCCGACGGATCGGCGACCGCGGCTTGGAAGTCCTCGAGCGGGATCTGGAGGCTGTCGGCGAGGATCTCGATCGTCTGGTCGACCGTCTTGCCTTCAGGGACGAGCGCCGAGTTCTCGAGTTTGCTCGCGGGATCGAGGATCATCGCGAGCGCGGCCTCGGAGGTCATCTGCTTCTGAAGGCGGAACACGCCGGGCTGGAACGGCGGGTTCTGCTGCGTCTCGATGAGGTACGAGTAGAACGCCTCGGGCGTCTTCGTGACGCCGGCCTCGTAGAGCTTGGGTGAGATCGACTGGCCCGTGTCACCCGACACGATCGTCACGAGCGCCTCGCCGTTCGCCATCCCCGGCTCGTAGTCCTTCGGCTCCTCCCAGCCGAGCACCGCGCGGATCTGCCTCTCGTAGGTGTTCCACACCCACCAGCCGCCGAGCGCGATCCCCCCCAGCAGGGCGACGATGACGCCCAGCGCGATCCAGCCGCCGATGCGGCGCTTGCGCTTGTCGGTCGGAGGCGGCGGGGCGCCGATGTCCGCCGTCGACACTTCGCCTGTGAAGAGGGCTTCGAGGCCTCCGTCCGCATCGCCCGCATCGGCAGGCCGTGCGGAGGCCGGCCTCGCCTGCGACTCCGGGATGATCGGGATGCTCCCCGTGCGGCTGTACGGCAGCGCCGGCTGCGCCGCCGCTTCGCCTGAGAACGGCCAGCCGCGAACCGGGTCGTCGTCGACCTCGTCCGCGGTCGGCGCGGTCGGGTCGGTCTGACCAACCGGGTTGGTCGGCGTGGAGGCGGGAGGGACGGATGCCGAGACCGGCCTCTCGAACGCCGTCGTGGGCGGCTGCTGGGGTGCCGGAGCCTGCTGACCCGGGGTCTGCTGTGCGGGGGTCTGCTGTGCGGGGGTCACGGGCACCGCTCCGCTCGCGGCCGCGCGAGCGGCAGCCTCACGCGCAGCGGCTTCGCGCATCGCACGTCGTGACATCGGCACGCTGCCCGTCTGCGTCGGGACCGCTCCCGTCTCGGCCCCGCCGCCGTTCACGCCCGCTGAGCCGGCCTGCGCGGGCACCGATCCGGCCTGCGCGGGCACCGAACCCGTGTGCGCCGCCGGCACTCCCCCGGTCTGCGGAGGGAGGGCGCCGTTTCGCCCACCGTCGCCGCTGTGCCCGGTGCTCTCTGAGGCCGATCGCGCCAGGTGGGCTCGCGGGTCGGGCAGCTTGCCGAACAGGCCCGCGAACGGGTCGTCGTACGGCGAAGGCGACTGCGGCATGTTCAGGCGGGCTCCTCGGCGGCGGGTACGGGTATGCCGGGCGGTCGCCCGGTGTTCTTCTCGACATCGAGAGCCTGTTGGAGCAGGACCACCGCCGCGACCTGGTCAACAATGCTACGAGACGAACGCTGGGTTCTGCCCGAACCACGCAGCGCCGCGTGTGCCGAAACCGTGCTGAGGCGCTCGTCGACGAGGCGGACGGGCACGTCGGATGCGGCAGCCAGCGCCGCGGCGAAATCGCGCGCATCCGCGGTCGACGGCGTGTCGCCGCCGCTCAGGCTCAACGGCAGGCCGACGAGGACTTCGAGCGGCTCGTACTCCGCGATGAGCTCGCGGATCCGCGCGACGGACGCGTCCGAGCGCGGCACGGTCTCGACGGGAGTCGCGAGCAGCCCGTCGGGGTCGCATCGTGCGACGCCGATCCGCGCCCGGCCGACATCGACCCCGAGGCGGACTCCCCTGCGGAACTCGCTCATGCCGGTCGGTTCACGCCGCGTTCAGCGCGCCCTTCACGGCCGCCAGCGCGGACGGCATCGCGGCGGCATCCGTTCCGCCGCCTTGGGCGACGTCGTCACGTCCGCCGCCACCGCCGCCCAGAGCGGTCGCCGCCGCCTTCGCGAGCACCCCGGCCTTGGCACCCGCGGCGCGCGCCGCCTCGTTCGTCGCGACGACGACGACGGGGCGCCCGTTGAGCTGCGCACCGAGGGCGACCACCGCGGCGTCGGAACCGAGTCGATCGCGCACTTGGAGGGCGAGGGAGCGCACGTCGTCGGCGGACGAAGCCGTGCCGAGCGACTCGGCGACCACGCGGTGCGGGCCGACCGTCGTCGCCTTCTCGACGAGCGTCGGCAGACGATCGGCGAGGGCCTTCGCCTCGTACGCGGCGATCTTCTTCTCGGCGGCCTTGAGGTTCGCCGTGAGCTCGGCGATGCGCGCGGGCAGCTGCTCGCGCGGAGTCTTGAGCGTCGCGGTGAGCTGCGACACGAGGGCGCGCTCGGCCGCGAGCTGGCGGAATGCATCGAGGCCCACGAGAGCTTCGACACGGCGGTTCGACGCGCCGACGGACGACTCGCCGACCAGGCTGATGAGCCCCACCTCGGCACTCGTCGAGACGTGCGTGCCGGCGCAGAGCTCACGCGACCAGGGACCGCCGATGTCGACCATGCGCACGGTGTCGCCGTACTTCTCGCCGAACAGCGCGATCGCACCGAGCGAGCGAGCCTCGTCGAGCGGCAGCACGCGCGTCGTGACCTCGAGGTTCTCTCGCACCGCGTTGTTCGCGATCTCCTCGATCTCGGTCTTCGTCTCGTCGGAGAGCGCCTGACCCCAGCTGAAGTCGAACCTCAGGTAGCCCGCGCGGTTGAGCGAGCCCGCCTGCGTCGCCGAGCGCCCGAGGGTGTCGCGCAGCGCCGCGTGCACGAGGTGGGTCGCCGAGTGCGCCTGACGCGCCGCGCGCCGGTTCTCGGCGTCGACGACCGACGTGGCGGGCTGTCCGACGCCGACCTCGCCCGAGGTCACCTCGACCGTGTGGCTGATCAGACCCGGCACGGGCTTCTGCACGTCGAGGACGTCGAGCTCGTACCCGGGCCCGACGATGATGCCCTTGTCGGCCACCTGTCCGCCCGACTCCGCGTAGAGCGCGGTCTCGGCGAGGATGACCTCGGCGATCTGGCCGGTGGTCGCACGATCCGCCGGCATGCCGTCGACGAGGATGCCGAGCACCGTCGACTCCGTCTGCAGGTCGGTGTAGCCCGTGAACACGGTCTCGCCGCGCGCACGGAGGTCGCGGTACACGCTCGTGTCGGCGAGCTGGCGCTTGCGCGCCCGCGCATCCGCCTTCGCACGCTGACGCTGCTCCTGCATGAGCGAGTCGAACGCGGCGCGGTCCACCGTGAGGCCCGCCTCCTGCGCGATCTCGAGCGTCAGGTCGATCGGGAAACCGTACGTGTCGTGCAGGAGGAACGCCTCGGATCCGGGGATCGTCGTGCCGCCGGAAGCCTTCGTCTGGGCGAGCGACTCGTCGAGGAGCGCCGAGCCCGCCGCGAGCGTGCGCAGGAACGTCTCCTCCTCGGCGAGGGCGTACTGCGAGATGCGGCCCCAGTCCTCCGCGACGACCGGGTACGCCTCGGCCATCGCGTCGCGCGACGCCGCGAACAGCTCGGCGAACGTCGGCCCCTCGACGCCCAGGAGGCGCATCGAGCGGATCACACGACGCATGAGGCGCCGCAGGATGTACCCGCGACCGTCGTTCGACGGCGTCACGCCGTCGGCCAGCAGCATGAGCGACGAGCGCACGTGGTCGGCGACGATGCGGAAGCGCACGTCGTCGTCGTGGTCGGCGCCGTACGTGCGGCCCGACAGCTCGACCGCTTTGTCGAGGACCGGCCGCACCTGGTCGGTCTCGTACATGTTGTCGACGCCCTGCTTGATGAACGCGATGCGCTCGAGGCCCATGCCGGTGTCGATGTTCTTCGCGGGCAGCTCGCCGACAACGTCGAAGTCGTACTTCGACCGCACGTTCGTGATCTCGTATTGCATGAACACGAGGTTCCAGATCTCGACGTAGCGGTCGTCGTCGGTTGCGGGACCTCCGTCGACGCCGTATTCGGGCCCGCGGTCGAAGAAGATCTCCGAGCAGGGGCCTGCAGGACCCGGCAGGCCCGTGCTCCAGTAGTTCGTGTCCTTGCCCAAGCGCTGGATGCGGTCTTCGGGCAGACCTGCGATCTCTCGCCACAGGCCGTAGGCCTCGTCGTCCTCCTCGTAGACGGTCACCCACAGGTCGGCGGGGTCGAACCCGAGACCGCCCTCGTCCTCGGGCGTCGTGAGGAGCTCCCACGCGTAGCCGATCGCCTCGCGCTTGAAGTAGTCGCCGAAAGACCAGTTGCCGAGCATCTGGAAGAACGTGCCGTGGCGCGGCGTCTTGCCGACCTCTTCGATGTCGTTAGTGCGGATGCACTTCTGGTTGTCGGCTGCGCGCGGATACGGCGGCGGCACGTCACCCGACAGGTACGGGATGAACGGCACCATGCCCGCGACCGTGAACAGCAGCGCCGGGTCGTCGGTGACGAGCGACGCCGACGGCACGATCGTGTGGTCCTTCTTCTCGAAATAGGCCAGGAAGCGACGGGCGATCTCGGCGGTCTTCATTCGTGGGTGTTCCTCGGGACGAGCGGATCCTGTCCCGGCACGGCGGGAGGATGCAAGCGGATCGGGCGAGCCGATGGGTCAGGCGGCGGGCTTGGGTGCGGCATCCGTGTCGCCGGAGGCTGCAGAGTCGGATGCCGCGGCGACCGCCTCGGCCGCCGCGTCCGCCGCCGCCTCGGAACCGTCCGAGAAGCGCGCCTCCTGCTCGTGGTACGCCGCGCTGATGCGATCGGTGAACTCGGCGATGCGCGCGTCGATGTCGGCGAGCACCTCACGGCCGCGGGGGTCCTTGTTGACGAAGTGCGCGAGGACGAAGCCGCCGGCCAAGCCGAGCACGAACCACACCAGGTTCTTCATGTCACCACTCCTTCGCCGCGGGCGCGGCATCGGTCCATCTTAAGCGAGAACGGCGAAGGGCGCCGGGGTGGATCCGGCGCCCTTCGCGCAAGTGCTCTGATCAGCGAGCTGCGCAGCAGATCAGCGAGCTGCGTAGTACTCGACGACCAGCTGGACGTCACAGACGACCGGGACCTCGGCGCGCTTCGGGCGACGCACGAGCCGGGCCTGGAGCTTGTCGAGCTCGACCTCGAGGTACGGCGGAACCGGGGGCAGGACGTCGGCGTGACCGCCGGCGGCTGCGACCTGGAACGGCTCGAGGCTCTCGCTCTTGGGCTTGACGTGGATGAGCTGGCCCGGCTTCACGCGGAACGACGGGCGGTCGACGAGCTGGCCGTCGACGAGGATGTGACGGTGCACGACGAGCTGGCGGGCCTGCGCCATGGTGCGGGCGAAGCCCGAACGGAGCACGAGGGCGTCGAGACGCATCTCGAGCTGCTCGACGAGGTTCTCACCGGTCAGGCCGTCCTTGCGGCGGGCCTCTTCGAACTGGATGCGAAGCTGCTTCTCGCGGATGTTGTACTGCTCGCGAAGACGCTGCTTCTCACGCAGACGGACGGCGTAGTCGCTGTCGGCCTTGCGCTTCGTGCGGCCGTGCTCGCCCGGAGCGTACGGACGCTTCTCGAGGTAGCGGGCTGCCTTCGGGGTCAGCGCGACGCCGAGCGCGCGCGACAGGCGGACCTTGCGGCGGTCCTGGGACTTCGTTGCCACGAAGTGTTCCTTCCGTTTACGCGGCCGTGTCTTTCACGGCTCGCGGACGTATCCCCCACTTCTCGCCCTGTCCGGACTGCACGCCGGGGCACGCCGGAAGGTCTTGGTCGGAGAAGGGAGATGCCCGAAAACCCGGTTTCGAGCCGATCAAGTCTATCAGAGGCGCATTCGGCGGCCGATATCGGATGCGCGTCGCGCGGCAGTCACCCGTGTCGGCCCTCGGTGCGATAGTGAGCACATGGTTCGCGGGCATGCTCTCGGCGTCGTCCTGGCCGGCGCTCTCGCCCTCACGGGCTGTGCGGCTGCGGAGGGTGAGCTCGGTCCGCTCGGCCGAGCGGGGTGCGATCCGGCGTCGCCGGCGGTGGGCATGGTCACGGAGGCCACGGCGTCGGACGGCGTGACCGCGTTCGGGCTGCTCGAGACGGCCGACCCGCGAGAGCTCACCGCGGGCGACACGGTCCACAAGCTCATCGTCCGCATGACGGGCTCAGGAGACCTCTCGGCCGAGGTGGTCCGGCCGGACGGCTCGACCCGAGACCCCGACTGGGGGCCTGAATCGCATGCCTCCAGCAACTTCGACCGCCCGGGCGACGAATGGGGCATCGGGTTCGCGCTCGACGAACCCGGATGCTGGGAGATCCGCCTCGCCCGCGAGGGCGGCGACTCCGCGTCGTTCTGGTTCGCGGTGGACGACGGGTGATCTCAGGCCGCGGGCACGAGCGACGACATCACGCGCACCACCCCGGGACCGTACTCGTCGTCGAAGCGGTCCTGGAGCGCCCCGTCGTCGTAGACCACCGTCACGTCGACGACACCCGACATCCCGTTCTCGCCGGCCGATAGCACACCGGGAGTCGACGACACGATCTCGCTCTGGATCGACTGCAGCTCCGCGGCCGTGCGGGTCGCCTGGGTGACGCACAGCATTCCGCCCCACACCTCGCGCAGCGCGGCCTCCGCGGCGGACGGATCGCCGGTGACCCGGACGTTCACGATCGTGAGCAGCGGGTCGTTCATCAGCGTCTCCGACCCCTCGGCGGCCCCGGGCCGCGCGGCGGGGTTCGGCGACTGGTCCATCCACGCGGTCGCATAGCCGTCGAGCAGCTGCGCACGCTCGAACGTGGCGTTCATCGCCTCGAAGGTCGCCTTCGACTCGTCGACCACGCGCCATCCGCCGTCGGGTTCCGGGCACGGCGTGGAGAAGTCGGTCACATCCACCTCGGGCCACTCGTAGTCCGCGCCGGGCTCGACCTCGATCGCGGTGAAGGCATCGGCGGCGGGGTCGTACGTGCCCGTGAGGATGAACAGCCCCCAGCGGACGCCCGCCGCTTCCTCGAACTGCCCGACGTACCGATTCCAATCCCACCCGATCATGGAGGGACCGCCGCACTGCGGCGGATACGAGGCGGCCATGGCTCCGAGGCACAGCTCGGCGCCGTCACCGTCGTCGAGCACGGTGACCGGATGCTTCGTCGTGACCAGCGCAGCCGAGTCCGCGTCCGGGGCTCCACCCGGCGGGACCGCGTCGTCCCGTGGGGTCGCGCACCCGGCCAGCACCACAGCGGCGAGGACCGCCAGCGCTCCGATCACGGCGGGTCGCGGCATCCGGTTCTCTCGCATCATCGCCCTCCACTCGTCGCACGCCCACACGGCGGGGTCGCGATCGCCTCGCTCAAGGAGTGTCGCGACCGCACGGATCGTCTCACCGTGGATACCCATGCCGTCGTGCGCCATGCTCGTCACGGCACGGGCACGCGCCGCATACTCATCGCCCCGTTCGGGCCGGGGACGGCGCTCGCCGACGCGTTCCTGATCAGTGGGGCCGATCACTCCCCGTGGGCGACCCCGCTCCACATCACGAGCTGCGCCGCGCTGGTCGCGCTCCTCGCCCTCATCGTCGTCGAGAGCGCGCTCGAACGCCGCGGCGGGCGCCTGCCATGGCGTGAGTCAGCCGCCGCCGAGGATCCTGCGGATCTTCTCGAGCCGGGCCTGCACGTCGCGTTCCTGGCCGTGGTTCGTGGGCTCGTAATAGCGCTTGCCGCGCAGCTCGTCGGGAAGGTACTGCTGCGCGACCACGCCGACCTCGGAGTCGTGCGGGTACTTGTAGCCCTTGCCGTGCCCGAGGCGCTTCGCGCCCGGGTAGTGCGCGTCGCGCAGGTGTGTCGGAACGCGCCCGAAACCGCCGGCCCGCACGTCGGCGATCGCCTTGTCGAGCGCGACGTACGCGGCATTGGACTTCGCCGTCGACGCGAGATACACCGTCGCCTCGGCGAGCGGGATGCGCCCCTCGGGCATGCCGATGAACTGAACGGCGTCGGCGGCCGCGACGGCCAGCGGCAGCGCGTGCGGGTCGGCGAGGCCGATGTCTTCGGATGCCGAGATGATGAGCCTGCGCGCGATGAATCGCGGGTCTTCGCCGGCCTCGATCATGCGCGCGAGGTAGTGCAGCGCGGCGTCGACGTCGGAGCCGCGGATCGACTTGATGAACGCGCTGATGACGTCGTAGTGCTCGTCGCCCTGACGGTCGTACCGCAGGAGGGCACGGTCGACCGCCTGCGCGATGTGCTCGGCGGTGATCTCGATGGGCGCCTGCGCCTCGGCGCCGTCCTCGGAGCCGTGATCGTCGGCCGCTGCGGTCTCGGCGTCGACGTCTGGAGCCGCGATCGACGCCGCGGCCTCGAGGGCGGTGAGCGCGCGGCGCGCGTCGCCGGATGCGAGTCGGATGAGCGCATCACGCGCCCCGGGCGCGAGTTCCACGGCGCCGGCGAGTCCGCGCGGATCGTCGACCGCGCGGTCGATGAGCATGCCGAGGTCGTCGTCGGTGAGCGGTTGGAGGGTGAGCAGCAACGATCGTGACAGCA
>NZ_DATMFG010000055.1:0-42670 GCF_035556355.1 Microbacterium sp.
TGAAGCACTACAACAGCGAATCAGCCCGCCGCGCAGCCCTGCCCGCCTGGCTGCACTTCTACAATCACCACAGGCCCCACACTGCGATCGGGAAGCTCCCGCCCATCAGCCGGATCTCAAACAACCTGCCTGGGCAGTACATCTAGAGGCGGGCGGCCCAGCGGGCGGCGCGGGCCAGGAGCATCCGGTGGTCCTGTGAATCGTACGAGCGCTCGTGGTGACCGAGCGCCGACACGGCGACCCGGCTCGCGCCCGCTTCGCGCACCCACAGCAGCGGATGCCGCACGCCGTCGAGCTCGTGGGCGGCGAGCACGCGGATGCCCGGATCGTCGATCACGAGGTCGGTGTACCGCTCGTCGAAGAGCGTGAAGTCGTCGGCGGCGGCCGTGATCGGGTGGTCGCGATCCACGATCCGGATGTCGGCGTCGGAGATGTCCGGATGCCATGACGTCCCGTCCACCCACGCGCCGCCGATCGTCTCACGCCAGAGCGGCACGTCGCGGAGTGTGAGCAGCGAGCTGTGGACGCAGAGCACGCCGACCCCGCGCGCGAGCGCGGAGGCGAGACCGGATGCGGCATCCGGATCGATCTCGCCCTCGCCCTCCCCCGGGCCGGCGTTCATGACGAGCAGATCCGCGTTCTCGAGCGCCGCGAGGGCGGCCTCGGGCTCCCCGAACACCGTGACCGTCCAGCCGTCGTCGGTGAGCGTCTCCGCGATGCGCGCGGACGTCACGGCGAACGCGTGGTGCGGGTCGCTGTAGCGTCCGCCTCCGCTCGCGACGACGGCGGTCGGGTTCGGTGAGTCCGGGGCCATTTGTGTCGAACCTACTCGTCGAGGACGCCGTCCGGGGCGGCCCTTCGTCTCGTCGCTCCGCTCCTCGCCCAGGGCCCGGGTTCGGGCAGTGCCTCAGCCGCCGAGGTTGACCCAGATGCCCTTCGTCTCGGTGTAGGCGTCGAGCGCGTCCGCAGCCATCTCGCGGCCCCATCCGCTCGCCTTGAAGCCGCCCCACGGGGCCGCCGGGTCGAGCATGGGCATCGAGTTGATGTAGACCTCGCCGGCCCGGATGCCGTGTGCGAGCCGGTGTCCGAGCGCGACGTCCTTCGTCCACACGCACGCGACCAGCCCGTAGTCCGTGTCGTTCGCCTGCGCGACGAGCTCCTCGGGGTCGTCGTACGAGATGACGGGCAGCACCGGCCCGAAGATCTCCTCGCGAGCGATCGTCATGTCATGCGTGACGCCGCGGAAGAGCGTCGGCTCGAAGAAGAAGCCCGCGGCGAGGTCGCCGTCCGCGCGCTTGCCGCCGAGCACCACCTCGGCGCCCTGCTCGATGCCGCCCTTCACGTAGCCCTCGACGCGCGCGAGCTGCTCCTCCGACACGAGCGGTCCGAGCTGCGTGTCGGGCGCCAGCCCCGGGCCGAGCTTCATGTTCGACATCGCCGAGCCGAGCTTGTCGGTGAACTCGTCGACGCGGCTCGCGTCCACATAGAACCGGCTGTATGCGGCGCATGCCTGACCGCTGTTGAACAGGCCTCCGAGCATGCTGCCGATCACCGCCTGGTCGATGTCGGCGTCCTTCAGCACGATGTTCGGAGCCTTGCCGCCGAGCTCGAGGCTCACACGCTTGAGGTTCCCCGCCGACGCGCGGACGATCGAGCGACCGACCTCGGTCGAGCCCGTGAACGACACCTTGTCGACTCGCGGGTGGTAAACGAGCGCCTGCCCGACCTCGGGCCCGCCTGTGACGAGGTTCACGACGCCCTTGGGCACGCCCGCCTCTTCGACGAGCTCGACGAGGCGGGTGGTCGTGAGCGGGGTCTGCTCGGCAGGCTTGAGCACGACGGTGTTGCCGGTCGCGAGCGCGGGGGCGAGCTTCCACACCGCGATCGCGAGGGGGAAGTTCCACGGCGTGATGAGCGCGCACACCCCGACCGGCTCGCGGCGAGTGTAGTGCAGGTAGCCGGGCACCGAGATCGAGCTGACGGTGCCGTCGAGCTTCGTGGTCCAGCCGGCGAAGTAGCGGAACATGTCCGCGGCGCCGGCCATGCTGCCGCGCGCGAACCCGACGACCTGACCGACGTCGCGGCTCTCGAGCTCGCCGAGCTCGTCGGCGTGCTGCTCGATGAGGTCGGCGATGCGCCACAGGAGCTTGCCGCGCGCGGATGGAGTCATGTCGCGCCAGGCCGGGTCGGCGAACGCGCGCACGGCGGCATCGACGGCGGCATCGACATCAGCGGCGGAGGCCTCGATCGCCGTGCCGATGACGGAACCGGTCGACGGGTCGAGTGTCTCGAACGTTCCGCCGCCGGATCCCGTCGTCCACTCGCCGTCGATGTAGAGCTGTCCGGTGAATGCCATGCGATCTCCTGTCGTCGCGTCAGTCGAAGCGGACCATGCCTCGGATGTTGCGGTGCTCCCGCATGTCCACGTAGCCCTGGTTGATGTCGTCGAACTCGTACGTGCGGGTCACGAGCTCGTCGAGCTTCAGCTCGCCGTCCATGTACATGTCGAGGAGCCGGGGGATGTCGTAGCGCGGGTTCGCGCTGCCGAACAGGGCGCCCACGAGGCGCTTCTCGTACGCCGTGATCTCGAACATGGGAGCGGTGATCGTCGTGTCGGTGACGTCGGCGAGCGATGTCAGCACGACGGTGCCGCGCTTGCCGACGAGCGAGAGCGCGTCGCCGACGATCTCGCCGGTCGCGACGTCGACGGTGATGATGGCGGAGTTCGCCATGCGACCCCACGTGAGTCCGGGCAGTGCGTCCCGCGCCTCCGCGGCGCTCGCGAACGTGTGGGTCGCGCCGAACTTCCGCGCCTGTTCGCGATTGAACTCGGACGGGTCGATCGCGAGGATCCGCTTCGCACCCGCCATCGCCGCACCCTGCACGGCGTTCGCGCCCACGCCGCCGATCCCGAGCACGGCGACCGTGTCACCGGGTTCGACGCCCGCCGCGTAGACGGCGGTCGCCCAGCCGGTCGTGACGCCGCATCCGACCAGCGCCGCCTTGTCGAGCGGAACGTCGTCGCGGATCTTCACGACCGAGGTCTCACGCACGACCGTGTACGGCGAGAAGGTGCCGAGCATGCACATGAGCCGTGCGTCGTGACCGTTCACATGGTGGCGCGACGTGCCGTCGCGCTGCAGGCCCACCCCGATGCCGGCGCCCTCGTCGCACAGGTTCTGGTGGCCGGTGGCGCACGACTCGCACTTTCCGCACGCGGGGATGAAGCTCAGCACGACGTGGTCGCCCACCGCGAGGTCGGTGACGCCGGGCCCGACCTTCTCGATGATTCCGGCGCCCTCGTGCCCGCCGATCACGGGGAGCGCGTCGAAGGGCAGCTCGCCCGTGCGCACATGCTCATCGGACTGGCAGAGTCCTGTCGCCGCGAGTTTGACGAGCACCTCGCCTTCGCCGGGGTCGTCGAGCTCGAGCTCCTCGATGCGCCAGTCCTGTCCGTACTCCCACAGCACGGCGGCACGCGTCTTCACATCGTCCTCCTCGTCGAGGTCGGGTTGTCGTTCTCGTGACGATAGGGCGGAAGACGCGATGCCGACGCCTCGACTTTCACCTGGTGGTAGACGCCGGACGCTATGCGCGCGAAACGGTCGGCTCAGCCGCATCGGGGAGAATGGCCGGGGCGATCCGGCGGATGCGGCGCCCACCGACCCCCTGAGGAGGGACATGTCCTGGCTCGTGACCGGCGGCGCCGGCTACATCGGCGCACACATCGTGCGCGCTCTCGGCGACGCGGGCCTGTCCCCCGTGGTGATCGACGACCTGTCGAGCGGGCACGAGGAGTTCGTGCCCGCCGACGTCCCGTTCGTGAGGGGGTCGATCCTCGACCGCGAGCTGCTCGAGCGCACACTGCGCGATCACGGGGTCGAGGGCGTGATTCACGTCGCCGGGTTCAAGTACGCGGGGGTGTCGGTGCAGCGTCCGCTGCACACCTACGCGCAGAACGTCGAGGGCACGCGCATCGTGCTCGAGGCGATGGAGGCGGCGGGCGTGTCGAACATCGTCTTCTCGTCGAGCGCCGCCGTGTACGGCACGCCCGACGTCGACCTCGTGACCGAGGACACACCGAAGCGTCCCGCGTCGCCGTACGGCGAGTCGAAGCTCATCGGAGAGTGGCTGCTGCGCGACCAGGCCGTCGCGACGGCGGAGTCGGAGCATCCGCTGCGCCACACGTCTCTGCGCTACTTCAACGTCGTCGGCTCGGCCGACCCCGAGGTCTACGACTCGAGTCCGCACAACCTCTTCCCGCTCGTGTTCGAGGCGCTGCTCGACGGCCGGACGCCCCGCATCAACGGCGACGACTACGCGACGCTCGACGGCACGAACGTCCGTGACTACGTCCACGTGCACGACATCGCCCTCGCGCACGTCGTGGCGGCCCAGCGCCTCGCGGCGGGCGAGCCGATCGAGCCCGCGTACAACCTCGGCTCGGGCGACGGCCTGTCGGTGCGTCAGATCATGGACGCGATGGCGCGGGTCACGGGCATCGACTTCACTCCCGAGATCGGGCCCCGCCGTCCGGGCGATCCCGACCGCATCGTCGCGTCGGGCGAGCTCGCGGCCCGCGACCTCGACTGGCGCATGCGTCACACGGTCGACGACATGGTGCGGTCGGGGTGGGAGGCCCGCCGCACGGCGCGCTGACCGCGCAGCACCGAGCCGTCACAGCCGCCGCGCGAGGCTCGCGCCCGCCGCCCGCAGCCAGCGTGCGGGTTCGGCGAGCGCGGCATCCGTCGATCCGGCGAGCTCGGTGAGCGACACGGTCGCGGCGAATCCCGAGACATCGGATGCCGCGTCGATCCGCCCCGCGACGAGAACGGCCCGCACACCGATCCTCGCCGCGAGCGCGGCGACGTGCGCGGGTGCCTTCCCCGAGGCGGACTGCGCGTCGAACGAGCCCTCGCCCGTCACGACGACCGCCGCGTCGGCGAGAGCCGCCGGGAGGCCGACCAGCTCGGCCACTGCGCTCGCGCCGGGGACGAGCCGTGCGCCCCACACGGTCAGCGCGAAACCCGCCCCGCCCGCTGCCCCGGCGCCCGGGGTCGAAGGATCTGCGGGAAGCAGCGCCGCGAGGCGCGCGAGCCCTTCGTCGACGACCGCGACCTCCTGCGGGTCGAACCCCTTCTGCGGTCCGAACACCGCGGCCGCACCCGAAGGCCCGAGCAATGGGTTCGCCACATCGGCGAGCACGACCGCTCCGGCCGGAGGCAGCGGCCGGAGCCCGCTCAGGTCCGCCTCCGCCACGGCACCGAGCCCCCGCGCGCCTCGCGCGATGCGCTCGCCCGCGGCATCCGTCAGCCGTGCGCCGAGCGCCGTCAGCAGCCCGGACCCGCCGTCGGTCGACGCGCTCGAACCGATGCCGAGCACGAGGCGCGTCACGCCGTGGTCGAGAGCCGCCGCGATCGCCTCGCCGAACCCGGTCGTGTCGGCGTCCCACGGCAGGCGCCGTGCGCCGAGCAGCTCGATGCCCGACGTCGAGGCGAGCTCGACGACACCCACGCCCCACGGCTCCTCCGGCGTCGCGGGAAGCAGCAGCCACGCGGCATCCGCCGGCTCTCCATCCGGCCCTGTCACGGTGACCGGCATGCGGCGGGCGCCCGGCACCGCGGCGGCGAACGCGTCGAGCGTCCCCTCTCCGCCGTCGGCGACCGGACGCAGCACGATCCGGTCGTGCGGTCGTGCGGACGCCCACCCCTCGGCGAGCGCGGCCGCGGCGTCCGCAGCCGTGATCGAGCCCTTGAAGCTGTCGGGCGCGATCACGATGGTCCGGGTGCGGAACCCCACGTCGCTCACCAGGCGATCGCAGCCTCCCACACCCGCACATAGGCCTCGGCGCCCGACATGAGCTGCTCGCGCAGCAGGGGCCCTTCTGCCCCCGCGGCCTGCACGACGTCGACGGTCCAGTCGGCCTGCAGCCCGTACGTCGCGACGCCGTCGACGTTGATGTCGAAGGTGCGCTCGCCCATCGTGAAGCGGTCGAGGGTCGCGCCGTTGAGCGCGGTGAGCGGATACACGAGCGGATGTTGCGCCGCATCGTCGCGTGCGTACGCCTGGTCGCCGAGCCCGTTCACGTCGGACCCGAACCCGTATGCCGTGATCGCGCCGGGCGCGGCGGCCGCACGGTTCGCGCGCCACTCGTCGAGGAAGCCCGGGCGCCCCTCCTTCGTGTGGGCGGCATTCGCGTACGAGGCGACGAACCCGCCGACGTTCGCGACGCGAGCGATCATCGAGCGATCCGACCATGTGTGCGCCGTGATGACTCCCGGGTAGCCGCGCTGCTCCGCGAGGTCGAGGACCGCGTCGGCGGTCTTCACGCTCATGTGGTCGATGTGGATCATCATGCCGCGGTCCATCGCCCGGTCGATGAGGTACCGGCCGAGGTCTGTGAGGGCGCGGATGTTGCACACCGGACCCTCGGGGTACACGGGCACGATCGTGCCCGCGGGCAGTCCCGATGAACCGAGCAGCGCCGCGATCTCGTCGCTGCGCAGCGGCTGCTCGTTGTCGTGGGCCTCGGTCTCGCACGGCTCGACCTGCCACCAGTGGCCGGTCGAGGCCTTGTTGCCGATGTTCACCGCGGCGCCCTGCGTCCCCGCGTCGAAACGCGTTCCGCCGAACGCGTTGTCGAACTTGTGGACGGGGTGGATCCCGCTGACGCCGTACGACTCGAGTTCATCGAGGCCCGCGTCGATCTGCGCGGTCGTGCACTGCGGCACGCCGCGGATCTCGCGGCATCCGAACAGCTCCGAGTTCTCAACCCCGACGATCACCGCGAGCTTGCCCTCCGCAGCGATCTGCCGGACCTCGGCCGGTGTCTTCGCGATGCGGAACCAGCCCTCGCCCGGACCCCCGGACTGCGCGTCGATGTAGTCCTGCATGTCCTTCAGGTATTGCGCCTGAAGTCGGATCTGCTCCATCTCGTCGCAGCTCGTGACCTTGGCCGGGTAGATCTCGCAGATCACGCGGTTCGCGACGAGCAGCGCGTTGAGGATGCGCTCGCCCGACATCCACGCGCGCTCGATGCCGCGGAAGTACGCCTGCTCGTGCAGGAGCGTGCGCGGTGTCGGCCAGTCCTTGAACGTCGGCCAGCCGCGGTGGTCCATGAACGGGTCGGTGCCCGCGATGAGGGCGCCGAGGTACCCGCTCACGCCGATCGCCGAGTGCGAGAGGCAGCCCTTGAGCGCCTCTTCGACGCCGCCCGGGTGGAAGGGGGTGCCGCACCGCATCCGCCCGCCGAATCCGACCGCGGCCGTGACGTGCGTGTGGGCGTCGATGAAGCCGTTGAGCGTGCCGTCGGGGTTGACCGCCGGCTGCGCCGTGCCGCTCACACCGGGCGCGACATCGGCGACGGTCGCGCAGCCGGTTGCGGGAACGAGCGTGAACGACCCGTTCGCCGCGACGAGCGCGCCCAGGAACGAGCCGATGCGCTTGCCGTTGAGGGTCGCCGCGATCTGATACGAACCGCCGTCGCGCGTGACGGTCCAGTCGGCGCGATCGCCGTAGCTCGAGCCGGGCATCACGGTGTTGAGCACGCTGAGGTACAGCACGCTCCCCCTGTGGTCGATGAGCCGGTAGCGCCCGAGGGCCGTCGCCTCGAACCGGATCTTCGTCGCCTGCGCCGCCGAACCCGACGTGCCGTAGCCGAGCGATCCGCGCGTGACGTGGTTCGACGACCCGCCGCCCACCCGCAGCGTGGCGCACACGCCGTCGAGATCGGTCGCGGGGCTCGGGGCCGCCGCCGCGGGTGCGAGCGGCGCCGCGACGAGACCCGCCGCGACGAGCACGCCGATGAGCACGCGTCGGAGCCGGCTGCGGGATCGGGGATTCCTCCGGGATCGGACGGGCTCTGACGCGGGACTGGGGTTCACCGACTCCTCCTCGACGACGCTGTGCGAGACGAGCGGATGCTATCGCCAAACCGAGCGCGTGAGGAATAGCGTCGGAGGAGGGCCGAGGCATCCGTCCCTCTCGGCCCGAGTGAGGAGAGAACGTGTCGCACATCAAAGTCGCAACCGAGAACTCGATCGACGTCAAGCTCTTCTACACCGACCAGGGCTCCGGTCAGCCGGTCGTGCTCATCCACGGCTACCCGCTCAACGGCGAGTCGTGGGGCAAGCAGCAGGCCGCGCTCCTCGACGCCGGCTATCGCGTCATCGCGTACGACCGGCGCGGGTTCGGGGCGTCGACCAAGGCCGGCTCGGGCTACGACTACGACACCTTCGCGAGCGACCTGAGCGTGCTGATCGAGACGCTGGATCTGACGGATGCCGTGCTCGTCGGCTTCTCGATGGGAACCGGCGAGATCTGCCGGTACCTCTCGACGTACGGCAGCGACCGCATCGCGAAGGTCGCGTTCCTCGGCTCGCTGCAGCCGTACCTGCTCAAGACCGACGACAACCCCGACGGCGCCGGCCCGCAAGAGTTCTTCGACGGCTTCTCAGCCGCGGCACGCCAGGACCGCTACGCGTTCGTCGCGGAGTTCTTCGAGAACTTCTACAACCTCGACGACCACCTCGGCTCGCGCATCTCGCAGCAGGCGCTGGATGCGAGCATGCAGGTCGCGAACCACGCGGGCAACGTCGCGATCGCCGCCGCTCCGCTCACGTGGCCGACCGACTTCCGCGCGGACATCCCGAACGTCGACGTGCCCGCGCTCATCCTGCACGGCACGGCCGACAACATCCTCCCCGTCGAGGTCACGGCGCGCCGGTTCCGGGAGCTGCTGCCCGACGCCACGTACGTCGAGATCGAGGGTGCGCCGCACGGCCTCCTGTGGACGCACGGCGACGAGGTCAACGAGGCGCTGCTCGCGTTCCTCAAGTCCTGACGGCGTCGAGCATCGGCATCAGCAGCGACGGGTCGGGCTCGAGCTCGCGTCGCTCGATGCGGTGCGCGAGCTCGACGACGACGTCGTTGACCGGCGTGCGGATGCCGCGCCGCCGCCCCTCGGCCGCGACGCGTCCGTTGAGGTCGTCGACCTCGGAGTGGCGGCCCTTGCGCCAGTCCTGCAGCACGGTGGTCGTCGCACCGGGGACGACGAATCCGGCGAAGAGCTTGTCGGTCATCGTGTCGACGACGGTCGCGGGGTCCGCGACCTCGTGCGGCTCGAGCCCGAAGATCGGAAGCACTCGGTGCCCGATCGCCTGCCCGACGACGAGCGCCTCGTTCCCCGCGGCGATCATGACGTCGCGGTAGCCGGGTGTGTGCAGCGCGTCGAGCATCGGCAGTCCGAGGATCGCCGACGTCACCAGCAGCGTGCAGTTGCTCACGAGCTTCATCCACTTCGCGGACTCGATGTCGTCCATGTAGGCGACCGTGCCGGAGTGGCCGAGCAGCTCGCCGATCTCGGTGGCGCGCTCGGCCGGGCCGCCCGGAAGCGCTCCGACCGCGTACCACGAGCGTGAGACGCCCGTGTGGCGGTGCACGACTCCGGGCTCGTCCATCGTCGCGGAGCACTCGATCACGGTGCCGATCGTGCGGTCGGCGCCGACGACCTCCTCGACGACGCGGGCCGTCATGCCGTTCTGCACGCCGGCCATGAGCCCGTCGGATGCGAGGTACGGCGCGACGAGCTGCGCGGCCCAGCGCGAGTCGTACGCCTTCATGAGCATGAGCACGACGTCGAATCGCTCGGTGAGCTCGGCGACCTCGCACAGGTGGATCACGCGTGGACGCACGTGCAGGTCACCGTCCGGTGACTCGATCCGCAGGCCGTCGGCGCGCATCTTCTCGACGTGAGCGGGCCACTGCTCGATGAGAAGCGGATCCAGCCCTGCAGCGGTCAGATCGGCCCCGATCGAGGCTCCGTTCGCTCCCGCTCCGAGCACGGCGATGCGCGGGTGGGCCATGCCGTTCCTCCATCCCGCCGCTTCATCGCGGCGTGGCTCATGCTACAGCGACGATGTACACTCGTGCGGCACTATGCTGGGCTGTTGCGGGTGATTCCGCGGAATCGTGTGCACTGGCGCTGAACAACTCGACGAGGAGATGGCACGATGATCCTTCACATCGCATCCTTCCGCTGGAAGGACGAGGTCACCGACGACGACGTCGCCGGCTTGACGCAGGCGCTCACCGAGATGGCCGCGCAGATCCCCGTGCTGTCGTCCTACGTCTGCGGGCCCAACCTCCATCTGCGCCCGGGCGGAGCCGATTACGGGGTCGCGGCGGTCGTGGCGGATGCCGCGGCCCTCGAGGCCTACCTCGACCACCCCGCCCACAAGGCCGTCTATGACTCGCACCTCGGCCGGATGATCGCGGAGCGCACCGCGGTGCAGCTCCCGATCGAGGAAGGGCACCTGAGGTGACCGACATGCGCGCGGCGGTCCTCCACTCCGTGGGCGACCTCCGCATCGACGAGAAGCCGGTGCCCGAACCCGGTCCGGGCGAGGTGCTCATCCGCGTCACGGTGTGCGGCGTGTGCGGCAGCGACGCGACGGAGTTCGGGCGCGGTCTCGTGCTCGCACAGCCGCCCGTGACGCTCGGACACGAATTCGCGGGAGTCGTCGAGGCCCTCGGCCCGGGTGTCGAAGGGCTCGAGGTCGGAGCATCCGTCGTGTGCGGCGCCGGCGTCTCATGCGGCGAATGCAAACCGTGTCGCGAGGGCCGCACCAACCTGTGCCGCGACTACTCGACGATCGGCTTCCATCACGACGGCGGGCTGGCCGGCTACGTCGTCGCACCGGCGTCGATCGTGCTCGACGTGAGCGACTCGGGCCTCGCATCCGACACGCTCGGGATGGCGCAGCCGATGGCGATCGGCGTGCACGCGACGCGGCGCAGCGGACTGCGTTCGGGGCAGGACGCGGTCATCGTCGGCGTCGGCGGCATCGGCGCCTTCATCACGGTCGCCGCCGTCGCCACGGGCGCGCGCATCCTCGCGGTCGACCGCGACCCGGAGCGCCTCGAGCTCGCGAAGCGCCTCGGCGCCTACGCCGGTCTCGAAGCGGGGACGATGCCGATCGCCGACAGGCTCGACGAGCTCGGCATGGACGCGGATGTCTTCTTCGAGGTGAGCGGCTCCGCACCGGGGCTCGCATCGGTGCTCGAGGCCGCCAAGCCGGGGTCGACGATCGTGCCCGTAGGCGTGCAGCGCGGCGAGCCCGAACTGCCCCTCGGCAAGTGGACGCTCAGCGAGTACACGATCATCGGGACGGTCGCGCACGTGTTCCGCGACGACTTCCCCGAGGCGATCCGCCTGCTCGCGAGTCGCGACGACTGGTCCGACATCGCCCACGAGGTGCTGCCCCTCGACGACCTCATCGACGGCGCACTCGACCCCCTGCTGAAGGGCGGCTCGGAGCAGATCAAGACGCTCATCGACCCGTGGGCGACCGCGCGGCGCCCGGCCGTGCACCGGGTCGGGGGCTGACGGCGGGATCGGCTACGCGCCGAGATCGTCCATCGCGCGGAGCACGTCCACCGCCGACGCGGGAGCATCGGACGGGGTCGCGACCTGGCCGGGGGCGTCGCGGAGTCCCTGGTTCTGCTGGCGGCGCCCCACCACGAACCACACGCCCTTCGCCGGCACTGTGCCGCGGTTCGAGTACATGTGCGGGCGGATCGAGTCGAACTCGAGCGAGTCCCCGGGGCGGAGCACGTACTCGTCGAACTCGAGGTGCAGCGTGAGCTCGCCCTCGATGAGGTAGGCGTACTCGATGCCGGCGTGCCGCATGAGCTTGCCCTCCACGGAACTGCTCGCTCCCGGTTCGTACGTGACGAGGAGCGCGTCGGCGGGACCACCCGCGCCGGCGGCGAGACGCTCCCAGCGCACGCCGTTCTCCATCTCGATGACGGGGTTGTCTTCGGCCCGCTGCACGTCGGGGAGCGCAGGACCGCTGTGACCGATGGTCGGTCCGGGTCCGCGGCTGGGCGGCATGATGCCGAGCAGTTCGTCGAGCGAGATGCCGAGGTGGCTCGCGAGCGCGTACAGCGTCGAGACGGAAGGCTGGGTCTTGCCGATCTCGACCTGCGAGATGAGGCTCGCCGAGACGCCGAGCGCCTGCGCGACGCTTCGCAGGCTCAGCCCGCGTTTCAGCCGCGCCTCGCGCAGCCGGGCGCCGAGCATGTCGGGCATTGGTGTCCCCCCACCGTTTCGGGTCCTGTAGCCGCCTCGTTGGCGCCCGCCGTCATTCTAGGACCGCCGGGGCTCGCTCCGTGTCAAGCGAGAGCCGATGGGCGGATATCGCCAGTGACCGCTGTGGGGCATACGACGCGTGTTCACGTGAATCAGGGTCGTGTCTGGCGGCGCATACCGTTAAGCTGGACTTCACACTCGCGCATGGGGGCGCGACGGTTCGTCTCACAGGAGGACTCGATGAAGAGCACCGGCTCCACGGGAACCAATGCCGTCGACTGGGAGGAGCGCGTCGACATGGAGCGCCTCCGCGATGCGCGGCTGGCGCGGCTCAAGGAGA
Organism: Microbacterium sp.; assembly: GCF_035556355.1. Lineage (GTDB taxonomy): Bacteria > Actinomycetota > Actinomycetes > Actinomycetales > Microbacteriaceae > Microbacterium. Next base: position 12,432 of record NZ_DATMFG010000055.1, read on the forward strand.
AGCTCGCGGCATCCGACCTCGGAGCGCTTCTCGCGTTCGACTTCTCGAACATCCGGTACATGAGCGCCACCCACATCGGCACGTGGGCGATGGACAAGCTCATCCGCTTCTCGCTGCTCACGCGCCACACCGACCCGATCGTGTGGGACTTCGGCTCGGCGGCGAAGCACCACGCGCTGTACAACCCATGGCTCGACGTGACGACGTCCGAGATGGACGCCGACCCGCACGCGCCGCACGAGGGGGCGAAGCGACCGCGCCTCGAGTCGGGCGCCCGCGCGGGCATCTCGACGTTGCGCGGTGCGTTCCCGCCCGACGCCGAGATCGCGGCGGACCTCGCACGCAAGATCAAGCGCGAGCTGGAGAAGTTCGGCGTCGCAGACGAGCCCCTCGGCGTCGACGTCATCGAGCTGCCCGTGCTCATGGCGCTGCAGGCCGAAGGCATCAAGGTCGTCGACGGGCAGCAGGTCTTCATGGAGGCCCGCCGCATCAAGACACCCGACGAGATCCGCCTGCTCACCCAGGCGTGCTCGATGGTCGACGCCGCCTACGAGGAGCTCTACCGCTACCTGCGCCCGGGCGTGCGTGAGAACGAGGCGGTCGGGCTCGTCGCGAAGACCCTGTACGACCTGGGCTCGGAGTACGTCGAGGGCGTCAACGCCATCTCGGGCGAGCGGTGCTCGCCGCATCCGCATGTGTTCTCGGACCGGGTGATCCGCCCCGGCGACCCGGCCTTCTTCGACATCCTGCACAGCTGGAACGGCTACCGCACGTGCTACTACCGCACGTTCGCGGTGGGCTCGGCGAGCTCGGCGCAGCGCGACGCGTACACGCGCGCCCGCGAGTACATGGACCGCGCGATCGCCCTCGTGAAGCCAGGTGCCACAACCGCGGATATCGTTGAAGTGTGGCCGACCGCGCAGGAGTTCGGGTTCCCGGATGAGATGGCCGCGTTCGCGCTGCAATACGGTCACGGCGTAGGCCTGTCGATCTGGGAGAAGCCCATCTTCTCGCGCCTCACGTCGCTCGACCACCCGGAGACGATCGAGGAGGGCATGGTGTTCGCGCTCGAGACGTATTGGCCGTCGGCCGACGGCTGGGGTGCCGCGCGCATCGAGGAAGAAGTCGTCGTGACGACCGACGGCTGCGAGGTCATCACGAAGTTCCCGGCCGAGGAGCTGCTCGTCGCGGGCCCCCGCTACATCGCGGTGGGCGGCCCCCTCAACCTCGAACGCGACTCGCAGTCGCACAAGAACACGGTGTGGGGGCGAGGCGAAGCGTGACGGATGCCTCAGCCGATGGCCGCGCCCTCGCGTTCCTCGGTCTGGGCGCGATGGGCTCCGGCATGGCCCGGCGCCTCGCCGCAGCCGGCCATGACCTGCGCGTGTGGAACCGCTCGCCTGAGCCCCTGCGGCGCCTCGTCGAGGAGGGGCTGACGGCCGCGGAGTCGCCCGCGCACGCTCTCGAAGCCGACGTGTCGTTCTCGATGCTGGGGAACGACGCGGCGGTCGAGGCGGTCTTCACGCCTGACGTGATCGCGCGGGCTGAGGGCCGCACGCACGTCATGATGGCCTCGATCAGCCCCGCGATGTCGGATCGCCTCACGGATGCCTTCGCCGAAGCCGGCGGCCGCTACATCGCGACTCCGGTGCTGGGGCGCCCGGATGTCGCCGCCGCCGGGCAGCTCAACATCCTCGCCGCGGGCGACCCGCAGGCGATCGACGAGGTCATGCCGTACCTCGAGGTGATGGGCAAGCGCGTGTGGCGACTCTCCGACAAGCCGTCCGTCGCGAACGCCGTCAAGGCGGCGGTGAACTACAACATCATCCACGCGCTGCAGGCGATCGGCGAGTCCGTGGCGATGACCGAGCGCCTCGGGGTCGATCCGAAGCTGTTCGTCGAGCTGCTCACGGGCACGCTGTTCGGCGGTGCCGTGTACTCCGGCTACGGCGGCATCATCGCGCGCCAGGAGTACTCTCCCCCGGGCTTCCACATCGCGCTCGGCCGCAAGGACCTCGCGCTCGCGCAGCAGATCGCCCAGGCGACGGGCGTGCACCCCGCGACGATGCCGGCGCTCATCGAGGTGTTCGAGAAGGCGCTCGCCGATCCCGAGCTCAAGGACGCCGACTGGAGCGCGATCGCCGAAGTGAGCCGCCGCGACCTGTGAACCCCGATGCCCGTGAAAGCGTCGGGTTGAATCGCGCGCACAGCGCCGCCGGAACCGCCTGTGCCGGTTTGAGCCCGCTGCTTTCACCTGTCGGAGCAGCGTCGCGCGTCAGAGCAGCGTCGTGCCCCGGTCGACGTAGAGGTTGACCGCCGACACGCCGCGGTTGCGCAGCAGGAACTGCACCGCATCGACGACGTCGGCCATCGTCGCGAGCTCGCCGCCCGGCGTGTGCTTCTTGTAGCCGTCGAGCACGCCCTCGGGCTTGGTTGCCCAGAAGGGGCTGTCGCCGACGATGCCCGGGTGCACGGCGTTGACGCGGATGGGCGCCAACTCGAGCGCGAGCGTGTTCACCAGGCCTGTCACACCTCCGTTGATGCTCGACACGGTGGTCGAGCCCGGGTAAGGCAGGTCCTTCGCGCGACCGCCGAACAGGACGATGCCGGTGTCGACCGTGGGCTCGAGCCGATCGAGCAGCGCGTGGATCGTCTCGGTGTAGCCGACGAGCTTGAGGGTCACGAGGCGCACCGCGCGCTCGATGCTGTAGTCGCGCACGCTGTTGGCGTCGCGCTCGATGGCGGCGAGCACGAGTCCGTCGACGCGGCCGAGCGACGATAGCTGGTGGGCGATCGTCTGCGGCTCGGAGATGTCGAGCGCGATGCCGGTCGCCTCCGGACCGAGCTCCGTCGCGATGCGCTTCGTGCGCGTCTCGTCGCGGCCGGTGATGACGACCTTCTCCCCGCGTGCGATCGAGTCCTTCGCGATCTCGAGTCCGATGCCGGAGGTGCCTCCGACGATGACGATGGTCCTGGTGCTCACGCTCGCTCCCTTGCGACGGTACAAGTGGGACTGGACAGCAGTGTCCAGCATTGCTTAACCTGAGTCAAGTTGGACCGGGTCGGCCCGAGCACGGTCTCGCGTGCCGATCGACGGCGACGGCGCGGTGCGACGACGCACCGCCGCACGGCGGCAATCAAGGAGGATGAGCCTCACATGACCGGCACTCCCGCACCGAACCAGCCGATCGTCTTCCGAGACGGAATCGTGCTGACGATGGACGACTCCCACACGGTGCTTCCCGAGGGCGACGTGCTCGTGGTCGACGGCAAGATCGCGGACGTCGGCGTCGACCTGCAGGTGCCCGAGGGCACGTTCGAGATCGACGCCAAGCGGGGCATCGTCATGCCCGGCATGGTCGACACGCATCGTCACATGTGGCAATCGGCGATGCGCGCGTACGGCGCGGACTGGACCCTCACGCAGTACTTCGTCTGGTACTACCTCGAGCACGGCATGAAGTTCCGGCCCGAGGACGTCGCGGCCGGCAACCTCATCTCCGGACTCGACGCCGTCGAGGCCGGGGTCACGACGAGCGTCGACTGGTCGCACGGCCTGCGCACGCCCGACCACGGCGAAGCCGCCCTCGAAGCGCTCGCGTCCTCCCCCGGCCGCTTCGTGCTCGCGTACGGCAACCTCGCGGGAGCGCCGTGGGAGTGGTCGCAGGACCCGGCCGTCCGCGCGATCATCGAGAAGGCCCGCGACACGCTCTTCGGTGCGCAGATCGCCTTCGACGTGCCGGGCGACGAGAGCTTCCCGGAAGCCCCCGCGTTCGCCCTCGCGCGCGATCTCGGGCTCGCCGTCACGACGCACGCCGGCGTGTGGGGTGCGACCAACGACAACGGCATCCGTCTCATGTACGACAACGGCGCGATGCAGCCCGGCTACATCTACGTGCACGCGGCGACGCTGAGCGACGAGTCGTACCAGAAGATCGCGGCGACCGGCGGGAGCGTCTCGCTCGCGACCGAGAGTGAGATGACCTGTGGTCAGGGCTACCCGCCCGCGTTCGCGCTGCGCAAGCACGGGATCCCCGCGTCGATGTCGATCGACACGAGCGTGTGGTTCAGCGCCGACATGTTCTCGGCGATGCGCACGACGATCGGCTCCGACCGTGCGCTCGAGCACTACATCGCGCATCAGAAGGATGAGACCGTCACGCACGCGACGATCCGCGTCGAGGAGGTCGTCGACTGGGCGACGCGCGGCGGCGCGAAGGCCCTCGGAAAGTGGGACCAGATCGGTAGCCTCGAGAAAGGCAAGCTCGCCGACGTCGTGCTCATCAAGAACGACGATTCGCCCACGATGGTGCCGATCGTCAACCCGTACGGGCACATCGTCTACCAGGCGGGCCGCGGCGACGTGCACACCGTGCTCGTGGGCGGCGAGCCGGTCAAGTTCGAGGGTAAGCTGCGCGCGGGCGACCTGCCGGGCGTGCGGACGAAGCTCGAGAACACGATCGAGTACCTCAAGGGCGAACTCGGCGAGGAGACCTGGAAGGCGGGCATGAACCCCGAGATCCCCGAGGTCGAGATCCTCAGCAACCCCTATCAGTACCGCAAGGGCGAGGCGGCTCCGGCCTGACCTCGCGTCCGGTGCGAGTCGCCGGAAGACGACGGTTGCCCCGGCCCGACGAAGTGCCAGGGCATCCGCGTCTCGTCCGCAGCCTGCACGGCTACGACGCGTTGCCCATCGCGATGAGGCCCTCGACCATCTCGCTCGTGACGCCGACGCCGGGGAACCGCGCGAGCCGACCGAGCGGGAAGGACTCCATCATCTTGACGAGCCCCTCGTCGAGCTGCCCGCCGCCGACCATCGACTCCATGGCCTGACGAACGAACGGGCCGACGACCGGGTGCGCGAGCACCTCGCCCACCGATGAATCGAGGGTGAGCGGCATCCGGATCGGGTCTCCGTCGATCTCGAGGGTCGTCGTCGCGCGCACATCGCGGCTCGACGCGCCCACGTCGAAGGAGTAGGCGCCGCCCTCGACGACCCAGCCACCTGTGCGGATGTCCCAGTACGCGAGGTCCTTGCGCCGGACCGTGACGACGACTTCGCGCGTCTCGCCCGCATCGAGCGCGACCGACGCGAACGCCTTGAGCTCACGGGGCGGACGCTGCACGGACGATACCGGCAGCGACGTGTAGACCTGGACGATCTCGCGGCCGGCGACCGGACCGGTGTTCGTCACGGCCACTGCGACCTCGATGTCGCCGTCGGCGGTCACGACCGCCGACGCGTCTCCGTACGCGAACGTCGTGTACGAAAGGCCGTGCCCGAACGGGAACGCGACCTCGAGGTCTTTCGCGTCGTACCACCGGTATCCGACGAGCAGACCCTCGCCGTAGCGGACGTGCCCGAACTCGCCGGGGAAGTTCCCATACGACGGATTGTCCTCGAGCCGGAGCGGGATCGTCTCGGTGAGCTTCCCCGATGGGTTGACGACGCCGTACAGCACGTCCGCCGTCGCACCGCCGCCGGCCTGACCGAGCAGCCACCCCTCCACGATCGCGGGCACGCGGTCGGCGAACGGGAGCGCGACGACGCCGCCGTTCGACAGCACCACGACCGTGCGCGCGTTCGCGGCGAGGACGGCGTCGAGCAATGCCAGCTGGTCGGCCGGGAGGTCGATGCTCCCGCGGTCGAAGCCCTCGGACTCGTCGGTCGCGGGGAGCCCGAGGAACACGACGGCGACGTCGGCGGCGGATGCGGCGGCCACCGCCTCGTCGCGGCGCGCGGTCGCGGCATCCGGGTCTTCCCCCGTCTCGGTCTCGAGGGTGAACCCCGGCGCGAACACCACCTCACCCGTCGACAGCGCCCGCAACTCGTCGAGCGCGGTGTCGAGGCGCGTCGGGTTGATGAGCGACGAGCCGGCGCCCTGGTAGCGCGGGGTGCGCGCGAACTCGCCGATGACGGCGATCTTCGCGTCGCGGGCGAGCGGCAGCAGCGCGCCGGCGTTCTTGAGCAGCACGATCGAGCGGCCCGCCGCTTCGCGGGCGAGCGCGTGATGCGCGTCGACGTCGAGCGGACCCTGGACGACCGGGCGCCGCCGGACCTTGCGCACGAGATCGAGCACGCGATCGGCGGCGGTGTCGAGCGTGGACTCGTCAAGTGCGCCGTCGCGCACCGCTGCGACGAGCTGCGCATCGGTGAGGCCGCCGCTCGACGGCATCTCGAGGTCGAGTCCGGCGGGAAGTCCCGCGACACGGTCGTTCACCGCACCCCAGTCCGAGACGACGAGCCCCTCGAAGCCCCACTCATCGCGGAGCACGCTCGTGAGCAGCCACGGATCCTCCGAGGCGAACACGCCGTTGATGCGGTTGTAGGAGCACATGACGGTCCACGGCTGCGCATCCTCGACGACGCGCTCGAACCCGCGCAGATAGATCTCGCGCAACGGGCGCGGATCGATGTCGGCCGACACGCGCATGCGGTCGTGCTCCTGGTTGTTCGCGGCGAAATGCTTGAGCGATGCGCCGACGCCCCGCGACTGGAGGCCGCGCACCATCGCAGCTCCCAGCACCCCGGAGACGACGGGATCCTCCGAGAAGTACTCGAAGTTGCGGCCGCACAGCGGCGAGCGCTTGATGTTGATGCCCGGACCGAGCACCACGGCGACGTTCTCGATCGCGGCCTCGACGGCGATCGCCTCGCCCACCCGCTCCACGAGCTCGGGGTCGAACGACGACCCGAGCCCGACGGCCGGCGGGAAGCACGTGGCAGGAGTGCTGCCGGTCAGGCCGAGGTGGTCGGCGGCCTCGGTCTGCTTGCGAAGGCCGTGCGGACCGTCGGTCATCATGATCGAGGGCACGCCGGCCCGCTCGACGGACTTCGTCGTCCAGAAGTCGGCGCCGCTGGTGAGCGACGCCTTCTCTTCGAGCGTGAGGTCGGCGGCGGTGGGGATCGCATCTGTCATGTGCTCATCCTCGCGTCGCCGCATACGCTCGTGCCATGCCTTTCGCCGGACCACCTTCAGAAGACGTCGACTCCGCAGCCGTCTCGGAGGGCGGGGCCGTCGCCGGACCCGTCGTGCGCATCGCGCCCGGAGCCGTCCGCGGCATGTGGCGCGGCAAGCCGGGTGAGCCCGGGGCATCCGCCGCGTTCTTCGGGATCCCCTTCGCGAAGCCACCGGTCGGCGACCTCCGCTTCGAAGCTCCCGAGCCGCCGGACCCGTGGGACGGCGTGCGCGACGCAGTCACCTACGGGCCGACCCCCCTGCGCGGGCCGCAGCCCGAGGTGACGCTCATCCCCGAGCCGTCCGTTCCCGGCGAGTCGACGCTCAACGTGAACGTGTTCACGCCCCGGCCGGGCGACGCGGACGCGAAACTGCCCGTGCTCGTGTGGATCCACGGCGGCGGTTACATCGCCGGCTCGCCTGCCAGCCCCTGGTACGACGGTCGCGCGTTCAATCGCGACGGCATCGTCACGGTCTCGGTGTCGTACCGCCTGGGCTTCGACGGCTTCGGACACATCGACGGGGCGCCCGCCAACCGCGGCGTGCGCGACTGGATCGCCGCCCTCGAGTGGGTGCGCGACAACATCGCGGCGTTCGGCGGCGACCCCGGTCGGGTGACGATCGCCGGACAGTCGGCGGGCGGCGGCGCAGTGCTGACCCTGCTGGGCCTGCCCGCCGCGCAGCACCTTTTCCACGCGGCGTGGTCGATGTCGGGCGCGCTCGGGGATGTCTCGCGCAAGCGCGCGGAGGAGCGCGCCGACAAGCTCGCGCGTCTCGCGAACATGGCCCCCACGCGTTCCGGCTTCGCGTCGGTCGACGAGGAGAAGCTCCTGGCGCTGCAGAGCGACGCCGCGTCGCCCGAGTCCCGCAACCGGCTCGCGGCGGCCAACCTGCTGCTCGACGAGGGCCCCTCGTGGGGACCGATGGTCGACGGCGAGCTGCTGAAGCAGCCGACGCCCGACTCGATCCGGGACGGCGTCGGAGCGGACAAGCCGCTCGTGCTCGGCGCCACGGACGACGAGTTCACGATGCTGCTCGACCGAGCCAGGACAAGCATGCGGTTCGTCCCCGCCTCGCTCGCGCTCAGCAGGCTCGGGCTCGACCGGGCGAGGCGCCGCGCGTACATCGCCGCGAACGCGGAGCAGCACCGCAAGGGCAATGCCGCGCTCGTCGGCCGATACGTGAGCGACCGCGCGTTCCGCTCGACGGTGGTCCGTGTCGCGGCCGCGCGCACCGCGGCGAAGTCGGATGCCCCCACGTGGGTCTACCGCTTCACGTGGACGTCGCCCACGATCGGGTGGGCGTGCCATTGCCTCGACGTGCCGTTCTGGTTCGACTGCCTCGACGCCGAACGGGTCGACGCCCTTGCGGGCGCCGAACCTCCGCAGGCTCTCGCCGACGCCGTGCACGGCGCAGCGGTCCGTCTCATCCGCGGCGAGGATCCGGGGTGGACGCCGTGGTCGGCGCGCCCCGGCGCGACGAGGATGTTCGGCGCGGCATCCGGCCCCGAGGTCGACCCCGACGGCTACGCGAGCGTGCGCCCCCTCGTGGCGGAGGAGCCGCCGCGACGGTGATCGTCGTCGTGGTGAAAGCGTCGGGCTGAACCGCGGGGTTCGCGCGGGTCATCGCACCGGATGCCTGATCGAGCCCGACGCTTCACCGACGACCGCGCCCGCGGGCGCGGAGCAGTCCTGCCAGCGCAGCCCGAACCTCCTCCGGACGCCACATGATGTCTTCGGCGATCGGACGATAGGTGACGTAGCCGAGGGCGGCCGCGGCTTGATCGCGTCGGCGGTCGCGACGCTGGTCTTCCCACGTCGAGTGGAACGCTTCGCTGTCGCACTCGACGATCAGCCAGCCGTCGACGACGAAGTCCACTCGGCCGACACCGTGGATCCGAACCTGAACGTCGAACTTCGCTCCGAGCGAGCGGAGCATCAGCCGCACCAAGGTCTCGGGACCGGATTCGGCCCGGGGGTCGATGAGCTTGCGGAGGACCGCGTGACGTCGCGGGAGCTGCCGGAACAGCTCGTCCAGGTCGTCGGGATGCAGGACACCGAGATGCAACGCGGAGTCGAGCGTCGCAACGGCGGCACGCGGGGGCTGGCAGCGGATCGCCTGCAGGACGGCGTCGAACGCCTCGACGGACGTCGCGCCCGGCGGTGGCATTCGACGCAGACGGTCCCAGTGGCGTCGCACGGGACGGGAGAGGACCGGCGGACGGCGGCGGTTGTCATGGAGGTGGACGTGAAGCGTGGACTGATCGAGTACGAACACCCCGCGCCGGGCCAGTTCCGATACGCACGTGAGCCGGCCGCCCAGCGCACACGCGTCGATCGTGTCAGCGGGCACCCAGGGTGGCAGGTACGCGTTCGGTCGTGGTTTGCGCAGTCGCCCGTCGGCGACTGCCGCGGCAAGCCGCCGGTCGGTCCATCCTGCGTCCAGCAGCGCGCGGCGGGTGAGGAACCGAGGAGCCGTCATCGTGCTCGCGTCGCGGGACGAAGGGGTCATCCCCCGACCGTGCGACAGGCGTCGGGCCGAGTCCCTCCGAACGGGGTCGGCTGTGAGTGATCGGCCGCCCCGGCGGCGCTGGGGAGGGCCGGTCGTCGTGCCGACAGGCCGCCTGGAGCGCCGCGACGTGAAAGCGCCGGGTCCAAACGGCCGAAACGTCCCTGCTACGGACCCGTCGGCTCAATCGGGCCCGGCGCTTTCACCCGGAAGCCGCTCACGCGAGCGCCGGGATGACCTCGCGCTCGAACAACTCGACGCCCGAGCGGTCGTATGCGTGCTCGGGGAAGTAGTGGATCGCGTACTGCAGGCCTCGCTCGCGCATGTCGGCGAGTCGTTCGACGATCTGCTCGGGCGTGCCGACGAGTCCGCGGCCCGAGCGGTACTCGCCCATGACCCGCTCGGTCTGGTCGCCGAGGTGCGGGCGAAGCCGCTCCGCGATGCGGTCAAGCCGCTCGTCGACGTTCTTCTCGGTCTCGCCGATCACGGTCATGAAGTTCGCGCTGAGGGTGATCTCGGACGGGTCGCGCCCGAGCGTCCTGCAGTGACCCTCGAGCACCGACTTCTTGTGCGAGAACTCCTCCGGGTCGGACGACCAGTTCGCGTAGTCGGCGTACTTCGCGGCGATCTTCAGGGTGACCTTCTCGCCCCCGCCGGCAATCCACATCGGGATGCCGCCCTCCTGCAGCGGGAGCGGCCGCACGATCGCGCCGTCGACCCGGTAGTGCTTGCCGTCCAGGGTCGCCGTGCCGGTCGACCACGCCTGACGCATGATCTGCACCCCCTCGTCGAGGCGCGCGAGCCGCTCGCCGATCGGCGGGAACCCGTACCCGTACGCGCGCCACTCGTGCTCGTACCACCCGCCGCCGATGCCCATCTCGGCACGCCCGCCCGAGACGATGTCGACCGTCGCCGCGACCTTCGCGAGATACGCGGGGTTGCGGTAGCTCATGCACGTGCACATCTGACCGAGACGGATGCGGTCGGTCGATGCCGCGAACGCCGCCATGAGCGTCCACGCCTCGTGCGTCGCCTCTTCGCTCGGAACCGGCGTCGTGTGGAAGTGGTCGTACACCCACAGGGACTCCCACGGGCCCTCGTCGGCGCGCTGGGCGAGCTCGCGCATGACGCGCCAGTGGTCGGCGGGATCGATGCCGACGAGGTCGAATCGCCAGCCCTGGGGGATGAAGGTTCCGAATCGCATGGGCCTCAGCCTATGACCCGGGCGTGGGGCATCCGTCTCCTCATGATCTCGATCGCCTCGGGGTTGTCGTCGACGAGCACGGCGTCGCGTCCGAGAGCCGACGCGACCGCTCCCGTGGTGCCGCTGCCCGCGAAGAAGTCGAGCACGCGGTCGCCCGGACGGCTCGACGCCTGCACGATGCGGCGGAGGACGCCCTCGGGCTTCTGGGTCGGGTAGCCGGTCTTCTCGCGTCCGGTCGTCGGCACGATCGTGTGCCACCACACGTCGGTGGGGAGCTTGCCGCGCTCGGCCTTCGCCGCGGTCACGAGCCCGGGCGCCATGTACGGCTCGCGGTCGACGGCGGCGGAGTCGAACCAATACCGTGCGGGGTCCTTCACGTACACGAGGATCGTGTCGTGCTTGGTCGGCCACCGGCGCCTGCTCTTGCCGCCGTAGTCGTACGCCCAGATCAGCTCGTTGAGGAAGCGCTCGCGCCCGAACAGCGCGTCCATGAGGACCTTCGCGTAGTGCGCCTCGCGGTAGTCGAGGTGCAGGTACAGGGTGCCGTCGTCGGCGAGCAGCCGCCACGCCTCGGTGAGCCGCGGCTCGAGGAAGCCCCAATAGTCGTCGAAGCGGTCGTCGTACGTGCGCAGATCGCCGCGCAGCCGCTCGTACTCGCGACCGTGGAAGCCGCGACGCACGACACCCACCGCATCCGTATCGCGCGCCGCGCCCACCGCGCGCACCACGCGCGCCGTCTCGACCGCTCTCTGCTGCGGTCGGCCGGTGTTGAACGGCGGATCGAGGTAGATCAGGGTGAACGACGCGTCGGCGAAGTCGCGGATCACGGTGAGGTTGTCACCGTGATGGATCTCGACCGCGCCGGGCTGCGGTGCGGCGACCGCCTCGGTCATGGCACGCGGTTCAGCCAGGCGTCCGTCGCGAACTTCGACCGGACGAGCTCCGCCGCCTCGGCGTACTCGTCCTCGGTGATGTGGCCGGGAACGGCGCCGTAGAGGTTCGCGAACGTCTCCTTGAGCTTCTCGATGATCGCCTCGCGCGAGAGCCCGGTCTGGCGGCGGAGCGGATCGACGCGCTTCGCGGCCGACACGGTGCCCTTGTCGCTGAGCTTCTCGCGTCCGATGCGCAGCACCTCGGTCATGACCTGGCCGTCCATGTCATACGAGAGGGTCGCGTGATGCAGCACTCCCCCGTTCGCGAGGCGCTTCTGCGCCGCGCCGCCGATCTTGCCCTGCGGCGAGGCGATGTCGTTGAGCGGCTGGTAGGTCGCGTCGACGCCGATCGAGCGGAGCGCCTGCAGCACCCAGTCGTCGAGGAACGCGTACGAGTCGGCGAACGTCATGCCCGCGACCAGTGACGACGGCACGTAGAGCGAGTACGTGACGATGGAGTTCGCCGCCATGAGCATCGCTCCGCCGCCCGAGATGCGACGCACGACGTCGAAGCCGTGCCGGGCCGCGCCCTCGGGATCGACCTCGTTCTTGACGGACTGGAACGAGCCGATGACGACGGCGGACTCGTTCCACTCCCACAGCCGCAGCGTCGGATTGCGGCGGCCGTCGCCCACGCGCGCCGTGAGGACCTCGTCGAGCGCGAGGTTCATGCGCGGCGACACGGGAGCCTCGTGCACGATCTCCCACTGGAACTCGCGCCAGCCGGGCGCGGTCACGAGCGCGCGGCGCACCGCGGTGCCGACCGCCTCGGGCGTGAATCCGAGCAGCTGGGCGCCATCGGGGAGGGCTGAGCGCACCGCGGCGGCGATGGTCGCGGCATCCGCCTCGATCGGGAGCCCGGTCACCGCCGCGTCGATGTCGTCCAGCGCGGTGTCGGGTTCGAGGAAGAAGTCACCCGAGAGGTGGAAGCCGGCGATGCGGCCGTCCTGCTCCTCGAAGTCGACGACGACGAGCTTGCCGCCGGGAACCTTGTACTCACCGTGCATGGGGACAACCCTATTGCGGCCTCTTGCGGCGCCCGAACCGTCGTGCTGTCAGCGACCGCCCGGCGGGGACTGGTACGGTGGATGCCGCGGCTCACTCTGAACCGCTGCGTCGTCGTCACGCTCCCCGGCCATCTTTGCGGCCGCGGCTCTTTTCGAACGGCGAACCGATGCGCGAACCCGCGCCGTCGCCACCTCTCGCACCGCCGATCCCGCGTGTGTGCGTCTGCATGAAAGCATCCATGTCTTCTTTCCTCTCTCTCGGCGTGCCCGAGAACCTCGCCGCCGTGCTCGAAGCCGACGGCAAGACCCAGCCCTTCCCGATCCAGCGCGACACGCTCCCCGACTCGCTCGCGGGTCGTGACGTGCTCGGCCGCGGCCGCACCGGCAGCGGCAAGACGATCGCCTTCGCGCTGCCGCTCGTCGCGCGCCTCGCGGGCGGTCGGCGTCGGCCGTCGCATCCGCGCGGCCTCGTGCTGGCGCCCACGCGCGAGCTCGCGACACAGATCGCGGCGACGGTGAAGCCGTTGGCGGATGCCGCGGGACTTCGCGTCACGACGGTGTTCGGCGGCGTCGGCCAGCGTCCGCAGGAGCAGGCGCTCCGCGCGGGCGTCGACATCGTCGTCGCGTGCCCCGGCCGCCTCGAGGACCTCATGAAGCAGGGCATCGTGAACCTCGGCGACGTCGAGATCACGGTGCTCGATGAGGCCGACCACATGGCCGACCTCGGCTTCCTCCCCGGCGTGACCCGCATCATGAGCGCGACGCCGCAGCGCGGCCAGCGCCTCCTGTTCAGCGCGACGCTCGACCGCGGCGTCGACGTGCTCGTCAAGCGCTTCCTGCGCGACGAGGTCCGCCACGAGGTCGACGAGTCGAGCGTGCCGCAGGGCGTCATGACGCACCGCGTGTTCGTCGTCGAGACCGAGGAGAAGAACGCGCTCGTCCGCCACCTCGCGTCGGGCCTCGGACGACGGATCCTCTTCACCCGCACGAAGCACCAGGCGAAGAAGCTCGCGAAGCAGCTGACGGCCGCCGGCATCCCCGCAGTCGACCTGCACGGCAACCTCGGCCAGAACGCGCGCGAGCGCAACCTCGCCGCGTTCGGCGCCCCCACCGAGAACGGCGGCGTGCGCGTGCTCGTCGCGACGGATGTCGCCGCCCGCGGCGTGCACGTCGACGACGTCGAGCTCGTGGTGCACGTCGACCCGCCCGTCGAGCACAAGGCGTACCTGCACCGTTCGGGCCGCACCGCCCGCGCCGGCGCGGAGGGTCTCGTCGTCACGGTCGCGCTCGACGCGCAGCGCCACGAGGTCAAGGACCTCCTGCGCAAGGCTCGCGTCACCGCCCCGCTCGAGCCCGTGACGGCCGCGCACGCCGCGGTCGCGGAGCTCGTGGGCGAGCGCGCGCCGCACGTGAAGCCCGCCCCTCCCGCACAGCAGCGCCCGCAGCAGCAGCGCCCGGCGGCCAAGAAGAAGCCGAAGACGGATGCCGCGACAACCGCCTCCGGTCCGAGCGGCCGTTCGCGCGGCCGGCGCGGCGGCTCGTCGTCGAAGTCGGCCACGGCGCACGGCTCGACTCCCACGGCTCCGCGGGCGGCGGGTCAGCGCTTCACGACGGGCAGCACGGTGGATGACATCCGCCGTGCCGGCACCCGTCGTCGCGCGCGCGGCTGATCCCACGAGAGAGCGGGGGCGGTGCCCTCCCCCGTCAGGAGGTGCAGGCGCGTCCGTCGACGCGAAGCTGCCACGGCTCGATCGGAGCGCCCTTGGCGTGGATCACCGTGTCGGGCGCGTTGCCCTTGCCCTTGGTGGTGCCGCTGACCGTCACGAGTCCGCCCTCCTGCGTCACGGTCGCGTGCGTCGCGCCGGTGAAGACCTGGCCGTCGCGCACCGCGAACGACAGGGTCCAGGAGGTGCCGACCTGACCGGAGAGCCGCACCTGGGCGGAGAAGGCCTTGCCGCTGCCGTTCGCGCTCCAGTCGACGTAACAGTCGAGCGGCGCGAGCGGCGGGTTCGCCAGCGCGATCAGCTCACGGGCTTGCTCGACGAACCACTGGCCTGCGGCCGGGTCCTCCATGCCCCGCTCCGGGTCGAGCGGACCGCCCGTGCCCCGGTAGCACTTGCCGTCCGACTCGCCCGGCACCTTGATCCACAGGTGGGCGTCGACGAGTTCGTTGCCGGTGTCGGTCGTCGGAAGCACTCCGAGGCCGCGCCCGGGCGGGTTGCACCAGTCCTCGGGGTCGGAGTACACACCCGAAGGCGCCTGCCACGGACCCCGCCCGTTGCGGCTCGTGTCGATCACGAAGTGCGTCGACGGCTCGACGCCGCCCAGGATGAGCTCGTATCGGGAGTCGACTCCGGCGGTGTCGAGCGCCGGGTCGGGGTTGCCCGCGCTCCATTCGCCGAACGCCGACATCGTGACGCCGGTCCAGTCGTTGGCCGGGCCGCCGTTCCAGTACTGGTTGCCGCACTCGCCGAAGCCATCCGCGTTGATCTGCGCGATGTACGCGAGGCACGACGAGATCCATGTGCCATAGGCCGTGAGGTTGGCGGTGTAGTTGTAGTTCGACGCGTTCAGGAAGAACCCGTCTGCCTCCTGGACCCCCGCCTTCAGCAGGCGGTCGGTGATGTCGCCGACGTTGAGCCAGCTGGAGTGCGTGCCGTCGAGGTACACCGCGGTCGCCGGCAGTGCCGCGAGCGCGTCGACCGCGTAATTCAGCTGCTCGAAGCGGTCGGATGCCGCCGTGGCGGGGTTCAACTCGGCAGGCCGGCACCACTCGAGCGCGCCGTCGATGGTCGTGTACCACGGGATGATGCCGAGGCCGTCCGGTTCGAGGATCACCGTCGCCGGGCGGTCGCCGATGCCGGCCGCCAACCTGTCGATCCACGCCTGGTACGCGGCGGTGTCGAACGCCCCGCCCGCGGAGTACTGCGAGCAGTCGCGGAACGGCAGGTTGTAGGCGACGAGAACGGGCATCGCCCCCGAGGCAGCAGCCGCGGTGACGTACTCGTCGGCCCGGACGCGCACCTCGTCGGGCGACCCTTGTGTGAACCATTCCGCCGACGGGATGCTGCCGAGCAGTTGGGCGTCGGCACGCGCCTGTCCGCTGAGCCCCTGTGCCGCCTCGAGCGTCGTGCTCCATGGGTTGACGTACAGGTCGGAGCCGGCGAGCCCGTCGCCGACGTCTGCGACAGCTGCGCCGCCGATCGAGATCGCGGTTCCGGCGGCCAGTGCCGCGGCGCCGATGACAGCGAGCGTCCGCACGCCCGCGCGTCGGGGGATGGATGAGGTCATGCGCGTCCTCCAGGTGTCTTCGTCGACCCGCGCCACACCGTCGTGGCGCCGCGAGACCGGACCTCGCTCCCCTTGGGAGCGCTCCCACGACCTCGCTAAGAGTCAGAATGGCCCCGGGGGGCATCCGTCGTCAACGGGTGCGGTCGGCGAAGTGCCTCTCGAGCCACGCGAGCAGGTCTGCTCGCACGTCGGCCTGCATGGCCTCGTTGAAGATCTCGTGACGTGCGTCGGGGTACACGAGTGTCGTGACGTCGGTGAGTCCGGATCGCGTGCGGTAGGCGTCGGCGAGCCGGTGCACGCTGCGCGGGCCGCCGACCGTGTCGTCGCGCCCGACCATGAGCAGGATCGGGATGTCGCGGCCGAGGTCCTTGCGCGGGCGCCCGTAGAGGCGCGCGGCGTCGACGACGCCGAACAGCTGGAGCAGGGGCGTCGTCGTCGTGAGCGGATCCTCGATGAAGGCCTTCCCCACCGAGAGGTCGGACGACAGCCACTCGGTGCCCATCGCGTCCTTCGCCTTCCACGGCGCGTTGAGGTCGCCCGCGTTGAGCGATCCCGGCCACAGGAGGGCGGAACCGCTCAGCACGACGCCGTCGTAAGCCTCGGGATGGAGGTTGAGCAGCTTCTGCGCGAGGAACGATCCCCACGAGTGCCCGAGCATCACCAGCGGCAGGTCGGGGTTCTCGCTGCGGATGAGCTGCGTGAACTGCCACACCGCCGCGAGCGCCGCGGGCATGCCGCCGACGCCGAGCCGGCCGAGCTTGGACGCGTCGCCGCCGTGCTGTTTCATGCCGGTGCGCCCGTGGCCGCGATGGTCGTCGGCGTACACGGTGTACCCCTCGGCGGTGAGCGCCTCGATGACAGCGCCGTAGCGCCCCGCATGCTCGCCGACGCCGTGCAGCAGTTGGACGACCGCGCGGGGTGTCGTCTTGGCGGGGTGGACGTCGTAGACGATCGCGATGCCGTGTGCGTCCTCGAACTCGGGCATGCGGACGAGTCTAGGGCGGCCCGCGAATTTTACTTAACAAGGCTAATGAACTATGTTAAGTACCCTCATGCCGCATACCGAACAGTCCTCCCAGACAACCCCTGATCTGTCGAAAGAGGCGTCGGACCTCCGCATGGCGACCTTCCGTCTCTCGCGTCGCATGCGCTCCCAGCGCGCGGTCGACTCGATGAGCGACGGCCAGTTCACGGTGCTCGCGGTGCTCGCGGTCCACGGCCCGCACACGCTCGGCGAGCTCGCCGACCACGAGCGCGTGTCGGCACCCGCGATGAACCGCACCGTCAACTGCCTGCAGGAGCAGGGACTCGTCACGCGCACGGCCGACGCCAACGACGGCCGCAAGGTCGTGATCGATCTGACGGATGCCGGGCGAGCCGTCGTCGACGAGACGGTCAGCCGTCGCGACGCGTGGGTCGAGGCCGCACTCGCCGATCTCGAACCCGAAGAGCGCGAGATCCTGGCCAAGGCCGCCGAACTCATGCAGAGGATGGCCAGCCGATGAACTCGATGTTCCGATCCTTCGCGAGCTTCAACTACCGCGTCTGGTTCATCGGCGCGCTCGTCTCGAACGTCGGCCAGTGGATGCAGGCCACCGCGATCAGCTGGGTCGTGCTCACCGGCCTCACGCACAACGACGCCGGCGCGATGGGCGTCACGATGGCGCTTCAGTTCGCGCCCCCGCTTCTGCTCGTGAGCGTGACCGGGTGGGTCGCCGACCGCTTCGACCGCCGTCGACTGCTCCTGCTCACCCAGACCGTGCTCGGCGTGTTCGCCCTCGCGATCGGCGTGCTGATCTTCACCGAGGTGATGAACCTCTGGATCATGTACGGATTCGCGCTCGCGCTCGGCGTGGTCGCCGCGTTCGACAACCCCGCGCGCCAGGCGTTCGTGTCGGACCTCGTGACGCGCGAGAACGCCTCGAACGCGGTCGCACTCAACGCCGCGTCGTTCAACGGCGCGCGCATGATCGGTCCCGCCGTCGCGGGCGTCGTCATCGTGGCGATCGGCACCGGGTGGGTGTTCATCGCCAACGCGGCCACGTTCATCGCGATGATCGCGGCGCTCCTGCTCATCCGCACGCACGAGCTCATGCCCCGCGCGAAGGCGACCGGAGCCGCACGCCTCGCCGACGGATTCCGCTACGTCGCGCGCCGCCCCGACCTCGTCGTCGCCTTCGCGATGGTGTTCCTCATCGGCGCATTCGGCATGAACTTCCCGATCTTCGCGTCCACGATGGCGCTCGAGTTCGGGCGCGAGGCCGACGGCTTCGGCCTGCTGAGCTCGATCCTCGCGATCGGCTCGGTCGCCGGCGCGCTCATGGCCGCACGACGCGATGCCGCCCGCATCCGCGTTCTCATCGGAGGGACGCTGCTGTTCGCGGTCACCGCCGGAGTCTCGGCGTTCATGCCCTCCTACTGGCTGTACGCGGTGACGCTCATGGTCACGGGCTTCGCGGTCGTGACCATGATGACGACGGCGAACGGCTATGTGCAGACCACGACCGACCCCGCGCTGCGCGGTCGCGTGCTCGCGCTGTACATGGCGATCCTCATGGGCGGCACCCCGGTCGGCGCGCCCATCGTCGGGTGGGTCGCGGCGCAGTTCGGCCCGCGCGTCGCGATCGGCGTCGGCGCGGTCGCCGCGTTCGTCGCGTTCGCGATCGGGGCGATCTGGATGTCGGTGTCGGGGCGCGTGCGCCGGCACGAGTCCCGCCGCTTCGCCCTCACGATCGACGAGACGCGGCCGCTGTCGATCCTCACCACGTCGGTCCGGATCCCGCCACCGGCCACCGCCGCGGCTGCGGCTGCCGCCGGCGCCGCCGCGAAGGCCGAGCCCGAGCAGTTCAGCGACGAGGTCGCCTCGACCACGCCGATCCGCCTCCCGTCGGGCGACGGACAGGGCACGGCATCCGCCCGCCCCCGCCACGCGAGCTGACCCGCAGCAGGTCGGATCAGCCCGCGGTCGATGCGCGCACGACGAGCACCGGCTGGAACACGACATGCTCGCGCGGCTGCGCACCCTGCTGCTGCTCGAGCAGCAGGTCGACGGCGGTCGACCCGATGAGTGCGGCCGGTTGGCGCACCGAGCTGAGCGGGATGACCGCGGCGGCCGAGAAGTCGATGTCGTCGTAGCCGATGAGCGCGATGTCTTCCGGAACGCGCACCGTCCGGGACCCTTCGCCCGCGGAGGGCGACATCACGAGGCTCTGGAGCGCACCGAGCGCGAGCAGGTCGTTGGCGGCGAAGATCGCGTCGGGCCGGTCGGCGGGTGAGCGATCGCGGATGCCCTCACCCACGCGCCTGCCCTCTTCGACCGTCAGCGCGTCGGTGCCGATGAACTCGAGTCGGCCGCCGCCCGCCGCGACGGCGGCCTGCGCGCCGGCGAGGCGGTCGGAGACCTGGCGGATCGAGACCGGTCCTCCGACGAACGCGATGCGGCGGCGGCCGATCGAAAGGAGATGCTCCGCGGCGATGCGGCCGCCCTCGACGTCGTCCACGGCGACGGAGGCGAAGGCCGCGTCGTGCGACTCGCGGTCGACCAGCACGGTCGGGATGCCGCGCTCCTGCATGCGCCGCAGCCGCGGGAGGTTCTCGGCGACGGGGGTCACCAGCACGCCGAACATCCGCTGCTCCTCGAACAGATCGAGGTATGTCGCCTCACGGTGCTGCTTCTCGTCGCTGTTGGCGAGGAGCACCGACAGCCCGTGGTCGGCCGCGCGCTCCTCCGCCCCGCGGGCGACCTCGGTGAAGAACGGGTTGCGCACGTCCAGCACGATGAGCCCGATCGTGCGGCTGCGACCGGCCCGCAACTGGCGCGCGGCGTCGTTGCGCACGAAGCCGAGGCGCTCGATCGACGCCTGCACGCGGGCCACCGTCTCGGGCGCCACCTTCTCGGGCCGGTTGAGCACGTTCGACACCGTGCCCACCGAGACGCCCGCGTCATCGGCGACGTCCCGAACGCTGACCGCCATCGGTCACCTCCACCCTGGGTCGGCCGCGGATCGAGCTGATGAAACGAATCAGTCACGGTCGCGGCATCCGACTTGACGCCTTTCAGAACATAGCCTACTGTCGCATCGGCAGGGAATGAAACGATTCACTCCCTCAAAGACGAGAGTGGTGATGCCCCGGTGACCGCGACCCCCGCGCTCGAGCTCGCCGACGTCCAGAAGGCCTTCGGCTCGGTGATCGCCCTGAGGTCCGGCACGATCTCCGTCGACGCGGGCTCGATCCACGCGCTCGTCGGCGAGAACGGCGCCGGCAAGTCGACGCTCGTGAAGATCGTCGCGGGCCTCTACCAGCGCGACGCGGGCACGTTCCGCCTGCGCGGGGAGGACGTCGACTTCACCTCCACCGCGCAGTCGAAGGCCGCGGGCGTCGCCGTCATCTACCAGGAGCCGACGCTCTTCCCCGACCTGTCGGTCACCGAGAACATCTTCATGGGGCGCCAGCCCACGGGCCGCTTCGGCCGCATCGACCGCAAGGCCATGCGTCACGAGGTCGAGCGGCTGTTCACGCGCCTCGGTGTCGCGATCGACCCCGACCGCCTCGCCGAGGGCCTGTCGATCGCCGACCAGCAGGTGATCGAGATCGCGAAGGCGGTGTCGCTCGACGCGAGCCTGCTCATCATGGATGAGCCGACCGCCGCCCTGTCGGGTCGCGAGGTCGACCGACTGTTCGCGATCGCGCGCAGCCTGCGCGACGAGGGTCGCGCCCTGATCTTCATCTCGCACCGCTTCGACGAGGTGTTCGACCTGTGCGACACGATCACGGTCATGCGCGACGGCGCCTACATCGCCACGAGCGCGATCGCCGACACGAGCGTCGACGAGATCGTGCGGCAGATGGTCGGGCGCGAGGTCACCGAGCTGTTCCCGAAGCAGCCGACCGAGATCGGCGAGCCGCTTCTGGAGGTCGAGGGCCTCACGACCCCGGGTGTCTTCCACGACATCACGTTCACGGTGCGCTCGGGCGAGATCGTGGGACTCGCAGGGCTCGTGGGCGCGGGCCGCAGCGAGGTCGCGCGCGCCATCTTCGGTGTCGACTCCTACCGCGAGGGCACGGTGCGGATGCGCGGCAAGCCCATCCCGCAGGGCGAGCCGACCGCGGCGATGCGCGCCGGAATCGCGCTCGTGCCCGAGGACCGTCGCAAGCAGGGGCTCGTGATCGAGTCGGGCGTCGGCCGCAACATCACCCTTGCGATCCGCCGCGAGCTCGCCCGGTTCGGGCTGCTCACGACGACGATGGAGAACCGCGCCGCCGCCGTGTGGGCGAGCCGCCTCGAGGTGAAGGCGCAGGCGCTCGACACCGTCGCGGCGACGCTCTCCGGCGGCAACCAGCAGAAGGTCGTCCTCGCGAAGTGGCTCGCGACCAAGCCCGAGGTGCTCATCATCGACGAGCCCACCCGCGGCATCGACGTCGGCACGAAGGCCGAGGTGCACCGCCTGCTCTCGCAGCTCGCCGGCGAGGGCATGGGCATCCTCATGATCTCGTCCGAGCTGCCCGAGGTCCTCGGGATGGCCGACCGCGTGCTGGTCATGCGCGAAGGCCGCATCACCGCCGAGATCGACCGGGCCGACGCGACGAGCGAGAACGTCATGTACGCCGCGACCCACGCATCGGAGCAGCTCCAGTGACCACGACCCCTCCCACGACACGCATCCCCGTCTCGGGACTGACCAAGCGCATCAGCGCGCTCGGCCGTGCGCGAGAGCTCGGCATCCTCGTCGCGCTCGCCATCGTGGTCGTCGCGGCGACGGTCAAGAACCCGGCTTTCCTGTTCTCGAACGACGGCTGGCGCGACCTGCTGCTCACGCCGTCGATCCTCATGCTCGTGGCCGTCGGCCAGGCGATCGTCATCATCACGCGCAACGTCGACCTGTCGGTCGGCTCGGTCATCGGCCTCACCGCGTACCTCACGGGGCGCCTCTTCATCGACATGCCGTGGCTGCCGATCCCCGTCGTCGTTCTCCTCGCGGTGCTCCTCGGCGCGGTGCTCGGCCTCATCAACGGCGCGCTCGTCGCGTTCGCCCGCGTCCCGGCGATGGTGATCACACTCGGCACGCTGTACGCCTACCGCGGGATCAACGTGCTCTGGGCGGGCAGCACACGCGTCAACGCATCCGACATGCCGCGCGAGTTCCTCGCCGTCGGTACGGGCTCGATCCTGTGGATCCCGATCCTCACGATCGTCGCCCTCGTCGTGCTCGCGGCGGCGGCCTGGTACATGCGCAACACCCGCGGCGGCCGCGAGTACTACGCGATCGGCTCCGACCCGGCCGCGGCGGAGCTGTACGGCCTGCGCGTCACGCGCCGTGTGCTCACGGCGTTCGTCCTGTCGGGTGCACTCGCGGGCTTGGCGGGTGTCTTCTACGCCGCGCGCTACGGATCGGTGAGCTCGCAGGCCGGCGCCGGGTGGGAGCTCGACGCGGTGGGCGCAGCCGTCATCGGAGGCGTCGCCATCACGGGCGGCGTCGGATCGGTGTGGGGCGCGGCGATCGGCGCGGTGCTGCTCATGACGATCAACCGCGCGCTGCCGATCCTCGGCATCCCCGACTTCTGGCAGCGCGCCGTCGTCGGCGTGCTCATCATCGGCGCGATCGTGCTCGACCGCGTGCTCGCGGTGCGCCAGAGACGCCGGCTCATCGAGGCGAGGGACGACGAATCATGACGACGATGACCGGAACGACCCAGGCCACGCGCGTGATCCCGGGTCACGCGAAGCCGCTGTGGCGACGGATGCTGCTGACCCGCGAGTCCGCGATCATCGGGCTCCTCGTCCTCGTCGTGGCCGTGGCATCCGTCACGGTGCGCGGGTTCGGGCAGCCCATCACGCTCAATTACCTGCTGCTCGACATCGCGCCGATCCTGCTGATCGCGCTGCCGATGACGCTCATCATGGTCACCGGCGAGATCGACCTGTCGGTCGGCAGCATGGTCGGCCTCTCGAGCGTGGTGACCGGCGTTGCGGTGCAGGCGGGCATCCCCTTCGAGGCCGCGGCCGTCATCGCACTGCTCGTCGGCGTCGTCGGCGGGGCGTTCAACGGCTTCCTGGTGACCGTCGTCGGCCTGCCGTCGCTCGCGGTCACGATCGGCACGCTCGCGCTCTTCCGCGGTCTCGCCGTGGGCCTGCTCGGCACGACGGCCGTGACCGACTTCCCCGAGACGTGGACGGCCCTCGCGAAGGCTCGGATCGCGGGCACGACGATTCCGTACATCATGGTGCCCTTCCTGATCCTGCTCGTCGTGTTCGTGATCCTGCTGCACTTCACGCCGTTCGGCCGGGGCATCTATGCGATCGGACTCTCGAAGGACGCGGCGCGCTTCTCAGGCGTCGACGTCGAGCGCACGAAGTTCATCCTCTTCATGCTCGCCGGCCTCGTCGCCGCCTTCGCGGGCATCTTCTACACGCTCCGCTTCGGCAGCGCCCGCGGCGACAACGCGACCGGTCTCGAACTGCAGGTCATCGCGGCCGTCGTGCTCGGCGGGGTGTCGGTGTTCGGCGGGCGCGGAGCGCTGCACGGCGTGGTCGCGGCCGCGGTGCTCATCGGAGTCATCTCGAGCGCCCTCCGCCTCGCCAACATCACGTCCGACGTCATCAACATCGTCACCGGTGTGCTCCTCGTGCTCTCGGTCGTCGCGGCCAGCGTTCTCAACCGGCTTCAGCAGTCTCGTCGGCGCCCCGGCCGACCCCCACGCGTCACGGCCTCCACAGCAACATGACGAGGCCGCTGCACGACGCCGACGACGCCCGTCGCGGCGGATTCCACGAAAGGAAAGAACAATGACGTTTGCACGCAAGCGTGTCGCCGCGATCGCGGCCGTGGCCGTCACGGCCGCGCTCACGCTCGCCGGCTGCGCCGACACCGGGTCGGGCGGTTCGCCGACCGACGGCGCCGGCGGCGACAGCGAGAACCTCTCGATCACGTTCCTGCCCAAGAACCTCGGCAACCCGTACTTCGACACCTCGAGCAAGGGTGGCACGGCCGCCGTCGAGGAGTTCGGCGGCACCTTCAACGAGGTCGGACCCGCCGAGGCGACGCCCGATGCACAGGTGAGCTACATCAACACCGCGACGCAGCAGGGCGTCGGCGCGCTGGTCGTCTCGGCGAACGACCCCAACGCGATCTGCGACGCCCTCAACGAGGCGCGCGACGCGGGCGTCAAGGTCGTCACGTTCGACTCCGACACGAACCCCGACTGCCGCGACCTGTTCATCAACCAGGCCACCGCCGAGGGCATCGCGAAGATCCAGGTCGACCTGATCGCCGAGCAGATCGGCGACGAGGGCGAGATCGCGATCCTGTCCGCGTCGGCCAACGCGACGAACCAGAACGCGTGGATCGAGGACATGAAGCAGCTCCTCGCCGACGAGCACCCGAACATCACGCTCGTCGAGGTCGTCTACGGCGACGACGACGACCAGACGTCGTTCGACAAGACCGCGGCGCTGCTGCAGTCGCACCCGAACCTGAAGGGCATCATCTCGCCCACGACGGTCGGCATCGCGGCGGCCGCGCGCTACCTGTCGACCTCGGACTTCAAGGGCAAGGTCGCGCTGACGGGTCTCGGCACGCCGAACCAGATGCGCGAGTACGTGGAGGACGGCACCGTCACCGCGTTCGCGCTGTGGAACCCCGAGGACCTCGGCTACCTCGCCGCGTGGGCCGCGAAGGCGCTCATCACCGGTGAGATCACCGGGGCAGAGGGCGACACGTTCGAGGCGGGCAAGCTCGGCTCGTACGAGGTCGGCCCCGATGCGACGGTCCTGCTCGGCGACCCGTACGTGTTCGACGCCGACAACATCGGCGACTTCGACTTCTGAGTCGCGCGCCCGGCCGGCGCCACGTGCGCCGGCCGGGCATCCACCGAAAGGCATCCCATGACCCGCGTGGCCTTCCAGCTGCGGATCCGGCCCGAGCTCGTCGACGAGTACGTCGCGCGCCACCGCGAGGTGTGGCCCGAGATGCTCGCCGAGATCGCCGCGGCGGGCCGGCGCAACTACTCGCTGTACCTCGGCGAGAACGGCGTGCTCTTCGGCTACTACGAGACGGACGACGACGCCGCGGCGCAGGCTCACCTCGCGGCATCCGCCGTCGCCGCTCGCTGGGAAGCCGAGATGGCCCCGTTCTTCGTCGGCCTCGACGGCCGGCCCGACCAGGCCGCCACCCCTTTGACCGAGGTGTTCAACCTCGAGGACCAGCTCGCCGCGGCACGCGGCGACGGCACCCGCAACGACACCGACACCCCGCGAATCTGAGACGAAAGCGCACACCGTGAGCACCCTCTCCCCCGAGATCCTGTCCACCCTGGAGGCCCAGGGCATCGAACTGCCGTCGTGGGCGTTCGGCAACTCCGGAACGCGGTTCCGCGTGTTCACGACGCCGGGCACGCCGCGCGACCCGTACGAGAAGATCGCGGATGCCGCGCAGGTCAATCGCTTCACCGGGCTCGCCCCGAGCGTCGCGCTGCACATCCCGTGGGACAAGGTCGAGGACTACGCCGACCTGCGGCGGCACGCGGAGGACCTCGGCGTCAAGCTCGGCACGATCAACTCGAACACCTTCCAGGACGAGGACTACAAGTTCGGCGCGCTCACCCACCACGACGAGCGCATCCGCCGCAAGGCGATCGAGCACCACTTCGAGTGCATCGACATCATGAACGAGACCGGATCGCGCGACCTCAAGATCTGGCTCGCCGAGGGCTCGAACTACCCAGGTCAGAACGACATGCGCGCCCGTCAGGACCGTCTGCAGGACTCCCTGCAGCAGATCTACGCGCGCCTGTCCGATGACCAGCGGCTGGTGCTCGAGTACAAGTTCTTCGAGCCGGCCTTCTACCACACGGATGTCCCGGACTGGGGCACCTCGTACGCCCAGGTGGCCGCGCTCGGCGACCGCGCCGTGGTGTGCCTCGACACGGGCCACCACGCGCCCGGCACCAACATCGAGTTCATCGTGATGCAGCTCCTGCGGCTCGGGAAGCTCGGCTCGTTCGACTTCAACTCGCGCTTCTACGCCGACGACGACCTCATCGTGGGTGCCGCCGACCCGTTCCAGCTGTTCCGGATCATCTTCGAGGTCATCCGCGGCGGCGGTCTCAACAGCCCGGACGTCGCGTTCATGCTCGACCAGTGCCACAACATCGAGAAGAAGATCCCCGGCCAGATCCGCTCGGTGCTCAACGTGCAGGAGATGACCGCGCGCGCCCTCCTCGTCGACCGCGAGGCGCTCGCCGCCGCGCAGGAGGAGAACGACGTCCTCACCGCGAACGCGATCTTCATGGACGCGTTCTACACCGACGTGCGGCCCGCCCTCGCCGACTGGCGCGAGTCGCGCGGACTCCCCCGCGACCCGATGGCGGCGTACGCGGCATCCGGGTATCAGGAGAAGATCGAGGCCGAACGCGTCGGCGGCGTGCAGGCCGGATGGGGGGCATGACGCGATGACGAACACGACCGTCGAACAGCTGATCGCCCGCTCGAACCGCCTCGGCTCGAACCCCGCGAACACGAACTACGCGGGCGGCAACACGTCCGCCAAGGGGACCGAGATCGATCCCGTCACCGGCGAGCCCGTCGAGCTGCTGTGGGTCAAAGGCTCCGGCGGCGACCTCGGCACGCTGAAGCCCGAGGGGCTCGCGGTGCTGCGACTCGACCGCATGCGCGCGCTCGTCGACGTCTACCCGGGCGTCGAGCGCGAAGACGAGATGGTCGCGGCCTTCGACTACTGCCTGCACGGAAAGGGCGGCGCCGCGCCGTCGATCGACACCGCCATGCACGGCCTCGTCGAGGCGGCGCACGTGGATCACCTGCATCCGGATTCGGGCATCGCGATCGCGACCGCCGCCGACGGCGAGGAGCTCACCGCGAAGATCTTCGGCGACAAGGTCGCATGGGTGCCGTGGCGGCGCCCCGGGTTTCAGCTCGGCCTCGACATCGCCGAGATCAAGCGGCGGAACCCGCAGGCGGTGGGCTGCATCCTCGGCGGACACGGCATCACGGCGTGGGGCGACACGTCCGACGAGGCGGAGCGCAACTCGCTGTGGATCATCGAGACCGCGGCCGCCTACATCGCCGAGCACGGGAAGCCCGAGCCGTTCGGGGGCGTGCGCGCCGGGTTCGAGCCGCTCCCCGAGACCGAACGCCGCGCGAAGGCCGCGGCCCTCGCCCCGACGATCCGCGGGCTCGCCTCGACCGACAAGCCGATGGTCGGCCACTTCACCGACAGCGACGTCGTGCTCGACTTCCTCGCGTCGGAGAAGGCGCCCGCGCTCGCGGAGCTCGGCACGAGCTGCCCCGACCACTTCCTGCGCACGAAGGTCAAGCCGATGCTGCTCGACCTTCCCGCCGACGCATCCGTCGAGGACTCGATCGCGCGCCTCAAGGAGCTGCACGAGCAGTACCGCGCCGACTATCGGGCGTACTACGAAGCACACGCGACGCCCGACAGCCCCGCGATGCGCGGCGCCGACCCGCTCATCGTGCTCGTGCCGGGCGTCGGGATGTTCTCGTACGGCGCGAACAAGCAGACCGCGCGCGTCGCCGGCGAGTTCTACGTCAACGCGATCAACGTCATGCGCGGCGCCGAGGCGCTGTCGACCTACGCGCCGATCAGCGACGCCGAGAAGTTCCGCATCGAGTACTGGGCACTCGAAGAGGCCAAGCTGCAGCGGATGCCGAAGCCCAAGTCGCACCAGGGCCGCATCGCCTTCGTCACCGGCGCCGCATCCGGCATCGGCAAGGCGATCGCGACGCGGCTCGCGGCCGAGGGCGCGTGCGTCGTCGTGGCCGACCTCGACCTCGAGAAGGCTCAGGCGGTCGCGGCCGAGCTCGGGAACACGGATGTCGCGATCGGCGTCGCCGCGAACGTCGCCGACCCCGCGGCGGTGCAGGCCGCGATCGACGCGACCGTGCTCGCGTTCGGCGGTGTCGACCTCGTGGTGAACAACGCCGGCCTGTCGCTGTCGAAGCCTCTGCTCGAGACGACCGAGGCGGACTGGGATCTTCAGCACGACGTCATGGCGAAGGGCTCGTTCCTCGTGTCCAAGGCGGCCGCCAAGGCGCTCATCGAGCAGGGCATGGGCGGCGACGTCGTCTACATATCGTCGAAGAACTCGGTGTTCGCGGGCCCGAACAACATCGCGTACTCGGCGACGAAGGCCGACCAAGCGCACCAGGTGCGGCTGCTCGCGGTCGAGCTGGGTGAGTACGGCATCCGGGTCAACGGTGTGAACCCCGACGGCGTGGTGCGCGGTTCGGGCATCTTCGCGTCGGGCTGGGGCGCCAACCGCGCCGCCACCTACGGCGTGCCCGAGGAGAAGCTCGGCGAGTTCTACGCGCAGCGCACGATCCTCAAGCGCGAGGTCGTGCCCGAGAACGTCGCCGACGCGGTGTACGTGCTCACAGGACCCGAGCTCTCGCGCACGACGGGCCTGCACGTGCCGGTCGATTCGGGCGTCGCGGCGGCGTTCCTGCGATGAGGTTCGTGCGATGAGCGGCGGAGTCGTCGCGGCGGTCGACCTCGGGGCGACGAGCGGGCGCGTCATGCTCGGGTACGTCGAGGAGGGCGCGGTGCGGCTCGAGGAGGTCGCACGCTTCCCGAACGGACCCGTGACCGCCCCCGATGACTCGCTGCGGTGGGACTTCGCCGCGCTCTACGACCACATCATCGCGGGGCTCGCAGAGGCGGTGCGACGCGAGCCGGGCATCGCGAGCGTCGGCATCGACTCGTGGGCCGTCGACTACGGACTGCTGCGCGGCGATGAGCTGCTCGACGCACCGTTCCACTACCGCGACGACCGCACGGCCGCAGGTGTCGAGGCGGTGCATGCGATCGTGCCGTTCGAGGAGCTGTACCGCCGCAACGGACTCCAGTTCCTGCCGTTCAACACGCTGTATCAGTACGCCGCCGACGCACGGCTGGCCGAAGCGGACGCCGCGCTCCTCATCCCCGACCTCATCGCGTTCCTCCTGACGGGCGCTCGCGTCGCCGAGCGCACGAACGCCTCCACGACGGGCCTCCTCGACGTGCGCACACGCCAGTGGGACACCGAGCTCGCCGAGCGCCTCGGGGTGCCGACGTCGGCGCTGCCGTCGCTCGTCGATCCGGGCTCACGGCTCGGTGCCGTGCGCGGCAGGGCGCTGGATCGGGTCGGCGCTCCCCTCGAGGTGGTCGCCGTCGGGTCGCACGACACCGCATCGGCGGTCGTCGCGGTGCCGCTTGCATCGCCCGACGCCGCCTATATCTCGTGCGGCACGTGGGGTCTGGTGGGCGTCGAGCTCGACGAACCGGTCGTGACGGATGCCGCGCGCGAAGCGCTCTACACCAACGAGGGCGGCGTCGACGGCCGCGTGCGCTTCCTGCACAACGTGACGGGACTGTGGCTGCTCACTGAGACGATCGCGGCGTGGACCGAGGAAGACGGCGCACCCATCGACCTGCCGGCACTGCTGGACGAGGCATCGGCCGTCGACGGAGCCATCCCGGTGTTCGACGCCGACGACCCGCGCCTGTCAGCCCCCGGCGACATGCCGTCTCGCATCGCCGAGGTGCTCCGCGAAGGCGGGTCCGCCGTGCCGTCGTCGCGCGCCGCGTTCGTCCGCACGATCGTCGAGAGCATCGCGGCAGCGTTCGCACACGCACTCGCGACCGTCGCCCGGGTGACCGGTCGCGAACTGGACGTCGTGCACATCGTGGGCGGCGGCGCCCTCAACCGGCTGCTCTGCCAGGCGACGGCCGATCGCTCGGGGCTCCCCGTGCTCGCGGGACCGGTCGAGGCGACCGCGCTCGGGAACGTGCTCGTGCAGGCGCGCGCGCATGGCTGGTTCGGGCCGGATGCGACGCTGGAGACGCTGCGGGCGGCGGTTGCGGCAACCGTCTCACCGGTCCGCTACGAACCGACGAGCGATTGAACGGAGAAGGCGTGCGACTCGACGAGATCCAGATCCGCGATCCGTTCGTCCTGTACGACCCCGACCGCGGGCGGTACCACCTGTTCGGGAGCACGGACGAGGACATCTGGAAGGGCCCCGCGACGGGCTTCGACACGTATTGGAGCACCGACCTCGAAGAGTGGCACGGGCCGACGCCGGCCTTCCGCAGCTGGGGGCGGTCAGAAGGGGGCGTCGTTGGTGTGGGTGGGGTGGAAGACCGGCACCCGCCGTTCGGGTTGCACCACGTACCGTCGCCCGGCGGGTGAGGTCCATTCGAGTGCGCCCCCGCTGTCGGGGAGTTGTCTGACCTGCCACCCGCCGTGGTGTTTCACGGTGTGATGGCCCTTACAGAGCGGGGCGAGGTTGTCGAGCGCGGTGTTCCCGCCGTGTTCCCACGCG
>NZ_DATMFG010000056.1:0-1846 GCF_035556355.1 Microbacterium sp.
GTGCTTGAGCTCGCTGGTCGGGTACGCCTCGGCGTGCCGGTAGGTGATCTCCTTGAACTTCTGCGCGCCCTCGCGCGCCACCGGGTAGCCCCGCACGCGGCCGATGAAGAACAGGCTCGGCGCCTCGGAGAGCTCCTTGGCGGCGCTCGCGAGGTCCTCCTCGTCGGCCAGGATCTGCGCGATCTGGCCGGGGATCGCCCGCAGGCCCGCGATGATCCGCTTGCCGTCCGCGAAGGACAGGTCGCGCACGCGGCCCAGCGCCAGCGCGAGCAGCGCGAACCCGACGCCCATGTGCGTCAGCGCCTTGGTCGACGCGACCGCCACCTCCGGGCCGGCGTGCAGGTAGATGCCGCCGTCCACCTCGCGGGCGATGGACGACCCGACGGCGTTGACCAGCCCGACGACGGTGCCGCCCTTGCGCTGCACCTCGCGGACGGCGAAGAGCGTGTCGGCGGTCTCGCCCGACTGGCTGACCACCACGTACAGGGTGCTCGGCTCGATGATCGGGTTGCGGTAGCGGAACTCGCTCGCGGGCTCGGCGTCGGCAGGGATGCGCGCCAGGTCCTCGATCATCGACGCCCCGAGCTGGCCCACGTAGTACGCGGAGCCGCAGCCGAGGATCTTCACGCGCGAGAACCGTCGCAGCTGGCGCGGGTCCAGGTTGAGGCCGTCGAGCTTGGCGGTGCCGAACCGGTCGTCGAGGCGGCCGGACAGCATCCGCTCCACCGTCTCCGGCTGCTCGTGGATCTCCTTGTGCATGAAGTGGGCGTGGCCGCCCAGCTCCAGCTCCTCGACGGTGAGGTCGATCGTCACGGCGTCGCGCGCCGTGTGCTCCTCGTCGTTCGTGAACGTGCGGAACCCGTCCGCCGTCACGGAAGCGAAGTCGCCGTCGTCGAGCAGCACGACCTGGCTCGTGTGCCGCACGATCGCCGCCGCGTCGGAGGCCACGAACATCTCGCCGTCGCCGACGCCGAGCAGCAGCGGCGATCCGTTGCGGGCGACGACGATCCGGTCCGGGTTCTGCACGTCGAGCACCGCGAGGGCGTACGTGCCGTCGATCTGCGCCACGGCGGCACGGACGGCGTCCTCGAAGCCCAGGCCGGCCGCGAGCTCGCGCGCCACGAGGTGGGCCACGACCTCGGTGTCCGTGTCGGAGGTGAGCTCGACACCGTCGGCGGTGAGGCGCGAGCGCAGCGCGTGGAAGTTGTCGATGATGCCGTTGTGCACCACGTGCACGCGGCCGTCGTAGGAGGTGTGCGGGTGCGCGTTGCGCTCGCTCGGCTCGCCGTGCGTCGCCCAGCGGGTGTGGCCGATGCCGGCCGTGCCGGCGAGGCGCGCGGGCAGCGCCGCCTCGAGGTCGCGCACGCGGCCCTTGGCGCGCACGACGCGCGACGGGTGCGCGCTCGAGCGCGGGTTGAGCACGGCGATGCCCGCCGAGTCGTAGCCGCGGTACTCCAGCCGCGTGAGGCCCTCGACGAGGACGGGCGCTGCCTGCTGGGGGCCGACGTAGCCGACGATTCCGCACATGAGTGGTTGCTCCTAGCCGTTGATGATCAGCCGTTGATGATCAGCCGTAAGACGATCAGCCGTAGATGACGCGACGGACCTGACGCTCGCTGAGCCCCGGGGCGGCCACGAGGCGCTCGCGGAGCTCGGCGGCGATCTGCGCGTAGATCTCCTCGTTGCGGCGCCCGTAGGTGCGCAACGACGCGTGCCGACGACGGACGTACTCCTCGACCGGTTCGCGGTACCAGGCGAGGACGTCCTCGACGACCCGCGCCGCCTCGGCCGGGGAGAGCCCCGTGGAGGTCGCGATGCGGGCGACGAGATCGGCGTCGGTCACCGG
>NZ_DATMFG010000057.1:0-116938 GCF_035556355.1 Microbacterium sp.
ATCGTGGGGTGCGACGGTCATCGTCGTGGTTCCTTTCGAGATGGATGTGAAGAGTTCTCTCGAAGGATCACGCGGTGACCGTCGCTACGTCCGCAGCGACACGGTCACCCGATCCGTACACCACGCTATTGGACGCAACCGTCGCGGATCTCACCGCAGAGGAGATCCAGCGTTGGCGTCAACTCGCGCACGAAGCAGTTGAGCCGAACTTCTGCCTCGACCCGCGCTTCCTGATGCCGGCCGTAGCACATCACCCCTACGCCGCGGGGATGAGGGCCGTCATCGTGGAACGTGAAGGCCGCATGGTGGGCTTCCTCGCGTACGCGCGGCTGAGGCCTTGGCGCTACATTCCGCTGAGTCTCGCCACGACGGCGACGCCGTTCCTGAACGATCACGCCGATCGCCACCACCCGCTCGTCGCCGCGCAGAACCCTGCCGAGATCGTCGATGCGATCCTCGCCGCCCTGCGCCGCCGGGGAATGCCGTTGTGGGCCCAATTACGCTTCTTTCCGTCCGACGGGGTGCTCGCAGAAGCCTTGGCGCACCAAAGGTCGCTGCTCGTCGAGAATCAATTCCAATCTGCCGTCGACCGGTCGGTTGGGAGTCCAAGCGGGACTCCGAGCGTCGATGTCATCGACATCGTCGATGCTGCCGACCACCTGAGCGCCTCGCGAAGGAAGTCCTTGCGCCGCCGCATGCGATCACTTGAGCGGGAGGCCGGCGCGCCTATCACTGCGCGATTGTGGACACCCGACTCCGGGACTCTGACGGACTTCCTCAACTTTCAGGCGTCGGGTTGGAAAGGGGATCGAAGTCGCGGCGGTGAGGCGTTCCTCCTGGATCCGGTTGACGCATCCTGGTTCAGCGCGATGATGCAGGGGTTCATCGATGACGGTGACGCTCGTGCGATCTCCCTCACGTGCGCTGATCGCCTTCTTTACTTGGCGCTCTCGGTGCGTTCCGGTGCAGCGCGTTTCGGCTTCATCGACTCGATGGATGACGACTTCTCGCGATTCGGAGTCGGCACGATCGGCCGAATCGTCGAGATGATGCTCCTTCGTTCTGAGTCGACTCCGCGGCTCCCTCTCGACCCTGCACTCGGCGCTGGGGCGGATCAGTCCGCGGCCATTTACCCCGATCGGCGTTCGTTCGCCGACGTGTGGGTCGCGCGGCAACCTTGGCTCCATGCGGCACGTCATCCGCTCACAGTGGCCGACGACCTGCTGGCGCGCGTGGTTCGGCTGTACCGCAGCCTGCGCCATCGCGTTGCGAAGACTGTCAAGCCGCTGATCGGGCGCGATTGAACCTCCTGCATCTTGTTTCGCTAACCTGACCGCAGCGATCCGCCTGCACAGACATCCGCCGCCCGATGACATGGGGCTCTAGTTGGGAGGCCGCCAATGAAGGTCGAGTCGTCATCGATCCTTCCGGAGACACCTCTCGTCAGCGTTGTGCTGCCGGCGTACAACGCGGCTGACGTCATCGAACGGCAACTCGCTGCGCTCGCGCGCCAGCAGGTCGACTTCGAATGGGAGCTTCTGGTGTGCGACAACGGATCGACTGACGCGACGGCGGCGGTGGCCGAAAGCTGGTCGGACCGGCTCCCTATCCGCGTTGTCGACGCATCAGCCAGGCGCGGTCCGAGCGCAGCGCGGAACATCGGTGTCGAGTCCGCCCGGGGGCGCTATCTCGCCTTTTGCGATGCCGATGACATCGTCGCGGACGACTGGCTGCCCAAGGTGGTCGCGGCGCTGCAGAACGACGCGTTCATCGGTGTGGCGGCGCGTTACCCCGCGTTCTACTCGACGGAACGCAACCCGGCGTACATCACCGTCATCACGCATAAGGTGCCGGTGTTGGAGTATTTCCCTATCGTCGGCGCGGGCCACATGGCGATCCACACGGACGTCTTCCGGCACGTTGGCGGGTTCGACGAATCTCTCACGACGTGCGAGGACGACGACCTGTCGTGGCGCGTCCAACTCGCCGGTTACGCGCTCGTCCCACATCCGGAGGCTGTGATCGACATCACACCTCGCTCCGGCCTCATCAGAATCTTCCGCCAGGCATTTGCGTGGGGCAAGGGCGATCGGCAGGTGCAGCACAAATTCCAGCACGTCATCGATGCGCTCGCCCGCCTTCCGCGTGAGCTGCCGCCGGAGCCCGAGCCCGAGCCGGAGCCGGAGGCGGACGCGTCGGATGCCGACACCGCGCCGGGCCCGGTCGGTCAGTCGCGCATCCAGCGCGTACTCCGATCCTTCGCAAGCCCTGCGGCTGCCGCTGACTTCGCGCTTCGCACCTACCTGCGTCTGACACGCACGCTCGCGACCGTGGCCGGGACGGCGCTCGGACACGCGTTCGGTCGCGTCGATCGCACAATGCCGCAACTGCCGGCGCGCATCGCCGAGGAATACCTCGGACGCCGAGACGCCGTGTGAGAGGCGCGCGGATGCGGGGCTAGACTCAGGCGGCGGGGGAGGAGACAGGATGCGGTCGGTCGTCGTTCGTCCGGATGATGTGTGGGGCACTCCGGATCTGCGCGGAGGTGACTTCGCCGCCAAACACGCACTGCCGCGCATCGTCCCCGCATTCGTCAGCAGGCCGCTCGGTGTCTTCTGCGTCGACACGACCGAGCAGCTGCTCGCGCTGACGTACGACGACGGTCCTCACCCGGAGCACACACCGCGCATCCTGGACCTGCTCGCCGAGCGGGGCAAAAGGGCGACGTTCTTCGTGTTGGGCCGCCAGGTCGCATTGCACCCCGAGATCACCGCGCGCATCGTGGCGGAGGGTCACGAGCTGGCATTGCACGGCGACGACCACCAGGACCTCCTGACTATGAACGCAAACGAGGCGTTTCGACGCATTCGTGATGCCAAGGCCCGCGTGGAAGACGTCGCGCAACGGCGGGTCCGTACGTACCGACCTCCATATGGGCGCCATACACTGACTCAGGCCCTCGGCATACGGGCATTGGGTCTTGACCTTGTGATCTGGTCGGGAGACGCCGTCGACTGGCTCCACGACGACGAGTCGGCGATCGCCGCGCGATCGCTAGCGGGGGTGTTCCCAGGCGCCATCCTCCTCTTGCACGACGATCGAGGTGACCCGGAAACGGCGCAGCCCGGTGAAAGGCTGCCGGAGTTCGACCGAGCCGAAGTGCTACGACAGGTGTTGGACGGGATCGGCGATCGCGGGTTCGAGCTCGCGACAGTCTCGGATCTCATGCGGGATCACACCAGCGTGCGTTCATTCGTGCGTTATTGACGCATGTTGAGGGATCCGCGTGCCACGTCGCGGCCGGCGAGAAGACGCGGGTCGAGCGGCTCGATACTCTGGCCCGGCTCCCGGTGCCGGCCGCGTGCCTCCCCTATGCGCCAGGCGAGGTCGGCCATTCCCTGGGGAGTGGCTAGTCGCGCGATCCGCGAGAGGAGCGACCTCGCCGGGGTCGGCTCGACAGGCGGATCGGGTAGTGCGGATCTCTGTTGGTCAGCCACGGTCGCGGCATCCGGATCTGCCGCTGCAATCGCGGAGTACTTCGCTCGCAGCGCTCGGTTGCCTTCTCCGTATGCCACGGCCTGGCGGTAGACCGCAAGCAGGCCGTCGCGCTGGCGGCAATGGACGAGAGCGTCTCGCGCACGCACGAAGCGGTAGCCCGCGAGCTGGGCGCGCCAACAGAAGTCGACGTCTTCACCGGTGCGGAGGAGTTCGTCGAACCCACCGAGCGCTCGGAAAACGTTCGTGCGCACTCCAAGGTTTCCCGAACCGCCCGCGGGGAATCGCGGCCAGAACGGCAGCCGTATGTCGCCCGAGACCTCCCAGCTCACCGAGTACCGACTGCCGGTGTTGAGGGAGCGGCCCTCCAGTTCGCCCGCGGCGATGTCATGACCATCGAGGGCTCGCAGGAGTGCCGCAATCCATCCGTCAGCGACGACGTCGTCAGCATCGCAGAACAGGATGACTCGGCCGTGGGCCTCGAGAGCACCGAGGTTCCTCGCTGCAGACGGGCCGCGGCGTGCAGACGCGTCCACGAGCCGCACGCGGGAGTCACGCATGGACCAGTTGCGGACCCGGTCAGGCGTGGAATCCGTCGACCCGTTGTCGCAGACGAGTGCCTCCCATGCGACGTCGGACTTCTGCGCTGTGATCGCGGCAAGTTGCGCGTCGATCGTGTCTGCGGCGTTCCACGCCGGGATGATGACGCTGGCGATGGGCTCTGTCACGATTGCTCGGCCAGCTCTGCCCCCGGACCGGCATACGGCTCGAGGGTGGTGTCGATGGCGCCCCAGCGTAGTCCGAGCCATCGCGCGCGACGTTGCAGGAAGGGCGCGACGTCACGCCAGCCGCGCACACGCCAGGCCTTCCTGAGTTTTCGCGACACGGAGTCGCCGACAACTTGCGCGACCCTCGACGGTTC
Organism: Microbacterium sp.; assembly: GCF_035556355.1. Lineage (GTDB taxonomy): Bacteria > Actinomycetota > Actinomycetes > Actinomycetales > Microbacteriaceae > Microbacterium. Next base: position 4,418 of record NZ_DATMFG010000057.1, read on the forward strand.
CTTCGGCAATGGGGCGTGTTCGGTCGGAACAGCCGCGAACTTGACCCGCAGTTGCCGTTCGGCGCGGCCGTAGGCGTACCACTGGCGGAGGGTCGCCACGAGACCGCTGCGCTCACGGATGTGGACGACGGCGTCCGGGAGCTCCACCAACGGTGTGCCAGCGAGCTGTACCCGCCAGCTCAGGTCCACGTCCTCGCCGATGGGGAGCCTCGTGTCGAATCCGCCGATCGCGAGGAATGTGTCGCGCCGAATCGCCATCGCACCTGCTCCCGCGAAGGGGAACTGCGAGAGCGTGGACATCCTGAACGTTGGCCCCTGTGTGAGGCCGCTCGGGCGATGGTGGTTGAGGAGGGACATCTCCCAGAGGCACGCCGCGAAGGCGTGGGTGGTCATCCCCTCAGCGATGGCGGCCAGCCAGCCATCCGACACGAGATCATCCGCGTCGCAGAACGCGATGATCCGACCTCGGGCGGCGCGTACACCGAGGTTCCGTGTAGCGCCGGCTCCGCGTGCTTCCGACGCGTCGATGATACGCAGCGAAGGGAGTCGATCGTGCCACGACTTCGCGATGGAGACAGTGTCGTCGCTCGAGCCGTTGTCGCAGATCACGACCTCCCAGCGCTCGTCGATGTGCTGCCGCGACAGCGCATCGAGCTGCGCGTCGATCGTCGCGGCTGCGTTTTTCGCAGGCATCACGACGCTCACTGCGAGACCCTGCGACATCCGCGTCCCCCACCCCCTGCGTGCCGGCAAGGCGATTGTATTCTAGGTCGAGCCGTGGGCGTTTTCGAACGCAGCGCGGCGTACTTTGGTGAGATGGGAAGTGCAGCCGTCAAGCGTCGTTCCACGCGGCGCGCGCACCCAGTAGTGCTTCTTCTCCTCGCGTGTGGCCTCGTGGGTTGCGTCGCACACGGAGCGGCCACCGGCGAACCGACGATCGTCGAGACGGGAGCAGTGCCCGCCCCCTCGCCAACGCCGAGCGAAGCGAAAGTGAGGTCGGGTCTCGCATGGGCCGATGAGTTTGCCCGCCCACTGGGCGACGACAGGTGGCGATTCGCACAGGGTGCTCACGGCTGGGGAAACAATGAGTTGCAGGCGTACACCGACAGACCGGAGAACGCCATGATCGCGAACGGGATACTCACCATCACCGCGAGACGCGAACCGGCCGAGGACTCCCAGGGCAATCGCGCCGAGTACACATCGGCGCGGCTGTACAGCAACGACGCATTCCGATACGGGCGGTTCGAGGCGCGGATCAAAGCGCCGATCGGGAACGGCTTCTGGTCGGCATTCTGGCTGTACGGCGTCGAGTCGCCTACGCAATCATGGCCCGACGTGGGCGAGATCGACATCATGGAGCTTCTCGACAAGACACTCGACCTGAACTCGGCCGTGTGGGGCGCGCGGACCGATGGCGAGCCGTGGAGCCGCAGCATCGGCGCATCGACCACCGGCGAGCCGTGGGGTGGTGATTGGCACGTCTATGGAGTGGAGTGGCGGCCGGATGCCGTTGTGTTCCTGCTCGATGGAGAGGAGCGCGGTCGGATCGAACGCTCCGAGCTGGCGGAGGACGAAGTGTGGTCGCTGGACCACCCTGCGAATATCGTGATCAACCTCGCCATCGGCGGTGACTGGGGAAGCGCTGTCGATGAGACGACGCCATTCCCCGCACACCTCCAGGTCGATTGGGTCCGCGTTCACGACGCAGAGGTCTACCCCGGACTGAACGACTCCGGTTGGTAGGCTCCCCGCATGGGGATGCTGCGACCGCTTGTCACGGTCGTGATGGCCACGAACCGAGCGGGTGAGTTTCTCGATGAAGCGCTGTCGTCGCTCGCCGCTCAGACGGAGCCGCGATTCGAGCTGATCGCCGTGGATGACGGCTCACCGGACCCCGGGGCTGTGGCTCGCGCAGTCGGGTCCGTTCCCCGGTCGACGCTCATCCGTCAGGAGCCGGCCGGGCCGGCCGCCGCCCGCAATGCGGCCGTTCAGCTCGCGGAGGGCGAGTGGCTGGCGTTCCTCGATGACGACGACCGCTGGCATCCGGAACGATTGGCGGCGCAGTTGGCCCGTCTTCGCGAGCACCCTGAGGCGGTGGCGTCATACTGCGGACTCCGGACGATCGATGAGCACGGCGCAGTGCTTGTGGAATCCGACCAGCGCGCGATCGGTGGACGCCTGGATATCGCGCGTCGGACAACCGGGATCCTTCTTCCCAACCTCATGGTGAGTAAGCGCGCATTCGACGATGCAGGAGGATTCGATCCCGTGCTCCGGCTCGGTGAGGACTTTGATCTCCTGCTGCGGCTCGCCGAGCGTGGCTCTATCGTGTTCGAGCCTCGCGTCCTCGTTGACTACCGCGCACATGGCGCCAACGTCACGTCGCGATACCGCGAACTCGTCCGGGCGATCGACGGGATCCTTCGGCAACACCGTGAGGCCGCCGTCGCGCGCGACGATGGAGACCTCGTGGCGGCGCTCGACGAGAGCATCCGCAAGAACGACCGCTTCGCGTGGTGGAGCGCTGCGCGCAGCGCGAAGGCCGCACTCGTCTCACGACATCCGCTCGATGCTGCTGCGGAACTGCTCTGGGCCCTCCGAACGGCGCCGCGAGGGCTCGTCGACGGCGTTGGACGCCGGCTCCGTGGCGGCGCCGCACCGCGCCGTTGACGCCGACGCGGATCAGCGCGCCGACTCGCTAGGCTTTCGCGGGGGAGGTCGCAGTGAGAGTTCTGCGCGTCGCGCACCACGCAGTCGTGTCGGCGTGGCGGGAGCGCGAGCGTGCGTTGCGCACGCTCGGGGCGGACGTTCGCCTCGTGTCGGCGAAGCGCTGGAACGAGGGTGGTCGAGACATCGTATTGGACCCCGGTGTCGATGGCTTCGTGACCGGGGCGAGGACTTTGGGGCGACACCCCAATGCCTTCGTCTACGCCCCTCGCCCGATTTGGAGGCTGCTCGGGGGTCCGGTCGACCTCCTCGATCTGCACGAGGAGCCGGTTGCGCTCGCGACGGCCGAGATCCTCCTGCTCCGACGGCTCAGCCGGAATCGTATCCCCTACGTCCTCTACTCGGCGCAGAACATCGACAAGCGATACCCTGTGCCCTTCCGCTGGCTCGAGCGCGCCGCGCTGCGCGGGGCATCCGGCGCGTACGTGTGCAACCGCGAGGCGGGCGCCATCCTCCACCGGAAGGGCCTACGAGGGCCGATCCGGTACATCCCGCTGGGGGTCGACACGTCGCGGTTCTCTCCGCGTGAGGCGTCCGCGCCACGCAGCGTGCCCGTCATCGCGTACGTCGGTCGCCTCGAACCGTACAAGGGCGTCGACACGCTGTTGCGGGCCGTTGCCGATCGGCCCGGGTGGCGCATCGAGCTGACCGGCGACGGTCCGCATCGCGCTCATCTGGAGGCCCTGGCGTCCGAGCTCGGCATCGCCGACCGCGTCGCGTTCCTCGGGTTCGCACAGGATGCCGACCTGGCCGAGCGATACCGGCGAGCCGACGTGATCGTGGTGCCGTCGATTCCGTGGCCGGGCTGGCTCGAGCAGTTCTGCAGGGTCGCGGTCGAGGCGATGGCGGCCGGTGTGCCCGTTGTGGCGAGCCGCAGCGGCGCGATCCCCGACGTCGTGGCGGATGCCGGGCTCCTCGTTACGCCGGGCGACGCCGACGCACTGCGCACCGCACTCGACGAGGCGCTCGAGCCCGCTCGATGGTCAGCGTTGCGCGAGACTGGACTGACGCGCGCTCAGGAGTTCACATGGGAGCGGGTCGCAGAGCAGCAACTCGCCTTCTACCGTGAGATCGTGCCCGAACATGACGCCGGAGAACACCGCCTGCCGCATGTGGTCGCGGTGGCCTATGGCGATCCCGATCTGCTCGACGGGGCGCTCGACGCACTCGAGGGGCGGTTCCCGGTCACGATCGTCGACAATTCGTCGTCACCCGAGACGCAGGCCATGGCTGAACGGCGGGGCGCCCATTACATCGATCCGGGACGCAACCTCGGGTTCGGCGCCGGGGTCAACGTCGCGCTGCGCTCGCTCGCGGAGCGCGGTCTCGCCGACGACGACGTCCTGCTCCTGAACCCCGACGCACGCATCTCACCCGACGACGTCGAGGTCATGCACGCGGCTCTGCACGATTCGCCTCGCTTCGCCGCGGTCGGCGCCACTCAGACAGAACCCGACACAGGTCGCCCTGTGCGCGTGTGGTGGCCCTTCCCGAGTCCCGCGCGGGCATGGATCGACGCGCTCGGCCTCGGTCGCTTCGATCGAGCGAAAGGATTCGCGATCGGCTCGGTCCTCCTCCTACGGTCGGAGGCGATCGCGGAGATCGGCTTCTTCGACGAGCAGTTCTTCCTCTACGCCGAGGAAGTGGACTGGCAGAAGCGGGCCCGCGACGCCGGGTGGGACATCGCGGTGGCACCGGCCCGTGCGACCCACATCGGGGCAGGCACGGGCGGCGACGGCACCCGCCGCGAAGCACTGTTCTTCGCGAGCAACGAGAAGTATCAGCGCAAGCACTTCGGGGCGAGGGGCTGGGCGGTGTTCCGGGCCGGCGTGATCGCGGGGGCCACCATCCGGTCGTTCATCGGCTCGAGCGCGTCGCGCGAAGCGGCTCGCCGGCGTCGCGCGATCTTCCGCGAGGGGCCGGTCGCCTACGCCGAGCGCGTGGGCTGAGTCAGCTCAGCAGGTGACCGGCCTTCTTCTCCTCGTGCACGCGCTCGTACAGTGCGATCGTCTGGTCGGCGACCGATTCCCACGAGGTGTAGCCGCCCGCGTCGCGCCGCGCCTGTTCGCCCATGCGGCGACGCAGGTCGCGGTCCTCGACGAGGGGCCGTACCGCGCGCGCGATCGACGCGCCGTCGCGCTCGATGAGCGCACCGTTCTCACCGACCCGCACGAACTCCTCCGCGACTCCCAGCGGAGTCGTCACGAGGGGCAGGCCGGATGCCGCGGCTTCCAGCAGCACGAGGCCGAACGGCTCGTAGATCGTGGGGAACACGAACGCGTCCCCCGCCTGGAAGTAGTCCTCGACGGCCGGCGAATGCCCGACGAACGTCACGCGGTCGGCGACGCCGAGCTCACGCGCCCGGGCCTGGAACGGGGCGGCGTCGTCGCCGCCGACGACGAGCAGGCGTGCCGCCTCGGGGAGGTGGGGGAGCGCGTCGACGATCGCGCGAAGCCCCTTGCGGCGGAACTCCTTGCCGACGAACAGCAGGACCACGTCGTCGTCCGTGTAGCCGTGCTGCGCGCGGATGCGCGCGCGGCGGGCCGCGGCATCCGCCGGCTGGAATCGCGTCACGTCGACAGCGTTCGGGATCACCGTGATGCGTTCCGGATCGACCTTGTAGTACTGCGTGAGCTCGCGCGCGACGGTCGGCGACACCGCGATCGCACGACGGAATCGATCGGGCCGGTAGTTGCGCTGCTCGACCTGGAGCACCGCGTGGTGGAAGGGGTTCGCAAGGGCGCGCAGCACCTCGCCGTTGCGGAACTTCATCGCCCACCACGCCTTGTGGCAGCTGTGCGCCGTGATGACGTCCTGCCGTCGCGTCGCGCAGCCGCCCTGGTTGTGCACGATGTCGAAGCCCATGCCCTCGAGCGCCTTGGTCGCGGCGGCCGAGTAGGTCACCGGCACGACGAAGCCCGGTGAGCTGCGCGCCTCGACACGAAGCCACGACAGCGGCTCGGGCGGCGGAGGAGCCACGTCGGTCGCGACGAGCGTCAGATCGACGCGATCGCTCATCCGCTGCGCGAGCTCGTACGACGCGCGCTCGATGCCGCCTTCGTTGTTGAATCGAAACGACGACATCGCCACGCGCACGTCGCCATGCTACAGACCGCCGCGCGCACCAAAGCCGCCGCGCGTGCTCATAGACTTCACGCGGGGTCCGTGAATCGGGGGGAGAGAGATGCGGGTGGTGCACCTCGTGTGCTCGACCGGCTTCGCCGGCGTGGAACGGTACATCGTGACCGTGGCGTCCGGCCTCGCCTCGTCCGGCGACGACGTCGTCGTGATCGGAGGAGATGCCGATCACATGCAGCGCGCCCTCGCGCAGACGTCGGTGCAGTGGCTTCCGGGTGACGACATGGGCACGGCGCTCTCGTCGCTTCGGGCCATCGAGCCTCCCGACATCCTCCACACGCACATGTCACAGGCCGACCTCGTGGGCTGGCTCCACCTGCGCCGACACCGACGCCCGCAGCACGTGAGCACGCGGCACTTCGCCGGTCGCCGCGGCAGCAACCCGCTCTCGCGACTCGTCTTCCGGCCGGTCGGCAGGTCGCTGGCGGCGCAGATCGCGATCTCGCGGTTCGTGGCCGAGCACGTCGAGCCTCCCGTCGAGGTGGTCCACACCGGGGTCGAATCGACGGATGCGGCTGCCGAGCGCCGCCCGTACGTGCTCGCCGCGCAGCGGCTGGAGGCCGAGAAGCACACCGCCGACGTCGTCGAGGCGTGGGCGCTCTCGCGCGGACCCGCCGCCGGCTGGAAGCTCCGCATCGCGGGCGACGGATCCGAACGGGGCGACCTCGAGGCGCTCGCGCGCGAGCGGGGCGTCGCAGGCAGCGTCGAGTTCCTCGGACACCGCTCCGACGTGCCCGCGCTGCTCGCCGAAGCGGGAATCGTGATCGCGCCGACTCCGCGCGAGGGTCTCGGGATCCTCGTGCTCGAGGCGATGGCGGCGGGCGCGCCGACCGTGGCCGCTGCCGGCGGCGGTCACCTCGAGACGGTCGGGGCCGCCCGACCCGACCTGCTCTTCGCGCCGGGCGACCCGGCCGACGCCGCACGAGTGCTCGACGACCTGCTGCGCGACCCCGCGCGCCGCGAGGCGGCGGGCGCCGCGCTGCGCGACCTGCAGCGTCGCAGGTTCTCGGTCGAGCGCCAGGTCGCCCAGACGCGCCGCGTCTACGAGCACGTGCTGGTGGTGTCGTGAGGGGTCGCGATCTGGTCGTCTTCTCGCTGGAGGCGTGGGACGACGTGTGGCGCCGGAACCAGTACCTCATCGACGGCCTGCTGCGGCGTGATCCCGCCCTCCGCGTGCTGTTCGTCGAGCCGCCGAACGACCTCCTGCACTCTGCGCTCTCCGGCCGGGGCATCCGTCGGGGCCGGGGGCTTCGCACGGCGGACGGATATGACGGACGGCTGTCGCTGTTCCAGCCCGACAAGCTCTTCCCACGCGTCGCGGGGCCCGCCGCCGACGCGGCCCTGCGGCGGGCGGCGCGACGCGCGATGCGCGCGCTCGGCATGACGAGCCCCGTCCTGTGGGTGAACGACCCCGGGTGGGCGAAGCTCGTCGCGCACACGGGGCTGCCCGCCGTGTACGACATGACCGACGACTGGCTCGCCGCCGACCGCCCGGCGCGTGAGAGGCGGCGCATCGTCGCGAACGAGGCGATCCTCATGAACCTGTGCGCCGCGGTGGTGGTGTGCTCGACGGGCCTTGAGCGCACGAGGGGGTCGGAGCGGGACGTGGTCCTCATCCCGAACGCCGTCGACACCGCTCGGTATCGCACACCGCTGCCGCGCCCGGCCGACCTTCCCGCCGGGCCGACGGCCGTCTACGTCGGCACGCTCCACGAGGACCGCCTCGACGTCGACCTCGTCGTGCGCACCGCCGAGGCGATCGCGGCCGGCGGCAGCTCGATCGTGCTCGTCGGGCCCGACGCGCTCGCCCCGCACAACACGGAGCGTCTGGCGTCGCATCCGGATGTCGCCGTCCTCGGGCCGCGCGCGTTCCGCGACGTCCCCGCGTACCTGCAGCACGCGACCGCGCTCATCGTCCCGCACGTCGTCGACGCGTTCACCGACAGCCTCGACCCGATCAAGCTGTACGAGTACCGCGCGGTCGGCCGTCCGATCGTGAGCACGCCGGTCGCGGGGTTCCGCGAGCTCGAGGGCGAGGGGATCGTCCTCGCATCGCAGGCGGATTTCCCGCTGGCAGTCGCGGCGACCTTGCGCGAGAACGCGCCGACGATCGCCGTGGACGATGTGCCCGACTGGTCCCACCGGGTCGAGCAGTACGCGGACGTGCTCGAACCGCTGTTCGCGGATGCCGCGTCATCCGCCTCGAACGTGGGTCAGCGTCGCTGACGCGTTCCCGTTTGGCGGCCGGGCGGGCGTCTCTTGGGGACACAACGCCCGCCCGGCCTGGTGGTCGCGGAGCCTCGCCGCGACGCATCAAGAGCGGCGATCAGTAGGCACCGCGCGCCTTGATGACGGATCCGACCGTGCGCCAGAGGATGACGAGGTCGCCGATGACCGACCAGTTCTCGACGTAGCGCAGGTCGAGCCGGACGGTGTCGTCCCACGACAGGTCGCTGCGGCCGCTGATCTGCCACAGTCCCGTGATGCCGGGCTTGATGTAGAGCCGGCGGTAGACCTTGCCGTCGTACGACATGACCTCGCGCGGCAGCGGCGGCCGCGGACCCACGACGCTCATCTCGCCGACGAGCACGTTCCAGAACTGCGGCAGCTCGTCGATCGAGAACTTGCGCAGAATCGCGCCCACGCGGGTGACCCGCGGGTCCTGCTTCATCTTGAAGAGCGGGCCGGATGCCTCGTTGATCGCGTCGAGCGTGCCGCGCGCGTCTTCGGCGTCGGTCGTCATCGAGCGGAACTTGTGCATGCGGAAGATGCGGCCGTCGCGGCCGACGCGCTCCTGGTGGAAGAACACCGGGCCGGGCCCCTCAAGCTTGATCGCGAGCGCGATGAACGGGGTCAGCAGACCGATGGCCACCAGCGCGATCGCCGAGATGGCGATGTCCATGAGCCGCTTGGTCAGGTAGCGACCGCCCTCGAAGGTCGGGATCTCGACCTGGATGAGCGGCAGGCCCTCGACGGGCTTGAGCGACATGCGCGGGCCGACCACGTCGGCGAGCGGGTTCGACAGCACGAGCTCGGCCGCCGTCCCCTCGAGCTGCCAGCTCAGCCGCTTGAGGAAGTCGGTGTCGCCCTCGGGAGTGCTCGCGACGATCACGGCGTCGGCGCCGAGTTGGGCCGCCACAGTCGCCGCAGTGTGCATCGAGCCCGTCGCGCGGATCGTCTCACCCTCGACGTTCAGCGCGTCGGCGGGGTCGTCGTCGAGCGTCACGCCCACCACGCGGTAGCCGAGCAGGGAGTCGCTGTGGACCGAGCGGACGACGTACTCGACATCCGCGCGGTTGCCGATGACCACCGCGCGCGAGATGAAGTCGCCCTGCGCGCGCTGGTCGCTCAGCCACTGCCGGCAGACCCAGCGGCCGAAGACGATGCCCGCCATGCCGAGCGGCAGCGCGACGAGCAGCTGCATGCGGATGCCCGCGGACTGCAGCAGCACGAACCCGATCGCGAGGATCCCGAACGCCATGCCCGTCGCGTGGGCGACGCGACGGTACTCCGTCGTGCCGTGCCCCACGATGCGACGGTCGCGCGTCTGGAACATCGCCAGCAGGCTCATCCAGATCACCACGGTGATCAGGAACACGCGGCCGTACTGCCACGGAGCATCCGAGATCGTGACGTTCGCCATCTCGATCTGGATCCACGCGGCAAGGCCCGCGGATGCCGTGACGACGAACGTGTCGGCGGCCCACAGACGACGCCGGTAGCGGCGTTCCCAGAGCTGCCGGCGTTCGACGGCCGGTGCCACGCGAGGCGTGATCAGTGTTCGGAGCGGTGCCTCGACATGGCGAGGTGCCGCGATCGGTCGACTGAGAGCGTCGTCGGCGAAGGTCGTCATGCGACGACCGCCTTGACACTCTCGTGCGAGGTGCCCCCAGCACGCATTTCGTCCCCAGACAAATGTGCTCGCCCGTCAGCCCGAGTCAGACGGTCGATATCCCCAGATGCGCGGCGGGTCTTGCTTTCGGGTGTCCCGCGCGATGATTCCCAGCATCGCTAGCGCGCAACGTCACTCTACTCCCGGTTGCGGCCAACCGAAACCCTGTTTTCACCCGTTGTTCACCACAGAGTTGCTGAATTCTTCGCGTGATACACACCTCGCACGCGCCGCCCTCCCGGACGCCTCCGGCGTGCGACGATGGGCGCGTGCCAGACGCCCTCCCCACGATCGACGTCGTCGCCGCCGTCGTCGAGCGCGACGGCGCGTTCCTCGCGTGCCGGCGGGCTCCGGGCAAGGCGGCCGCCGGCAGGTGGGAGTTCCCCGGCGGCAAGGTCGAGGCATCCGAATCGCCCGCCGACGCGCTCGTGCGCGAGATCCGGGAGGAGCTCGGCGTGTCGATCTCGGTGATGGGCGAGCTCGTGACCGTCGACCCGGGCGAGGGGGGCGGCATCCGTCTCATCTGCCTGCGCGCTCGCCTCGACGGGCCGGCGCCCGTCGAGAGCACCGACCACGACGAGCTGCGCTGGGTCGCGCGCGCCGAGCTCGCCGAGCTCGACTGGGCCGAGCCGGATGTCCCGGCCGTGCGCCTCCTCGTCGACGGGACGCCCGGATGACCGGACCCGACGCCCTCGCCCGCCGCCTCGGGCTGGGCGACGCCGTCGCGATCGGCCTCGGCTCGATGATCGGCGCGGGCGTGTTCGCGGTATGGGCGCCCGCCGCGCAAGCGGCGGGCGCGGGCCTGCTCATCGGCCTCGTGCTCGCCGCGGCGGTCGCCTTCTGCAACGCGACGTCGTCGGCGCAGCTGGCGGCGCGGTACCCGACCTCGGGCGGGACGTACGTCTACGGGCGCGAGCGGCTGGGGGAGTGGCCGGGGTTCCTCGCCGGGTGGAGCTTCGTCATCGGCAAGACCGCGAGCTGCGCCGCGATGGCCATCACATTCGCCGCGTATGCGGTGCCGCCCGAGTGGAGCGAGCCGGTCGCGGCGCTCGCGGTCGCGGCGCTGACGGCGGTGAGCGGCTTCGGCGTGACGCGCACGGCAGGTGTGACGAGGGTCATCGTCACGGTCGTGCTCGCGGTGCTCGCGTTCGTCGTGGTCGCGGGGCTCGCATCCGGCGACACCGACCCGTCGCGGCTCACCGACGGCTGGGCGGACGCCGGGTGGTACGGCGTGCTCCAGTCTGCGGGACTCATCTTCTTCGCGTTCGCCGGCTACGCGCGCATCGCGACGATGGGCGAGGAGGTGCGCGAGCCGCAGCGCACGATCCCACGGGCGATCGTGCTCGCGCTCGCGGGCACGCTCGTCGTGTACGGAGTTCTCGGGGTCGTCGCGCTCGCGGTGCTCGGACCCGAGGCCCTTCAGGGCTCGACCTCGCCGCTCGCCGACGTCGCCGCCGCGGGCGGCTGGACCTGGGCGGTCGTCGTGGTGGGGGTCGGGGCGGCGCTCGCCGCACTCGGCGCGCTGGTCGCCCTCATCGCCGGCGTCGGCCGCACCACCCTCGCGATGGCACGCAACGACGACCTTCCGTCGTGGCTCGCGGGCGTGCACGCGCGGTATCGCGTGCCGCACCGCGCGACGATCGTGCTCGGGATCGTCGTCATCGCACTCGTGTTCGCGTTCGACCTGCGCGGCGCGATCGGCTTCTCGTCGTTCGGCGTGCTCCTCTATTACTTCATCGCGAACGCGTCGGCCTTCACGCAGCCTCGCGAGGACCGGCGCTTCCCGCGATGGCTCGCGGTGATCGGGATGATCGGATGCCTCGTGCTCGTGGCCACGCTTCCCGTGCCGTCGATCGCGGCGGGTGTCGTCGTGCTCGCGGTGGGCGTCGCGTACCGGGCGGTGGCGCGGCTCGTGCGGAGGCATCGCGCGCCTCGGTGACCCGCCCGGGGGATTCCTCCGAACCGCGGACGGCTCATCCGCGACCGCCGGGGGCTGCGGTAGCGTGAGCCGACGTGACCCCCTCGGCAAAGGTGTGTATCGCCGGCGGAGGACCCGCCGGCGTGATGCTCGGTCTCCTCCTCGCACGCGCGGGTGTCGAGGTCACCGTGCTCGAGAAGCACGAGGACTTCTTCCGCGACTTCCGCGGAGACACGGTGCATCCGTCGACGCTCAACATCCTCGACGCGCTCGGCGTGCGCGAGAAGTTCGACGCGATCCCGCACAAGCCGCTGCCGCGGCTCGACGTCGTGGCGAACGGCGTGCGCGTGCACGCGATCGACTTCACGACGCTGCCTCCGCCGAACCGGATGCTGACCCTCATGCCGCAGTGGGACCTGCTCGACCTGCTCGCGGCGACGGGCAAGCAGCATCCGACGTTCGATCTGCGCATGGGAGCGGAGGCCGTCGACGTGACGCGCGCGGCGGGCGGCCGCGTGAACGGCGTGCGCGTGCGGACGCGCGACGGAGGCGAGGACGTGATCTCGGCGGACCTCGTGGTCGCCGCCGACGGCCGCCACTCGACGGTGCGCGACGTGCTCGGCTTCACCCCGCGTGCGCAGGGCGTGCCGTGCGACGTTCTGTGGTTCCGCCTGCCCTACCCCGACACCGAGCTTCCCGACACGCTGGCGTGGATCTCGGAGGAGGGCATGGTCATCACGATCCCGCGGCCCGACTACCTGCAGTGCGGCATGATCATCCCGAAGGGGTCGTTCGACGAGATGCGCGAGCAGGGCCTCGCAGCCTTCCGCCAACGGCTCACTCGCGCCGTGCCGCCGTTGCGGACGGTCGTCGACCACCTCGGCTCGCTCGCCGAGGTGAGCCTCCTGTCGGTGCAGATCGATCGCCTCGAACGGTGGTGGTCGCCGGGCGTGCTGCTCATCGGCGACGCCGCCCATGCGATGTCGCCCGCGTTCGGCGTCGGCGTGAACTACGCGATCCAGGACGCGGTGGCCGCCGCCCGCGTGCTCGTGCCCGCCCTGAAGTCGGGCGACGCCGCCGAGATCGACGCCGCGTGCGTCGCGGTGCAGCGGCGCCGCGAGCTGCCCACGATACTCATGCAGCGGATCCAGCGGGGCGTCCACCGCACGATCGCGACGGGCCGGGGCGTGCGGCTGCTCGACAATCCTCCGACGCGGCTGCAGCGGATCGTCATGCGGATCGCCATCCCGATCGCGCGGCCGCTCATGGCGCGGCTGGTGGGCTACGGGTTCCGGCCCGAACGCCTGTGAGACGGATGCCGCGTCACGCGGCCGTCGGCCGGTCGACGGTCCCGGCCGGGGTCGGCGCGGACGGCGCATCCGTCTTCGCGTAGGCGTCGAGGTCGGCGACCGGACCGGCCAGTGCACGCAGCGCGTAGAGGATCGTCGCGAGGTCGACGAGCTCCTGCACGAGCGCGCCGACGACCGCCGGGATGACGCCCGTGGTCGCGACGAGCATGAGGCCGATGCTCAGCGCGATGCCGATCCAGATCGCGGCGTACGCGACGCGGAGCGTGTGCCGCCCGATCGCGACCGCATCCGCGACGCGGGCGAGCGAGTCCTGCAGCACGACGGCGGCCGCGGCGTCACCGGCGGCCGTCGCGCCCTTGGCGCCCATCGCGATGCCCACGTCCGCGGCCGCGAGGACGGGAGCGTCGTTGACGCCGTCGCCCACCATGAGCACCGGCCGTGGCCGAAGCTGCGCCGCGAGGTGCACCTTCTCGGCGGGCAGGAGCTCGGCGTGCACCTCGTCGATGCCGACCGATGCCGCGATCGTCTCGGCGGTGGGGGCCGCGTCTCCGGTGAGCATCGCGATGCGCTCGACGCCGTGCGCCCGCAGCCACGACACGACGGCGGGCGACTCGGGACGGGGGTCGTCGGCGAGCACGAGGGCGCCCGCGTAGCGCCCGTCGATCGCGACGTACGCGGCCGCCTGCCCGGGCGCGAGCGGTGTGCGCTCGGCGTCGGGCGCGAGCGAGCTCACGTACGCGGGCTTGCCCACGACGACCGTCTGCCCCGCGATGGTCGCCGTGACGCCGTTCGTCGCGGCTTCGCTCGCGCGCTCCGCGCGCTCGATCGTGAGGCCGCGCGCGACCGCGGCACGACGGATGCCGTCGGCGAGCACGTGGCTCGAGTACTGCTCCGCGGATGCCGCGAGCGCGAGCACGCGGTCGGCGTCGAAGCCGGGGGCGGGCCGCACCTCGACGAGGTCGGGGCGGCCCTGCGTGAGCGTGCCCGTCTTGTCGAACGCGGCCGACCTCACGCGCGCGAGCTGCTCGATCACGGCGCCGCCCTTGACGATGACTCCCGCCTTGGCGGCGCGCGACAGCCCGCCGAGGAAGGCGACCGGAGCCGCGATGAGCAGCGGGCACGGGGTCGCGAGCACGAGCACCTCGGCGAACCGGGTCGGGTCGCCCGAGATCCCCCACGCGGCGCCCGCGATCACGAGCGAGACCGCCGTGAACGGGATCGCGAACCGGTCGGCGAGCCGTACGACGGGGGCTCGCGAATCCTGCGCCTCGCGCACGAGTGCGACGATCTGCTGGTATTGACTGTCGCCGCTTCGGCGCACCGCGCGGATGCGCACCGCGCGCGAGCCGTTGATCGCGCCGGACAGCACTTCGTCGCCGGCTCGCCTCGTCACGGGCAGGCTCTCGCCCGTGATCGACGACTCGTCGAACGAGCCCGACTCGGTGAGCAGCTCGCCGTCGACCGGGACGATCTCGGACGGCCGCACGAGCAGCACGTCGCCCACGCGCACGTCGTCGGCCGAGATGTCCTGCACGTCGCCCGATGACTCGTCGGACGGGTGCACGATCACGTGCGCGATCTGCGGCGACCGGTCGAGGAGGTTCGTCAGCTCGCGCCGCGCGCGGCGGCCGGCGTAGTCCTCGAGCGCCTCGCCGCCGGTGAGCATCAGCACGATGATGAGCGACGCGATGTACTCTCCGACCGCGAGCGTCGCGACCATCGCGACGACCGCGAGCACGTCGAGCCCGACATGCCCGCGCAGCACGTCGCGCACCATGCCGACCAGCGTCCAGGCGATGATCGCAGCCACGTAGACGATCGAGATCCACTTCGAGGTGCTCGTCGCACCCGCCGCCTCGAGCACGAGCACACCCACGAGCACGACGATCGTGACGAAGATCACGGGGTACCGGAGCACGGCCCGGAAGAAGCGGGGCATGCGGCCATTCTGCCTGGAGACGCCGGAGCCCCTGTGGATGGAACGTCGGGCGCCGGCGTGTCCCTGTGAGAATGGTCGGGGCAGCAGTCCTGTCCGCGAAGCACCCGATCGCCCACCCGCGTGCGCGAGTCGGCGATCATGAGAGGCCCTCACCCGGATGCGAGCCCGACCCGTGGCGCCGTTCGCGCCGACCGCGTCGACCCCGGCGCAGCCGTCGCCTGCACGAGAGGTCGTCCTGTCCGTGGAGGCTTTCGCGTACACGCACGACGATGTGACCGAGACGATCTCCCTGGACGACGGGCCGGGGATCCTCGCGGCGCTCGAAGAGATCACCGGGCACGCGCCCCCGGCGGTCGAGCTCGACGGGTGGTACGACCGTGGGCTGGTCGAATACGAATGGCCCGAGGTGCGTGTCCTCATGTCTGTGGAGGATCAGTCCCAGGTGTGGATCACCGTGAGCGCGCCGGAGATCGACGGAGTGCCGTTCCGAACGGCCGAGGGGATCGCGGTGGGTTCGACACGGGCGGATGCCGTCGCCGCCGGCGCCGTGGACCTCTGGGACGAGGACCAGGACGGCATCGCCGACCACCTGCAGCTCGGTCGTCACGAGGTGCCCGGCACGACGTCACTCGTCACGGGCGAGATCGGCATCCTCTTCGTCGAGCTCGCCGTGGAGGACGACGTCGTCAGCCGGATCAGCGCGCCGATGAACGACTTCAGCGACATCTGACCTCCTCGATGTCCGACCCCCGCGCAACACTTGCCGCACCGACGCGAGGAGTGCGCCATGGGTGATGGCCGTCATGTGATCAAGCCGCTCACGCCCGAGACCTTCCCGGCGTGGCTCGCGCTCGCCGAGAAGCACAACGGCGTGTGGGGCGGCTGCTATTGCACGTACTTCCACGACGACACCGAGACCACCACCCGGGCCGAGCACAGGAACCCGGAGTTCAAACGGCGTCTCGTCGAGGAGGGGGTCGCGCACGCCGCCCTCGTGTTCGACGGGGATCGGGCGATCGCGTGGTGTGAATACGGCAGCCCTGAGCAGCTGCCGCGCATCTACCACCGCACGCAGTACGACGCGGGCGAGGCGCACCCGGCGCCGTGGCGCATCACGTGCTTCTTCGTCGACCGCGACCACCGGCGCTCGGGCGTCGCACGAGAGGCCCTCGACGGCGCGCTCGAGCTCATCGCGCTGGCCGGCGGAGGCGAGGTCGTCTCGTTCCCGAACGAGCTCGTGCCCGGCAAGAAGACGTCGGCGTCGTTCCTCCACAACGGCACGCGGGCGATGTTCGAGAAGGCGGGATTCACGTTCGAGCGTCACATCGGCAAGAGCAAGACCGTGATGCGCAGGACGGTCCCCCCGGCGAACGCGCGTTGAGCGATCACGACGACCACGCTGATCCGCGGGCGATCGCGGTGTCGACCGTCAGAACGGGTAGGCCTCGATCTCCGACTGGACGGTGATCCAGCGGATCTCCGTGAAGGTGTCCAGATTCGCGTGGGGCCCGCCGAAGCGTCCGCCGACCCCGGAGGCCTTGGTCCCGCCGAACGGGATCGGGGCTTCGTCGTCGACGGTGGCGTCGTTGATGTGGATGGCCCCGGACTCGATCCGGTCGGCCAGCTCGAAGGCCCGATACGCGTCTCCGGTGAGGATCGACACCGACAGCCCGTACTCGGAGGCGTTGATGATGTCGATCGCCTCATCGACGTCGTCGTAGACCATGACGGGCGCCACCGGACCGAAGATCTCCTCGGTCCAGGCCCGGTTGTCGACCGTGACGTCGGTGAGCACCGTGGGAGCGTAGAACGGCCCTTCGTGGGTGCCGCCCGCTGCGATCGTCGCGCCCTGCGACACCGCTGTCTCCACCACGTCGACCACATGCTGCAGCTGCCGGTCGTCGATGAGCGGCCCGAGGGCATTGCCCGGGTCCGCACCGTCCCCGACCGGGAGGCGCTTCGCCTTCTCCGCCAGCAGGCGGACGTACTCGTCCGCGATCGATCGGTGGACGAGATGCCGGCCGGTCGTCATGCAGATCTGCCCCTGGTGCAGGAATGATCCCCACGCGGCAACGGATGCCGCCCGCTCCACGTCGGCGTCGGGCAGCACGAGCATGGCGTTGTTCCCGCCCAGCTCGAGATGCACCTTCTTCAGCAGCGGACCCGCGACTTCCGCGATCTTCCGCCCTGCCGCCGTGGAGCCGGTGAACGAGAGCGTCGGGATTCCCGGATGCGTGACGATCGCATTCCCCACATCGGCCCCGCCCGGCAGGACGTGCAGCACACCGTCGGGCAGCCCGGCTTCCGACAGCAGGGCGGCCAGCGCCAGCCCGCCGGAGACGGGAGTGCGCGGGTCCGGCTTGAGGATCACGGCGTTGCCCAGCGCAAGTGCGGGAGCCACCGAGCGCATCGAGAGGATCCCGGGGAAGTTGAACGGCGAGATCACACCGACGACGCCGACCGGGACTCGCTTCGCCACGGAGAAGCGGGGCTTCATCGACCGGAGCACCTCACCGTACGGGTGCGATGCCAGTGCGGCCGACTCCTCCAGCTCGGTCGTGACCAGCATGGTCTCGAAGCCGGCCTTGCCCTGTGTCGAGCCCGACTCCGCGACCAGCACCTCGTGCAGGCGCGCGGGGTTCTCCCGCAGCAGCTGCGCCGCCTTGAGCAGAACCGCGACCCTGGCCGTGTACGGCTGGGACGCCCACGCCTTCTGCGCCGCCGTCGCGCGGGTCACGGCGCGGTCCACATCTTCGGGGGTCGCGCCGCCCACCCTCGTGAAGACGGCACCTGAACCGGGGGAGCGCACCTCCAGCGGCGCGCCGCCGCCGCTCACCCAGCCGTCGGAGAAGAGCTTGCCCTCCCAGGGCGCATCCAGCGTGAACATCGTCGGTCCTCTCAAGTCCGCGTCGACGTGCTCGAGTCATCGAACGCTCGGTAGATCCTCTCGAAAGGCTACGTGTTGAGGAGCCGTCCGGAGGAGAGCCGACTCTCCCAGCGGGAGGGGTTCGTCTGCGCCTTCGCTCACGGCGCCGCGAGCGGCCTCCCTCTCCATACGAGCACCGCGAACACGACCGCCGCCGACACGACGAGGCCCGCGATGAGCGGCCAGGCGGCGGATGCGGCATCCGTCGCCACGGCGAGGAGAACCACCGCACCTGTCGCCGCGAGCACGACCCCGGCGACTTCGAGGGCGAGCGCGCGCAGCAGGAGCGCATGGAGACGTTCGTTGAGTTCCCTCGCGGAGCGGATGCGCACCGCGAGCGTCGGCAGGATGCGCGTCTCGAGATCGAGCGCGCTCGCGGCGGGCAGCTCGGGGTGCGTGTACAGCGTGAGCGTCTCATCGCTCAGCCTCGGAAGGCGGCGGAACGCCTGCAGCCGGAATGCGGTCAGGCTGCTCGCGAGCAGAGTCGCTGCGGCCGCGACGAGCAGCGCGAGCGCGACGGAAGGCAGCGGGTCCTCCGGCCCCTGCACGAGACCGCCGAACGCGAGGAACAGGGTGGCGAGCGCGACGGAGGTCGTGATGACGGTGCTCGCCCGCGCCTGCAACGCCTCGCGGGCGGTGTCGGCGGCGGCGAGCTCCTGCTCGAACAGGTGCATGAGCGCGGGGCCCGCCGGGCGCTCGGGCGGCCGCGGCTCCTGCTCAGTCGCCATCGTCGCCCACCGGCGCGAGGGACAGCGACCCGGAGTCGATCTGGGTCACCGTGAAGTTCTCGGTCACCGTCCCGGTGCCGGCGTGCGTCTCGGCGGGATAGAGCTCGAGCTCGACCTGGTGCGGTCCGACGATCGCTATGCCGCGGTGGGGCCCCGTCGCGTGCACGGTGGTCTCGCCGGCGCGCAGTGCGGACAGCACGTCCTCGAGCTTCGGGGCGGGGAAGGGGTTCTCGACGCGCTCACCCGGCAGCCGGCCGGGCGTCGGCGCGACCGAGGGCGGGGCGCCGGTGGCATCCGTGATGCTCACGATCTCGATGTCGATCACCGTGCCGATGTCGAGATCGGGGAAGCTCTCGTTCGCCTGCGTCACGTCCCGTGCTCCTTCGCCTCGGTCGACTTCACGCTCGCAGAGGCGCGGGCGCGGTGTCAACGCGCGCGGACGTCACTCGCGCTGGACTTCGGCCGTCTGCAGGGCAGACGCGGAGCCGCCCACGCCGGTCGCGCAGTGAACAGGAGCGAGCCTCGGGTGCGCAGGCAGCGTCGAGGAACACGAAACCCCCGCGATGTAGAAGCTACGCGGGGGTTTCTGGGGTGATGTAACGGTCACCCTTGTGGCTCCGACCGGCATCGATCCGGTGACCTTTCGATTTTCAGTCGAACGCTCTACCAACTGAGCTACAGAGCCGCGCGGCATCCGTTTCGATTGCTCGACGCGATGCCACGTCCTAGACGAAAGGCCCTCTTCGAGAAAAGGGCCCGTCGCTCGGAGCGACCCTGACGGGACTTGAACCCGCGACCTCCGCCGTGACAGGGCGGCACGCTAACCAACTGCGCTACAGGGCCATGCTTGTTCAGTTGTGGGTTTGGGCTGAGTGACCCCAACGGGATTCGAACCCGTGCTACCGCCGTGAAAGGGCGGCGTCCTAGGCCGCTAAACGATGGGGCCGGGTGAACCCGGGGGCTCACGCTTACCGACGATCCAGCATACGCAGGTGACCGGCGATCCGCCAAATCGAGGAGCCCGCGCTCGGGGCTCGGAAACCGACCCGCCGCAAGGAGACTGATGCGTTCTCGCTGCTCTGGGCGCAATATGGGAGGCACAGTGTGGTCCTGCCTGTTGCGCGTGTGACTGATGTTGCTAGTGTGATGTGCGTCGACGACCGCAAGGAGGGGTGCGCGTGCGGACCGAGGAGGCGTACGACGACTGCGGCTGTGCGCCCACGCCGCGTGAGCGCAGCCTGCTCTGGCCCGCGTCCGTGTCGCGGCGCGGCATGCTCGGCCTCGGGGCCCTCGGCGTCATAGCGCTGGGATCGATCGGCGGTGCATTCTCTGCTGCGCCCGCCGCCTTCGCGGCGCAGTACCCCACGTGGGAAGAGGTCGAGAAGGCGCGCGCGAACGAAGCCGCCAAGGCAGCCGAGGTCGCCAAGATCGAGGGCCTCATCCGCAACCTCGAGAACGAAGTGGCGCGCACGCAGGCTGAGGCCAAGCGCACATCCGACGAGTTCTACGAGGCGCAGCAGGCGTACTTCGAGGCCGCTCTCTACGCCGAGCAGCTGCAGGAGCAGGCCGACGCCGAGGCCGCGAAAGCCGACGAGGCGGCAGCCAAAGCAGGACGCGTCGCCGCGCAGCTGTACCGCAAGGGCGGCGACGACACGTCGCTCGAGCTCTTCTTCTCGGGCTCCGCTGCGACCGCCGACGACCTGCTCGCGCGGCTCGGCACGATGGACAAGCTCCTCGAGCGCAACCAAGCAGTGTACGCCGACGCGATCACGGCGCGCGACTCCGCGCAGAGCCTGAGCGACCAGGCCGCGGTCGCGCGCGACGAGCGCGACCGGCTGCAGAAGATCGCCGAGCAGAAGATGATCGAGGCCCAGCAGGCAGCGGATGCCGCAGAGGCCGCGCTCGCCGAGCAGCAGTCCCGAAAGGTCGAGCTCGACGCGCAGCTCGCCGCGCTCAAGGACAACACCGCGAAGACGCTCGCCGGATACAAGGCCGGAGTCGAGGCCGAGCGCAAGGCGCGTGAGGAGCGCGAGCGCCGAGCTCGTGAAGAGGCGGAGCGTCGTGCCCGCGAGCAGGCCGCGTCGAACGGTGGTGGCGGCGGCGGTGGCGGCGGTGGCGGTGGCGGCGGGGGCGGCGGTGCCGTCGTCGGCTCCGGCTGGGCACGCCCGTCGTCCGGATGGCGCAGCTCGGGATACGGCGCCCGCACCGTACAGTGCGGCAACAGCTACTGCTCGTCTGGCTTTCACTATGGTGTCGACCTTGCCGCGGGCTGCTATTCGGGCATCTTCGCCGCGTCATCCGGGCGTGTCGTGTACGCCGGCTACAACGGCGGCTACGGCAACTACATCAAGATCGACCACGGCGGGGGCATCGGCACGGGCTACGGTCACATCGCGACGGGTCACATCTACGTGCGCTACGGCCAGTGGGTCAACGCCGGCCAGCTCATCGCAGGCGAAGGCAACACCGGCAACTCGTTCGGCTGCCACCTCCACTTCGAGACGTACGTCAACGGCTCGCCGGTGAACCCGGTCGGATTCATGGCGGCGCGAGGCATCTCGGTCTGACCGCACGCCGGAGTCGTCGAGGCATAGGCCAGCGGGCGCACCGCATGGGGCCCCGACCCGGAGGCGACATAGTCGGCCCTCCTGGCGAGGTCGGTCAGATCGTCTTCGGCGCCTCGCCCGCACCCTGCGTCGCGGTCTGGCCCTCGTTCTCGTGGAAGCGGTCGAACGCCTCCGACACGAGCCGCTCGGCCTCGGCGGCGTTCGCCCACTGCTCGACCTTGACCCACTTGCCGGGCTCGAGGTCCTTGTAGTGCTCGAAGAAGTGGCCGATCTCGGACTTGGTCCACTCGTCGATGTCGTCGACGTCTTGGATGTGGTCCCACCGCGGGTCCTTCGCGAGCACCGCGACGACCTTGTCGTCGCCGCCGGCCTCATCGCTCATCTTGAGCACGCCGACCGGGCGCACCTTCGCGAGGATGCCGGGGTACAGGTCGCGATCGAGCAGCAGCAGCACGTCGAGCGGGTCGCCGTCCTCGCCGAGCGTGTCTTCGAAGAAGCCGTAGTTCGCGGGGTAGCCCATCGGGGTGAAGAGCACCCGGTCGAGGAAGACGCGGCCCGTGCCGTGGTCGACCTCGTACTTCACGCGGCTGCCGCGCGGGATCTCGATGACGGCGTCGTAAGCGCCCATGTGGTGCTCCTTCTGAAGACTGCGGGAATGCCGCGGACAAGCCTAGTCGCGGGCGTCGCGCGTGCAGAACTCCGGAGTTTTCGGCCGTTCGACGCCCCAGCGGCCCCGATTCGGCGTCGAAGAGCCCGAATCTCCGGAGTTCCGCACGGCGGTACGGTGGGCCCGTGGAACACCGACCCGGCCTCCATCCCGCCGTCGCGGAGGTGCGCCGCGCGGTGCGCCAGGCGCTCGGCGATCTCGCACCGGGCTCCGCCGTCGTCGTCGCGCTCTCAGGAGGGGCGGATTCTCTCGCGCTCGCCGCAGCCGTGGCGTTCGAGGCCCCGAGACTCGGGCATCGGGCGACGGCGGTGATCGTCGACCACGGACTGCAGGAGGGGTCGACGGATGCCGCGACCGCCGCCGCGGGCAAGGCGCGCGCCCTCGGGCTCGACGCCCGCGTCGTCCGAGTCGAGGTGGCGCGGGGTGACGGTCCCGAGGCGGCGGCCCGCGCCGCGCGGTACGAGGCGCTCGCCGCCGAAGCGCGCGCCGCCGGAGACGCCGCCGTCCTCACCGCGCACACGCTCGACGACCAGGCCGAGACCGTCCTCCTCGGGCTCGCCCGCGGGTCGGGTGCGGCGAGCCTGCAGGGCATGGCGCCCGTCTCGACCCTCGCGAACGGGGTGGCGCTTCTCCGCCCGCTCCTCGGCGTCCGCCGCGCGACGACCCGCGCCGCCTGCGCCGCGGAAGGCATCGAGCCATGGGACGACCCGCACAATCTCGACCCTCGCTTCGTGCGCGTGCGCGTGCGCGAGACGGTGCTGCCCGTCCTCGAGGAGGAGCTCGGGCCGGGGGTCGCCGAGGCGCTCGCGCGCACGGCCGAGCAGCTGCGCGAAGATGCCGAGGCATTCGCCGACATGATCGACGAGATCGTCCAAGACGTCGTCGAGCACGCCGAGGCCGGCATCTCCGTGTCGGTCGCGGCGCTCGCGGCGAACCCCGCGGCGCTGCGGAACCGCATCATCCGTCACGTCGTCGCGGCGGAGTTCGGCGAGAGCCTCACGCGCACGCAGACCGTCGAGGTCGCACGCCTCGTGACGGACTGGTCGGGTCAGGGGCCCATCGACCTTCCCGGATGCCGCGCCCACCGCGCCGGCGGACGCATCGTCTTCACCGCGAACGGGCGGCGCTGACGTCCGTCCGCACGGGCGGTGAGGCATCCGCCTCTACTTGTCGCCGCCGAAAAGGCCGCCCAGCAGCCCGCCGATGTCGAGGCCGCCGCCTTGCAGCCCTCCGCCGCCGAGCAGCCCGCCGATGACGTCGCCGATGCCGCCGCCGGAGGACCCCTGCGCCTGCGGCTCGGCCGCCGGCTGCTGCTTCTTCGCGAGGAGGCCCATCACGATGGGCGCGAGCATCGGCAGGAGCTTGCCGAAGTCGATACCCGCGGTCTGCGGCGCCTCGGTGAGGGTCTTCTTGACCGCCTGCTCCCTCTCGCCGAACACGTGCTGGAGGATCTTCTCGCCGTCCTGGGTGTCGACGCTGTCGACGTCGACGGCGTCGCCGAGGCCCTGGTGCTTCCCGAGCGCCTTCTGGATCGCTGCCGCGCCGTCGGGCGACTGCGCGTTCTTCTGCAGTCCGGCGAGGATCGCGCCCCCGCCCTGCTCGACGGCCTGCGCGGCCGTGTCCGGGTCGACCCCCAGCTTCGATGCGAGTTGATCGATGGGGATCATCGTGAGGATGTCGTCCAGTCCAGCCATCGCAGCCACCTCCGGATCGGTCCGCGGGGGCTCCGGTGCCCCCGGGCACGCGCTCAGCCTATTGACCGGGGCGACCGCCCGACAGGGTCTTCGGGATCGCCCCGGCGACTCTAGACTCGGAGCCATGCGCGCCGCCGAAGTTCAGAGTGACATCACCCAAGTCCTCGTCACCGAGGAGCAGATCCACGAGAGGCTGAAGGAGATCGCGGCGCAGGTCGATGCCGATTACGCCGACAAGGACCTCCTGCTCGTCGGCGTGCTCAAGGGCGCGATCATGGTCATGGCCGACTTCTCGCGCGCACTCAAGCGCGTCGCGCCCATCGACTGGATGGCGGTGTCGTCGTACGGCAAGGGCACGAAGTCGAGCGGCGTCGTGCAGATCCGCAAAGACCTCGACACCGACCTCACCGGCAAGCACGTGCTCATCGTCGAGGACATCATCGACTCCGGCCTCACGCTGAGCTGGCTGCTCGAGAACTTCGAGTCCCGCGGAGCGGAATCGATCGAGGTGTTCGCGCTGCTGCGCAAGCCGGATGCCGCGAAGGTCGAGGTGAAGTGCCGGTACGTGGGCTTCGACATCCCGAACGACTTCGTCGTGGGCTACGGCCTCGACTACGCGGAGCGGTACCGCAACCTTCGCGATGTCGCCGTGCTGGCGCCGCACGTCTACTCCTGACGCGCGTCTCCTCCGCATCTTCTCGCGCAGAACACGGGGTGTGAGCGGATGCCCCGGGCCCGAACGGGCGTTCAGCCCTGGGCGAATGCACAGGCCGCGCCTAGCATCGCCGCGATACCCTGAATTCCACCGTTGCCGAGGCATCCGGACGACCCGGCGGCGGATCGCCGACGAAAGGTAACGGGCCGCGCCCGAACGATGGACGTGAAGAAGATCACACGCAACCCGCTCTTCTATGTTCTGCTGATCGGGGTCTTCCTCATCGTCGGTTTCTCGCTGATCTCGACTCTCGGCGGGGCCAAGCAGATCTCGACCCAGGAGGGGCTCGAGCTGCTCAAGGGCGACACCGTGACCGAGGTGCTCAACACCGACGGGGACCAGCGCGTCGACATGACGCTGTCCAAGCCCTACGAGGGCGCGACCGAGGTGCAGTTCTACTACGTGTCGGCGCGCGCCGACGAGGTCGTGCAGGCGATCGACGCCGCCGCTCCCGAAGACGGCTTCAACGACGCGGTGCCGCGCCCGACGTGGTTCGACGGATTCCTGTCGCTCATGCTCCCGCTCCTGCTGCTGGGCGTGCTGTTCTGGTTCCTGCTCTCGTCCGCGCAGGGCGGCGGCAGCAAGGTCATGCAGTTCGGCAAGTCGCGCGCGAAGCTCGTGACGAAGGAGATGCCGCAGGTCACGTTCGCCGACGTCGCAGGTGCCGACGAGGCGATCGAGGAGCTGCAGGAGATCAAGGACTTCCTGAAGGACCCGGCGCGCTTCCAGGCGGTCGGCGCGCGCATCCCCAAGGGCGTGCTGCTGTACGGCCCTCCCGGCACAGGCAAGACGCTCCTCGCGCGCGCGGTCGCGGGCGAGGCGGGCGTGCCGTTCTATTCGATCTCCGGTTCCGACTTCGTCGAGATGTTCGTCGGCGTCGGCGCGAGCCGCGTGCGCGACCTGTTCAACCAGGCGAAGGACAACGCGCCGGCCATCATCTTCATCGACGAGATCGACGCCGTGGGGCGCCACCGCGGCGCGGGCCTCGGCGGCGGGCACGACGAGCGCGAGCAGACGCTGAACCAGATGCTCGTCGAGATGGACGGCTTCGACCCCAAGGCGAATGTCATCGTCATCGCGGCGACCAACCGCCCCGACATCCTCGACCCCGCGCTCCTGCGTCCGGGCCGCTTCGACCGGCAGATCGGCGTCGACGCGCCCGACCTCCAGGGCCGCAAGAAGATCCTCGAGGTGCACGGCCGCGGCAAGCCCCTCGCAGACGGCGTCGACCTCGAGGTCGTCGCGCGCAAGACCCCGGGCTTCACAGGCGCCGACCTCGCGAACGTCCTCAACGAGGCGGCTCTGCTCACGGCCCGCTCGAACGCGCAGCTGATCGACAACCGTGCGCTCGACGAGGCGATCGACCGCGTCATCGCGGGGCCGCAGCGGCGCACGCGGGTGATGAAGGACAAGGAGAAGCTCATCACGGCCTACCACGAGGGCGGTCACGCGCTCGCGGCGGCGGCGATGAACCACACCGACCCCGTCACGAAGGTCACGATCCTTCCGCGCGGCAAGGCCCTCGGCTACACGATGGTGCTGCCGCTCGACGACAAGTACTCCGTCACGCGAAACGAGCTTCAGGACCAGCTGACGTACGCGATGGGTGGCCGTGTCGCCGAGGAGATCGTGTTCCACGACCCGACCACGGGCGCTTCGAACGACATCGAGAAGGCGACGAACATCGCCCGCAAGATGGTGACCGAGTACGGCATGACCACCGAAGTCGGGCCGGTCAAGCTCGGCTCCGCCTCCGGCGAGATGTTCCTCGGCCGCGACATGGGCCACGGCCGCGAGTACTCCGAGAGCGTCGCCGAGCGCGTCGACCAGGAGGTGCGCGCGCTCATCGAGCAGGCACACGACGAGGCGTACGAGGTGCTCAACGCGAACCGCGAGATCCTCGACCGGCTCGCGCTCGCGCTGCTCGAGAAGGAGACTCTCGACCACATCGAGCTCGCCGACATCTTCAAGGATGTCAAGAAGCTCCCGCCACGCCCGCAGTGGCTCTCGAGCGCCCGGCGGCCGGTCTCGGCTCTGCCCCCCGTCGAGATCCCGCGACGAGAGGAGCCCGCGGGCGTGGCGGCCAGCGTCGAGGCCGAGCAGGGCACGCCCGAGAAGAAGCCGCGCCGCCGCCCGACCGGGCAGGCGCGTCCCGCGACCGCGTAGGGTCGTCGGCATGGCTGTCGACCGTGAGCGCGTCGCCGCGGCGATCCGCGAGATCCTCGACGCGATCGGCGAGGACCCGGACCGTCCGGGCCTGCGCCTGACACCCGGACGCGTCGCCGACGCCTACGCGGAGTTCTTCGCGGGCGTCCAGGCCGATCCGGCGGAGCCTCTCGCCCATACGATCTCGATCGCGCACGGGCCGGCGCCAGAGACCCAGCCGTCCGGCGCGGTGATGCTTCGCGACATCCAGTTCCGCTCCGTGTGCGAGCATCATCTGCTGCTGTTCCGCGGCAAGGCGCATGTCGCATACCTGCCGGGCGACAAGGTCGTCGGGCTCGGCGCGCTCGCGAAGGTCGTCGAGATCCTCGCCGCGCGTCCGCAGGTGCAGGAGCGCCTCGGCGAGCAGATCGCCGACACCATCTCCGAGTCGCTCGAGGCGCGCGGTGTCCTCGTCGTGCTCGAGGCGACGCACGGATGCGTGACCATGCGCGGTGAGCGCCAGCGCGAGGCGTCGACCGTGACGATCGCGGCGCGCGGCGAGTTCACCGAGCCCGTCGCGCGGGCCGAGCTCATCACCCTCATGACCACCGCGGGGCGCGAATGACGCTCATCATGGGGATCGTCAACGTGACCCCCGACTCCTTCAGCGACGGCGGCCGGTATGACGACACCGAGCGGGCGATCGCGCACGGTCTGGCGCTGTGCGCACAGGGAGCCGCCATCGTCGACATCGGGGGCGAGTCCACGCGGCCCGGTGCGGAGCGCGTGTCGCCTGAGGTGGAACGTGCACGAGTCCTCCCGGTGATCGAGGCCCTCGCGGCCGCGGGCATCACCGTGAGCGTCGACACGATGAACGCGTCGACCGCGCTCGCCGCCGTCGAGGCGGGCGCCCGCATCGTGAACGACGTGTCGGGCGGTCTCGCCGACCCCGAGATGCTCCCCGCGGTCGCCGGCACAGGAGCCGATATCGTGCTGCAGCACTGGCGCGGGGCATCCGCCGACATGTATGCGAACGCGCGCTACGACGACGTCATCCGCGAGGTCATCGACGAGCTCGTCGCGCGCATCCAGGCCGCCGCGAAGGCGGGCATCCCGCCGGCACGCATGATCATCGATCCGGGCATCGGCTTCGGCAAGCAGGGCGACCAGAACTGGGACGTGCTGCGCGGACTCGACCGCATCATCGGGGTCGGCCCGCGCGTGCTCGTGGGCACGAGCCGCAAGCGGTTCCTCGCCGAGACGCTCGGGCCCGACGAGCCTGGCGGCGACACCGTCTCCGAGCACCGCCGCGACCTCGCGACCGCCGTCACGAGCGTGCTCGCGGCCCAGGCCGGAGTGT
Source organism: Microbacterium sp. (assembly GCF_035556355.1). Lineage (GTDB taxonomy): Bacteria > Actinomycetota > Actinomycetes > Actinomycetales > Microbacteriaceae > Microbacterium. The sequence goes on from NZ_DATMFG010000057.1 coordinate 32,147, forward strand.
GGGCGGTGCGCGTGCACGATGTCGGTGCGACCAAGGATGCGCTGCGGATCGCCGAAGCATGGAGGGGAGAGGACCGGTGGAAGGTCTCGACGAGATCCGCCTGACGGGTCTGCGCGTCTTCGGCCGTCACGGCGTCTACCCCGATGAGCGTCGCGATGGTCAGTGGTTCGTGATCGACTTCGCCGTCGGCGTCGACACGCGCCCCGCAGCGCGCAGCGACGACGTCGCCGACACCGTCCACTACGGAGAGCTCGCGGAGCGCGTGGCCGCGATCGTCGAGGGCGAGCCGGTCGACCTGATCGAGACGCTCGCGGCGCGCATCGCCGACGCGCTGCTCGAGCCCGCCCCGGTGCGGTCGGCCGAGGTGACGGTGCACAAGCCGGATGCTCCGATCCCGCTGACCTTCGCGGATGTGGCCGTCACCATCCGGCGCGTGAAGGGCGCGGCATCCGATTCGCCCGCCGGAGACAGAGGGGTTGCGCTGTGAGCCGCCGACTCGCCGACGGACCGCAGGGCGACGTGCCCGCACGGCACGACCGCCCGTGGGTTGAGGCTGTCGTCGCGCTCGGCGCCAACCTCGGCGACCGGAAGGCGACGCTCGAGGCGGCGGTGAAGGACCTCGCGAGGCTGCCGCTCGTCGCCGAGGTGCGCGTGGCGACGCCGATCGAGTCGGTCGCCGTCAAGCCCGAAGGCCCCGATGAGCAGGCCCCTGCCTACCTCAACTCGGTCGCGATCGTCACGACGCGGCTCGCGCCGTCGGTGCTGCTCGAGTACCTGCACCGCATCGAGGCGCGGCACGGACGCGAGCGCCGCGAGCGCTGGGGCGACCGCACCCTCGATCTCGACCTCATCTCGTACGCGGACGTGCAGTCGGCGAACCCCACTCTGACGCTGCCGCACCCGCGCGCGGCCGAGCGTGAGTTCGTGCTCGCGCCGTGGCTCGCGATCGATCCGGATGCCGAGTTGCCCGGCGTCGGTCGCGTCGACGTGCTCCTCGAGCATCTGCGAACGGGGGAAGGCTCGTGAAGCGCACGAGCGCCGGCATGCTCGTCGTGGCCGCGGTCATCGGCATCGGCGTCGGCTTCCTCATCGACCAGGTGCTGACGGCCACGGGGCGCCCGACTTTCACGCCCGCGGTGACGCTGCCGATCCTCCTGGTGCTGCTCGGTGCGGTCGTCGTCGCGCTCGCCGTGCCGATCCGGCGTGCGATCCACGGCAAGTCCGGCCAGCCGGTGAACCCGTTCCGCGCGGTGCGCATCGCGATGCTCGCGAAGGCGTCGAGCATCGTCGGCGCGGCGGTCGGGGGCATCGGCGTCGGTCTGGCGCTTTTCCTCGTCACGCGACCGGTCACGCCATCGCTAGGCTCGATGGGCACGATCCTCGCGACCGCCGCCGCGGGCGCTCTGCTGATCGGGGCCGGCCTTGTCGCCGAGCACCTGTGCATCATCCGGAAGGACGACGATGACGAACAGCCCGGAGGCGAAGACCCCGGACTCGAAGCCCACCACCATTGACGAGACTCTCGATCACGGTACGTTCGGGCGACTGATCGAGCCCAGGTCCGAGAACCGCCTCGTGCTCGAAAGCGGCACGTGGCACCAGATCTCGCCGAAGTACGTGTGGGTGCAGCTCATCTCGACCGGGTCCTTCCTGCTGATCGTGATCGCGGCGACCCTCGTTCTGACGCTCCTGATGCACCAGGTGTGGGCGTGGATCCCCGGCGGCATCCTCACGGTGATCCTCGCGTGGACGCTCGCGATCATGCCGCGCCAGGCGCGCGCGATCGGCTACCAGCTGCGCGACGACGACCTCGTCTTCCGCCGCGGCATCCTGTGGCAGCGCTTCGTCGCGGTGCCGTACGGCCGTATGCAGCTCGTCGACATCACGCACGGGCCGCTCGACCGCGGCTTCGGCATCGCGCAGCTCAAGTTCGTGACGGCCGCGGCGACGACTGGCGTCACGATCCCCGGACTCGAACAGGCGACCGCCGAGACGCTGCGCGACCACCTCATCCAGGTCGCCGAGAGCCGGCGCACGGGGCTATGACCGAACCGCAGGCCTTCACGGGCGGACCGGTCGTCGCAGGCCCCGTTCGGTCGCCGCTCAGCGACGGCGACTGGCACCGGCTGCATCCGCTCACTCCGCTGCTGCGCGGCGGCATCTTCCTGCTCGTCGTGATCGGCGTCATCGTCGCGAACCTGCGCGATCGACTGGTGTTCCTCTTCCTGCCGTGGTTCGCGCCTGACGTCGAGATCGAGGACTGGGACACGGGCGACCCGATCGACTGGATCGTCGCGAACAACCTGTACTTCCTCGCGGGCGTCGTCGTGCTCGTCGTGCTCATCCTGCTCGTCGTGCTGTTCTACCTCTCGTGGCGGTTCCACACGTTCCGCATCACCGAGGACGACGTCGAGGTGCGCAGCGGGGTGCTCTTCCGCACGCAGCGCCGCGCGCCGCTCGACCGCGTGCAGGGGGTGAACCTCGTGCGGCCGATGATCGCGCGGCTGCTCGGCATGGCGAAGCTCGAGGTCGTCGGCGCCGGCACCGACGCGAACGTGAAGCTCGAATACCTGTCGACCGCGAACGCCGAGGCGGTGCGAGCCGACATCCTGAGGCTCGCGTCGGGCCGACGACTGACGGATGCCGGGCCGGGCGGCGCCGGACCGACGGGTCCGCGCTCACGTGCGCATGCCCTCTCCGAGACGGTGAGCCGTGGGATCACCGGGCTCATCGAGGGCGATGAGGCTCCGGTCGCCGAGCCCGAGTCGGTCGTCAGCATCCCCGTCGGACGCATCATCCTGTCGCAGGTCGTGAGCATGTCGACGGTCGCGTTCATCATCGCGCTCATCGCGGTCGCCGTCGCGGCGTCGTTCGGCATCGCGTGGGTTCTCTTCGCGTACGTGCCCGCGCTCATCGGTCTCGGCGCGCTGTGGGTGCGCACGATCTTCCGTTCGCTGCGCTACTCGATCGCCCCGACGCCCGATGGAGTGCGCATCACGTTCGGCCTCCTCACCACGATCACGGAGATCGTCCCGCCCGGACGCGTCCACGCCGTCGAAGTCGAGCAGCCGATCCTGTGGCGGCCGTTCGGCTGGTGGAAGATCCGCATCAACCGTCTTTCGGGCCGCAGTGCGAGCGAGGGCAGCACGGACCAGTTCACGACGGCGCTGCCCGTGGGCACCGCCCTCGACGTCGAGCGCGTGCTGCGCCTGCTGCAGCCGACCGTCGGCGAGGACGAATGGGCCCTCATCGTGCGCGAGGGCATCAGTGGGCCGACCGAGGAGGACTCGTTCACGACGACGCCCAAGCGCGCGTGGATCATCCGACCGTTGTCGTGGCGACGGAACGGCTTCCGCCTCACCGACGACCTGCTGCTCTTGCGGCGGGGGCTCATCTGGCGCAAGCTCGCGCTCGTGCCGCTCGCCCGCATGCAGAGCTTCGGCCTGAACCAAGGTCCCGTCGACCGCGCGCTGCGCGTGGCATCCGTCCGCGCGCACGTCGTGAGCGGACCCGTCTACGCGTCGGTCGCAGCGGTCGACCGCGACCGAGCCCTCGAGCTCTTCGACGACGTCGCCCGCGCGGCGGTGCACGCCGCCGTGGTGGACCGTACACACCGGTGGGCCGAGGCAGCCGCGGCGGAGGCCGACGCCGGTGCCGTTGCAGCCGGCGGGAGCGCGACGGATGCTCCGCTGCAGCCCAGCCCGCAGTCCGAGGTCGTTCCTCCGGCCGGAGGCGCAGCTTCGCCGGTTCCCGACGCCGCGTCCGGAGCGCAGCCGGTTCCCGACGCCGCATCCGCGTCCGGAGCGCGGCCCGCGCCAGAGGCGCCGCCCGCACCTCAGGCTCCGGCTGCACCGGACACCCCCGACATCCCCGCACCCCCGCCGGCCGACGGAGAGCGCCCATGACACGCGACGGACGCCTCGGGGTCGGCGTGATCGGTGCGGGACGTGTCGGTCCCGTGCTCGCCGCCGCACTCGCCGGTGCCGGACACGCCCTCGTCGGCATCACGAAGGGCTCCGACCCCGAGCGGGTCGAGGCGCTGTTCCCCGGGCTGCCGGTGCTTGACGCCGTCGAGGTCGCGCGCCGCGCGGAACTCGTCGTGGTGGCGGTGCCGCACGACCAGCTTCCCGACCTCGTGAGCGGCCTCGCCGATGTCGGCGCGTGGCAGCCTGGGCAGCTCGTGCTGCACACGGACCCCGCGTTCGGCACCGACGTCCTCGCGCCCGCGGTCGCCCAGGGAGCGATACCGCTCGCGCTGCATCCGGCCATCGCCTTCACCGGGACATCGATGGACCTGCGCCAGCTCTCGGGCGCGTACGCGGCCGTGACCGCGCCGGTGCCCGTGCTGCCCATCGCGCAGGCGCTCGCGGTCGAGCTCGGGTGCGAGCCGGTCGTGATCGCCGAGTCCGATCGCGCCGCCTATGGCGAGGCGATCGCGACGGCGACGGCATTCTCGCGCTCGATCGTCGCGCAGTCGATGTCGCTGCTCTCGGAGGCCGGGGTCTCCGACCCCGGGTCGTACCTCCGCACACTCGTGCACTCGACGATCGACCACGCCCTCTCGGACGGGGCGGCCGCCGACACGGGGCTCGCCGGTGGCGGTCTTGCGGGCGGACCCGCCGATAGCATCGACGGATGATCACGACCATCGACGGACTGCGCACCCGACTGGCCCAGGCCAGAGCCGCAGCCGGCGAAGGGGCCCGTGTCGCGCTCGTCTCGACCATCGGCTCCCTGCACGACGGCCACATCGACCTCGTCCACACGGCACGCGAGTCCGCCGACATCGTCGTCGTCTCGATCTTCGTCAACCCGCTGCGGTTCGCGACGGTCGCCGAGTTCGAGGGGTACCCGCGCACGCCCGATGAGGACGAAGCGCTCCTGCACTCGCTCGGCGTCGACGTCGTCTTCGCGCCGACGCGAGACGAGCTGCTGCCGCCGGGCTCGGCGACGAAGGTGGGCGCCGGCGACCTCGGGCTCCGATACGAGGGGCGTTCGCGACCTTTCTACTTCGATGGCCTCCTGACGGTCGAGGCCAAGCTGCTCAACCTCGTGCGACCCGACATCGCGGTGTACGGTCTGCGCGACCGCCAGCGGGTGTTCCTCGTCAAGCGCATGATCCGCGACCTCTTCTTCGACGTCGAGGTCGTCGAAGTCGATACGGTCCGCGGCGATGACGGCCTTCCCGTGTCGACCCGCGTCGGCATGCTCGACGACGCCGACCTCGCGGCGGCCGCCAAGCTGCCGCGGGCGCTCGACGCCGCGGCCTCCAACGCCGATCGCGGTGTGGATGCCTGCATCGCCGCCGCGCAGTCCGCCCTCATGGGGGAGCCGCGCATCACGCTCGAGTACTTGAGCGTGGTGGATCCCGACTCGTTCCTCCCCGTCGACGAAGGACACGAGGGTCGCGCGATCGCGTTGATCGCGGCGACCGTGGCCGGTCACCGGTTCGTCGACAACGCCGAGATCTACATCCACTGAGCGTTCGGCGCGCTCGCCGCGCCCAGCCGCGCGCGTCGCGAGCAGCTGGGCGCGGGAGTCGAGCGCGCCGTTGCGCCCGCTCGGTCCGCTGCGGCTACGAGCCCTTGCGAACCCGGACCATGCCCTCCTGGGCCTTCGCCCGCTTCTGTTCGCGCTTCTCCTTGAGCGACATCTTCGCGGGCTTCTTCTGCTGCTGCTTCGCCATGTCGTCCTCGCTTCCCCTATCACAGTTGGCGATTGCCCGAGACCATAGCCCACTTCCGACGGGAAGTCACATCCGTGTGATTCGCCCGCATCGGGCGTGCAGGAGGCCGTCGATAGACTTGAGGGTCCGCCTTCTGAGGAGCCCCCATGACCGACGCCAACGCGCAGAACGACGCGCCCGCCGAGCCGACCGAAGAAGAGGTCTTCGAACAGAAGGCCGTCCGGCTGGGCAAGCGCGAGCGACTGATCGCGGAGCGTGCGGATGCCGCGGGCGGCGCCTACCCGGTGGCCGTGCCGATCACCGACACGATCCCCGACCTGCGCAAGCGCTTCGGCGACCTCGAGGCCGGCGCCGAGACCGGGGTGATCGCGGCGGTCTCGGGTCGCGTCGTCTTCAGCCGCAACACCGGCAAGCTGTGCTTCGCATCGCTGCAGGCCGGTGACGGCAGCCGCATCCAGGCGATGGTGTCGCTCGCGGTCGTGGGCGAGGAGTCGCTCCAGCGGTGGAAGGAGCTCGTCGACCTCGGCGACCACGTCTTCGTCAAGGGCGAGGTCGTCTCGAGTCGCCGCGGCGAGCTGTCGATCATGGTCTCGGAGTGGGCGATCGCCTCGAAGGCGATCCTGCCTCTGCCGAACATGTACCGCGAGCTCAGCGAAGAGAGCCGCGTTCGCAGTCGGTATCTCGACCTCATCGTGCGCGAGCGTGCGCGCGAGACCGTGGTCGCGCGCGCAAAGGTCAACGCGAGCCTGCGCGAGACGTTCGCGAAGCACGGCTTCCTCGAGGTCGAGACCCCGATGCTGCAGGTGCAGCCGGGCGGCGCATCCGCTCGCCCCTTCATCACGCACTCGAACGCGTTCGACGCCGACCTCTACCTGCGCATCGCCCCGGAGCTCTACCTCAAGCGGGCCGTCGTCGGCGGCATCGAGCGGGTCTTCGAGATCAACCGCAACTTCCGCAACGAGGGCGCCGACTCGACGCACAGCCCCGAGTTCGCGATGCTCGAGGCGTACCAGGCGTACACCGACTACAACGGCATCGCCGACCTCACGCAGGAGCTCGTCCAGAACGCGGCGATCGCGGTCACCGGCTCGACGACGGTCACGCTGGCCGACGGCACCGAGTACGACCTGGGCGGTCAATGGGACCGCCTTCCGATGTACGACTCTCTGTCGGATGCCGCGGGCCGCCGCATCACGCCCGAGACGCCGTTCGACGAGCTCGTCGCGCTCGCGGAGGCCGAGGGCCTCGAGCTGCCGCCGCATCCGATCCACGGCAAGCTCGTCGAGGAGCTCTGGGAGCACTTCGTGAAGCCCTCGCTCACCCGCCCGACGTTCGTGATGGACTTCCCGCTCGACACGAGTCCGCTCGTGCGCGAGCACCGTTCGATCCCCGGCGTCGTCGAGAAGTGGGACCTCTACACGCGCGGGTTCGAGCTCGCGACGGGGTACTCCGAGCTCGTCGACCCGATCATCCAGCGCGAGCGCTTCGTCGAGCAGGCGAAGCTCGCGGCGAGGGGCGATCTCGAGGCGATGCGCATCGACGAGGAGTTCCTGCGCGCGCTCGAGCACGGCATGCCGCCCACCGGCGGCATGGGCATGGGCATCGACCGGCTGCTCATGGCGCTCACGGGGCTCGGCATCCGCGAGACGATCCTGTTCCCCCTCGTGAAGTGACCTCACGGGCGTGAGAACGCCCAGTCGGGCAGGTGGTTCGCCGTCACGAACGACAGGACGATCTCGGCCAGCCCGTGCTCGGGCTCGATCTCGACGGCCCGCTTCGCGTACGACGCCGCGTGGGTCGATCGGCCCGCCGCCCACGACAGCCACGCGCACACGGCGAGCGGCCCTGCCCGGTGCGACGCCGGCGCGAGGGCGGCCACCGCACGGATCACCGCGAGCGCATCGAGCAGGCGACGCGGCTCGGGCTGAGCGCCCTCGCCCCACATGATCTGCGCGAGCTCGGCCGGGTACGGCTCGCCCTTCTCCCAGCGCAGCTGCGCGGCGAGCGCCTCGTCGCCGCGCTCGGGTCCGGCGGTCCACCCGACGAGGGCGATGTCGCGCAGCGCGGGTCGCGAGAGGCACCACGCCGCGGTCGCGACGTCGAACGGCTCGAGCCGCGTCGCGTCCCACGCGAGCATCCTCTCGAAGAGCGTCGGCAGGTCGTCGAGCGCCACCGCGGCGTCGAGCGCCCGCGGATCGACGCGCTCCGTCTCGTCGAGCGCCGCGTCCGAGCACAGCAAGACGACGGCGCCGGCGAGCGCCTCGAGCGCGGACTCCACCGCCGCGGCATCCGTGTCATCGACCTCGGGAAGGTCACTGCCGGACCACTGGTCGCCGTCGGGCTCGGCGAGCTGCTCGGCGCCGAACGGGTCGACCTCGAGCTCGGCGAGCGACCGCGGCGACAGCTCGGGTCGCACGAACGAGCCCCATCCATCGGATGCGACGCACAGCGCGTCGACGATCCGCAGCCCGCACGCGTCGGCCTTCGACACCAGTGCGCGCGCCAGCTCATCGCGCGGCGGGGTGCCGTCGGCGTCGAACGGCGCATCGTCGAACACCACGAGCGCGACGGATTCGGCGGACTCCACGCGGCACACCATGCCCACGCACGTCGCCGCGTACGCCTCGACGTCGTCGGCGTCGGCATCCGGCAGGTCGAAGCGCATCGCGCCGAGCGTGCGCGTGCGCGTGAACGGCACGAGCACGAGGCTTCGCCGCGGACGGAAGCCGAGCATGCGGGGGAGCAGGGACAGGAACTCCGCGGCACTGCCGGCGGTGATGATCGTCGTCGTGGTCATACGCCGACGATCCCCGAGCCGGCGGGCACGGCATCCGCGATCGCGTCGGCGTGGGCGAAGGTCGTGACCGGGGCGGGGCTGTGCAGGAGGCGTCGCCGGTATCCTTGGTCTGTGGACAACTACTGGCTCGCCGTGATCTGGTCGCTGCTGCCGACCGTCGTGGTCAGCGCCATCTTCTTCTTCGTCCTGCGCAGCGTGGTCCGCGCCGACCGCAACGAGCGTCGCGAGTACGCGCGCATCGAGGCCGAGGAGCGCGCGAAGCGCGGACTTCCGCCCGTCGCCGACGCGAAGTGAGCCTCTCCGGCCCGTGAGGGTCCCTCCCACTACGCTGGTGATCTCGGCTGGGGGAAGGGGGATCTGTGATCAGCATCACGTTCGACGCGAGCTGGTGGCTGATCATCGTCTTCGTCTTCGACCTCGCGATCCGCATCGCGGCGATCATCGTCGTGCCGCGCAACCGTCGTCCGACGGCGGCGATGGCATGGCTGCTCGCGATCTACTTCATCCCGCTGATCGGCGTCTTCCTGTTCCTGCTGATCGGCAACCCGCGACTGCCGCGCAAGCGCCGGCTCAAACAGGAGCGCATCAACGCGTACATCCGCGAGACGAGCGCCTCACTCGAGCTCGGGTCGCTGCGGCCCGGTCAGCCCGACTGGTTCACGTCGATGGTGACCCTGAACCGCAAGCTCGGCGCGATGCCGATCACGGGCGACAACGCCGCGCACCTCATCTCCGACTACCAGTCGAGCCTCGACGCGATGGCCGAGGAGATCCGCACCGCCCAGAAGTACGTGCATGTCGAGTTCTACATCTTCCAGTCCGACGCCTCGACCGACAACCTGTTCCGGGCGTTGGAGGAGGCCTGCGCACGCGGCGTGACCGTGCGGGTGCTGCTGGACCATTGGGCGAACCGCGGCAAGCCGTTCTACAAGGAGACGCTCAAGCGCCTCGACCGCATGGGCGCCCAGTGGCGGCTCATGCTCCCCGTGCAGCCGCTCAAGGGCAAGTACCAGCGTCCCGACCTGCGCAACCACCGCAAGCTCCTCGTGGTCGACGGCGCGGTCGCCTTCATGGGGTCGCAGAACGTGACCGACTCGACCTACAACCTCAAGAAGAACATCCGCCGAGGGCTCCACTGGGTCGACCTCATGGTGCGCCTCGAGGGGCCGGTCGTGGCATCCGTCAACGCCGTTTTCCTCTCGGACTGGTACAGCGAGACCGACGAAGTGCTCACCGACGAGATCGACCTGTTCGACGTGAAGTCCGGACCCGGCGACCTCGACTGCCAGATCGTGCCGTCGGGGCCGGGATTCGAGTTCGAGAACAACCTGCGCCTGTTCGCGGGGCTCATGTACTACGCGCAGCGCAAGGTCATCATCGTGAGCCCGTACTTCGTGCCCGACGAGGCGCTCCTGCTCGCGATCACGACGGCGTGCCACCGCGGGCTCGACGTGCAGCTGTTCGTGTCGGAAGAGGGCGACCAGGCGATGGTCTACCACGCGCAGCGCAGCTACTACGAGACGCTGCTGCGAGCGGGCGTGCGCATCTGGATGTACCGCAAGCCGTTCATCCTGCACTCCAAGTCCATGACGATCGACGACGAGGTCGCGATCATCGGGTCGAGCAACATGGACATGCGCTCGTTCGGTCTCAACATGGAGATCTCGATGCTCGTGCGCGGCACCGAGTTCATCGACGAGATGCGCGAGGTCGAGCAGGAGTACCGCGACCTCAGCCGCGAGCTCACGATCGAGGAGTGGGAGAAGCAGCCGCTGCGCTCGACCGTCCTCGACAACCTCGCACGGCTCACGTCCGCTCTGCAGTGACGGATGCCGCGGCATCCGCGTTATCGAGCCGTGATCGGACTCCCTGGCGACGCTCGGCCGGCTCCGGGATGATCGAGGCATGTCGTCGACTCGCCGTGTGACCCTCGCCGCCGCCACCCTGCTGTTCGCCGCCCTGCTCGGCGGGTGCGCCACGAATCCCGGCGCGGTGACCCCGTCGCCGGCCGACCAGTCCGCGGGAGAATCGCCCGCGAACGGGTCGGGGTCGGACGGTGACATCGAGGCCGCGTGGCTCGACGGCGGCCGCATGGTCGGCATCGTGACGCAGGGATCGTCGACGTGCGTGCCGGTGGCCGACGACGTCGAGCTGGCGGACGGCGTGCTGACCGTGACGCTCGTCGTGCCCGGCGACCGCGCCCAGCCGTGCACGCGCGACCTCGTTCCGCGTGTGACGCTCGTCGGCCTGCCCGAGCCCGTCGACCCGTCGGCCGGCCTGCGCATCGTCGCGAAGGGGGAGGGGCTCGATGAGGACACCGACCTGGACGGCGTCGACCTGCCGATGCCCGACGGCCCGACCGACTACCAGCCGACCGCCGGGTGGACCGACGAGGACGGCCAGTTCGTGATCCTGACGTGGGGCTCGTCGTCGTGCCCGCCGGTGATCGAGGACGTTCAAGCGACCGGCGAGGCCGAGGTCACCGTCACGTTCCAGGAGCCTCCCGCCGACCAGGTCTGCACGATGGACATCGGGCCGCGCGGCAACGTCGCCCAGGTCGAGGGTCTCGACGACGACTCCGACGTGGAGCTCGTGCTCATCGGAGGGGGGCCGGAGTTCGACGGCATCCGCATCCCGATCGTCGGCTGAGTCAGCGCGGCTGGGGCGTGTCGCCGATCATGACGATGACGGCGTTCGTCCCGCCCCACCAGAAGCCGAGCCGTTGCCCGGGCGTCATCTCCCGGGGTCGCTCGTCCGCCGGGATCCACGCGTAGGGGATCGGTACGACCAGCGCGCTCTCGCTGCGCAGCACGGCCGGCACGCAGCGCCCGCGTGCGCGGTCCTCGCGCTCGACGACGACGCAGTGCTCGCGCTGGAGCGCGCCATCGGCGCCGGCGATCCACACCCTCCAGCCGTAGTACTCGCCGAGCGGCTCGACCCATTGCACCGTGCCGCTCGTGGGGATCTCCGGCGCGTCCGAGTCGGGCAGATCCACGAAGCTGCCGAACGACCCGTCGAGAGGGATTCGCAGCAGGATCTTCGACGTGAGATCCCGTGTGAACGAGTACGCCTCGGGGGCTTCCACGTAGTCGACGTCGGTCGCGGGACCCGCATCGCGCAGGAGGTTCTGCACGATGCTCGAGCCGATCACGGCGGCGGCCACGACGGCGACCGCGATTCCGGCCACGATCAGCGTGCGGCGACGCGAGCCCTTCGACTGGGCTGCTTCGAGGGGCTGAGCAGGCGAACCGGGTGAACGGGACGACCCGGGTGACCCCGACGAACCGGATGCCTCGCCCCCGCCTTCTCCCGAGCGGTCCCGCTCCGCCGCCGATGTCTCGGCCGGCCGCGCGAGCACCTGCACGCCCGCGGAGCCCGCGTCGACCGGGGCGGTCGTGTCGCCCGTGGCCTGGGCGTCGTACGTCGCGCCGCCAGCCGGAGCATCCGCCACCGGCCCCGCGTCGTTCGCGGCGTGAGCGGCTTGCGCGTGCTCGGCGCGCACCCTGTCTTCGAGCTCGATCAGGCGTGCCAGCTCGTCCGCTCCGAGGGTCTCTGCCGCGGGACCGTACGCCCGGCGCCTCAGCGCGTCGAGCTCGGCCCGCTCCGCGACATCCATCTCACCGCTCCCCGCTCCGCCCGTCGAGTATCACGGTAGACCCGGCGCGACGCGTGCGGGAGTGCGCGTTCGGGCCGACCAGGTTTCGCGCAGGCGCGTCGCCTACCCTGGAATCCATGACTTCGTCGCGCCCGCCTGCCCGTGAGACGCGTCCGGCGACCCCGCGGGTGCGAGAGGCGACCCAGGTGCGTCCGACCACCGAGGGGTGGACGCAGCAGAAGGACGCCGAGGGCCGCCCGCTGCTGCAGTTCGCGAGCCCGAAGCGCGGCAAGCCTCCCGTGCACCTCGCCGACCTCACACCCGCCGAGCGCATCGCGAAGGTGAAGGAGCTCGGTATGCCCGGGTTCCGCGCGAAGCAGCTCGAGAAGCACTACTTCACGCATTGGACCCACGATCCGGCCGATATGACCGATCTTCCCGCGGCGGGTCGCGAGGAGTTCGTGCACGGCATGCTCCCGCCGCTGCTGACCGAGGTGCGGCGCCTCGAGACGGACCGCGGCGACACGATCAAGTTCCTGTGGAAGCTGCACGACGGAGCCCTCGTCGAGTCGGTGCTCATGCGGTATCCGGGGCGCATCACGCTGTGCGTGTCGTCACAGGCCGGATGCGGCATGAACTGCCCCTTCTGCGCGACGGGCCAGGCGGGCCTCACGCGCAACATGTCGGCGGCCGAGATCATCGAGCAGGTCGTGCGCGCGAACCGTCTCATCGCGGACGGGGGACTGGGCGATCCGCGACGCGTCGGCCACAAGGGCGAGCGCGTCACGAACATCGTGTTCATGGGCATGGGGGAGCCGCTCGCGAACTACGCGCGCGTCATGCAGGCCGTGCGCGTCATGGTCGACAAGGAGCACGGGCTCGGCATGAGCGCGCGCGGGATCACCGTATCGACCGTCGGCCTCGTGCCGGCGATCACGAAGCTCGCGAACGAGGACATCCCGGTGACCTTCGCGCTGTCGCTGCACGCGCCCGACGACGAGCTGCGCGACGAGCTCATCCCCGTGAACTCGCGCTGGAAGGTCGATGAGGCGCTCGATGCCGCGCGCGCGTACTTCGACAAGACCGGCCGCCGCGTCTCGATCGAGTACGCCCTCATCAAGGACATGAACGACCACGCGTGGCGCGCCGACCTCCTCGCGGAGAAGCTCAACGCGCGCGGCCGCGGGTGGGTGCACGTCAACCCGATCCCGCTCAACCCGACGCCGGGATCGATCTGGACCGCGTCCGAGCGCGACGTGCAGGACGAGTTCGTGCGCCGCCTCAACGACGCCGGCATCCCCACCACGCTCCGCGACACGCGCGGCAAGGAGATCGACGGTGCCTGCGGGCAGCTCGTCGCCACCGAGGACGACGAGCGCGTCGCCGCGGAGACGCCGCTCGAGGCGTGATGACGGCGTAACGCGATATATCGTGTTACCTGAGCTCGGATGCCGCGGCCGAGGCATCCGCTGCTGAATCGTTTCGCCCTCGGTGAACGCACCTGATGAATGTCTGGAGTGCGTGCCAGGGTTGATCCCGCATCCCTTCAACTCGTGCCCCCTCTGCGGGGCTACGCCGTCTTCCCCTCGCCGCCCCCGGGAGTCATCGTGCTGGCCAAGCTCCTCGTCCGTTACCTCAAGCCCTCCGTGTGGCTGCTGCTCGGCGTGCTGCTGTTCCAGTTCGCTTCCGCGCTCGCGATGCTTTACCTCCCGAGCCTCAACGCCGACATCATCGACAACGGCCTGTCGCGCGGCGACACCGAATACATCTGGCGCACCGGCGTCCTCATGCTCACCGTCTCGCTCGGGCAGATCGTCGCGTCGGTCATCGCGACCTACCTCGCGGCGAAGGCCGCCATGCGCGCCGGACGCGATCTGCGCGACGACATCTTCGCGCGGGTCTCGGGCTTCTCCGAGCGCGAGGTGACGGGCTTCGGCGCGGGCTCGCTCATCACGCGCAACACCAACGACGTGCAGCAGGTGCAGATGCTCGCGATGATGGCGGCGACCTTCCTCGTCTCGGCGCCGCTGCTCGCGATCGGCGGCATCATCCTCGCGATCGAGCAGAGCGTGAGCCTGTCGTGGATCATCGCGGTCGCGGTGCCCGTGCTGCTGGTCGTCGCGGCGCTCATCATCAGCCGCATGGTGCCGCTGTTCCGCACCTACCAGCTGAAGCTCGACGCCGTGAACCGCGTGATGCGCGAGCAGCTCACCGGCATCCGCGTCATCCGAGCCTTCGTGCGCGAGCCCATCGAAGAGGAGCGCTTCCGCGCGGCGAACACCGACATCATGGTCGTCGGCCGCAAGGTCGGCTCGCTGTTCGTCGTGCTGTTCCCGGCGATCATGCTGATCCTCAACGTCACCGTCGTCGGAGTGATCTGGTTCGGCGGCATCCAGGTCGACGCGGGCGAGGTGCAGATCGGCACGCTCTTCGCGTTCATGCAGTACGTCATGATCATCCTGTCGGGCGTCATGATGGCGAGCTTCATGACGCTGATGATCCCGCGCGCATCCGTGTCGGCAGAGCGCATCGGCGAGGTGCTCGACTCGCAGAGCACGCTCGAGCGTCCCGTGAACGGCGTGGCCGAGCAGCCCGAGCCGGGCGCGGTCGAGTTCCGCGACGTGACCTTCACGTACCCCGGCGCCGAGCATCCGATCCTGTCGGGCGTGAGCTTCCGTGCCGAGCCCGGCCAGACCGTGGCGATCGTCGGCTCGACCGGCGCCGGCAAGACGACGCTCGTGTCGCTCATCCCACGGCTGTTCGATGTCACGGGTGGCGCGGTGCTCGTCGGCGGCGTCGACGTGCGCCAGGCCGACCTCGACGCGCTGTGGAGCACGATCGGCCTCGTTCCTCAGCGGCCCTTCCTCTTCTCGGGTACGGTCGCGACCAACCTGCGGTTCGGTCGCGAGGAGGCGACGGATGCCGAGCTGTGGCGCGCGCTCGAGATCGCGCAGGCGAGCGACTTCGTGAGCCAGATGGAGGGCGGCCTCGACGCGCGCATCGCGCAGGGCGGCACCAACGTGTCGGGGGGCCAGCGGCAGCGACTCGCGATCGCCCGTGCGATCGTGCACAACCCGCGCGTGCTCGTGTTCGACGACTCGTTCTCGGCACTCGACCTCACGACGGATGCGCGACTGAGGCAGGCGCTGTGGAGAGAGCTGCCCGACGTCACGAAGATCGTCGTCGCGCAGCGCGTCTCGACGATCACCGACGCGGATCGCATCGTCGTGCTCGACGACGGCGGCGTCGTCGGACTCGGCACGCATGACGAGCTGCTCGAGACGTGCCAGACCTACCAGGAGATCGTCGAATCCCAGCTCGGAGTGGAGGCGGCTCGATGAGCACCGACAAGACAGCCACCCGCCGCGGCCGCGGCGCCGAGCGCGAGCTCACCGAAGAGGAGAAGCTCGAGCTCGAGCTCGCCGAACAGGCCCGCTTGGCCGCCGACGACTGGAGCGGCGGCGTCGCGCCCGGCAAGCCCGCCCACTTCTGGCCCTCGTTCCGCCGGCTCATCGGCCTGCTCAAGCCGCACGCATGGGCGTTCGGCTTCGTGTCGCTCCTCGGCGCGATCGGCGTCGTGCTCGCCGTGCTGTCGCCGAAGGTGCTCGGTGAGGCGACGAACATCCTGTTCGAGGGCGTCGTCTCGTCGCTGGCGCCCGCGGGCGCGACGAAGGAGCAGGTCGTCCAGGGCCTCATCGACGCCGGCCAGCAGGACCTCGCGAACATCGTCGAGGCGATGCAGAACTTCGTGCCCGGCGCCGGCGTGGACTTCCTCGCGCTGAGCCGCGTGCTGCTGCTCGTGCTGGCGCTGTACTTCGCGTCGTCGCTGCTGATGTGGCTGCAGGGCTACGTCATCAACGTGATCATGGTGCGCACGATGTGGCGTCTGCGCGAGCAGGTCGAGGCGAAGATCAACAGCCTGCCGCTGCGCTACTTCGACCGCGTGCAGCGCGGCGAGGTGATCTCGCGTGTGACGAACGACATCGACAACATCACGCAGATGATGCAGCAGTCGCTCTCGGGCGCGCTCACGAGCGTGCTGACCGTGGTCGGCGTGCTCATCATGATGCTGTCGATCTCGTGGCAGCTCACGCTCGTCGTGCTCGTGAGCTTCCCGCTCATGGGCATCCTGTTCGGCGTCATCGGTCCGCGCTCGCAGAAGGCGTTCGGCATCCAGTGGCGCAAGGTGGGGCGCCTCAACGCGCGCGTCGAGGAGTCCTTCTCGGGGCACGCGCTCGTCAAGGTGTTCGGTCGCGAGCAGGCCGCTCGCGAGGCTTTCCGAGAAGAGAACGAAGAGCTCTACCAGGCCTCGTTCAAAGCCCAGTTCCTCGCGAACATCATGCAGCCCGCGATGATGTTCATCGGCAACCTCACGTACGTGGGCATCGCGGTGTTCGGCGCGCTCATGGTCGCCGGCGGCCAGCTGCGGCTCGGCGATGTGCAGGCGTTCATCCAGTACTCGCAGCAATTCACGCAGCCGCTCGCACAGCTCGGTGGGATGGCCGCGGTCGTCCAGTCGGGCACGGCATCCGCCGAGCGCGTGTTCCAGTTCCTCGACGAGCAGGAGCAGGAGCCGGATGCCCCCGACGCCCCTGTCCCGGTGGAGGGCGACGGGACGATCGAGTTCCAGAACGTGTCGTTCTCCTACTCGCCCGACCGGCCGCTCATCCACGACCTGTCGTTCCGGGTCGAGCCGGGCCAGACCGTCGCGATCGTGGGGCCGACGGGTGCCGGCAAGACGACGCTCGTGAACCTCATCATGCGGTTCTACGAGCTCGACAGCGGCCGCATCCTCCTCAACGGGCAGAACATCGCCGAGCTCACCCGACGCGACATCCGGGCCAAGACGGGCATGGTGCTGCAGGACCCGTGGCTGTTCGCCGGCACGATCCGCGAGAACATCCGCTACGGGCGCGCCGACGCCACCGACGAGGAGATCCTCGAGGCCGCGCGGGCGACGTACGTCGACCGGTTCGTGCACTCTCTGCCCGACGGCTACGACACGCTGCTCGACGAAGACGCGTCGAACATCTCGGCGGGCGAGCGGCAGCTCATCACGATCGCGCGCGCGTTCGTCGCGCAGCCG
Source organism: Microbacterium sp. (assembly GCF_035556355.1). Taxonomy (GTDB): domain Bacteria; phylum Actinomycetota; class Actinomycetes; order Actinomycetales; family Microbacteriaceae; genus Microbacterium. Next base: position 49,311 of record NZ_DATMFG010000057.1, read on the forward strand.
TCCGTGCTGATCCTCGACGAGGCGACCAGCTCGGTCGACACGCGCACCGAGCTCCTGCTGCAGCACGCCATGGCGGCGCTGCGGAAGGGACGTACGTCGTTCGTGATCGCACATCGCCTCTCCACGATCCGCGACGCCGACCTCATCCTCGTGATGGAGAACGGCGGAATCGTCGAGAAGGGCACGCACGACGAGCTCATCGCCGCCGAGGGCGCGTACTACCGGCTGTACAACTCGCAGTTCGAGCAGGCCGTCATCGACCTCGACGAGGAGTTCCGCGTCGAGGCCGAGGAGGCGACCGCCCGCGCCGAGGGCGAGCCGGCCGACGAGACCGCGTCGGTCAACTGACCCCGCCGGCGGTGGGTCTGCCGTGAGGCCCACCGCCGGCGTCGGCGGCGTTCGGGCTCAAGGCCGGCGCATCAGCGTCGGCGGCTCTCCCACTCCTCGACGAGTTCGGGCATGCGTTCGGCGAGGTACCGAAGGAACGCGGCCATGTCGCGTGCGCGCGACACGGATGCCGGGGCATCCGTGTTCTCGTCCGCGATCGCGTCGAGGAACTCGCCGAGCTTCGCATACAGCGGTGCATTCGCGACGACCATCGAACGCCACCCGTCGTCCATGAGGTCGTAGCGCGCGAGGCGATCGCCGGGCTTCGAGAGCCTCTGGATGATGCGCATCGACTGCAGGTACCGCACGGCCCCCGAGACCGCGGCGGCCGACACCCCGAGTCGATCGGCGAGCTCCGCGGCGGTGTAGCCCTCGTCCGGGGATCCGACCAGCGCCATCATGACCCGCGCCGGCATCCGCGGCATACCGGCCGCGGCCAGCATGGCCGCGCCCTGCTCGGCGGCGTCGATCCCCGCGTGCTCGTCGCTCATGCTCCCCCCTCCCCGAATCTATCCTCCTGTTGCGAGCTCTCGACGACGCATGAGCCCGAGCGAGGCGACGGCTCCGACCGCGACGGCGCCCACGAGCCACCAGAGCCCGCGCACGTCGATCGTGTCGCCGTCGACGATCGGCGTCACGGCGACCGGTGACACCCGCACGAGCCACTCGGGGAACCCGAAAAGCGGACCGAAGAGACCCAGCGTCATGCCGAGGACGACCAGTGACCACCCGAGCGGGATGGTGATGCGCGGCACGAGCACGAAGGCGAGCGCGGTCGCGACGAGGAAGACGGATGCGCCGATCGCCTGCCCCGCGCCGGTGACGACGACGGTGAGCATGAGGTCCCCGTCGCCGCCGCGCGCGGCGATCCCGAGCGCGGCACCGCCGATGGCGGCCGCGACGACGAGCACGATTCCGACCGCGGCCACGGCGAGGTAGTCGGCGAGCCAGCGCACGCGCGCGACCGGCGCCGAGAGGACGATCTCCGCGGTTCCGTGTGCCTCCTCCTGACGTGCGCGGCACACGACCTGCACCGCGCAGCACGCGGCGAGCACTCCGAGCATCGTGAAGAACGTCGTGATCGTTCCCTGCTCGACGCTTGCGTCGCCGGAGATCTGGCGGACGATCTCCTCGATCGCGGGGTTCGACGCGCCCACCTCCTCGACGATCGATGCGAGCGACGTCGACATGACCCCGGCGATGAGTCCGCCGACGAGCCAGCCGATGATGGCGCCACGCGTGAGCCGCCACACGAGCGCGGTCGGCGATGACAGGGCGACGGATGCCTCGGTCCGCCCGCGCCGAGCGGGGATGAAGCTCTCACCGAGGTCGCGCGCCGCAGCGAGGGCGATCGTCGACCCGGCGAGCACGAACCCCGCGGCGAGCCCCAGGAGCACCGGCCACCAGAGGTCTTCGTCGAAGGCGCGGGTGTTCTCGGCCCAACCGAACGGCGACGCCCACGCGAACCCGGAGCTCTCGACGTGGGAGAGGTCGTCGCTCGGCGTGCCGATCGCGTTGCCGATGCCCGATACGAGGAAAGCCGCGAGCGTGATCCACACCGCGGTAGCGTTCGCGGCGCGCGACGTGCGCAGAAGCTGGGCGCACACGAGTCCGACGCCGAGGAAGCACACCCCAACGCAGGCTGCGGCGGCGCCCGCGACGACGGCTCCGGCGGGGTCGAGGCCCACCGCGATGTAGGCGACGGCGACGAGAGCGCCCAGCACCACGTTCGCCCCGATGCCGTGGAGGGCGGTCGCGACGACGGGCATCATGCGTCCCGCCGGGGTCGCCGACACGAGCTCGGCCCGCCCGGCCTCCTCGTCGCCGCGCGTGTGCCGCACGGCGAGGAACGCGCTCATGAAGGCGGCCAGCAGAGCCAGCCACGGCATGATGAGGAAGACCATGAATGCGCCCTCGTCGGCTCCCGACGGCAGCCCACGGAACAGCAGGATCACGGGATTGGCGACGGCCGCCGCGAGCAGCGACGCGCGCTCCTGCTCGGAGCCGTAGGACTGGGAGACGCCGACGTACGACAGGTACGCGAGGAGTCCGGTGCCGACCGTCCACATCAGCAGCTGGCGCCAGTCGCGCCGCACGCGCTGCGCCCACAGTGTGCCGAGTCCCATCGTCACCGCCCCGACGTCGACGACACGCGCGCTCGCTCGCGTTCGCCGTTCTGCTCAGCCGCGACGTCCTCCCCGTAGTGCCGCAGGAAGAGCTCCTCGAGCGTGGGAGGCTGCACGCGAAGGCCGGCCACCTGGCGGCGGGCGAGTTCCGGCAGCACGGATGCCACGGCGTCGCTGTCGACCGTGAAGCGGGCGCGGCCGGCCTCATAGGCCGGATCGTGGGCGCCCACGATGCCGTCGAGCGCGGTCGCGTCGTCCGCCTCGAACGACACCTCGGTGCGGGTGAGGTGACGCAGATCGGCGAGCGTTCCCGATTCGACGATGCGACCCGCGCGGATGATCGACACGCGATCGCACAGCTGCTCGACCTCCGACAGGATGTGGCTCGAGAGCAGGACCGTCGCTCCCGCGTCCCGTACGCGGGCGACCTCGCGCCGGAAGACGACGTCCATGAGGGGGTCGAGGCCGCTCGTGGGCTCGTCGAGCACATAGAGGTCGGCCGGTACGGCGAGAGCCGCGATGAGGGAGATCTTCTGCCGGTTGCCCTTCGAGTACGCGCGGCCTTTCTTGCGCGGGTCGAACTGGAACGCCTCGAGCAGCCGCTGCTTCTCGGCGCGGTACACGGCATCGCGACGCGAGGCGCCGCGCAGCCGTGCGAGGAAGTCGATCGCCTCTCCGCCGGAGAGGTTGGGCCACACGCTCACGTCGCCCGGAACGTACGCGATCCGGCGATGGAGCGCGACGGCGTCGCGCCACGGATCGCGGTCGAACACGAGCGCCTCGCCGCTCGTCGCTCGCGCGAGACCGAGGAGCACGCGGATGGTCGTCGACTTGCCGGCGCCGTTCGGGCCGAGGAAGCCGTGGATCTGACCGGAGGAGACTTCCAGGTCGAGTCCGTCCAGCGCGCGGACGCGCCCGTAGTGCTTGTGCAGTCCGCTCGTGCGGATGACTGTCGCCATGCCGCGTCACCTTACGCGCGTTTCACGAATTTGTGAATAGTCCGAAGCGAGTCCCGAAGAGTGGGCTCCGTCCGGCGTGAGCGGGCGGTTCCGGCATCCGCTTCGCCATTACGTTTGTGCGCATGGTTCAGTATCGGTACCTCGGAAACAGCGGCTTCAAGATCTCGGAGATCACGTACGGCAACTGGCTGACGCATGCGTCGCAGGTGGCGAACGAGGCCGCGATCGCGACCGTGCACAAGGCGCTGGACCTCGGCATCACGAGCTTCGACACGTCCGACAACTACGCGAACACCGCCGCCGAGTCCGTGCTCGGCGAGGCGCTCAAGGGGCAGCGGCGCGAGTCCCTCGAGATCTTCACGAAGGTGTACTGGCCGACGGGGCCCATGGGGCCGAACGACCACGGCCTGAGCCGCAAGCACATCCTCGAGTCGATCAACGGCTCGCTCAAACGCCTGGGCACCGACTACGTCGACGTCTACCAAGCGCACCGCTACGACTACGAGACGCCCCTCGAAGAGACGATCCAGGCGTTCGCCGACGTCGTCCGGCAGGGCAAGGCGCTCTACATCGGCACGTCCGAGTGGACCGCCGAGCAGCTGCGCGAAGGCCACGCGCTCGCCAAGAGCTACGGCGTGCAGCTCATCTCGAACCAGCCGCAGTACTCGGCCCTGTGGCGCGTGATCGAGGGCAAGGTCATCCCGACGAGCCAGGAGCTCGGCATCTCGCAGATCGTGTGGTCGCCGATGGCGCAGGGCGTGCTCAGCGGCAAGTACCTGCCCGGACGGCCGCTGCCCGAAGGGTCGCGTGCGACCGACGAGTCGGGTGCGAACTTCATCAAGCGCTTCCTCGCCGACGACGTGCTCGAGGCCGTGCAGCGGCTCAAGCCCATCGCCGCCGATGCCGGCCTCACGATGCCGCAGCTTGCGATCGCGTGGGTGCTCGCGAATCCGAACGTGTCGGCGGCGATCGTCGGGGCGTCTCGCCCCGAGCAGCTCGAAGACAGCGTCAAGGCATCCGGGGTCGCCCTCGACCCCGCCGTGAAGGCGGCGGTCGACGAGGCCCTCGCGGACGTCGCGATCACCGACCCGCAGAAGACGTACGAGTCCTCCCCGAAGGCGCGACTGACCTGACATCGTGGGAGCCATGGCCGTCACGAGCGCGGGGATCCTGCTGTACCGCCTGAAGGACGGCGCGCCCGAGGTGCTCATCGCGCACCTGGGTGGCCCCTACTGGGCGTCGAAGGACGAGGGCGCGTGGTCGGTCCCGAAGGGCGAGTACGACGCGGACTCGGAATCGGCGCTCGACGCTGCCAAGCGCGAGTTCCGCGAGGAGCTCGGCATCGACCCGCCCGAGGGCCCGTTCGCCGAGCTCGGCACGTTCCCGTACTCCTCAGGCAAGCGCGTCACGGTCTTCGTCGCCGACGGGGCGAGCTTCGAGCTCGACGGCCTCGAGTTCGGCGAGTTCGAGTTGGAGTGGCCGCCGCGGTCGGGGCGCACGCAGACGTTCCCCGAGGTCGACCGCGTCGAGTGGGTGAGCTTCGACGAGGCGCGGGGCAGGCTCGTGAAGGGGCAGCGCCCGGCGATCGACCGGCTCGAGGAGCAGCTCGCAGAGGCTTCATGAGAAGGGGCGGATGCCGCGGCATCCGCCCCTTCTCCCGTTCACCGGGCGGCGTGTGACGTCACGCAGCGTCACACAGCACCTGCCCCCTGTCAGGCATTCGTACGATCGTCACCGGTCTGCCCGCCGGAGCCCCTCCCCAGGTTCCGCCCCAGCCCCGCGGGCACGAACACGGAGAACCATGAGCAACCCCACCGCGTCCGCCGCTGCGGACACCGAATCCGCGCCGAAGCGCTTCTCGCCGCGCAGGCTGCTCGGCAGCTTCGGCTTCCAGATCCTCGTCGCCCTCGTGCTCGGCATCGTGCTGGGCCTCGTCGCCCGCGGGATCGGGCCCGACGCCGAGGGCGCCCCGAACGGCCTCGCCGCGACGCTCGACGTGATCGGCTCGTCGTACGTCACGCTGCTGAAGGCGGCCGTCGTACCGCTCATCTTCACGGCGATCGTCGCGAGCATCTCGAACCTCCGCCGCGTCCGCAACGCCGCGCGCCTCGCCGGCCAGACGCTGCTGTGGTTCGCGATCACGGCGCTCATCGCCGTGACGATCGGCATCGTGCTGGGCCTGGTCATCCAGCCCGGCTCGCGCGCCGGCGAGGGCCTCGAGCCGAGCGACCCCTACACGGTCGGCTCCTGGTGGAACTTCCTCATCGGTCTCATCCCGCAGAACTTCCTCGGCCTCCAGGTGTCGTCGAGCTTCGACGCCGAGGCCGGCGCGGTCGCCTCGTCGGTCGGGTTCAACGTGCTCCAGGTCATCGTCGTGTCGGCCGTCATCGGCCTCGCAGCCCTGCGCGTCGGCAAGAAGGCCGAGCCGTTCCTGTCGTTCGTCGAGTCGACGCTCAAGGTCATCCAGCGCGTGCTGTGGTGGATCATCCGGATCGCCCCGATCGGCACGCTGGGACTCATCGGCAGCGCCGTCGTGAAGTACGGCTGGGAGAAGCTCGCATCGCTCGGCTGGTTCGCGATCGCGATCTACATCGGCCTCGCGCTCGTCCTGTTCGCCGTCTACCCGATCCTCGTGAAGTCGCACGGCCTCTCGATCCGCCAGTACTTCTCGGGCGCGTGGCCGGCGATCCAGCTCGCGTTCGTGAGCCGCTCGTCGATCGGCACGCTCCCCGTGACCGAGCGCGTCACCGAGCGCAATCTCGGCGTGCCGAGCGCGTACGCCTCGTTCGCCGTGCCCTTCGGGGCGACGACCAAGATGGACGGCTGCGCCGCCATCTACCCGGCGATCGCCGCGATCTTCGTCGCGCAGTTCTTCAACATCGAGCTCTCGCCGCTGCACTACGTGCTCATCGCGGTCGTCTCGGTGTTCGGGTCTGCCGCGACCGCCGGCACGACGGGTGCGACCGTCATGCTCACGCTCACGCTGTCGACCCTCGGCCTCCCGCTCGAAGGCGTCGGCCTGCTGCTGGCGATCGACCCGATCCTCGACATGGGCCGCACCGCGGTGAACGTCGCGGGGCAGGCGCTCGTGCCGACGATCGTCGCCAAGCGCGAGGGCATCCTCGACGAGAAGCTGTACAACGCTCCCCGCCAGGGCCTCCCGTTCGTCGACGACAGTGCCGAGGACACCCCCGAGGTGGACCTCGACGCCGAGATCGAGGCGCACGACGAGCAGGTGCACGCCGGGCGCTGATCCGACCTCGTCGCGCGGGCGCGGCATCCGTCTTCCACAGAGCGGGACGGATGCCGCGCCCGCTCCGTTTCCGGCGAGACTGAGAGCATGACCGAACTCCCGCGCCCCCTCGGCACGTTCGGCGTATGGCGTCGGCGCGACGGCCTCACGCCCGAGTTCGCGGCCGGAGTCGAACGCCTCGGCTACACGACCCTGTGGATCGGCGGATCCCCGGGTGAGGACCTCGCCGAGGCGGAGGCGTGTCTGGACGCGACCGAGAGCCTCGTCGTGGCGACCGGCGTCGTGAACATCTGGCGCGCCGACCCTCGCGAGGCGGCCACGTCGTTCCATCGGCTGGAGGCGCGGCATCCGGGTCGCTTCGTGCTCGGCGTCGGGTCGGGCCATTCCGAGTCCGACCCCCGCCGCGCCAAGCCGCTCACCGCGCTGCGCGAGTACCTCGACGTCCTCGACGCAGAAGGCGTGCCCGCCGGGCGCCGAGTGCTCGCCGCCCTCGGGCCCAAGACCCTGCGGCTCGCGGCCGAGCGCACGCTCGGCGCGCACCCGTACCTCACGCCCGCCCGCCACACGCGGTGGGCCCGCGAGATGCTCGGGCCGGACGCGCTGCTCGCGCCCGAGCAGATGGTGATCGCCGAGACGGATGCGGCGGCCGCCCGCGCCGTCGGACGCCGGATCCTGCGACGCTACCTGGCCCTCGAGAACTACGCCGGCACGCTGCGGAAGTCGGGCTACGGCGACGACGACCTCGCGGGCGACGGCAGCGACCGCATCGTCGATGAGCTCACGCCGTGGGGCGACGCGCCCGCGCTCGCGGCGGCGGTGCGCGCCCACCTCGACGCGGGAGCCGATCATGTGTGCGTGCAGGCGCTGCCCGCCGACAGCGACGTGCTGCCCGCGCTCGGCGAACTGCGGGCCGCACTCGCGTAGCCTCGCAAGGGGTTGTCGCGCCCGGTTCCGAGGCGCGAGACTGTGCGAGTTCCATCCACGAGAGGACGACCATGGCCCACGGCGACATCACTCACGTCGACATCCCCGTCACCGACTTCGCGCGGGCGACGGAGTTCTACTCGCGCCTGTTCGGCTGGCAGATCGCCGATGTCCCCGGCTTCGAGGGGTACCCGATGTGGCAGGCCCCCAACAAGATCAGCGGAGGCGCCCTCGCGCCGCGCAGCGAGGGGTTCACGCAGCCTCGGTCTTACGTCGAGGTCGACTCGATCGACGAGGTCATCGCCACCGCCCGCGCATCCGGCGGCTCAGTCGCGGTCGAGAAGTCGGAGATCACTCCGACGAGCTGGTGGGCCGCGATCGTCGACCCGGATGGCAACGTCATCGGTCTGTTCGAGGGCACGACCGAGGTCGAGGAGTCGTGACGCAGGAGCTTCGCGACGGGGTCGAGGCGGAGCCGGAGCGGAAGAGCGTGTGGTTCGGCGACATCTCGCCGATCGACTTCGACGCGATGGCCGAGCAGACGCTCATCCGCAACCTCGGCATCGAGATCATCGAGATACGCGACGACGCGCTGGTGGGGCGGATGCCGGTCGACCACCGCACCGTGCAGCCCGCCGGCGTCCTGCACGGAGGCGCGTCGGTCGCGCTCGCCGAGACGCTCGCGTCGTGGGCCGGCTTCCTCGCGATCGACCGCGAGCGGTTCCACGTCGTCGGCCAGGAGATCAACGCGAACCACATCCGCCCGCTCACGAGCGGATGGGTCGTCGGCACGGCGAAGCCGATCAACATCGGCCGGCGCGCACACGTGTGGGAGGTCCGCATCGTCGAGGAGGGCACCGGAAGGCTCGTGTGCATCTCGCGGTGCACGCTCGCGGTGATCGAGCAGCGCAGCTCGTACGGGAAGCCGGGGGAGCGGGGCGCGTAGCGCCCGTGCGGCGCCTCCCTCCCGCTGCGTCGGGCCCCCCTCTCTCGCTGACATCAGGACATCTGGCGAGGGCAGGACGATTCGCGCGGGATCGTCCTGTCTGGGCGGGATGTCCTGATCGCGGCGAAAGCGGCGCCGCTCGCCACGACCGGTCGTGTATACGCTGTGCCTTCTGTGAGGCCCCGGATGCGGCATCCGGACGCCTTTGTGTATACACTGAGGAGCGATCGACGAAGGGGGTGACCGATGCGCGCGAGCGACCGCGCCTACCGCACCCTGCTCGAGGAGATCCAGACCGGTGCCCTCCCGCCCGGAGCCGTGCTCGCCGAGGTCGAGCAGGCGACGCGCCTCGGCGTGAGCCGTACGCCCCTGCGCGAAGCGCTCGGACGCCTCGCAGCCGACGGGCTGGTCGTCCAGCAGTCGCCTCGCGTCACGGTCGTCGCCGACGTCGACGCCGACGACATCCGCGCCCTGTTCGAGGTGCGCCGCGCGCTCGAGGAGTCCGCCGCCCGGGCGGCTGCGCAACGCGGCGACGGCGCGGAGTTCGCCGCGCTCGCCGAGCAGTTCGCGGCGGCATCCGTCGTCGGTCCCGACGCGACCGACGACTACTACGCTCTCATCGCCCGTTTCGATGCGGCGCTCGACGCCGCCGTCGCGAACGACTACCTCACCGCCGCCCTGCGGACCGTGCGCACGCACCTCGTGCGCGTGCGCCGGCTCGCGCGCGACAACCCCGAGCGACTCGCGGCCTCGGTCGCCGAGCACCGCCTCATCGCGAGCGCGATCGCCGCCGGCGACGCCGAGCTCGCCGCGCACGCGACGCATGTGCACCTGCACAACGCGCTCGCGAGCATCCTCGCTTCGCTCGACCACACCGCTTCGACAGGCTCAGCGACCGGGGCCATCGCGCCGGCCCCTGAGCCGGTCGCAGGGTCGCGCCTCATGAAAGGAAGAGCATGACCGTCATGCATCACGTCCGTGTCCACCGCAGCGAAGAGAGCCTCGCTCGGGAGGACCAGCTCGCGTGGAAGATCGCCGAAGTCGCCGCCGACCCGGTCGAGGTCGAGCCCGACGTCGTCGACATGATCATCAACCGCGTCATCGACAACGCGGCGGTGGCCGCAGCATCCCTCACCCGCGCGCCCGTGAGCGCCGCGCGCCAGCAGGCGCTCGACCACGCGGTGTCGATCTCGGGCTACGGAGCGACCGTGTTCGGGTGCCCGCTCGAGCGCCGCACGTCGCCGGAGTGGGCCGCGTGGGCGAACGGCGTCGCCGTGCGCGAGCTCGATTACCACGACACGTTCCTCGCGGCGGACTACTCGCACCCCGGCGACAACATCCCGCCGATCGTCGCGGTCGCACAGCACGTCGGCACCGACGGCGCCGCGCTCGTGCGCGGCATCGCGACAGGCTACGAGATCCAGATCGACCTCGTGCGCGCGATCAGCCTGCACAAGCACAAGATCGACCATGTCGCCCACCTCGGGCCGTCGGCCGCCGCCGGCATCGGCACGCTCCTCGGACTGCCCGTCGAGACGATCTACCAGGCGATCGGGCAGGCCCTGCACACGACGACCGCGACCCGCCAGTCGCGCAAGGGCGAGATCTCGACGTGGAAGGCTCACGCCCCGGCCTTCGCGGGCAAGATGGCCGTCGAGGCGGTCGACCGCGCGATGCGCGGCGAGACGTCCCCGTCGCCGATCTACGAGGGCGAGGACGGCGTCATCGCGTGGCTGCTGGACGGGCCGGATGCCTCGTACGAGGTGCCCCTGCCCGCACCGGGCGAGCCCAAGCGGGGCATCCTCGACTCGTACACGAAGGAGCACTCCGCCGAGTACCAGGCTCAGGCGTGGATCGACCTCGCGCGCAAGCTCCACAACGAGCACCCCGAGCACGCGTTCGCGCCCGACAACATCGAGTCGATCGTGCTGCACACGAGCCACCACACGCACCACGTGATCGGCTCGGGCGCGAATGACCCGCAGAAGTACGACCCCACCGCGTCGCGCGAGACGCTCGACCACTCGATCCCGTACATCTTCACCGTCGCGCTGCAGGACGGCACGTGGCATCACGTCGACTCGTATCTGCCCGAGCGCGCCTCGCGGCCCGACACCGTCGCGCTGTGGCAGAAGGTCACGACCGAGGAGGACCCCGAGTGGACGCGCCGCTACCATTCGGACGACCCGAACGAGAAGGCCTTCGGCGGGCGAGTCGTCATCTGCTTCGCCGACGGGGGCGAGATCGTCGAGGAGATCGCGGTCGCCGACGCGCACCCGCTCGGCGCCCGGCCGTTCGTGCGCGAAGACTACGTCCGCAAGTTCCGCCTGCTGGCCGAGCCCGTGCTCGACCCCGACGAGATCGAGCGGTTCCTCGAGCTCGCCCAGCGCCTGCCCGGGCTCACGGCCGACGAGGTGCGCCGGCTCTCGATCGTCGCGAAGCCCGGCGTCCTCGCGAGCGCGCCGGCGCCGAAGGGCCTGTTCTGATGCTCTATTCGACCGTCACGCCAGCCGACAAGCGGCGTGCCTTCCGCGAGCGGCTCGCGACCGGGGAGCTGCTGCGGTTCCCGGGCGCGTTCAACCCGCTGTCGGCACGCCTCATCGAGCGCAAGGGCTTCGAAGGCGTCTACATCTCGGGTGCCGTGCTGTCGGCCGACCTCGGGCTGCCCGACATCGGCCTCACGACCCTCACCGAGGTCGCAGGGCGCGGGCAGCAGATCGCGCGCATGACCGACCTCCCGGCGATCATCGACGCCGACACAGGCTTCGGCGAGCCGATGAACGTGGCCCGCACGATCCAGACGCTCGAGGACGCGGGCCTGGCCGGCACGCACATCGAGGATCAGATCAACCCCAAGCGGTGCGGCCACCTCGACGGCAAGGCCGTCGTCGACGAGGACACCGCGGTCAAGCGCATCCGCGCCGCCGCCGACGCCCGCCGCGACCCGAACTTCCTCATCATGGCGCGCACCGACATCCGCGCCGTCGAGGGCCTCGACGCGGCGATCGACCGCGCCAAGGCGCTCGTCGACGCCGGTGCCGACGCGATCTTCCCCGAGGCGATGCGCACGCTCGACGAGTTCGCCGCGGTGCGCGCCGCGGTCGACGTGCCGATCCTCGCGAACATGACGGAGTTCGGGAAGAGCGACCTCTTCTCGGTGGACCAGCTGCGCGACGTCGGCGTGAACATCGTGATCTGGCCGGTCTCGCTCCTGCGGATCGCGATGGGCGCGGCATCCGGCGCTCTGGATACGCTCATCGAAGAGGGCCACCTCACAAGCAAGCTGGACCAGATGCAGCACCGTGCCGACCTGTACGACCTCATCGACTACGAGTCGTACAACCGCTTCGACACGAACGTCTTCAATTTCCACATCGAGCGTTGACCCGCGAAGGAGCACCATGACGACCGAACCGGACATCAAGAAGGGACTCGCGGGCGTCGTCGTCGACTACACCGCGATCTCGAAGGTCAACCCCGAGACCAACTCCCTGCTGTACCGCGGATACCCGGTGCAGGAGCTCGCGGCGACGCAGCCGTTCGAGGCGGTCGCGTACCTGCTGTGGCACGGCGAGCTCCCCGACGAGGTGCAGCTCGCGCAGCTGCGCGCGGTCGAGCGCTCGTATCGCGCCCTTCCGGCCGATGTTCGCGCCGTCATCGACCGTGTCCCGATCGACGCACACCCGATGGACGAGGTCCGCACCGCCGTGAGCCTCATCGGTGCGCGCGACCTCGCCGGCGCCGGCTCGGTGCTCGACGCGAGCGGCTCCGCCGAGGAGAACCTGGCGCGCAGCATCCGCCTGTTCGCCGTTCTTCCCGCGATCGTCGCGTACGGTCAGCGCCGCCGCCGCGGACTCGACCCCGTCGAGCCGCGCGACGACCTCGACTACGCCGCCAACTTCCTGTGGATGACGTTCGGTGAGATGCCCGAGGACGTCGTGGTCGACGCGTTCAACCGGTCGATGATCCTGTACGCCGAGCACTCGTTCAACGCCTCGACGTTCACCGCGCGAGTCATCGCGTCGACGCTGAGCGACCTGTACTCCGCGGTCGTCGGCGCGATCGGCGCGCTCAAGGGACCCCTCCACGGAGGGGCGAACGAGGCCGTGCTGCACATCTTCGACGAGATCGGCGACGCGTCGAACGTCGTGCCGTGGCTCGACGAGGCGCTCGCGCAGAAGCGCAAGATCATGGGCTTCGGGCACCGCGTCTACAAGCGCGGCGACTCGCGCGTGCCGACGATGAAGGCGGCGCTCGACACGCTCGTCGAGCACTACGAACGGCCGGATGTCGCGGAGCTCTACGACAAGCTCGAGTCGGAGTTCCTGTCTCGCAAGGGCATCTACCCGAACCTCGACTATCCGTCGGGACCCGCCTACAGCCTCATGGGCTTCGACACGCCGACCTTCACGCCGCTGTTCGTCGCGGCGCGCGTGACCGGGTGGACGGCGCACGTCATGGAGCAGCTCGCCTCGAACGCGCTCATCCGGCCGCTGTCGGCCTACAACGGCCCCGATGAGCGCCACGTCGACGGCTACGTTCCGGATGAGGCGACGGCGGCGGTCGCGGCCCGCGCCGAGGAGGCCGCCGACTGACTCTGGCGTGCGCAACTCCGGAGATGCGGATGCTCCGGCGCGCGCGGCCGCGTGATTCCAGGGTCGCCCAGCGGCACTCCCCCCCGGATCTCCGGAGTTCGGCACGAAGGTGCACGGCGACCGGCGGGCACATAGTCTGGCCGGAGCGCCCGGTGACGGGCGCTCGCCGTCGGAGGCGACTGCGGGTCGACCTGAAGGGAGCAGTGTGGCTCGGATCGGAATCGTCCGTGAGGCAGAGGACGCGCGCGTCGCCGCGACGCCCGTCACCGTGACGGCACTCGTGTCGCTCGGCTACGAGGTGGTGGTCGAACGCGGAGCGGGTGAGGCGTCGTCGTTCCCGGATGCCGCGTACGAGGCATCCGGCGCGCGCGTCGTCGATGCGGCGGAAGCGTGGGCCGGCGACCTCGTGCTCAAGATCAACCCGCCGACGCGCGACGAGATCGACCGGCTGGCGGACGGAGCCGCGATCGCGGCGCTGCTGTCTCCTGCGCTGCGACCCGATCTGCTGGAGGCGCTCAGCACGCGCGGCCTCACGGCGATCGCGCTCGACGCCGTGCCCCGCATATCGCGCGCGCAGTCGATGGACGTGCTGAGCTCGATGGCGAACATCGCCGGCTACCGCGCGGTCGTCGAGGCGGCGCACGAGTTCGGGCGCTTCTTCACGGGCCAGGTGACGGCGGCGGGCAAAGTGCCGCCGGCGAGGGTGCTCGTCGCCGGCGCGGGGGTCGCTGGCCTCGCCGCGATCGGGGCCGCAAGCAGCCTGGGAGCGATCGTGCGCGCGACCGACCCGCGTCCGGAGGTCGCCGATCAGGTGCGCTCGATCGGCGGCGAGTACCTCGCGGTCGAGGTGGACGAGCGCATGGAGTCGACCGACGGCTATGCGAAGGCGACGTCCGAGGACTACGATCGCGCCGCCGCCGCGCTCTACGCGGAGCAGGTGCGCGATGTCGACATCGTCATCACGACGGCGCAGATCCCCGGTCGCGTTGCACCGCGACTCATCACGGCCGACATGGTCGCGACGATGAAACCGGGCAGCGTCATCGTCGACATGGCCGCCGCGCAGGGCGGCAACGTCGAGGGGTCGGTCAACGGCGAGCGAGTCGTGACCGAGAACGGCGTCGTGATCCTCGGGTACTCCGACCTCGCGTCGCGGCTGCCGGCGCAGGCGTCTCAGCTGTACGGCACGAACCTCGTCAACCTCCTGAAGCTGCTCACACCGAACAAGGACGGCACGCTCGTCATCGACTTCGACGACGTCGTGCAGCGCGCGGTGACGGTCGTGCGCGACGGTGAGACGACGTGGCCGCCGCCCCCGGTGCCGGTGTCGGTGCCGGCGGCTCCTGCGCGGGCTCCCGAGGCCGCGGCGGACCCGACCGAGACGAAGCGGATGCCGGTGTGGGCGAGGGCCCTGCTCGTCGCGGCGGGCATCGTGGCGCTGTTCGCGATCGCCGCGATCGCGCCGCCGCCCCTGCCGCAGCACCTCACGGTGCTCGTGCTGTCGGTCGTCGTCGGCTTCTACGTGATCGGCAAGGTGCACCATGCGCTGCACACGCCGCTCATGTCGGTGACGAACGCGATCTCGGGGATCATCGTCGTCGGTGCGATGCTGCAGGTCACGAGCGGTGACCCCGTCGTGCAGGCGCTCGCGTTCGCGGCGATCCTCGTCGCGAGCATCAACGTCTTCGGCGGCTTCGCGGTCACGCGCCGCATGCTCAAGATGTTCTTCCGAGAAGACGCGCCCGCCCGGAGTGCGGGGGCCACCCGGTGACGGCCGAGTCGATCGCGGCGGCCGCCTACATCGTCGCCGCGCTGCTGTTCATCATGAGCCTCGCCGGGCTCAGCCGCCACGAGAGCGCCCGCAACGGCGTCGTCTACGGCATCATCGGCATGACGATCGCGCTCGCCGCGACGATCGTGCTCACGGTGCTCGACGCGTGGACCACCGGAGCGACCTTCGGGCTCGTGCTGCTCATGGTCGCCGTGCTGATCGGAGCCGCGATCGGCCTGTGGCGCGCCCGTGTGGTCGAGATGACCGGCATGCCGCAGCTCATCGCGCTACTGCACAGCTTCGTCGGTCTCGCCGCGGTGCTCGTCGGCTGGAACGGATACCTCGACGAGCCCGAGCTGCCGGCCGAGCTCGTCGGCATCCACCACGCCGAGGTCTTCATCGGCGTCTTCATCGGCGCCGTGACGTTCACGGGCTCGATCGTCGCGTTCCTCAAGCTGTCGGCCCGCATGTCGTCGGCGCCGCTCGTGCTTCCGGGCCGGAACGCGATGAACCTGGGAGCGCTCGTCGTGTTCGTCGCGCTCACGGTGTGGTTCGTCGTCGACCCGCAGCTGTGGCTCCTCATCGCCGTGACGGTGCTCGCGCTCGCGCTCGGGTGGCACCTCGTCGCATCGATCGGCGGCGGCGACATGCCCGTCGTCGTGTCGATGCTCAACAGCTACTCGGGATGGGCCGCGGCCGCAGCCGGGTTCCTGCTGAACAACGACCTGCTGATCGTGACGGGTGCGCTCGTCGGGTCATCCGGTGCGTACCTGTCGTACATCATGTGCAAGGCGATGAACCGCTCGTTCCTGTCGGTGATCGCGGGCGGCTTCGGCATCGAGGCGCCGACCGCGTCGGATGCCGAGCACGGCGAGCACCGCGAGCTCGGGCCGGAGGACGTCGCGCAACTGCTGCGCGACGCCGACAGCGTCATCATCACGCCCGGCTACGGGATGGCGGTCGCGCAGGCGCAGTACCCGGTCGCGGGACTCACGAGCCGCCTGCGCGAGCTCGGCGTGAACGTGCGCTTCGGCATCCACCCGGTCGCGGGGCGCCTGCCGGGGCACATGAACGTGCTGCTCGCCGAGGCACGCGTCCCGTACGACATCGTGCTCGGAATGGACGAGATCAACGACGACTTCGCGAGCACCGACGTCGTGCTCGTGATCGGCGCGAACGACACGGTGAACCCCGCCGCGGCGGAGGACCCGAGCTCGCCGATCGCCGGGATGCCGGTGCTGCGCGTGTGGGAGGCCCAGCAGGTGGTCGTGTTCAAGCGCTCGATGGCGTCGGGGTATGCGGGCGTCGCGAACCCGCTGTTCTCCCGCGAGAACGCGGCGATGCTGTTCGGCGACGCGAAGCAGCGGGTGGAGGAGATCCTGCGCGAGCTCTGAGGTCCGCGGGCGGCAGAACGCGTCGGGCCGCGTCGACCTCGGCGAGCGATTACTTGGATGTCCAAGTATCATGGAGATCGTGCCAACGACGGCACACGGGCCGAATGCCCCCACGAAGGGCCGGTCCGGGCTGTGAACCGAGGAGACCCCATGGCGACCACCCTGAGCAACCCCGCGATGACGGCGGAGGAGCGAGCAGCGATCATCGAGGCGGTGCGCGAGTTCGCGCAGACCGAGCTCGAGCCCAACGCGATCGAGTGGGACGAGAGGTCCCACTTCCCGCGAGACGTCCTCCAGCGAGCAGGCGAGCTCGGCATCGGCGGGATCACGGTCCGCGAGCAGTCGGGCGGCACCGGCCTCGCCCGCGTCGACGCGGCGGCCGTCTACGAGGAGCTCGCGAAGGGCGACCCCGCAGTCGCGTCGTACATCTCGATCCACAACATGGTCGCGTGGATGATCGACACCTACGGCAGCGACGCGCAGCGCGCCGAGTGGCTCCCGACCCTCACGTCGATGCAGGGCTTCGGCGCGTACTGCCTCACCGAGCCGGGAGCGGGATCGGATGCCGCGGCCATCGCGACGTCCGCGATCCGCGACGGCGACGAGTACGTCATCACGGGCGTCAAGCAGTTCATCTCGGGTGGGGGCGAGGCATCCGTCTATGTCGTCATGGCCCGCACCGGCGAACCGGGGGCCCGCGGTATCACCGCGTTCATCGTGCCCGACGGCACGCCCGGCCTGTCGTTCGGCCAGCTCGAGAAGAAGATGGGCTGGCACGCGCAGCCGACGCGCCAGGTGATCCTCGACGAGGTGCGTGTGCCCGCCGACGCGGTGCTCGGCGAGCTCGGCCAAGGCTTCAAGATCGCGATGAACGGCCTCAACGGCGGCCGCATCAACATCGCCGCGTGCTCGATCGGCGGCGCGCAGTGGGCGCTCGACAAGGCCCGTCGTTACGTGCACGAGCGCTTCACATTCGGCGAGCCGCTCGCCGAGAAGCAGTCCGTCGTCTTCACGCTCGCCGACATGACGACCGAGCTGCACGCGGCGCGCCTCATGGTGCAGGACGCCGCCACAGCCCTCGACCTGAAGGAGCCGGATGCCGCGGTCCGCGCCGCGATGGCGAAGCGCTTCGCGACCGACGTCGGCTTCCGCGTCGCGAACGCGGCGCTTCAGCTTCACGGCGGCTACGGCTACCTGCAGGATTACGGCATCGAGAAGGTGGTGCGCGACCTGCGCGTGCACCAGATCCTGGAAGGGACGAACGAGATCATGCGCGTCGTCATCGGCCGTGACCTGCTGGAGCGTGCGTCGTGACCGCCGTCGAACAGGGCGCTCGCGTCGCGTTCCTCGGCCTCGGGCACATGGGCCTGCCGATGGCCCGCAACCTGAAGTCGGCGGGCTACGACGTCGTCGGCTTCGACGTGTCTCCGGCCGCGATGCGGTCGGCGAACGAAGCGGGCATCGAGACGGCATCGTCAGGACCGGATGCCGCAGCCGGCGCACGCGTCGTCATCACGATGTTCCAGACCGGCGCCCAGGTGCTCTCGGCGTACTCAGGGGGCGACGGCGTGGACGGACTCGTCGACGTCGCACCGCCCGGCACGCTGTTCATCGACTGCTCGACGATCTCGGTCGACGAGGCGCGCGAGGCGCACCGGCTCGCTGAGGTGGCTGGTCACCGCGCGCTCGACGCCCCCGTGTCGGGCGGGGTGGTCGGCGCCGAGAACGCGACACTCGCGTTCATGGTCGGCGGTGGCGAGGAGGACTTCGAGACGGCGAAGCCGCTTCTCGAGGCGATGGGCCGCCGGGTCGTGCACTGCGGCGGTGACGGCCTCGGCCAGGCCGCGAAGGTGTGCAACAACATGATCCTCGCGGTGTCGCAGATCGCCGTGGCGGAGGCGTTCGTGCTGGGGGAGCGGCTGGGGCTCACGCACCAGGCGCTCTTCGACGTCGCCTCGAACGCGTCCGGCCAGTGCTGGGCGCTCACGACGAACTGCCCGGTACCGGGACCCGTGCCGACATCGCCCGCGAACCGCGACTACCAGCCCGGGTTCGCCGGCTCGCTCATGGCGAAGGACCTCGGGCTCGCCGAGCGCGCGATCGAGTCGACCGGCGTCGACGCGAAGCTCGGGCTCATGGCGCGCGAGATCTACAAGGAGTTCGCGGAGGGTCCGGGGGCGAACCAGGACTTCTCGGGGATCATCAACACGATCCGGGCGCTGTCCGGCGATCGATGACCCACCCCGACGTTGAGCGAGCGAAGCGAGACGAAACGCGCGGGCGAGCGCTCGACTCAGTCCTCGAAGTCGCCGGCGTCGCGCCGCAGGCGCGTGATGAGCTCGACGAGCTGCTCGGTGTCCTCACGCGACAGGCCGGGCTGCTCGAACACGCTCTCGTTGAGCGCGGCGGTGGCCCGCTCGGACAGTTCGCGACCGGCGTCGGTGAGTACGACGAGCGTCGCGCGGCCGTCGTCGGGGTGCGGCTCGCGGCGCACGAGCCCGACGGCCTCGAGACGGTCGACCGTGTTCGTGACGCTCGCCGGATGCACCTGCAGGCGCGAGCTCGCCGAGGCCATCGGCATCCGTCCCGACCTCGAGAAGCTCAAGAGAGTCAGCAGCTCGTATCGGGCGAACGTCAGCTGGAACGGGCGCAGCGTCTCGTCGACGCGCGCGAGCATGAGCTGGTGCGCGCGCATGATCGACGTCACGAGCGACATGCCGGGCGCGGCATCCGTCCACCCGTGCGCGACCCACTGGCGCTGGGCTTCGGCGATCGGGTCGATCGGCAGGCGTCTTTTTCGGGCCACGGGCACCTCCGGCACTCAGACTAGCCAGGCGTGCACCGGTGCTTGCACGCCGTCCCCATCACGCACCCTTGGGCAGGCCAAGGATCCGTTCCGCGATGATGTTCCGCTGGATCTCGGACGTGCCGCCGTAGATCGTGGCGGCCATCGACTCGAGGTACTCGTCGAACGGCGCGAGCGGCGCGTGGCCATCGCCGCCGGCAACCTCGAGGGCGAAGCGTGCGGCCTCCTGCACGGACTCCGAGCCGAAGAGCTTCAGAATTCCGGAGAGGGGTGTGTCGCCGCCCGCCATGCGGGCACCAACTGTGCGGATCCCGGTGAGCCGGATCGCCTCCATGTCGGCGAGCAGCCGGCCGAGGCGTACGTGCGTGTGTGCGCCCGGGTCGGAGCCGCGCAGCACGGGGTCGAGCGCCCGCTGCATCTCGAGCCAGTTGTTGATCCAGATCATGTCGCGCTCGTGCTCGAGGGCGGACATCGCGACGCGCCAGCCGCCGTTGAGCTCGCCCAGGATGTTCTCGGCGGGTATTTCGACGTCGTCGAGGAAGACCTCGCAGAAGCTGTCGATGCTCGGCCCGGCCGTCTTGATCGCGCGAGCGGTCACACCGGGGGTGTCCATGTCGAGGATGAGGCATGTGATGCCGCGGTGCTTAGGCGCGTCCGGGTCGGTGCGCACGTACAGCGTGCACCAGCGGGACTCGTTCGCCTGGGTCGTCCACACCTTCTGCCCGTTCACGACGAACACGTCTCCGCGGCGCACGGCGGTCGTTCGCAGCGACGCGAGGTCCGACCCGGCTCCGGGCTCGGACATACCCAGGGCCCACCACGCCTCGCCGCGCAGCGTCGGGCGGAGGTAGCGCTCCTTCTGCTCGGGCGTGCCGAATTGTATGAGGGCGGGCGCTACCACGCCGGTCGCCTGGATGTTCATCTGACGCGGGACCCGGCGCAAGGCGCCTTCGATGCGGACCGACAGCGCCTCCGTCAGCGGCAGGTCGCGCCCACCGCGCTCGCGCGGCCACTCCGGAACGAGCCAGCCCTCGTCGAACGACGCCGCCTGGAACCGCGTGCGCAGCTCGATGTCCTCGCGGTACTCGGAGTATCGCTCGGCGTAGTCGGCCGGCAGCGTCGCCTCGAGGAACGCGCGGTACTCGTCGAGTGCGGTCATCGTGCTTCCCCTTCCGTGAGGCTCTCGGCTCCGACCCGGGCGTAGAGGTCATCCGGCATGCCCAGGAACGGCCCGGTGTGGCGGGCACGCCGGACGAAGAGCGGCGCATCCGACTCCCACGTCAGGCCCATCGCGCCGAGGAGCTGGACGTGTAACTCGGCGCTTCGCGTCGCGGCATCCGCCGCCGCCGCCTTCGCGAGCATCGCGAGGCGCCGTGCGGCCGCTCCGAGCGGGTCACGCGACGCCTCCACCGCGGCTCCTCGGGTGAGGCTCCTCGCGCGCTCGACGAGCACGTACGCGTCGGCGAGCAGGTGTTTGACCGCCTGGAAAGACCCGATCGTGCGGCCGAACTGCTCGCGCCTGAGGGCGTGCCGGATGCCCCCGTCGAGCGCGCCGGCGGCGACCCCCACGAGGTCGGCGGCGGCGCACACGCGTGCGGAGGCGAGGACGGCGTCCAAGTCGGCATCGCTCTCGTGCTCCGCGAGCACGACCGCATCGCCGTCGACGACGACGACGTCGGCGCGCGCGCCGTCGACGCCGGCCAGCGGGCGCCGATCGGCCGATTCAAGCGAGAGGACACGGATGCTGCACCCTCCAGCGCGCTCCGCGACGGCCACGGCGGTCGTCGCGGAGCGTCCGTCGAAGCACAGCCAGGCGCCCCCGTGATCGCGCCGCGCGAGGGTCGAGGGCTCGGCGGGAGGCTCTTCAACGGGCGCCCGGATCGCGAGGAGCGTCTGCGTGGCGGCGGTCGTCGCGAGGAGCGGTGCGGGGAGGAGCGAGCGCCCGGCCTGTTCGAGGACCGCCGCAAGGTCGACGAGCCCGCCGATGCCGTCCGTCTCGGCGGGAAGGCCGATCGCGGTGTAGCCCTGCTCGACGATCGCAGGCCAGAGGTGGTCGAGCGCCTCGCCCGTGACGGCCGCCCGCACGTCTGCCGCGGAGAATAGGCCGGCGAAGTGATCGCGCGCCGCCTCTTCGAGCTCCACCATCTGCTCGGAGGGGACGTAGAGATCCCAGTCGATGTCGCTCGACGTCGTCGCTGACGCGATGGTCATGACTTCCCCTTTCAATCTTTTATAAGATTCGAGTCGAGACGAGTCTAGCGTCTCTTCGCGCGCACGCGAGACGGATTATCGTCGAGGCCTATAGGTTTGCCATGATGAGCAAAGGCGGCACCGTGAGCGAATTGTCCGACAGATCGTTCAGCCCGCGATTCGGCATGTCATCGCGAGTGGCGGAGTCCATCGCGTCCGACCTGCGCAAGCGCATCCTGCGGGGTGAGGCTGACGGCGCCCCCCTGCCGCGCCAGGACGACCTGACCCGTCAGTACGGTGTCAGTGGGCCGTCGTTGCGCGAGGCGCTGCGCATCCTCGAGGCGGAGGGCCTCATCACGGTGCGGCGCGGCAAGTTCGGCGGGGCCTACGTCCACAAGCCGAGTTGGTCGTCGGCCGCCTACGCGCTCGCCCTCTCGCTGCAGGGCCAGGGTGTAACTCTGGCGGACCTCGCCGAGTCGCTGCTCGTCCTCGAGCCGATGTGCGCGGCCGGCTGCGCCGTGCGGGCAGATCGGGCCGGGACGATCGTGCCGGCGCTGCGGGCGAGCGTCGCCGACACCGAGGCGCACATCGGCGACGACGTGCAGTTCTCCGTCTCGGCGCGCGCCTTCCACGACCTGCTCGTCGGCGGCCTGCCGCAGGAGTCGATGCGCCTCATCGTGCGCAGCATGGTGGCGATCTGGTCGATCCAGGAGCGGATCTGGGCTGAGACCGTCAACGCGGCGTCGCAGTACCCGTCGGAGGACTCGCAGCGCGAGGCCTATCGCACGCACGCCGCACTGCTCCGCCTGATCGAGGAGGGCGACGTCGACGGGGCGCGGCGGTTGAGCGCCGCACACCTCGAGGCCAGCCAGGCGATCGTGCTCGAGCGCTTCGGCAGTGAGGTCGTCGACGCGTCGTCGCTCGCGGCGGTTCAGGCGTTCAAGAGCCTCTGACCGTCTCGGAACGGTGAAGCGGGGGCCCGGATGACCGGACCCCCGCCTCGTCGTGCGATCGATCGCAGCTCAGCCGAAGTAGGTCGTCCACTCGGCGAGGTAGTCGATCGACCACTGCGGGTCGAGCATGTGGTCGATGTTCGTGAGGACGACCTCGGACTGGCCGCCCAGCGTATCGGGGGCGACGCTCTTCAGGGGGCTGTAGCCGAACTCGGCCGCGGCGCGCTGGCCCTCATCGGAGGCGAAGTAATCCATGAAGAGCTTCGCGGCGTTCTGGCGCTTCGACGACTCGGGCACGAAGAACACGTTCTGCGCGGCCCATACCGGGTCGGGCACGACGAACTCGACGGGAGCGCCCTGCTCCTGGAGAGCCATGATGTCGGTCGCCGAGACGAAGTCGCTGACCGCGATCTCACCGGCCGCGAGTGCCTCTTGGTTCGCAAACGCGCTGGGGTAGATGGACGGCTTCTGCGCGGAGAAGTCCTCGAGCCAGTCCTCGTCGAAGTACTCCTGGACGTAGGCCCAGTGGTCGGCGTGGATCGCCGGCTCGGGCCGGACGGTCCCGATCGCCCCGCCGGCCAGGCTCGGGTCCAGCAGATCGTCGTAGGTCGCGAGCTCGCCCTGGTAGAGGTCCGTGTTCCAGCCGATGACGAGGAGCCCGAGCGGCGACGATACGGTCGTCCCGTCGAAGTAGCCGCTCGCGGTCCACTCCGGAGCCTGCAGCGAGGGCACGTCGTCGAGGTCGACGAACCAGCCGTCCGCCTGCTTCTCGGCGATC
Organism: Microbacterium sp.; assembly: GCF_035556355.1. Taxonomy (GTDB): domain Bacteria; phylum Actinomycetota; class Actinomycetes; order Actinomycetales; family Microbacteriaceae; genus Microbacterium. Next base: position 72,393 of record NZ_DATMFG010000057.1, read on the forward strand.
CAGCTGTAGGCGACCGACGTGACGACGTCGGCGCCGTCGACCCCCGTGTCGTGCTCGGCCTCGAGCGCGGCGTTCATCTCAGCGGATGTCACCGTGCTGATCTCGACGGTGATCTCCGGATACTTCGCCTCGAAGCCGGCCTTGACGGCGTCGCGCACAGCCTGGGGCGCGATCGAGTACCAGACGACAGTCCCTTCTTCCTTCGCCGCATCGATGACGGCCTGCCATTCGGTGTCGACCTCGCTGGCCTCGGGAGAGGGTGTGGTGCTGGGCTGCGCGGAGGCACAGCCGGAGACGATGAGCGCGGTGCCGGCCAGAGCGGCCAGCAGACGGAGGTGCCTCTTCTTCACGTTCGGGTCCCTTCAGGACGCTGCCGGCCGGCCCGGACTGCGCCGTCCCGGCCCCGTCACACCCGTGTGGCGATCTGGCAGCTTCGGAAAATGCCTCTGACGCTCGCGACAGTAGTAATCATTTAAATGAAGCGCAAGATCTAAAGCTTATCCAGGGACGCTTCCCGACCGCCGATGGCTGCGGCCAGCAACAGGCCGACGGCGGTCACGGCCGACATGATGATCGCGATGGTCGCGACCATCGGGTACGAGCCGCGCGACCACTGGTCGTAGAGCAGCGTGCCGAGCACCTGCACCCGCGTCGAGCGGACGAACATGGACGCCGCGAACTCGTGCGTGAGGATCACGAACATGAGGATGCTCGCGCCGGCCAGGGCACCGCGCATCATCGGCACCATGACCCCGAGATGCGTCCGCAGCACGCCGGCGCCGCTCGCACGCGCCGCCTCCTCGTAGGCGGATCCGATCGTCATGCGCGATGTGAGCTGCAGTCGCACCGTGAAGGGGAGCACCAGCACCACGTAGACGAGGATCATCAGGAGCGGCGTGCCGTAGAGCATGAACGGATTTCCCAGGTACACGTAGAGGAAGCCGACGCCGAAGACGACCGCGGGGACCCCGAGCGGGACCTGTGTGACCGTGTCGATGATCGCTCGCACGGCGGCATAGCCGCGTCGGCGGTACAGGACCTCGGTGAGCAGATAGCCGAGTGGGAGCGCGATCGCCATCGCGCCCAGGGACACCGTGACGCTCGTCGTGAGCGCGTTGATGACCGCGGGGTCGTCGAAGGCCTTGACGTAATTGTTGATGGTGAGCTTGGACAGGTTGACGGATGACGTCCAGAACGGCGACAGTGACACGAGGATCAGGGCGAGGAACGGGAGCACCAGCGTGATGATCCCGTAGACGATGATGGCGGGCGCCGCGAGGCGCGACGGCTTGAGCGGGCGGGCCGCGCCGCGCGTGCCCGCGCTCACGAAGCGGAAGTCCCGGCGCAGGAGCAGCCTCTGGGCCACGATGAAGACGATGCCCGCGATGAGGAGCGGGGACGCGACCGCTGCGGAGAGCGGGAAGTCGACGGGCGACTCGCCGCCGAACCGGTATACCTCGGTCGCGAGGACCCGGATTCCTTCGCGCGTTCCTAGGAACTGCGGAGCGGTCAGCTGCCCGAGCCCGAGCAGCAGTGCGAATGCCGCCGAGTAGACGAGGGCGGGACGCAGGAGGGGCAGCACGATCGTGACGAACGTCCGCACCGGGCCCGCACCGGCGATGAGAGAGGCCTCGATGCTCTCGTAGTTGAACTGCCGGAGGCTCGACTGCACAAAGAGGAAGATGAGGGGCACGAGCTGGATGCCCGTGACGATGACCACGCCGGCCACGGTGTAGATGTTGAGGGGGCCTGACGGCAGCCCCACCTCCGGCTGCTCGACCTGGATGAACGACAACTGCCGCAGCAGGAGGTTCACGTACCCGACCTGCGGCGAGAACAGGAACGCCCAGCCGACGACGACGGCCACGGCGGGAAGCACCATCGGCAGGATCGGGATCGTCGCGAGCCACCGCATCCGCTGAGGGAGCCGCATCGCGAACCAGGCCAGCACCGTGCCGAGGCCCACCGCGATGACGAGTGAGCCGACGCCGAGGAGGATCGTCGTGAGCAGGGTCTGCCCGATGTTGGGCAGCGCGATCGCCTCGCGGTACGCCTCGGCTCCGTTCTCGAGCGCGAGGTACTGCAGGCGGCCCAGGGGGAAGAGCACGAGGTAGGTCAGGATCAGCATCAGGCCGATCGCGAGTCCGTGCCCGCGTACCCATACGCCGACCCGGCTCACCGGTCGGACGTCCTCGACGCTGGTCACTCCAGGCCCTTGCTTCCCATCGCCCTCAATGGCCATCATTCTTACGGTAATAATCTTTATAGAGAAAAGTCAATCTGGAGCTACAGTGACTCCCATGGCGACGTCGATCTTCATCGTCCACACGAACCCCGTCGAGGGTCGCGAGTCCGAGTTCAACGAGTGGTACAGCGAGCGTCATCTTCGCGACGTCGTTGCGATCCCCGGATTCGTGCGCGCCCGCCGCTACCATCGGTCCGACGCGCAGTTCGCGCCCCTGTCCGACTTCGAGTACGTCGCGATCTACGAGATCGAGGGTAATCCCGCCGAGGCGATGCGCTCGCTCCGTCACGCGCTCAAGGCGGGCCTCGAGGTGTCATCGTCCATGGCGCAGCCGGTATACGCCACGGTGTACGAGCCCATCACGGAGTGGGTCGCCGATCCGGCATGATCAGCGCCCCGCTCGTCGCGACGGTCGCCGTCCTCATCGTGGCGATCGTGGCGTTCGCGAGTGGCCGGGTGCCGGCCGCCGTCGTCGCACTCGGCGTCGCGCTGGCGCTGTGGGCGACGGGTGTGCTCACGCTCCCTGAAGCGCTCGCAGGGTTCGCGAACCCCACGGTCATGTTCATCGCGTCCCTCTTCGTCGTTGGCGAGGGGCTCGAGGCGACGGGGGTCTCGGCGCGTGTCGGGCGCTTCGTCGTCGAGCGCGCCGGGACGAGCCTGGCTCGGCCGCTCGTCATCCTCATGGTCATCCAGTCGATGCTGAGTGCGGTGCTGAGCGTGAGCGGCGCCGTGGCGACGATGCTGCCCGTCGCGATGATCATCGCGACGCGTCTTGCCGTCCCGCCGTCGCGGTTTCTCATGCCGATGCTCTTCGCGACGCACGCGGGGTCGATGCTCGTGCTCACCGGAACGCCCGTGAACGTCATCGTCTCGGAACTCGCCGCGCAGGAGACGGGCGCGCCCTTCGGCTTCTTCGACTTCGCAATCGCGGGCGTCCCGCTGGTCGTGGGGACCGTGCTGCTGACGGTGCTGCTGCGGCGCAGGCTTCTCCCAGACCGCTCCGCCTCGACGCCTCCGCGCGATCTGCTCGCGCACACGGATGCGCTCGTGGGCTCGATGACCAGGAGCAGCCGTGTCGTGCAGTTCGAGGTCTCGGCCGGCTCGCCCCTCGTCGGGCGCCCGTGGGCGGGCGCGCTCGCGCCGGACGAGACGGGAATGCGGATGCTCGTCGTGCGCGACTCGTCCGGGCGCCCGAAACCGCCGGAGTCCCTCTTGGCTGTCGGTGACATGATCGCGGTGCGCGCGTCCGAGCCGGCGCTGGAGAGGATCGAGAGCCGATTCGGCCTCACCGAGGCGCGCCGTGGATCGGGCGCGACCGCGTTGGTCGATGCGTACGCGGGCATCGCAGAGTTCGTAGTCGCGCCGCGCTCGCGGCTCGTGGGCCGCGAGGCGTTCCCCGGCATGCTCGTCGGCGGCGGCGAACTCGTCGTCCTCGCGATCCACCGCGACGGGGCCGAGCCCGACGACGCATCCGTCGCCCTCGAGATCGGCGACGTGCTCGTACTGCACGGGCCCTGGGATGCGCTCGACCGCGTCGGTTCGGATCGGGACCTGCTGGTGGTGGAGGACCCGGCGGCGATCCGTCGTCAGGTCGCGCCGATCGGTCGACGCGGATGGGTCGCCGTCGGCATACTCGTGGCGATGGTCGTCGCACTCGCGTCCGATCTCGTGCCAATGGCGGTCGGCGCGCTGCTCGCGGCCGGCGCCTTGATCGTTCTCCGGATCGTTCCCGTCGAACGTGCGTTCCGTGCGATTTCGTGGTCGACGGTCATCCTCGTGGCCGGACTGATCCCGATCAGCACGGCCTTCACAGTCACGGGGCTCGATGCCATGATCGGGAGCGCCGTCGTGACGTTCGTCGGCCCTGCCGGCCCGCTCGGCGCGCTCCTCGCCCTCTGCCTGGTCGTCCTGATCCTCGGTCAGGTCATAAGTAACACCGCGACGGTCCTCATCGTCGCGCCCGTCGCGGTGTCTGTCGCGTCGTTGCTGGACGTGTCCGTGCTGCCCTTCCTCATGGCGATCACCGTGGTGGCGGCGGCGGCCGTGCTCACGCCGGTCGCCACCGCGCCGAACCTCGTGATCCAGGAGGCGGGGAACTACCGCTTCGCCGACTTCACGCGCTTCGGCGCTCCCTTCGCCGTTCTATACCTGGCGGTGGCGGTCGGCATCGTGCCGCTCGTGTGGTCGTTCTGACGGCGCCAGCTCACGCTGTGTAGCTGTGCAGGTCCGCCATCGGCACGCTCACCACGACGTCCGAGCCCGGCTCGAGGGCCCTGACCCACCCCTGATCCTCGCCGCGTACGCGGATCTGCAGGCGGGTGGTGCCCGCCTCCACGGTCACGTCGACGTGCCGGCCGAGATACTCGACGGTGACGAGCTTGGCGTCGAAGGTGAGGAGCCCGCCCGAGTGCGAGGGGCGCGCCTGGTGCAGCCGCAGATCGTCGGGCCGAATGGTGGAGACGGCGCGGTCGCCCGGCACGTCGCCGAGCTCGGTGACCGAGACGCGCGCACCGGCCGCCGTGACCCAGTCGCCGTCCTCCCGGGTCCACTCGATGCGGTTCGAAAGGCCGATGAAGGACGCGACGTACTCCGTGTCGGGCTTCAGGAAGACCTTCTCGGGGGTGTCGTACTGCTCGATCCGCCCGTCGCGCATGATCGCGATGCGATCGCCGAGCGCGAGCGCCTCCTCCTGGTCATGCGTGACGAGCACCCCCGTGAAGCGGAGCTCCTGGTGCAGCTCGCGGATCTGCGTGCGCACCTGGTCGCGGAGCTTCGCGTCGAGGTTGCTGAGCGGCTCGTCCAGCAGCACGAGCGCCGGGCGGGCGACGAGACCCCGCGCGAGCGCGATCCGCTGCTGCTGGCCGCCGCTCAGCTGTGCCGGATACCGGTCGAGAAGGTCGCTGCAGTGGACCAGCGCGGCGGAGCGCTCCACCCATTCGGTGCGCTGCGCCTTCGGCATCCGTCTCACCTTCAGCGGGTAGGAGATGTTCTGCTTCACCGTCATGTGCGGCCACAGCGCGTAGGACTGGAAGACCATGCCGATGTCGCGCCTGTGCGTCGGCACGTCGATGCGCTTCTCCGCGTCGAACACGACCCTGTCCTTGAGGGAGATCGACCCGCCATCGGGCTTCTCGAGCCCGGCCAGGCACCGGAGGGTCGTCGTCTTGCCGCAGCCGCTCGGTCCGAGCAGGACGACGATCTCGCCTTCCTCCACCTCGAGATCGAGGTCGCGGACGACGGTGTTCCCCTTGAAGTGCTTGGACAGCTGGCGGATGTGGATGCTTGCGGCCATGTGGTCGCCTTTCGTCGGGAGTCGGGTCAGGAGTGGCGGAGGACCCAGCCGAGCTGCAGAGACGCGAACAGGCCGGGATTCTCCGAGTAGTAGGCGTGTCCGCCATCCTCGACCGTCACGAGCTCGGAGCCGCGGATGCCTCGGTAGAGGTCGTGGGCGTGGCGGGGTGTGGTCAGGATGTCCTCCGAGCCGACGGTGATGAGGGTCGGCGCGGTGATCTTGGCGAGCTCCTCGTCGGTCATCCACTGTTCCTGGGCGACGCGGAGGTGCTGGGCGTACTCCTCAAGCTCGAGCGTGTCGATCTCAGTCGATCCTTCGGGGAGCGCGGCGAGCGACATGCCCTCTGGGCTCCACGCCCACATCGCGACGAACGAGCGCAGGAAGTCGCCGGCGACGCCCTTCTCGAGGAGTCGCCCGCGGAACTCGAGCATCGCGAGCAGCCGCGGGTCGGGGCGCGCGGCGGTCGAGTGGAGGGAGAGGCTCTTGACGAGGTGGGGGTGGCGCGAGGCGACGCGCATCGCGATGCCGCCGCCGAGCGAGACGCCGGCCACGTGGACCGCGTTTTCGCCGAGGGACTCGATGAGGGCGGCAGCGTCGTCGGCGAGGTCCTCGATCGTCGTCGTCGCGCCGACGGGCGACGCCTTGCCCACTCCCCGGTTGTCGAATGCGACGCAGTGCACGTAGGGGGCGAGGTGCTCGACGATGGGGTTCCAGGCGCGGTGGTCGGTGCCCAGGCCCTGGATGAGCACGAGGGTCGGCCCGGATCCGGCATGGGCCACCTCCGTGGTGAACGACGGCAGTTCGACGATCTCGGTCTTGGCGTCCACGCGGCCTCCGGCTCCCACAACGATGTCAGGTGGTATAAGTATACAAAGATTTGCAGGATCAGAAATCGGCGATGAACGCCGGCGAGCCGAAATGAGGCGGCATGGAACCCATCGTGCGGAAGATCAGCACGCCGACGTTCACCACCGAGATCCGCGAGTTCGGGCAGGGGCCCACGCTGGTGCTCATCCAGGGCGGCGGGACGGGCAAGAACGCGTGGAACGCCCTCGTCGACCGACTCGCGCCCCGCATCCGCTGCGTGGCGTTCGACAACCGCGGGGTCGGCGGCGCCTCCCACGCCGACGAGTCGCTCACGATCCAGGATCTCGCGCGCGACGCGGCATCCGTCGTCGAGGCGCTCGACGAGGGTCCCGTCCACGTCGCGGGAGTGTCGCTCGGCGGCTTCATCGCGATGCGCGTCGCCGCGATGCGCCCCGACCTCGTGTCGACCCTGACGCTCCACGCCACCGCCGCGAAGCTCGACCGGCGCACGATCCAGCAGGGCGACTTCCGGCGGTACATCATGGACCTCGGCCTGCCCAACACGGGAGGCATGATCCGCGAGTACCTCCGCACGTGGGCCGCGGGGTCGCGCGGGCTGCTCGCAGATCTGCCGTCGGACGTCGTCAGCCACTCCGAGTTCTCGCGGCAGAACTACCTCGGACACCTCAACGCGATCCGCGGGCACGATATGGGCGCGGACGAGCTCGCGACGATCACCGCGCCCACGCTCATCACGGCAGGCGCCGAGGACATCCTGTGCTCGCTCGAGAACGCACGGTTCATGCACCGCTCCATCCCGAACTCCCAGCTCGTGATCCTCGAACGCGCGGGACACTGCTACTACTTCGAGGAGCCCGTCCTGACGGGCGCGCTGCAGGAGGGCTGGATCCTGCAGCACGAGCCGGCTGGAGCCGGCGCGTGAGCCGCCTGCGAGTCGAGGCGGACGGCCCGGTCCGGATCCTCACGCTCGATCGGCCCGACGCGCTCAACGCCGTCGACCACGAGCTGCACGAGGCACTCGCCGACGTGTGGCCGCGGCTCGACGCCGACACGGATGCACGCGCCGTCGTGCTCACCGGGTCGGGTCGTGCGTTCTGCGCCGGCGGAGACCTCGACTGGATCCGCGACGCAGGGGGCAGCGAGGAGGGCGCCGCATCCGTCATGAAGACGGCGGCCAGGATCATCTCCGGAATGCTCGGCACGCGCCTCCCGCTCGTCGCCGCGGTGAACGGACCGGCGATCGGGCTCGGCTGCACCCTCACCGTCCTCTCGGACATCGTGCTCGCCGCACCCGGTGCGTGGTTCAGCGACCCGCACGTCGACGTCGGGCTGGCCGCCGGCGACGGCGGCGTCCTGTGGTCCTCGCTCACCGGTATGCACGTCGCCAAGGAGTTTCTCTTCCTCGGCGGACGACTCCCCGCCGAGGACGCCGTGCGCGCGGGGCTCGCGAACCGCGTGGTGCCGCAGGAGGAGCTCCTGGACGAGTCGGTCGCGCTTGCCCACCGTCTGGCGGCGCTCCCGATCGCGGCGCTCCAGGGCACGAAGCGCGCGCTGAACTCGATGCTCCTCGCCTCGTGGCCGTCGCTCGAGAACGGCATAGCCGCCGAGGAGCGGTCGATGCGCAGCGCCGAGCATCACGCGCGGCTCGAGGAGCTCAGGTCACCGGTGCGGTGAGCGCGCGCACGACGCGCGACTCGGACGGGCGATCGAGCAGGCCTGCCATCCACGTGCTCGTCTCGACGAGCCGATCGAGGTCCACGCCGGTGCGGATGCCGAGACCCTCGAGCATCCACACGAGGTCCTCCGTGGCGAGGTTGCCGGTCGCGCCCGGCGTGAAGGGGCATCCACCGAGCCCACCGGCCGAGGTGTCGAACGTCGTGACCCCCGCACGCAGCGCGGCGTACGCGTTCGACAGCGCCTGGCCATACGTGTCGTGGAAGTGCATCGCGAGGACGTCGGGCCCGAGCCCGGCGTCTCCGAAGGCGCCGATGAGCTCCGTCACGTGGGCGGGCGTCGCGACGCCGATCGTGTCGCCGATAGAGAGCTGCGTCGCGCCGAGGTCGAACAGGCGCTTGCCGACGTCGACGACCTGGGTGGTCTCGACCGGCCCCTGCCACGGGTCGCCGAAGCACATCGAGACGTAGGCGCGCACGTCGAGCCCGAGCTCGCGCGCACGCGAGACGACCGGGCGGAACATGTCGAACTGCGTCTCCACCGTGCGGTTGAGGTTCGCGCGCGCGAGTCCCCCGGTCGCGCTGCCGAAGATCGCGATCCAGCGCACGCCCGCCTCGACGGCGCGGTCGAGGCCCCGCTCGTTCGGGACGAGCACCGGCATCCGCACCGGCCCGTCCAAGTCGAGCTCGGCGAGCACGTCGGCGGCATCGGCAAGCTGCGGGACCCAGTCCGGTCGGACGAAGCTCGTGACCTCGATCGTGCCGAGTCCGGCGGCGATCAGACGCTCGACGAACCGGACCTTGTCGCGCGTCGCGATCGTGGTCTTCTCGTTCTGGAGCCCGTCGCGCGGTCCGACCTCGTAGATCGTCACCGCGGCCGGCAGTCCGGCCTCGCGAACGACGTGCGGGCGGGTCATCCGAGTCATGTCTTCTCCTGTCGGTCAGTACGAGCGAGGGAGGCCGAGCACGTGCTCGGCGATGAAGTTCAGCACCATCTGCTGCGGCACCGGGGCGCTCTTCATGAGGCGCGACTCCACCCAGTACCGCCCGACGTCATATTCGGTCGCGTAGGCGAATCCGCCGAACGTCTGCATCGCGGTGTCGGCCGCGAAGAACGCGGCATCGGATGCGAGGAACTTGGCGGCATTCGCCTGCTCACCGCACGGGAGCCCGTTGTCGTACCGCCACGCGGCCTCGCGCACCGCGAGCTCGGCGGCGCGCAGGCGCATGTGGGCCTCGGCGAGGGGGAACGACACGCCCTGGTTCTTGCCGATCGGGCGGCCGAACACTGTGCGCTCCTGCGCGTACTGCACCGCCCGGCGCAGCGCCACCTTCCCGATGCCGACCGCCTCGGCCGCGATGAGGATCCGCTCGGGGTTGAGGCCGTCGAGGATGTAAGTGAACCCGCGGCCCTCCTCGCCTACGCGATCGGCGACATCGACGCGAAGGCCGTCGTAGCGCGTCTCGCACGAGGCGACGGCGTTCCGGCCGATCTTGTCGATCGGGCTGATGGTCACCTCGGGCACCTGCAGGTCGGCGAGGAGGAGCGTCATGCCGTCCGTGCGCTTGGCGACCTCCTCAAGGGGGGTCGTCCGCGTGAGCAGCAGCACCTTCTGCGCGACGTGCGCCTTCGAGGTCCACACCTTCTGCCCGTTCACGACGTAGTGGTCGCCGTCGCGGACTGCGCGGGTCGCGATGGCCGGCGTGTCCAGGCCGGCGTCGGGCTCGGTGACGCCGAACGCGACATGGAGCTCGCCGGCGGCGACGCCCGGAAGGTACCGCTCCTTCTGCTCGGGGGAGCCGTGCTTGACGACCGGGTTCATCCCGAAGATCGAGATGTGGATGGTCGTGGCGCCGTTCATTGCGGCACCGGATGCCGCGACCTCCTCCAGCACGATCGAGGCCTCGGTGATGCCGCCGCCCCCGCCGCCGTACTCCTCGGGGATGGAGATGCCGATCCATCCGTCGCGCGCCATCGCGTCGTAGAACTCCCACGGGAACTCATGGGACTTGTCGTGCTCGCGCCAGTACGAGTCCGGAAACCCGCTGCACAGGTCGCGGATCGCCCCCCGGATCGCGGTGATGTGCTCCGGTTCGCGGAAGTCCATGGGTTCTCCTCGGTGATCTGCTGTAGTTATAATCTATTACTAGATTAGGTTCGAGGGAGGGGCAATGAAGTTCGTCGCCCGCGAGAGCGCCTTCGACGGCGTCCCCGCCGGCGCGACCGTCGTCGCCAACAACTGCTGTGGGACGCCGCTCACTCTTCTCGCCGGCCTCGCCGACCACGCGATACGGGTCGGCGACCTGGAACTGCGCGCAGGCATCCTGCTCGGGGATCCTCCCCTCGAAGAGGCGATCCGCGCGGGGGCGCTGAAGGTCCGCAGTTGGCACATCCACGGGTCCCTGCGCCGCCTCATGCGCGAAGGGCTCATCGACTACACCCCCGTGCGGCTGTCCGCGGTCCCCGCCACGGTGATCGCCGGCGTCGACATCGCGCTCGTGCGGGTGAGCCCGCCGGATGCGGACGGATTCTGCAGCCTCGGCCCCTCGACGACCTTCGCGCGGGCCGCGATCGACGCCGCGGGCCTCGTGCTCGCCGAGGTCGCCGACGACGTCCCACGCACGCGGGGCGACAGTGCCGTGCACGTGTCGCGGATCGATCGCTTCATCCGCTCCGAGCACGCGATGCCCGGCCACCCCGCGGCCGAACCCGACGAGGCGTCTCGCGCCGTCGCCCGGCACGTGCTCTCGGTCCTCCCCGCGCAGGCGACGGTGCAACTCGGAATCGGCGCGGTCCCCGAGACGCTCGCGCAGGACCTCGCATCGCGCGCGGCGGACATGGGCCTCGGGCTCATCGGACTCGTGTCGGAGTCCATGGTGCCGCTCGTCGAGGCGATCGCTGCCGCGGCGGGCGGCCCCGTGCAGGCCGTCGAGCTCATGGGCGGCCCGGCCCTCATGGCGTGGGCGGCCGACAACCCGATCGTCGAGATGCGCAGCTCGCGGCGCGTGCACGACCCGGTGTCGCTCTCGGCGCTGCCGGCGTTCGTGTCCGTCAACGGAGCCGTCGCCGTGGACCTTCGCGGGCAGGTCGTGTCGGAGTCGGTCAAGGGCGCCGTCATCGCGGGCGTCGGCGGGGGGCCCGACTTCGCGGAGGGCGCCTACCTGTCGGAGCGCGGGCTGCGCGTGATCGCGCTGCGGTCGACCACGCGAGACGGATCCTCGTGCATCGTCGCCCGCCACGATCCGCGGGACGCGATCGCCGCCCCGCATCACGGCGTCGACGTCGTGGTGACCGAGCACGGCGTCGCGCACCTGCGCGGCCGGACCGTGCGGGAGCGCGCCGAGGCGCTCATCGCGATCGCGGCCCCCGAACACCGGGACGCGCTGGCCGCGGCATCCGTGGATTCGCAGCAAGGGAGGGTCGCATGACGCGTCGATTCGGGACGTGGTTCGACGACCTCGAGGTCGGGACGGTTGTCGAGCATGCGTTCACGCGCACGGTGACCGAGGCCGATAACGTCTTCTTCACGTCTATGACGATGAACGTGCAGCCGCTGCACCTCGACGCGGAGTTCGCCGCGGGAACCGAGTTCGGACGGCCGCTCGTGAACTCGCTGTTCACACTCGGGCTCGTGATCGGCATGACCGTGCCCGAGCTGACGCTCGGCACGACCGTCGCCAACCTCGGCTTCTCGTCGATCGAGTTTCCCGCTCCCGTGTTCGCGGGCGACACGATCCGCGTGACCACCGAGGTGCTCGAGGCGAGGGCGTCGAAGTCGCGACCGGATGCCGGCATCGTGACCTTCCGGCACGTCGGCGTCAACCAGCGGGCCGAGGTCGTGTGCCGCGCGGTGCGGCAGGCGATGATGCGCCGCGACCCGGAGCGGATGGAGGCCGGATGACCCGCCCGGGACCGCTCGAGGGCGTGACCGTCATCGAGCTCAGCAACATGCTGATGGGGCCGTACGCCACGATGATGCTCGCCCAGATGGGGGCGCGGGTCATCAAGGTCGAGCCACCGGGCGGCGACATCGCGCGGGGCATCGCCGACGCGACCGGCCACGGCCTGGGGCCCATCTACCTCAACATCAACCGCGGCAAGGAGTCGATCGAGCTCGACCTCGCGGACCCCGGCGACCGATCCACGTTCCACGCGCTCGTGGAGGCCGCCGACGTCGTCGCCCACAACCGGCCGCCGGGCTCCGACGTGCGGCTCGGCGTCGACTACCCGACGCTGAGCCGGATGAACCCGCGCATCATCGTGTGCGCGATGTACGGCTTCGGCGCGGACGGACCCTACGGATCACTCGGCGCCTACGACGACGTCATGCAGGGCATCTCGGGCATCGCCGCCCACCAGACCGGCGACGGTCCTCCGCAGTACGTGCGGACCCCGCTCACCGACAAGATCACGGGCATCGTCGCGGTGGGCGCCGTCAACGCGGCGCTCTACGAGCGCGAGCGCTCCGGCGTCGGCCAGCTCGTCGAGGTGCCGATGTTCGAGACCATGGTCGGCTTCCTGCTCGCGGAGCAGCAGGGCGGGTTCATTCATAACCCGCCGCGCGGCCCGGCCGGATATGCGCGCACCAACTCTCCGCATCGCCACCCGTACGCGACGGCGGACGGGATGATCTCGATCCTCGCGTCCACCGATGCCCACTGGGCCGCGCTCTTCCGGATCCTCCGCGAACCGCAGCTCGCCGAGGATCCCCGCTTCGCCTCCATCCGGGCCCGCACGGAGAACATCGACGAGCTCTACGCGTGGCTGAAGGACGCGCTGGCGCGGCATCCGACCCGGTCCCTGCTGGAACAGTTGCACGAAGCCCGCGTGCCCGCGATGCGCGTGAACACGATCGAGGACCTCTTCGTCGATCCGCATCTGGCGCAGACCGGCTTCTTCGAGGAGGTCGAGCATCCCGTTGCGGGGCCGCTGCGTCAGCCGGCGGCACCCGTGCGCTTCAGCCGCAGCGGGTCGGCCTCGCTCGACGCCGCTCCGTCGCTCGATGCCGACGGGCAGCGCCTGCGGCAGGAGTTCGGCCGGCGCGAGACGGCCTGACCGCAAAGGTCCCCGCAGACAGAGGAGCGCGCCGCGGTCCGGGTCCGCGGCGCGCTCGGTGTGCGCGACGATCAGCGCGTCACTCGACGTCGAGCCCGACCTTGGGGCCGACCTCCTTCGCCAGCAGCTCCATGCTGTAGTTCCACGGTGCCGGGTCATCCGAGAAGTCGTGACCGAAGATGAGGGTCGTGCCCCAGCCGTTGCTCGCCTCGACGAACGCGCTCAGCTTCTCAATCACGGTCTCGGGGCTGCCGACGATCATGTGCTTGCGCACGATGTCGCGCATGTCGTCGTCGAGCGACCACACCGGCGGCGTGCCGGCTCGTGCCGCGCGGCGCTGCTCATTCGGGATGAGGTGCCCACGCCACGCCTTCGCGATCGGGCCCTCGATCGCGATGCGCTCGGCCTCGGCATCCGTGTCGGCTACGAAGACGTCCATCGTCACGTGGTGGATGGTGCGGTCGTAGCCGTCCGTGCGGCCGGCCTCGCGCGCCGCTGCGGAGTACGTGTCCCAGTGGTTCTTCACGAGGGCCGGGTTCGCGCCGAACGACAGTGGGATCAGACCGCGCCGCCCGCCGACCTCGATCGACGTGGAGTTGGGGCTCGCGCCGCCGATCGCGATCGTCATCTGGCCGCCGTAGGGTCGCGAATACCGCAGCGGCGGAAGGGTGTCGTCCTGCGCGGGGAAGGAGGAGCACCAGTACTTGCCCTTGTAGTCGAAGGGCTCGCCCGACCAGATCTTCTCCATGATGTCGAGCGACTCGACGGTCATCTCGAGGTTGCGCTTCATGTCGGCGAAGCCGTGGAGCTGGCCGTCGACGGGATTCACGCCGGTCGCGACGCCCAGGATGTAGCGGCCCTCGAGGATGTTGCTCATCCATGCCGTCTGAGAGGCGAGGCTTGCGGGGTGCGCATAGGGTGGGATGTGCGCCCCCGGCGCGAGCACGATGCGCTCGGTCTCGCGGGCCGCGGCGGCCAGGACGAGCTCGGGGCTGGGGATGGCCTCCCACGCCAGTGTGAAGTGCTGACCCACCCAGAACTCGGAGAGGCCGGCCTCCTCAGCGGCGACGGCCTGCGAGACCGCCCAATTGAAGACTTCCCGCGGTGACCGCTCGGGCGGCGAGAACGGGGTTTGGAACAGTCCGAACTTCACGGCAGCTTTCCCCTTCGTGTCCACGTTGACTGTATTAGGTTATATTGTTTAGAAGTTTATACACAAAAGACACGACGGGAGCCGCAATGAAGCGCTCGACGGTGCTGATCGAGGACATCGGATGGGCCGAGGGCCCGAGGTGGCGCGACGGCTTGCTATACTTCTCCGACATCTACGGCGATCGCACGGTGCAGACCGTGGACGAGGACGGGACGCGCACCGTGATCATCCAAGTGCCGCCGCATCCGTCCGGCCTGGGGTGGCTTCCGGGCGGTGACCTCCTCGTGGTCTCGATGGACGACAAGAAGCTCCTGCGCATCGGTCCCGACGGCACCAGCGCCGTGCACGCGGACCTGTCCGCGCACGCGGTCGCGGTCAACGACATGTTCGTGCTGCCGGACGGCACCGCGTACGTGGGGGACAACGGGTTCCGCTACGGAGAGGAGGCGCCCGAACCGGGGCGGATTCTGCGGGTCGCTCCCGACGGCGATGTCCGCGTGGTCGCCGAGGGCCTCGCGCTCCCGAACGGGCTGGTGGCGACATCCGACTCGTCCGTGCTCGTGGTCGCCGAGACGCTCGGCGGACGGCTGCGGCGCTTCGCGATCGGAGAGGACGGCCGGCTCGGTGAGGGCGAGGTGTTCCTCGCCTCGGACGAGCTGAGCCGATCGGACGACGTGTCGGTGTTCTTCGACCTCGCCGTCTTCGTGACGAGGCCGTTCGCCCCGGATGGTCTCGCGATGGATCCGCACGACCGAGTGTGGGCCGGCAACCCGTTCAGCACCACGATCCGCTGCTACGACCTCGACGGGCAGGTCGTCGAGGAGGTCGAGCTCACGCAGGGCGGTGTGGCGCCGGCCGTCGCGGACGACGGCGCGACGCTGTTCGTCGCGACAGGCGACCCCGCGCAGACGTTCACGGGTCGGACGTCGCGCGTCGAGATCGCTCGGCTCTGACCGCGCCGCCGGCATCGGGCGCGCGGACGAGCTCGTTCTCGCGCCCGAGGTGGCGCACGTGGTGCTCGACCTGCGCAAGCGCGGAGCGGCGCACGAATCCGCGGACGGCTTCCCATCCACCGGTCCACGTCATCCGCTCGGCGATGCGCCACACGGTCGGCGAGGAAAGCCGGTCGAGTAGCAGCGCGACCTCTTCGCTGCGCTGCCGGTGGTGCGATGCGAGGTCGCTCCGCCGTTCCCCGAGACCGCGGAAGCGGTACTCGTGCGCTGGCAGGACCTCGAGGTCGTCGTAGGGCGCGAGGCGAGGGACGTCAGGTAGTCCGCGATCGGATCCGCGTGCTCGTCGCCGCCGAGCGCCAGGCCGGGCCGCACGATGGGCAGGACGTGGTCGCCCGTGATGATCAGCCCGTTGCCCGCATCGACGAGGCAGACGGAGCCTCGCGTATGGCCGGGCGTGTGGAGCACGGTGAGGCGCGACCCGCTGTGCTCGATGACATCGCCGCCCTCGAGGGGCATCAGCGCGCCGGTGTCGAGCTCCGGAAAGCTCGCCCTGATCGCCGGGCGGAAGTCGTGACGCTCGTCACGCGGGACGCCCCACCGGTCGAAGAGCGCGTCGTCGGGAGTCGTCTCCGGCGGATGGAGCAGGGTTTCGGCATCGAGCGGATGCAGCGCCATCCGCGCGCCCGACTCCTGGTGGATCCATGGCGCGAGCCCGAGGTGGTCGATGTGCAGGTGGGTCGCGACGATGAGGCGGACATCGGCGATCGAGCGCCCCGTGCGTGCGAGGAGCGAGAGCAGGCGTGCGCGATTGTCGCCCGCGTCCCACCCCGGGTCGATGACCGTGACGCCGCCGTCGTCGCCGACGTACACGGTGCACAGCGTCGACTCCATCCCCGCACGGCGAGGGAGGGGCAGGGGGAGAGACCAGACGCCGGGCCTCACGACCTCGACGTCGGGCGTCCGGCGCTCGGTGGCCGCGGCGTACTGGGCGGGGCTGGTGGGCTGCATGGATGCTCGAATAAATAATGTATTATATTATTAATATAATAGGCCTCGGGAAGGGGCGCCATGAGAATTCGATACGAGGAGTTGGAATCGATGGTCGGAAAGGAGCTCGGCCCGTCCGAGTGGCTGACGATCCCGCAGGCGTCCATCGACACGTTCGCCGAGATCACCAACGACCACTATTGGCTTCACGTCGACACCGATCGTGCGGCCTCGAGCCCCTTCGGCGGCACGATCGCGCACGGGTTCCTCACGCTGTCGATGATCAGCGCACTGTGGCCGTCGCTGCTGTGGATCACCGACTCGCCGATGCAGATGAACTACGGACTCGACCGCGTGCGCTTTACCGCTCCCGTCCGCAGCGGCTCGCGCATTCGGATGAACGCGAAGCTCACCGAGGTCGTCCCGACCGACGCGGGCTGCCGCATGAAGGTCGACCTGACCCTCGACCGCGAGGGCGAGCAGAAGCCCGCCGTGGCGGCGACACTGCTCATGCAGGTCGCGCGACCCGACGGCTCGGGGGGCCACGGCGATCCCAACCGCTGAGGCATCGCCGGATGCACGAGGGCCCCGCACCGATCGGTGCGGGGCCCTCGCCTCTGCCGGAGCGGCGGATCAGCGTCCGAACGCCTCGGCCCACCGTGCCTGGTAGTCGGCGACCCACTCCGGGTCGAGCATGTTGCCTATGTTCACGAGGACCACCGGGGTCTCGCCGCCGAGCGTCTCGTCGGACACCTCCGACAGTGGGGACACACCGAACTGCGCGATCGCCGCCTGTCCCTTGGGGCTGCCGAAGAAGTTCATGAACACCTGGGCGGCGTTGGGGTGGCCAGCCGACTCGACGATGTAGAAGATGTTCTGCACGAGCCACGCCGGATCGGGCAGGTAGAAGTCCACCGGCGCGCCCTCGTTCTTGAGGCGCGTCATGTCGGCCGCGGTCGTGAACGCGCCGACCGCGATCTCACCAGCCGTGAGCGCCTCGACCATTACCGCGGCGCTCGGGTAGAACGTCGGGTTCTGCTTCGCGAGCTCCTCGACGAAGTCCGGGTTGTGGTTCTCCTCGACGAAGCTGTACCAGTCGGCGTAGACGGCCGTGAGCGTCGCCTCCACGGAGCCGATCGTGCCGCCGCCCAGCTTCGGGTCAAGCAGGTCGTCGTAGCTGTCGATGCCCTCGGGGAACAGCTCCGTGTTCCAGCCGATCGTCACCAGGCCGATCGGGGCATGACCGCCTTGTCGTCGAGGACGTAGCCGCTTTCGACCCACTCCTGCTCCTCGAAGACGGGCGCTTCGAGCGGCGTCATGAAGTCGGGTTCCTCGATGCGCTCGTAGATCCACGAGTAGTCGACGTTCGACACGACGTCCGCACCCGGTGTCCCCGTGTCGTGCTCGGCCTGGAGCGCGGCCTGCATGTCCGCCGTGTTGAGTGCGCGGATCTCGACGGTGATCTCGGGGTACTCCTCCTCGAACGCGGCCTTGAGCGCTTCGCGGGCGGCAGGTGGCGCCGTCGAGTACCACACGACGGCGCCTTCCTCCTTGGCCGCGTCGACGACCGCCTGCCATTCGGCCGAGACCGGCTCGCCGGTGTCGGCGGGCTCGGGCTCCTGCGACGAGCAGCCGCCGGCGACGGCGGCGATGCCCACCGCGGCGGCGATCGCCACCGCGCGGAACAGTGTCTTCTTCATGTGATTGCCTCTCGTTTCATCGTTGAATCGTGTCGGCTCAGTGTCAGGGAGTGTGCGAGTGCTGCGCGACCCACCCGGCCTGGAGCATCGCGACCAGGTCGGGGTCGTCGATGTAATAGCCGTGCCCGCCGCCTTGAACCTTGATCAGCCGCGAACCCGGAATGGACCGCCACAGATGCTTCGCGTCCTCAGGTGTGGTGAGGATGTCGTCGCTGCCGACGGTGATGAGGGTCGGACTCGTGATCCGGTTGAGCTCCTCGACCGACATGTGGTGGCCGCGAGCGGCCTCCATCTGCATCTCGTAGTTGTGCCGGTCGAAGCTCTCGGTGTTGACGACGTCATCGGGGATATTCCACGTCAGCCCCGCCGCCCCTTCCGACCACAGCGCGACGAAGCGCCGGAGGACGTCGACGGGAAGGCCGAGGTCGAGGATCCGCATCCGGAAGTCGGCGGCGTCCTGGCCACGGCCGTTCCGCTTGGCGGTCGTCGAGTGCAGCGTGAGAGTCTTCACGAGGTCGGGTCGCTCCGAGGCCAGCCGCATCGCGATCATGCCGCCGAGCGAGACCCCCGCGACGTGCACGGGTCCCTCGCCGAGCCACTCGATGAGCTCCGCCGCGTCGCCGGCCAGGTCGTGGATTGTGAGCGAGTCCCCGATGTCGGCCCCCTTGCCGACGCCGCGGTTGTCGAACGCGAGGCAGTGCACACGGTCCGCGATGCGGTCGATGATCGGATACCACGCGCGCTTGCCCGTTCCGCCGCCCTGGATGAGCACGAGTGTCGGCCCCTCGCCCTTCCTGTAGATCTCGGTGCAAGTCGACGGAAGCTCGACCGTCTCGATCGTGGCGCGCATGCGTTCCCCTCCAAGTGCGTCGATCTACTCGTTCCGATGGACCCAGCCCGCCTGCAGTATGGCGATCATGTCGGGGTCCGAGAGGTAATGCCCGTGCCCGGCGCCTTCGACCGTGACGAGCGTGGACCCCGCGATGGACCGGTGCAGGTGCGCGGCATCCGCGGGAGTGGTCAGGATGTCGTCGCTGCCCACCGTGATCAGGGTGGGCAGCGCGATGGAGGCGAGATCTTGCGCCGTCATCGCGTGGTCCCGCGCCGCCGCGAGGTGGTTGACGTAGTTCTCGCGGTTTGAAGCGCCGCGGGGCCGCGGTGCCTCGCGGCAACTCGAAGTCGGGGCCGGCCGAGCCCTCGGACCACAGGGCGATCAGGTGCCGGAGCGCGTCGAGCGGAGCGCCGGAGTCGATCAGCGCAATGCGCAGGTCCTGAACGTCGCGCACGCGACCGTTCAGGCTCGCGGCGGTCGAGTGCAGCGTGAGGCTCTTCACGAGATCCGGATGCCCCGCCGCCAGTCGCATCGCGATCATGCCGCCGAGTGAGACTCCGGCGACATGTACCGGGTCCCCACCGAGATACTCGATCATCTCGGCGGCATCGTCTGCCAGCTGCTCGATGGTGAGGGGTTCGGAGATGTCGGACGCCATTCCGACGCCCCGGTTGTCGAACGTGACGCAATGCACGGTCGGCGCAAGGCGCTCGATCACGGGGTACCACGCCGTCTTCGGCGTGCCCGCGCCCATGAGGAGAAGCAGCGTCGGCCCGGCGCCCGCGCGATAGATCTCGGTCGTCGTCTTCGAGAGCGTCACGGTCTGCAGCATCGCGTCCATCTTCCCGTAAATGTAACGAACAATGTATTCATTGTAAAGAATTGGATGATAAGGTGACGGGCATGTCAGAGAAGATCACCACCACGCTGGACGACGGTGTCCTCCGGATCGTCTTCGATCGGCCGGAGGCGCGGAACGCCCTGACGAAGAAGCTGTACGCCGAACTGCGCGACATCTATCGCTCGGCGTACCTCGATGACTCGGTGACCGCGGTCGTGCTGCAGGGCACCCAGGGCAACTTCGCCGTGGGGGGTGATCTCAAGGAGATGCTCAGCTCGCTGAACGACCGCAGCCTCGACATCTTCGGATACGACGAGGCGGTGCCGTTCGAGGCCATCCGCAGTCTGCCGAAGCCGACGATTGCCGCGATCGACGGTCTGTGCCTCGGCGGCGGCCTCACGATCGCGTTGTGCAGCGACATCGCCATCGCGACGGAGCGCTCGAAGTTCGGCATGCCCGAATCCCGCGTCGGAGTGGTCGACGGACACATGCCCCGCCTCCTGCGCGACCGCGTCCCCCCGGCGATCCTGCGCTACTGGCTGTACTCCGGGACGACGTTCAGCGCGGCCGACGCGTTCGCCGGCGGACTGCTCACGAAGGTCGTGCCGAACGACGGCCTCGAGGCCGCGGTGAGCGAGGTGCTCGGCCAGCTGGCGAAGGCCTCGCCGATCGCGATCCGCAACTACAAGAAGATCCTCAACGAGACGCGTCCGCTGTCGTCCATGGAGGACGCGTACGAGACGATGCTCGGCTCCGATGCGCTCGAGCGCATCAACCGGTTCGCCCAGCGAAGCAGCGCGAAGTAACAGCCACAGCGACGAAGAGGTACTGCAGTGACCGCGATGGCGACGTTCCTGTCCGAGCGGACTGCGCTGTACGGGCACCAGGAGATGCTGCGTGTCGACGGCGCGGGCCGCACCTATGAGCAGCTGCACCACGACGTCAGGTCGTTGGCCCGCGGCCTCCAGGCGTACGGCCTCGGGCCTGGCTCACGCGTGGGCATCCTCATGGACACCTCGCACGAGGTGATCGACACATGGTTCGCGGCGTCGATCCTCGGATGCGTCGAGACCCCGTTCAACACGAACTACCGCGGCAGCCTCCTGCACCACCTCATCAGCGACAGCGAGGTGGAGACGGTCGTGTGCGACGCCGCCTACGTGCCGGAGGTCCGCAAGCTCGTCGGCGACGACGTGCGCATCATCGTGAACGGCGACCCGGAGGGGGCCGCCTCCCTTCGCGACCTGTACGTCGATCCGAGCGGGTGGACGGCCCCCGACTCCGACGATGGCGCTGTGATCCTCTACACGTCCGGCACGACGGGCCCGTCGAAGGGCGTGGTGCACAACCAGCGCGGCTGCATCCGTCTCGGGCAGTACGTCGCGGAGGTCGGCAGATACGGACCCGCTGACCGGCTGCTCAACTTCTTCCCGCTCTACCACCAGAACGCGCGTTACAGCGGTGTGATGGCGGCGCTCGCGGTCGGTGCGGCGATCGACCTCGAGTCGAAGTTCAGCAGCAGCGGGTTCTGGAAGCTTTGCCGGGAGCGCGGCATCACCGTCTTCAACTACCTCGGATCCGTGCTCGCGATGATCTCGTCCGCGTCGGGTGACCCGGATCCTGTCAAGGACCGCGACCATTCCGTGCGCCTGGCGTACGGGGCCGGCGCCTCGCTCCGGGACCGCGAGGAGTGGCGCGACCGCTACGGCGTGGAGCTCCTCGAGGTGTACGGCCTCACCGAGGCGCCGATGGCCGCCGTCAACATCCCCGGCAGCGGCTGTGCGCCGGGGTCGGCGGGGCGGGAGAGCTCGCTGTTCCAGGTGCGCGTGGTGGACGAGTGCGGACGCCCTGTACCGGCTGGCACGACCGGCGACATCCAGGTGCGGCCGAAGGTCGAGGACATATTCACGCGCGGGTACTACAACAACGACCGTGCGACCGTCGCGGCGACGATCGACCTGTGGTTCACGACGGGCGACCGCGGCCACCTCACCGCCGCCGGAGACATCTTCTTCGCGGAGCGCGCGAAGGACTCCCTGCGTCGCCGCGGCGAGAACATCTCGGCGTGGGAGGTCGAGAGCGTGCTCGTCGCCCACCCGCAGGTCAGCGAGGCGGCCGTCTACGGAGTCGAGGTCGACGGTGAGACCGAAGTTATGGCCGCCCTCCTGCTCGAGGAGGACACGGCGGATGTCGTCGACATCGTGCGCTCGGTGGCCAAGGACCTGCCGCGGTACGCGGTGCCCCGGTTCGTACGCCGCGTGGACGACATGCCACGCACGCCGACCATGAAGGTGCAGAAGCACGAACTCAAATCCCAGGGGATCACCCCTGACACACGTGACCTGACGAAGGAGCAGTGAGCATGGATCTCGGAGTGGCATCGCGCGCCTACATCATCACGGGGGCGAGCGCCGGCATCGGGAAGGCGACCGCGCAGATCCTGGTGGAGGAGGGCGCATCCGCGCTGCTCTGCGCGCGTGGCGAGGACCGCCTGCGCGGCGTTGTCGACGCGCTGGGCGGCGCGGAGCGATCCGTGCACGGCCTGGCGATCGACGCATCCGACCCGGCATCCGGAGAGCGGATCCGCGATGCGGCGCTCGAGGTGTTCGGGCGGATCGACGGCGTCGTGACCGCCGCCGGGATGTCGACGGGCGAGCACCTGCGCGACTTCTCTGACGAGAGCTGGATGCAGGCGTACCAGGTGAACACACTGAGCGCGATCCGCCTCGCGATGGCGTGCGTGCCGGTCATGCGCGAGCGCGGCTGGGGCCGGATCGTGACGGTCGGCTCGACGGCGGGCCGCACCGCCGACCCCCGGTTCGCCTCGTACGGCGCGGCCAAGGCCGCGCTCATGAATGCCACGCGGGCCATCTCGCGCGCATACTCCAAGTACGGCGTCCTCGCGAACTGCGTGCTTCCGGGCCTGACCAAGAGCGAGAGCGTGCTCGCGGGATACGAGTCCGCCGCCCAGCACATGGGTGTGACGGCCGACGACGTCGAGAAGCGGATGATGCAGCTGGAGACGATCTCGATGGGCCGCACCGGCACGCCCGACGAGGTGGCGCGCATGATCGTGTTCCTCGCGTCCGACGCGTCCAGCTGGACGACGGGCGTCAACATCCAGGTCGACGGCGGGACCCTGCGCGACCTCCCTTGACCGTCGTGCGGCGCTGCGCCGCGGGGAGTCACTCCGTCGTGGCCCAGCGCGGTGCGCGCTTCTCGAGGAACGCGACCGGGCCCTCGTGCGCGTCCGGGTGCGGCCAGTGGTCCTGCACCGCCCGCCACCCGGCGTCGAGGTGAGGACGCAGCAGGTTGGCCTCGAACGTGCGGATCGCGGCGCGTGTCAGGCGGATCGCCTCGGGCGATCCCTCGGCGATCCGCGCGCCGAGCGCGAGCGCATGCGAGAGGAGGTCGTCGGGCGCGACGACCTCGGACACGAGTCCGGCGGCCTGGGCCGCGCGGGCGTCGAGCTTCTCGCTCCGCCCGAGCAGCGCCATGCGCACGACGACGTCGCGCCGGGCGCGCAGGAGCAGTTCGAGCGGCTCGAGGCCGCTGACCTGCCCCACCGTGACGTGCGGATCGATGAACCGGGCGGTCTCGGACGCGATGGCGATGTCGGCATCCGCGACGAAGTGCAGGCCGCCGCCTGCGCACACGCCGTTGATGGCGACGATGACCGGCACGTCGAGGTGCGGGCCGGGCACGAACGACAACTCCTCGGCGGCATCCGCGCCGATGCTCGTGCGCGGCTCGGACAGCATCGCCGCATCCGCGCCCGCGCAGAAGGCGGTTCCCGCGCCCGTCAGGATGACCGACCTCACCCACGAGGCGGACGCGACAGCCCCCCACAGCTCCCGCAGGTCGCGCATGAGCGGTTCGGTGAGCGCGTTGGCGCGCGCCGGGCGGTTGAGCGTCACCACGAGGGACCCGTCGACGGCGTCGAGGAGGATCTCGTCGCTGTGCGGAAGGGCGTCGAGCAGGCGGGCGGCGGTCATATGGGGGTCCTTTCGGATGCGGCGGGGTCGGATGCGGCGACGAGAGCCTGTGCCACTCCCCGGTGGTCGGGGACGTCGCACGCGGCGAGGTACTCCGCGGCGAGGCGCCGAGCGAGCTCTGCGACGGTCGGCGTGTCGCGGATGAGGTCGATGCCCTGGCCTGCGGACCACAGGTCCCGCCACGGGCGCACCTCGTCGGGGAGGTGGTCGTGGCCCCGTCGCTCGGGTTGGGGGAGGGCGTCGAGGTCGATGCCGTGGTGCTCGAGCGAGTCGAGCATCCAGTTCGCGGGCACGCCGTTCACCTTCGCGGTGTAGCGCAGGCGACGGGAGTCCCCTCGGACCATCCAGTCCTTCTGGCGGGGGTGGGCGAGCGACTCGGTCGTCGCGGCGAACCGTGTGCCCACGAATGCGAGATCCGCCCCCAGCACCTCGGCCGCGCGCACGGCGGCTCCCGTTGCGACGGCGCCGGCGAGTGACAGCGTGCCGTCGAACATCGACCGCAGCCGCGGGATGAGCACGAGGTGACTGATCGTCCCCGAGTGGCCGCCGCCTCCTGCGCCGATGCAGTTGAGCCCGTCGACGCCGGCGGCGATCGCCTTCTCGGCGAACGCGATGGAGGTCGCGTCGTGATGGACGAGGAGGCCGCGCTCGTGGGCGAGGGGCGTGATGACGTCCGGCTTGCCGACGGACGTGATGACGATGTCCACGCCGTACGCGCGGCACAGGTCGAGGTCGGCGACGAGCTCGTCGACGGGCGTGGTCGTGGGGATGTTCACCGCGAGCGGGCCGACGCGAATGCCGGCGTCCTCCGCCTCGTGGGCGTCGTCCCGCAGCAGCGACAACCAGTCGGCGAACTCTCCCCGCGAGCGCGTGTTCTCACGCGGGAACGATCCGATGAACCCGGCCCTCCGCGCGGCCGCCACGAGGGCGGGCCCCGAGATGAGGAACATCGGCGCGCAAACGACGGGGAGCGCCAGGCGGCGCCTGATGCAGTCGGGAAGAGTCATCCTTGATTGCCCTTGTGAATCCGTCAATCATTATAGAGATTACATGCGGAGGAGGATCCGATGTCCGAAGCTGTTCGAATCCGCACCGAGGCGGCCGACGGCGTCGCGGTCATCCGGTTCGATCATGCCCCGACCCGCAATGCACTCGATCGCGAGACCCGCGCCCGTCTCGTGGAGGCTCTGGGCGAAGCGGATGCCGATCCCGACGTGCGCGTCATCGTGATCACCGGCGCCGACCCCGCATTCACGAGCGGAGTCGACGCGAAGCAGTTGCTCGAACCCGGTTACGAGCCCCTGCCCGTGGATCCCGCGACGACTCTGCGGTCACTGTCGACCCCGTCGATCGCCGCGGTAAACGGCGCGTGCGTGTCGGGTGGGCTCGAAATCGCGCTCGCGTGCTCGCTCATCCTCGCGTCGGAGCGCGCCCGGTTCGCCGACACGCACGCCGCGCTCGGGCTCACGCCGGGGTGGGGACTCAGCGTCGCGCTCCCGGCAGCGGTGGGCGCGTGGCGGGCTCGCCAGCTCAGTCTCACGGGTCTGCCCATCGACGCCGAGACGGCGCAGCGGTGGGGGCTCGTGAACGAGGTGGTCCCCCACGGATCGCTCCTCGCACGTGCGAGAGAGCTCGCCACGGCGATCGCCCGGCTGGATCCGGGCAGCGTCGCGAACGCGGTGGGCCTATACCGGGGCGTGCATGACGCGGTGCTGGGCGGCGCTCTCGATGTCGAGCGTGCGGCGCTTACGGCGTGGAGCGTGCACCCATCCGCCGCGCGCCAAGCCTTCTCGGAGCGGGTGGCGCACGCGGACCCGGACTGACCGCGCGACACGCTCGGAAGCATGCAGTGGCGCTGACCAGATAATCTTTATAAAGTTGGAGAAGTTCAAACTTGGAAGGTGGTGTGCTCGGTGCTCGACTTCCGCGAACCGGAATCCGTGACGCGGCTGCGCGCGCAGCTGCGTGCTCTCATCGCGGAGCACATCCCCCACGGGTTCCTCGGCGCGTTCACGCCGAACGCCGAGGACTTCGCCCTCACCGAGGCGTTCTCGCGTGAGCTCGGCCGGCGCAAGCTGCTCGCCGCGGCGTGGCCGCGGGAGTACGGCGGCGCGGGATCCGACGTGTGGGAGCAGACCGCCGTCCGCGAGGAGATGTGGGCCGCCCACGAGCCGCGCGGCGCGCAGTACATGGGCGTGAACTGGGTCGGCCCCGCGATCATGCGGCACGGCACGGCCCAGCAGCAGGCACAGCATCTCCCCGCGATCGCCGCCGGTGAGGTCGTGTGGTGCCAGGGCTTCAGCGAGCCGGGTGCCGGATCCGATCTCCCCGCGCTGCGCACGCGGGCGACGAAGGTCGACGGCGGCTGGTCGATCACGGGGCAGAAGGTGTGGACCTCGTACGCACGAATGGCGCAGTGGTGCTTCCTCCTCGCCCGCACGGGGCCTGCCGGCGGGCGCAAGAGCGGCATCACCGTGTTCCTCATGCAGATGGACCAGCCCGGCGTGCAGGTCCGGCCGATCCCCGCCATGCTTGGCGAGCACCACCTCAATGAGGTGTACCTGGACAATGCGTGGGTGCCCGAAGACCAGGTGCTGGGCGAGGTCGGAGCGGGGTGGGACATCGTCTCGGAGGTGCTGGGATTCGAACGGATCGGCATCGCCCGATACGCGCGATCCGAGCGCCTGCTCCGGGAAGCCCCGCGCGAGCTCGGCGACCGCTGGCCGGAACTGCCCGAGTCCCTGCGCGAGCGCTGGGCGGCGGCCCTCGTGCGCGCTCGGCAGGCGCGTCTCCTGGCGTATCGGCTCGTGGGCGAAGGCGCCGCGGACCTCTCGCCGCTCTCGGCTGCGGCCTATCGCATCGTGGTGACCACGCTCGATCAGGAGGCCGCCGACATCCTGATGGAGATGCTTGGCGCCCAGGCCGTGGGGGCCACCGATCACTCGTCCTACTTCGAGCGTGAGGTCGAGGACCACTGGCGCTACTCGCAGTCCTCGACGGTCGCATCGGGGACGCTCGAGATGAACAAGCAGACCATCGCGAAGTCTTTGGAGCGTGAATGAACTCGTCCTTGGCTGCGGAGGCCGTGGAACTCGGCGAAGTCCTCCGTGAGAGCATCGCCGCCGCGGGCGGTGTCGATCTGCTGCGGCGATCAGTCGAGGATCCGGATGTCCGCGCCGAGGTCGCGGACCTCGTAGACGCGATCGGGCTGTGGGACGTGCGGCCGCTCGAAGACCCCCTCGAGCTCGAGGTGGCGGCGAGCGCGAGCCGCGCGGCAGGATTCCACGCCCTGCCCTACCCGGTCACCGAACGGCTGGCGCGGACGGCATCCGACGGCGCGCTCGCGCTGGTGGCGGACTCCTCGCCCGCGCTCGTGTCGCACGGCGACCTGCCGCTCGGGTGGACGGGCGTCGACCTCGAGGGCCGCACGTACTCGTTGTCGGCGGACGGCGCGCCGCTCGGGACCAAGCTCGCGCCGTTCGCAGTGAGCATGACCGCGAATGCAACGGGCGAGCGGTCCGCGGTGTCGGCCGCGCTCGCGGTCACGCTTCAGTCGTGGTGGCTGCTCGGGCTGCTCGAGCACGCCGTGGAGGACACGGTGCGCTACACGCGCGAGCGGGAGCAGTTCGGACGCAGCCTCATCAGCTTCCAGGGGGTCGGGTTCCAGTTGGCCGACATGTCGGTCGCGCTCCAGTCCCTTGAGGCGCTGGCGAAATACGCCGTGTGGCGCTTGAACGTGGTCCGCGAGGACGCGCTAGTCGACGCGGTGGCGCTGCGAAGCGCCGCACAGCATTCGGCGGACGTGATCTTGCGCGGTGCTCACCAGCTGTACGGGGCGATGGGGTTCACCGACGAAGTGGACGTCTCGTGGCTGTCCCGCGCGTCACAGACGGTGCGGCGGCTCCCCGAGGGCCGGCACGAAGGTGCGCGCAGGCTGCTCGCGATGATCGAGCGGGTCGGCTGGGAGGAGTTTGGTCGCGCAGGAGGCACGCACGCGACCCTCGCCGTGTAGCGCGCTCATCCCGACGCTCGCCATGAACCATATAAGGTTTGTGAAGATGCTTTCCATCGAGATGAGGCACTGTGAATGAGGCAGGCGAGCGCGCACAGGGCGCCCGGATAGGTCTGTCGCCCCGCGTGGCGGAGTCCATCGCCGCCGACCTGCGCAAGCGGATCCTGCGCAGCGAGGCCGATGACATCCCGCTGCCGCGTCAGGACGACCTCACCGCGCAGTACGGTGTGAGTGGGCCCTCGCTGCGAGAGGCGTTGCGCATCCTCGAAGCCGAGGGTCTCATCACCGTCCGGCGGGGCAAGTTCGGCGGCGCGTACGTCCACAAGCCGAACTGGTCGTCCGCGGCCTACGCCTTCGCGCTCTCGCTCCAGGGACAGGGCGTGACCGTCGCCGATCTCGCGGCCACGATCCTCACGATCGAGCCCATGTGCGCGGCCGCGTGCGCGCAGCGCGCCGACCGGCACGAGACGATCGTGCCGGCGCTCGAGGAGACCCTCCGCGACACCGAGGCCCACATCGGAGACGGCGCGCGGTACTCCGCCGCCGCCCGCATCTTCCACGACGTCCTCGTCTCCGGGCTCGACAACCAGACTATGCAGCTGCTCGTGCGGGCGATGGTGGCGATCTGGTCGATCCAGGAGCAGACCTGGGCCGAGTCCGCGAACGCTGCGTCGCAGTACCCGGGCGTCGAGCCGCAGCGGGAGTCCCACCGCACCCACGCCGCCCTCGTGCGCCTGATCGCTGACGGCGACGTCGAGGGGGCGTCGAAGCTCGCGACGGCTCACCTGCGTGCAACGCAGGCAATCGTGCTCGAGCGCTACGGCGCCGAGATCGTCGACGCGTCGTCGCTCGCCGCCGTGCAGGCGTTCAAGAGCCTCTGAGTCAGTCCAGGAAGAAATCCCCGTCCAGCCCCGCGTCCACGCCGGAGTACGAGTACGGGGCGAAGTCCGCGACCCCCGCCTCTCGGAGCACGTCCTCGTCGATCAGGAGCTGCCCGGTGCGTGCGGTGCTCGGCGCCGTGAGGATCGCGTGCGCCGCATCCGCCATGATCTCGGGCCGCCGCGCCCGCGCCAGGGCGGCGTCGCCGCCGAGCAGGTTGCGGACCGCATCCGTCCCGATCGTCGTGCGCGGCCACAGCGAGTTGATCGCGATCCCGCGGTCCGCGAACTCCGCGGAGAGGCTCAGCGTGACGAGGCTCATGCCGTACTTCGAGAGCAGATAGCCCGGGAACTCGGCGAGCCAGCGCTGCGACGTCAGGTTCAGGGGCGGGCTCAGGGTGAGCACGTGCGGGTTGTCCGACTCGAGCAGCCGCGGGAGGCACGCACGCGTGAGCATGAACGCGCCGCGCGTGTTGATGTCCTGCATGAGGTCGTACTGCGACGGCGTGAGCTCGAGCGTCTTGTGCGGCCGCAGCGCGCTCGCGTTGTTCACGCAGACATCGATCCCGCCGAAGCGCTCGACCGCGACCGCCACGGCTTCGGCGATGCTCTCGTCATCACGCACATCGCCCACCACGGCGGCCGCACGACCGCCGGCCTGTTCGATCTGCTCAACGGCCTCGAACACCGTTCCGCGCAGCTTCGGATGCGGCTCCGCGGTCTTCGCGAGCAGCACGATGTTCGCTCCGTCGGCGGCTGCGCGCAGGGCGATCGCGAGGCCGATGCCGCGGCTGCCGCCCGACATCACGATCGTGCGGCGGGCGAGCGAGGGCGCGGATGCCGTCATGCGGTCTCTCCTTCGGGGGTGCGGTTGCGGGGCGCGGCGAACGCGCGGATCGCGGCGAGCGCGTCGGGGCGTGCCGCGGCGGCGGCGATGCCGGATGCCTCGGCCGCCAGGTGCTCCTCGATGCCCGTCGTCGCGCCGCGCCGGATGAGCCGCCGCGTGGCCGCGAGGTGCGCCGTCGGTCGAGAGGCGAGCTTCGACGCGAGCTCGTCGACCGCATGGCCGAGGGCGCCGTCGGCGACGACCTCGGCGACGAGTCCCCACTCGCGCGCGGTCACGGCGTCGAGGGGCCGCCCGAGGACGCTCATGGCGAGCGCGCGTGCGCTGCCGATCGCGCGGGGGAGGCGGTGCGAGACGCCGCTGTCGGGCGTGAGCTCGAGCTTCTCGTACGCCGTGAGGAAGCGGGAGCGCTCCGTCGCGACGATGATGTCGGCCGCCAGTGCGAGCCCCAGCCCGCCTCCCGCGGCGGCGCCGTCGACGGCGGCGATCGTGACGCAGTCGAGCGCGTCGAGCGCGAGGAGGGCGGCGTGGAACGTCCCGGCGAGCTCTTCGAGGTACGCCGAGACGTCGTCGGATGCCGCCATCTCGCGCACATCGCCGCCACCGCAGAAGACCCCGTCCTGGCCCTCGACGACGAGCACTCGCGGAGGGTCGATCGCGAGGCGCGCGAGCTCTTCGACGAGCGCGTGGGCCATCGCGAGGTTCACGGTGTTCGCGGCATCCGGTCGTGTCAGAGCGATCCGCGCGATGAGACCGTCGCGCGACACGCGCACAGGCGATCGCGAGTCCGTCGTGGCCCCCGTCATCGCGGGGCCATGCGGATCGCGCCGTCCATGCGGATCGTCTCGCCGTTGAGGTAGTCGTGCTCGACGATCATGACGGCGAGCTGGGCGTACTCGTCCGGACGCGCGAGCCGCTGGGGGAACGGGATCGCGGCGGCGAGCGACGCGCCGACCTCGGGGCCGAGCGACGCGAGCATCGGCGTGTCGACGATGCCCGGTGCGATCGTGTTCACGCGGATCCCGGCGCGCGCGAGGTCCCGCGCCGCGGGGAGGGTGAGGCCGACGACTCCGCCCTTGGATGCGGCGTAGGCGACCTGCCCGATCTGGCCTTCGTACGCGGCGACCGAGGCGGTGTTGACGATGACGCCGCGCTGGCCGTGCTCGTCGGCCTCCGTCTGCGCGATGCGCTCGGCCACGAGCCGCAGCACGTTGAAGGTTCCGACGAGGTTGACCTCGATCACACGCCGGAAGACCTGCAGGTCGTGCGCGCCGTTGCTCGAGAGGAGGCGCTGCGCAGGTGCGATGCCCGCGCAGTTCACGACGATCCGCAGCGGCGGCGCGTCGGCGCCGATCCCGTCGAGGGCGGCCTGCACCTCGCCCTCGCTCGTCACGTCCGCGGCGGCGTACGTCACGCCATCGACGGGCTCGGCCCGCTCGATGCTCGCCGGCAGGTCGAGGCCGAGGACGGATGCGCCGCGCCCGGCCAGGGCGCGCGCCGTCGCCGCGCCGAGGCCCGATGCCGCGCCCGTGACGATCGCGGTCGTTCCCTTGATTTCCATCGCGCTCCTTCGCGTCAGGGATTGTCGGGATGAGTGGTCGGGGAGTCCATGCGGCTGCTCATGCCCGCCACGATGAGGTCGGCGAGTGCGCGGTACGCGGCCGAGTCGTCGTAGCCGGTGGCCGTCTCGATCTCGCCGCGGTGGATCGCCTCCATGACCTGGGCGGCGACGGCGCCGATGAACGTGGCCGTGCTCGTCGAGGTGCGGGGCGCGGCCTGCCGCACGAAGTCCTGCACTTTGCGGGCGGCGAACCGGGTGTTGTCGCGGTAGATCTCCTGCGTCGCGGGCATGCTGTCGAGGTCCGCGAAGAACGCCGGCGAGGCGGGCGCGAGCTCGTGCGAGATCGCGATGAGGTATGCGCGCAGGCGATCGAGCGGGTCCAGGCTCTCGTCGGCGACCGCCGCCTCGACGCGCTCGGCGGACCGGCGGAAGAAGGCGCGCACGACGGCGACGATGATCTGCTCCTTCGAGGCCGCGACCGCGTACAGCGTGGACTTGGAGCAGCGCAGTGCATGCGCGAGGTCTTCGATGCTCGTGTCGGCGAACCCCTCGTCGAGGAACACGTCGATCAACCGCTCGATGAGCTCTTCGCGGCGCTGCGTCGTCCTCGTCGGGACATGCCGTTCACGAACCGGTCGTGGCATACTGGGAGCGTACCACAAACCGTAATTCAGTACTGAAACTAGTACCAGGCGAGTACTGGAACCGGCTCATCCGCAGCACGACGAGGAGGCGCCACGATGGCTGCGACGAGGATCCTGCCCACGCGCGAGGCCGACGATCTCGTCCGGCTCACGCGCGAGCTCTGCCAGAAAAGCCTGGCCGGGCGGGTGAATGAGGACGAGCAGGACGGACGCTTTCCGCGTGACGTGTTCGCGCAGCTCGGCGCCGCGGGCCTGCTCTCGCTCCCGTACCAGGAGGAGTACGGCGGCGGCGACCAGCCGGCCGAGACGTACCTGCAGGTCTTCGAGGAGATCGCCTCGACCTGGGCCAGCGTAGCGGTCGGCATCAGCGTCCACGCGCTCGCGTGCATGCCGGTGGCGATGTTCGGCACCGACGAGCAGCGCGAGCGGCTTCTCCCGTGGACGCTCTCGGGCGACACGCTCGGCGCGTACTGCCTCTCGGAGTCGCATGCCGGCTCCGATCCCGCCGCGATGCGCACGACCGCGCGACGGGTCGACGGCGGGTACGTGCTCTCGGGTGCGAAGGCGTGGACGACCCACGGCGGCCACGCGGACTTCTACATCGTCATGGCCCGCACTTCCGACGACCGCACCCACGGCATCTCGTGCTTCTTCGTCCCCGCCGATACACCGGGGCTGACCGCCGCGCCTCCCGAGCGCAAGATGGGCCTGACGGCGTCCCCGACGGCGACGATGCATCTCGACGACGCGTTCGTCCCCACC
This sequence comes from Microbacterium sp., assembly GCF_035556355.1. Taxonomy (GTDB): domain Bacteria; phylum Actinomycetota; class Actinomycetes; order Actinomycetales; family Microbacteriaceae; genus Microbacterium. Next base: position 104,649 of record NZ_DATMFG010000057.1, read on the forward strand.
GAGGACCGCATCGGCGCCGAGGGCGAGGGCCTCGCGATCGCGCTGTCGGCACTGGACTCCGGACGTCTCGGCATCGCGGCCGTCGCCACCGGGCTCGCGCAGGCGGCGCTGGATGCCGCCGTCGGCTACGCGAAGGAGCGCGAGACGTTCGGCCGGCCGATCATCGATCACCAGGGCCTCGCGTTCGTGCTGGCCGACATGGCCGCGGCGGTCGAGTCGTCGCGCGCGACGTACCTCGCGGCCGCGCGCCTGCGCGATCGAGGACTGCCGTACAGCCGAGCCGCGTCGATCGCGAAGCTCGTCGCGACCGACAATGCGATGAAGGTGACCCTCGACGCCGTACAGGTGTTCGGCGGTGCAGGGTATACGAAGGACTTCCCCGTGGAGCGGTACCTGCGCGAGGCGAAGGTCATGCAGATCTTCGAGGGGACGAACCAGATCCAGCGGCTGATCATCTCCCGGCACCTCGCTCACGGGGACCGTGCCCAGACGACGACCGCGCGCGCCCTGGCTGGCGCCCCGTCCGCCCCGAAAGCAAGGTGAGATCAATGCCGAACGCCGTCATCGTCGATGTCGTCCGCACGCCCTCCGGCCGGGGGAAGCCGGGCGGGGCGCTGTCCACCGTCCATCCCGTCGACCTCGCGGCCGGCGTTCTCCGCGCCGTCCTCGAGCGCAACGGCCTTGAGTCTTCGCAGCTCGACGACGTCCTGCTCGGATGCGTCAGCCAGGTCGGCGAGCAGGGCGCGAACATCGCCCGCAACGCAGTCCTGGCGGCCGGGTTCGACGAACGCGTGCCGGCGACGACCATCGACCGGCAGTGCGGCAGCAGCCAGCAGGCGGCGCACTTCGCCGCCCAAGGCGTCATCGCCGGCGCCTACGACATCGTCATCGCGGGCGGCGTCGAGTCCATGAGCCGTGTCCCGCTGGGCACCGCCTCGCCGGGCGGAGCGGCCGAGTCGCCGCTGCTGCGCGAACGGTATCCGGAGGGGCTCATCCACCAGGGCATCTCCGCCGAGCTCATCGCCCAGCGGTGGGGCTTCTCGCGCGAGCGCCTCGACGAGTTCGCGGCGGAGTCCCACCGCCGCGCGGCGTCGGCGCTGGACGCAGGCCTGTTCGATGGCCAGCTGTTGCCGGTGGCGACGGATGCCCGCGAGGTGACCCGCGACGAGACGGTCCGGGCCGGGACGACCGCCGAGCGCCTCGCCGAGCTGCCCCCCGCGTTCCGGACGCCGGGCGTGGCGGAGCGCTTCCCCGACCTCGACTTCCGCATCACCGCGGGAACCTCGTCGCCCCTGACCGACGGCGCGTCGGCGGTGCTCATCATGAGCGAGGAGAAGGCGGACGAGCTGGGCCTGCGCCCCCGCGCGCGATTCCACTCGTTCGCCGTCGTCGGCGACGATCCGATCATGATGCTCACAGGCCCGATCCCGGCGACCCGCCGCGTCCTCGAGCGGGCGGGACTCGGGATCGACGACATCGACGCGTTCGAGGTCAACGAGGCGTTCGCATCCGTCCCGCTCGCGTGGGCGCACGATGTCGGCGCCGACCTCGCGAAGACGAACCCGTGGGGCGGTGCGATCGCCCTCGGCCACGCGCTCGGCTCGTCGGGCACGCGACTGCTCGGCACGCTGGTCGCCTATCTCGAGCACACGGGCGGCCGCTACGGTCTGCAGACGATGTGCGAGGGTGGCGGCATGGCCAACGCCACCGTGATCGAGCGGCTGTGACGGACGGGAAGGACATCGCGATGACCGAGTTCGAGACGATCCTGGTGCGGCAGGACGGCCGTGTCGGCTGGATCACGATCAACCGACCCGACGCGCTCAACGCGCTCAACACCCAGGTGATGTGGGACATCCTCTCCGCCGCCGAGGCGTTCGACGCCGACGCGGGCGTGGGCTGCATCGTCGTGACCGGCTCCGAGCGGGCGTTCGCCGCGGGTGCCGACATCAAGGAGATGGAGTCGAAGTCCGGCCTCGAGATGCTCATGGGCGACCACTTCGGCGGGTGGCCGCGCTTCGCCGCCATCCGCACACCGGTCGTCGCGGCCGTCTCGGGCTACGCGCTCGGCGGCGGGTGCGAGCTCGCGATGATGTGCGACATCATCCTCGCTGCCGACACGGCCAGGTTCGGGCAGCCCGAGATCAACCTCGGGGTCATGCCGGGCATGGGCGGCTCGCAGCGGCTGGTCCGCGCGGTCGGGTACTACAAGGCCGCCGAGCTCATCCTCACGGGGCGCATGATCGACGCGACCGAGGCCGAGCGCATCGGGCTGGTCTCGCGCGTGGTCCCGGTCGACGAGCTGCTCGCCGAAGCCGAGTGCGTCGCCGAGACGATCGCGTCGAAGTCGCTCCCGTCGCTGTACGCGACGAAGGCGGCTCTCGACGCGGCGATGGAGACCCCGCTCGCCGAGGGTCTGCGGTTCGAGCGGCACGTGTTCGCGTCGCTGTTCGACACGGCCGACCAGAAGGAGGGCATGGCCGCGTTCCGCGAGAAGAGGGAGCCGCGGTTCGAGCACCGCTGACCGGCCCGGGCACGCGACGGATGCCGCCCGCCGCGGCATCCGGAAATGTATGCACAAACGGGTGTGACCACCCGCGCAGGCGGGGCGAGTCCCGCCGATTGGGTACATAAAAAGGCCGCCGGTAGACTCGCCGGAGGCGTGAGGAGAGTCGATGAAGATCGTCGTGCTGGTGAAGGAGGTCCCCGACACGTACGGGGACCGCAAGCTGAACCTGGAGACCGGCTTGGCCGACCGCGCGGCGAGCGAGTCCGTCCTCGATGAGATCGGCGAGCGCTCCCTCGAGGTCGCGCTCAGCCACGCCGACAAGAACCCCGGCACCGAGGTCGTCGTTCTGTCGATGGCTCCCGAGTCGGCGGCCGCGACGGTGCGCAAGGGCCTCGCGATGGGCGCGGCATCGGCGGTGCAGATCGTCGACGAGGAACTGCTGGGCGCCGACATGGGCCTGACGGCCGAAGTGCTCGCGGCGGCGCTGCAGAAGATCGGCTTCGACCTCGTGATCGCGGGCAACCAGTCCACCGACGGGTCGGGCGGCATGATCGCGTCCATGGTCGCCGAGCTGCTCGACGTCCCGGCGGCGACGAGCCTGAACTCGGTCGAGATCACGGATGCCGCGGTGTCGGGCGAGCGTGCGACCGACGGCGGCACAGCCGAGGTCACCGCGCAGCTTCCGGCGGTGATCTCGATCACGGAGCGTCTGCCCGATGCGCGCTTCCCCAACTTCAAGGGCATCATGGCGGCGAAGAAGAAGCCGTTCGAGACGATGTCGCTCGCGGATCTCGCGATCGACCCGCACGATGCCGATGCCTCGCGCTCGATCGTGATCGCGATCAGCGAGAAGCCCCCGCGCGCGGCGGGAGTCAAGATCGTCGACGAGGGCGACGCGGGCGAGAAGCTCGCCGAATTCCTCATCGAGAACCGGCTGGTGTGAAGGGCGCATGGTGATGGCTGAGTTCGCAGAAGACTCGATCCTCGTCCTCCTCGACACGACGCCCGACGGGCAGCTCGCGAAGTCGGCGGCGGGACTCCTCGGAGCCGCGGCGGGCGTCGGCACACCGGTCGCGCTCGTGGTCGCGCCGTCGGCGAAGCACGAGGCGCTCGCCGCCGCAGCCGCCGAGCTCGGTGCCGCGACGGTGCTCGTGGCCGAGCCGGAGGGACTCGGCGAGCAGCTCACGGTGCCGGTCGTCGACGCGCTGGTGGCGGCATCCGATCTCGTCCGCCCCGACGCCGTGCTCATCTCGCACTCGATCGAGGGGCGCGACGTCGCCGGCCGCTTCGCGGCGCGCACGCGCTCCGGGGTCGCAGTCGACGCGGTCGGCGTCTCGCGCGACGCCGAAGGAGTCGTCGCGCACCACTCCGTGTACGGCGGCGCCTACAGCGCCGACTCCGCCGTCACGTGGGGCGCCCCCGTCATCACGCTGCGCATCGGCGCGGTCGACGCGCGAGCTGAGGCGAAGCCGCTCGTGGCCGAGACGCTCACGGTGCAGGCATCCGGTCGTCGCGCCGCGTCGGTCGGTGAGGTGAAGCAGGCGGAGGTCACGTCGTCACGCCCCGAGCTGCGCGGTGCCGCGAAGGTCGTCTCGGGCGGTCGCGGCCTCGGCTCGGCCGAGAAGTTCGCCCTCGTCGAGCAGCTCGCAGACGCGCTCGGCGCCGCCGTGGGCGCGTCGCGCGCTGCGGTGGATGCGGGCTACGTGCCGCAGTCGTACCAGGTCGGGCAGACGGGTGTGTCGGTGTCGCCGCAGCTGTATGTCGCTCTCGGCATCTCGGGCGCGATCCAGCACAAGGCAGGCATGCAGACGGCGAAGACGATCGTCGCGATCAACAAGGATGCGGATGCCCCGATCTTCGAGATCGCGGACTTCGGCGTCGTGGGCGACGTGTTCCAGGTCGTCCCCCAGCTGATCGCGGCCCTCGAGGCGAAGAAGGCGTAACCGAATGGCAACGTACGGCCGCACGCTGCGCCGCGGGCTCCCGCGCGTGGCCGGGGGAGAGCCGTGGCCGCCGAACGGCGAGGTGCCCGAGGGCGCATTGAGCGCCGCTCCCGCCGCGGAGGAGTCGGTCGGGGAGTCGGTGGCCGCCGAGCCGACGGGTGCGGCGCAGACGGTTGCGGATGCCGCACCGGAGGTCGCGCAGACGGTCGCGGATGCCGCGCCACAGGTGGCGGCGCAGGCGGCGCCCGCCGCCGCGACTGCCGCGGTCGGCGTACGCCGGGTGCGTCGCGGACTGCCGCGCACGCCGGGCGGAGAGCCGTGGCCGCCCGAGTCGCTCGTGCAGTCCGCGCCGGCGGCGGACGTGCCGACCACGGCGGCAGCCGAGCGAGCGGACACTTCCACCCCGGTCGCAGAGCCAGCGCAGCGAGACGAAGCGTCCGCCGCCGCCACGACAGCGCCCGCCACCGCTGCAGGAACCCGCCCGCTGCGCCGCGGACTTCCGCGCACGCCGGGCGGAGAGCCGTGGCCTCCTTCCGGCTTCGCACCGGATCGCGCCGCCGCGGGGGCCGCCGCTTCGTCTCGCTTCGCTCGCTCAGCGACCGAGGGGGAGGCGCCTGCGCCCGCCGAGACGCCGGCGCCCTCTGCGGAAGCAGCCGAAGCAGCCGCGTCCGCACAGGGGCGCGCCGCGCGTACCGGCCTCCCGCGTCCGGGCGCGGCGCCCGCCGCGGCATCCGCCCCCGCCGCGGCATCCGCCCCCGCCGCGGCATCCGCGGCTACAACCACCGCCACCGCGACCGCACCGGTCGCCGAAGCCGGTCCCCGCGCGCCGCTGCCGTTCACCCAGACGGTGTGGCCGGGGGCGGCGGCATCCGTTCGACCTGAGCCTCGACCCGAGCCGAAGCGCATCGGGCCGTTCACGCGGGGCCAATGGGTCGGCGCGGCGATCGTCGGCGGGCTCGGACTGCTGTTCGCCGCCGGCATGGCCGTCCTGTTCGTGCGCTGGTTCCTGAGCCTCGAGGTCATGCAGGACTTCCTCGCGACGTACCCGGGCGAGTACCACCTGCCCGAAGGAGCGCCCGTGGGTCTGCCGCCGTGGCTCGGCTGGCAGCACTTCTTCAACGTGTTCCTGATCGTGCTGATCATCCGCTCCGGTCTGCGTGTGCGCACCGAGAAGCGACCGACCGCGTTCTGGTCGCCGCGCTGGAACAGCAAGCGCAAGATCAGCCTCGCGCTGTGGTTCCACCAGTCGCTCGACATCCTGTGGTTCGTCAACGGCGTGATCTTCGTCGTGCTGCTGTTCGTGACCGGGCAGTGGATGCGGATCGTGCCGACGAGCTGGGAGGTGTTCCCGAACGCGATCTCGGCCGCACTGCAGTACGTGTCGCTCGACTGGCCGACCGAGAACGGGTGGGTGAACTACAACTCGCTCCAGCAGCTCGCGTACTTCACGACCGTGTTCATCGCGGCCCCGCTCGCGGCCGTCACCGGCGTGCGCATGAGCGGGGTGTGGCCGAAGAACGCCACCGGACTCAACAAGCTGTATCCGGTCGAGTGGGCGCGGGCGATCCACTTCCCCGTGATGATCTACTTCGTGCTGTTCATCTTCGTGCACGTGGTACTCGTGTTCGCGACCGGCGCCCTGCGCAACCTGAACCACATGTACGCGTCGCAGGACGTCGAGAACTGGGTCGGCTTCTGGATCTTCGTCGCCTCGATGGTCGTCATCGCGGCCGCGTGGGTCGCGGCCCGGCCCATGGTGCTCGCGCCGATCGCGCGCCTGTTCGGCAAGGTCAGCGCCCGGTGATCCGCCCGGTGCTCGCGGCCGAGCGGTGGACGCATCAGGTCACCCGACTCCTCGCCCCGAACGCCGGACCGATGACGCTCGACGGCACGAACTCGTTCATCATCCGCGCGCCGGGTCACACCGGGGCGATCGTCGTGGATCCCGGTCCCGACGACGACGAGCACCTCGACCGGCTGCAGGCCGAGGGGCCCGTCGAGCTGATCCTGCTGACGCATCACCATCGCGACCATGTGGAGGGCGCGCCACGGTTCGCCGAGCAGACCGGCGCACCGGTGCGCGCGTTCGACCCGAGCCTGTGCCACGACGGGCCGCCCCTCGCCGCAGGCGAGCGGATCGAGGCGGGCGGCGTGCGGCTGGATGTCGTCGCGACCCCGGGCCACACCGCCGACTCCGTGAGCTTCCACCTCCCCGACGACACCGCCGTCGAAGACGGGGCCCGCGACGCACCCGCGCTCCGCGGAGACGCCTCCGCGGGCGGGACGATGATCACGGGCGACACGATCCTCGGCCGCGGTTCGACGATCATCGCGCACCCCGGCGGGTCGCTCGGCGCCTACCTGCGCAGCCTCGAGCGGCTCGCGGAGTTCGGGGCGATCCCCGTGCTCCCCGCGCACGGACCGGGGCTTCCCGATCTCGCCGACGTGTGCGCGCGCTACGCCGCTCACCGCGCATCGCGTCTCGACGAGGTGCGCACCGCGCTCGACAAGCTCGGTCGCGAGCCGTCGGGCGATCCGGAGCTCGTGACCGCCGTGGTCAACCTCGTGTATTCACGCGTCGACCCGGCCGTGCGCTTCGCCGCGGAAGCGTCCACGCGCGCCCAACTCGAGTACCTCGCGCAGTCGGACTGAGGGCGGGGGCGGTCTCCACCCATCCGAGATTGCGCGAACTGCAATCGGATGCGGCATCCGCCCGTCATTCGTGCGATCTCGGCGTCCGTCACCGGCCGGTCCCGGCGCGATGACCGGCCCGTGACCGGGGGTTAACCCGACAAAAGAACTCCGGATGCCTCTGGCGCGCATCACGGCGCCCGCCCGTACGTTGGGGGTATGTCCTCCGAACGTCCTGACACCCTTCGACGCGTGTCGTCTCCGGCGCGCGTCGCGGGTGCGATCGCACAGCTCGCCGCCCTCGGCGTGATCGGCCCCGCGCTGTTCGCGGTGCTGTTCACCCTGCTCGGGCTGAGCATCGGCCTCCTGCCGGTGCTCGGCATCGGGCTCATCTTCTTCCTCGGCCTCGTGTACGCGCTCTTCGCCGTGGGCTGGCTGGAGACCGCCCGCGTCGACGGTCTCTACGGCTTCGGACTCCCCGTCGGCCGGCCGCGCACGAGCGGCCGCCCCGGGTTCGCCGGGTTCATGCGCACGATCGGGCTGCAGATCATCGACCCGACGACGTGGCGCGCGATCGCGAACTTCGCCATCTCGACGATCCTCGGCTGGATCGTGCTGTTCCTCGTGGGTGTCTTCGCCTCGGGCGTCGTGCTCGCGTTCTCGCCCCTGTTCGCCGACGCGAGCGCCGTGCGGCTCGCCCGCACCGCGATCGACGTGCCGATCGCGTGGGCGGTGCCGATCGGCATCCTCTCCGCCATCGTCGCTCTCGCCGCGATCGTCGGCCTGGCGCTCCTGCATGGGGTGATCGCCCGTGCGATCGTCGTCCCCTCACGAGAGGCCCAGCTCGCCGAGGCAGCGCGCACATCGAGCGTCCAGCACGCGGGGGCCGTCCGCGCCGCCGACGTCGAGCGCACGCGCATCGAGCGCGACCTCCACGATGGCGTTCAGCCGCGGCTCGTCTCGGTCGGCATGACCCTGGGCCTCGCGCAGCAGAAGATCGACAGCGACCCGGATGCCGCGAAGGAGCTCATCTCCGAGGCGCACACCTCGACGAAGGCCGCCATCACCGAGCTGCGCCAGCTCGCACGCGGCATCCACACCGCCGTGCTCGACGACCGCGGTCTCGACGCGGCGCTCTCCGCCCTCGCGGCGCGGTCCGTGATACCGGTGCACCTCGACGTGCGACTGGACGGACGCTGCAGCCGCGACGCGGAGGCCGCCGCCTACTTCGCGATCGCCGAGGCGCTCACGAACGCGACGAAGCACTCCCGCGGCACGGAGGTGCGCGTGGTCGTGCGGCTGCGCGACGGCGCCACCCCCGAGGCGGGCCGCACGCTGTGGGCACGCGTCGAGGACAACGGCGTGGGCGGTGCCCGCGTCATGCCGGGTGGGGGGCTCGACGGCATCGTCAACCGCGTGGTCGCCGCTCGCGGCGAGGCGCGCATCGACAGCCCTGTCGGCGGGCCGACCAGCGTGGAGGTGAGCATCCCGTGCGCATCCTGATCTGCGAGGATTCCGCCCTGCTGCGCGAAGGTCTCGTGCGCGTCCTCGAAGACGCCGGCCACGACGTGGTCGCCGCCCTCGCCGACGCGACCCACCTCGACGAGACCGTCGACGAGACCAACCCCGACCTCACGATCATCGACGTGCGGCTCCCGCCCACGTGGACCGACGAGGGCGTGCGCGCGGCGATCGCCCTGCGCGCCCGGCTCCCGCGGCTCGCGGTGCTCGTGCTGTCGCAGTACGTCGAGGAGCGCTACGCGTCCGACCTCATCGCGTCGAGCGACGGCGCGCTCGGGTACCTCCTCAAGGACCGTGTGGCGGACGTCTCCGACTTCCTCGAGGCGATCGATCGCATCGCGGGCGGCGCGACAGTGCTCGACCCCGAAGTGGTCGCGCAGCTGCTCAACAGGCGGAGGAAGGACGAGCGGATGCAGCGCCTCACCGACCGCGAGGCAACCGTTCTCGCCCTCATCGCCGAAGGCCGGTCGAACCAGGCCATCGCGAAGACGCTGCACGTCACCGAGGGAAGCGTCGAGAAGCACATCACGGCCGTCTTCCAGAAGCTCGACCTCGAGCCGGACGAGTCCGGCAACCGGCGGGTGCTCGCAGCGCTCGCCCACCTCGAACACGGCGGGTCCCGACCCGCGACGCCAGGCGGCCCGACGCCGCAGATGGGAACGAACCGATGAGCACGACGCTGAACCCACCCCCGCCCGCGACACCCGCCGGGCCGCCCCCGGTCCCGGGTCAGAACCCGCCGGGAGGCTCGCCGCAGCGACCGCCGTCGAGCGCCGGCCGTGTGGTCGCGATCCTCGCGATCGTGTTCGGAAGCCTCGTGATCGTCGGCGCGATCGTCTCGGCGGTCGTCGGCACGATCGTGTCGGCATCCGTGCACACGACGAACCGCACCGTCGAGGTCGCCGGCGTCGATCGCCTCGACATCGACGCGGCGGCCGGATCGCTGCGCGTGGAGTTCGGATCGGTGCGCGAGGCCGAGCTCGAGGTCACGAGCTCGTGGGGTGCCGACCGTTGGGTGCTCGAGCGCGACGGCGGTGACCTGGTCGTGAGCTCGCCCCGCATGTGGGGTCCGTGGTGGATCTTCGGCGGCTGGTTCGGCGGTCCCGGCGATGCAGTGCTGCGCCTGCCGCAGTCGCTCGAGGGCCTCGACGCCGACATCACGTTCTCGGCGGGGACGCTCGACGTGGAGGGCGAGTTCGCCGAGCTCGACCTCACAATGAACGCGGGCCGCGCCGACATCGCGGGCTCCGCCGAATCGCTGAAGGCCGACATGAACGCCGGCCGCGCCGATCTCGAACTCGCGGATGTCGCGACGGCGAACCTCATCGTCAACGCCGGCTCTCTCGACGCGGCCCTGACGGGCTCTCAGCCCGACGAGGTCACCGTGGACCTGAGCGCCGGATCGCTCAACCTCTCCGTGCCCCAGGGCGACTACGTGGTGACGTCGGACGTCTCGGCCGGCGGCTTCGACAACCGCATCGGGTCGGACCCGAGCGCGTCCAGCACGATCCACGTGGAGGTGTCGGCCGGTCAGGTCACGCTGCGTTCGCGCTGAGCGGGGGAGGAGGGGTTCGCGGCCGCTCTGCCGGCCGCGAACCCCTCTGCATACGCCTCGTCAGTGCCGAGGCGGAACATGTCGCGGTCGAGCGAGCGCACGATGGAGCGCGCGCCCGGGAGATCGAGGTCGCCCACGAGGTCGGCGCGTCCGCGCACGACGGCGACCGGCAGCCGCGAGGCCTTGCCCTTCACCAGGTCTGCTGCGGCGGCGAGCTCGTCGGCGACGCACGGCATCGTGACGATGAGGGGGCGGCCCTCGGCATCCGTCGCGCCCCGCAGATCCTCGAACACATGGACCCCGCCCGCGCCGATCGCGTGGTCGATCTGACCGTCGCGCCACGCGCGGCCGAGCGTGTCGGACACGATGACTCCGACGCGCACGCCGAGACGCGATCGGAGGCCCGCCGCGAGGGCGCGGGCCGAGGCATCCGGATCCTCCGGCAGCAGCAGGACGGTGCCGTGGGCCGTGTTCGAGGCGTCGACGCCGGCGGCGGCCGACACGATGCCGAGGCGGTTCTGCACGATGCGGGTCACGTGCCCGGTCTCGGACGTGCGCGTGGCGACGACTCGCACCGTCTCGGCCGTGATCGCGTCATCGCGGTCGTCGGCCTTCACGATGCGGCCCTCGGCCTTGGACACGATCTTCGACGTCACCACGAGGATGTCGCCGTCTTCGAGCGTGTCGGCCACGGCGTCCGCGATCACCTCGACGAGGTCGGTGCCGGGCGTCACCTCGGGGATGCCCGGCAGGGCCCACACCTGCAGCACGTCAGGCGCTCAGCGGACGAATCGCACCTCGGTCAGCGTCTCGCCGAGGAAGGGCTCGGTGTGCGAGGCGCCGTCGAGGGTGAACCCGTTGCGGGTGTAGAAGCGGTGGGCGCGCGGATTGTCTTCGGCGACCCACAGGTAGAGCGGCTCGCCCTCGCGCACGACGGAGTCGAACAGCTTCTGGCCGATGCCGGTGCCGTGCCACGCGTCGAGCAGGTAGATGAAGTACAGCTCGCGGTTGCGCGGCGCGTCCTTGTCGCGGGCGGGGCCCGATCCGGCGAAGCCGACGATCTCGCCGTCGACGAGGGCGGCGCACATCGTGAACTCGGGGCCCTGGACGGCCCAGTGGGTCCACAGCTCGGCGAGGCGCTTCGGCGAGATGCGCTCGAGCGCCGCCTTGCTGATGAGGTGGTCGTAGGTCTCGTGCCAGCAGGTGGCGTGCACGCGGCCGAGGGCCTCGGCGTCGACGTCGCGCACAGGGCGGACGACGATGTCAGTCTGCAGTTCGGCGTTCATGGCCAGACTCTACGCGCGGGCTCGCGAGGAGTGAAATCGGCGGTTCCCGACGGGGACTGAGCACAGGAAACCCGGGCTTTTCTGTCGGAGAGCGACAACCGAATCGCCCGAAGACACGTCGATCACTACGATCGCTCCCCGTGAATGTGATCTGGCGCACCCTCCTCACGATCTGGCGCGCGCGGTGGATGCTGCGCCGGAACGGCCCCGTCGCCCCCGACTCCGTCGGGCGCGTGCGCCTCCACACGCTGCCCACCGACCTCGACCTGCTCGGCCACATGAACAACGGTCGCTACGCGTCGCTGTTCGACCTCGGGCGCTTCGACCTCATGATCCGCACCGGCTTGTGGGATCTCCTCAAGGAGAAGCGCTGGTACGCCGTCGTCGCGAGCGAGACCATCACGTTCCGCAAGTCGCTCGAGCTGTGGCAGGCGTTCACGGTCGAGTCCCGCCTCATCGGGCACGACGACAAGGCGACGTACATGATGCACCGCGCGGTGGTCGACGGAGAGGTCTACGCGCAGATGGTCGTGCGCGCCCGGTTCCTGCGCCGCGGGGGAGGGGTCATCCCGCTCGAGGAGCTCTTCGAGGCTCTGCACCGGCCCGACAACCTCCCCGAGCTCGAGCCCTGGGTCCGTGAATGGGCGGCTTCGGCGGCCCTTCCGTCGACGAAGGCGCCCGCGCCGAGCGTGTGGGCATGACTCCGCGCTAGCTGTTCTTCCCCGTGAGGTTGTGAACGCGTTCTGCGGGTGTTGAGCCGCCGAGGCCGGTGTGGGGTCGGTGGTGATTGTAGTGATGGAGCCAGTCGGCGTAGGTGGCTTCGCGTTGGGATTCAGATTCATAGG
>NZ_DATMFG010000058.1:0-34421 GCF_035556355.1 Microbacterium sp.
CGAGGACAAACGCGCCCGCGACCGGGAACGCGAACGCGGTCGCCCGTCCCATGAACGCAAGGCCTCCGGCCGGCTCATCGAGGGCCAGGTCGTCACGAACTGGAAGAAGGCACTCGAGCAGCTCGCGATCGCGTTCCCCGAACGCATCGAGCACTACCTCTAGCCCCGAGACACCGCCCACTTACACACACAACTTGACAGGCTCTCGTCCCACCAGTTCCGGTACTGGACCATGTACTCCATCACGGCTGTGCCTCCTCCCGCCGGCGCTCGCGGCGAGCCTCGATGGCGGCGGCCGCGAACACCCACACAGCGTAAGGCGCCAGCGGCCCGCTTTCGAGCTCGGGACGGGTCAGAGACCTCGACCTCGGGTTGCACGTCGGGTCGAGGTACAGGCAGCCGAAGTCGGTCTCGAGCATGAGACGCTGGTCCGGGCCCGCCGCAGACGAAAGAGCCGGAGCCGCCACCGCCACCGCCACCGCCGAAATAGGCTCACTCCCCGCAGCCGACTCCGCGATGGCGGAGTTCGGCGACGACCTGCACAGCACCCGTCCAGTACTTCGCGTAATGCCCGGGGTCTCGGTTGATCTGCGTGCGATGTGCGACGATCGTCGGCTCGAGCTGCTGGCGCTCAGGGTCGGGAACCTTGCGGAGCATCGCCTCGAAGAAGATCGTGGCGGAGGTGTACGGGTCGAGACGCTGCTCGCGGGTGCCCCAGCCGTCCTGCTGCTGGAACAGGCCGATCGACGTCGTGGGAGACCCGTCCGGGTTCGTGACCCCGCTGGTCTTCCAGTCGCCGTACTCGATGTTCCGCAGCGATGATTCGCCCATCGCGGTCATGACCCCGATGGCCTGGTCGCGGGTGCCGAGGCCGAGATCGCACGCGGCGGTGACGATCGTTCCCGCGTTCGCGAGCTGCTCTTCGTCGTAGCGGGCGAGCGGGTCGAACGGACCCGGGTCGGTGATGGCGTCGCCGATGCCGTCGAGCCCGGTGCCGAGATCGCTCAATGCGCGTGCGGCCAGGCCGACGATCGCGATCACCGAGATCACGGCGGCGACGGCGAGGGCGGATGCGGCGGTGATCAGTGCGATCCGCCACCGGCGTGCGCGCTGCGCTTTGCGACGGCGCTGAGCCGGGGAGGTGCGGCGTTTCCGCGCGTGGGCACGTGTCGCACCGGCTCGACCCCGGGCAGGTGCCGCGCGGCGCGTGCCGGATGCGGATCTCGCCGAGCGCGCCATACGTCGATTGTCGCAGGCGCGCTGCGGCACGGACGGTCCCCTCTCGCCGGATGTCGCCGTCCGCCCATGCCCGGTCAGGTCGGAGGGACCATCGTCCCAGCGCAGGAGCCCCGCGCGGCGCAGTCTGAAAGTGCGTGTAGTCCGCTGATCGAAAGGAGAGAACGATGGCACGCAATCTCGTCCGCTTCGACCCGTTCGCAGAGCTCAGCGCATTCACGAGGGATCTGTTCGACGGAGGCCTGCGGACCATGCAGGGACGGATGCCGACGACCGACGTCTACACCACGGAGGACGACAAGGAGCTCGTCGTCGAGGCGCACCTGCCGAACTTTGACGAGAACGACGTCAGCGTGGATGTGGACCGCGGTGCCCTGGTGATCCAGGCGCAGCGTCACGAGAAGGAAGAGGACAAGAAGAAGAAGTACGTGATGCGCGAATCCACCACGAGCTTCTACCGCAGCATCCTTCTTCCGGAGCAGGCCGACGAGGCCAACATCGCCGCGACGTTCGACAAGGGCGTGCTCAAGGTCACCGTGCCTCTCGCACAGTCCGTCGCACCGCGTCGGATCCCGATCGGCAACGGCACGTCTGCCTGACGAGGCATCCGATCGAGGATGCGGGGTTGACCTTGACGTCGCGTCAACCCGCATCCTCGATTCCATGAGCACATCACCGGAACTCCAAGAGGGCATCACCCGTGACATCTACGGGATGCCGATGTTCGTGTCGCTCGAAGTCGCCGACGTCCGAGCGGCGGCCGCGTGGTTCAGGGAGGCGCTCGACTTCATCGAGCTCTTCGCGATGCCGCCCGGCGATGACCCCGCGCTCATCCACCTGCGGCGCTGGCGCTACCAGGACATCCTGCTGCGCCGCGGATCCGCCGTCGCCACCGTCGGCGACGGACTGCAGCTGTCGATCGCGGCGACGTTCGACGAGCTCGAGGCGCTCGCGGCGCGTGCGCGCAGCGTCGGCGGCACCTCGGTCGAGGGGCCGGCCGACACGGCATGGAACACCCGCGACCTCGCGGTCACGAGCCCCCAAGGACTGCGCATCGTGTACACGGCACGACGCCCCGAGCCGCTGCGCGACGCCGCGTTCAACGCGGACATGAACCGGTGGGCTGCCGAGCAGCTGCCGCAGCCGTGACGTCGGATGCCGCGAGCTGTGCGCCGCGGCATCCGTCGCCCCCTCTCTTGCGTCGCAGCGACCGCAGGGGAAGTCTGAGTCCATGAGCGATGTCACGCCGTTCCTGTGGTTCGACGACGACGCCGAGGAGGCGATCGCGTTCTACACGTCGCTGATCCCGAACTCGGAGGTCGTGTCGGTCGGCAAGTACCCCGATGAGGTTCCGGGCATGGGCGGCAAGGTCATGCACGCGCACTTCCGCCTGTCCGGGCGCGACTACTACGCGATGGACGCGGGGCCGCAGTTCCCCTTCACCGAGGCGGTCTCGCTGTACGTGTCGTGCAAGAACCAGGAGGAGGTCGACCGCTACTGGGCGGCGCTCACGGCCGACGGCGGCCAGGAGCAGCCGTGCGGCTGGCTCAAGGACCGATGGGGGCTCTCGTGGCAGATCGTGCCCGACCGCCTCATCGAGCTCATCCGTGACCCCGATCCCGATCGCTCGCACCGCTCCGTCGAGGCGATGCTCTCGATGACGAAGATCGACATCGCGGCCGTCGAGCGAGCAGCCGACGGCGGATGACACGGTCTCGACGCGCGCTCGCGGCCCTGGTACTGGCCGCGGCAGTGGGTGCGACATGCGCGTGTGCTCCGTCGAGTCCTCCCCAGCCCGTGCCGCCCGCCGCTGCGCGCACACCGACGCCCAGTGCGAGTGCCACGGCGTACGAACCGGCGGAAGGATGGTGGGCACCGCAGGGCGCTCCCGCGACGCTCGCGACGGGCCTCCGCTCTCCGTGGTCGGTGGTGCCGCTCGAGTCCGGGGGAGCACTCATCAGCCAGCGCGACGACGGGCGCATCCTCGAGCTCACGCCGTCGGGCGAGCTACGCGATGCGGGGACCGTCCCCGGCGTCGTGGCGGGCGGCGAGGCGGGGCTCCACGGCCTCGCGCTGTGGGAGGAGGGGGCCTCGCGGTGGCTGTACGCGTACCACGGTGCGACCGACGACAACCGGGTCGTGCGGATGCCGCTGACCGGCGACACCGGAGCGCTCGCGCTCGGCGAGCCCGAGCTCGTCTTCTCCGGCATCGCGCGAGCCGGCAACCACAACGGCGGCCGCATCGCGTTCGGCCCCGATGGACTGCTCTACGTGACGACGGGCGATGCGTCGAGCCGCGACTCGTCGCAGGATCCGAACTCGCCGAACGGCAAGATCCTGCGGCTCACGCCCGAGGGCGACCCGGCTCCGGGCAACCCGTTCGGCAACGCCGTGTGGAGCCTCGGGCACCGCAACGTGCAAGGTGTCGCGTGGACGACCGACGGCACGATGTGGGCGAGCGAGTTCGGCCAGAACTCGTGGGACGAGCTGAACCGCATCGAACCGGGCGGGAATTACGGCTGGCCGATCGTGGAGGGCGTCGGCGGCGACGGCCGCTTCGTCGAGCCGGTTGCGACGTGGCGCACCGCCGAGGCGAGTCCGAGTGGCATCGCGGCGGTCGGAGACACGGTGTTCGTCGCGGGGCTCCGCGGTTCGCGCCTCTGGATCGTCGACACAGAAGCGGGCGCTGCGGTGCACGATCCGGTCGCCGTGCTCGTAGGCGAGCAGGGGCGTCTGCGCGATGTCGTCTTCGCTCCGGACGGATCCCTCTGGGTGCTCACGAACAACACCGACGGGCGCGGATCGCCCCGCCCCGAAGACGACCTCCTCTTGCGCCTGCCGATCGCGGCGGTCGACTGACGCGTCGCCGTCGGCACACGACGGTACGGTGAAGTCGTGACCCACGAGGTGACCAATCAAGCGCCCCCGCGCGTCGACGTCGACGAATACGGCTCGAATGCGCCGCTCACCGAGGCGGTGCGCGCGTTCGGTGCGGGCTGGGCGGATGCCGCCCTCCGCGACGCGGGGCGCCTCACGGGATCCGCGGAGTTCCAGACCGACGCCGAGCGCGCGAACACGCTCGAACCCGTGCTGCGCACGCACGACCGGTGGGGACGCCGCGTCGACGAGGTCGAGTACGACCCGTCGTACCACCGCGTGATCCGCGAGGCTGTCGCGCGCGGCGCGCACACGTCGGCGTGGGCCGACCCGGTGCCGGGGTCGAGCGTTGCGAGGGCGGCGATGTTCATGCTGTTCGCGCAGGTCGAGCCCGGGCACGCGTGCCCCGTCTCGATGTCGCACGCCGCCGTCGCATCCCTGAACGAAGCTCCTTCACTCGCGGCCGAGTGGCTGCCGCGCCTCTACTCGCGCGAGTACGACCCGCGGCTGCTGCCTGCCGCCGAGAAGCCGAGCGCGCTGTTCGGCATGGCGATGACCGAGAAGCAGGGCGGCTCGGACGTGAGGGCGAACACGACGTCGGGCGAGCACGTCGGCGGCGACGAGTACGTGATCACAGGTCACAAGTGGTTCTGCTCCGCTCCCATGTCGGACGCGTTCCTCGTGCTCGCGCAGACGAGGCGCGCGGGTGGCGACGAAGGCCTCTCGTGCCTGCTCGTGCCCCGCGTGCTGCCCGACGGGACACACAACGACTTCCGCATCCAGCGATTGAAGGACAAGCTCGGCAACCGCTCCAACGCGTCGAGCGAGATGGAGTTCGATCACACGGTGGGCTCGCTCGTGGGCGAGCCGGGGCGAGGCATCCGGACCATCATCGAGATGGTGCAGCGCACGCGACTCGACTGCGTCCTGGGCACGGCCGCCGGCATGCGTCAGTCCGTCGCTGAGGCGGTGTGGCACGCGCGAGGCAGGTCCGCGTTCGGGCGCCGACTCGTGGAGCAACCCGCCATGACCGCGGTGCTCGCGGACCTCGCGCTCGAGTACGAGTCGTCGCTGCTGACGGGTCTCCGGCTCGCGCAGCTCTTCGAGGCCGATGCCTCCGACCGCGACATCGCGCTGCGTCGCCTGGCGACACCCGTCGCGAAGTACTGGGTGTGCAAACGCGGTCCGCATCACGCGTACGAGGCGCTCGAGTGCCTCGGGGGCAACGGCTACACCGAGGCGTTCCCGCTCGCACGGCGCTACCGCGAGCAGCCCGTCATGGCGGTGTGGGAGGGCTCCGGCAACGTCATCGCGCTCGACGTGCTCCGCGCGCTCACACGCGAGCCCGACGCCGCTGAGGCGTTCGCCGAGGAACTCGCCCCGACGTGGAGCGCATCATCCGTGCTCGACGCCCACGTCGAGCGCACACTCGGCCTCCTGCGGTCACTCGCGGGAGCGGACGCCGACACGGCCCAGGCACAGGCGCGGCGGCTCGCCGAAGACCTCGCGCTCGCGTTCCAGGCGTCGCTCATGCTGCGCCACGCGCCGCACACCGCCGCGGAGGCGTTCGTGGCGGCGCGCCTCGGCGACGACCGCGGCGCGCAGTACGGCGTCCTGCCGGCGGGCACGGATGCTGCCGCGATCGTCGCGCGACACTGACGTCGGCCGTCGCGACCGGCTCAGCGGACGGCGGGTACCGGCGCGAGCCGGTCCTCGAGCGAGGCAGGCACGCCGTTGAGGCGCTCGAACTCCTCGGACGACGGGAGGTGCTTTCGCAGGAGGATCGCGATCATCGCGACGACGAGACCGGCCGCAGCGATCCCGATGCCGAGGTCGCCCGCGACGGCATCCGTCCCCTCGCGGTACACCGTGAGCGGATCGAGGATCGACTGCATCCACAGGTTCGACGACGTGTGGAGGATGACCGGCGGCCACAGGCTGGCGCTGCGAAGCCGCAGCCAGGCTGCGAGGGTTCCGACGCCCGCGGCGGCGACCGAGAACATGAGCATCCAATACCAGAGCGGCAGTTCGACGTCCGGGTAGACGACCCCGACGATCGCGTAGTGCCACGCGGCCCAGATCACCCCGCTGACGATCGCGACGCCCACGAACCCCATGCTCCGGTACAGCTCGGGCACGAGGAATCCGCGCCAGCCCAGTTCTTCTCCCATCGCGGCCAGCAGGCCCGTGATCGTGCCGACCGCCGCGTTCACCACGATGAACAGCACGATGCGCGTCGCCTCGGACGACGACTCGAGGCCGGCGGTCTGGGCGAAGGCGTCCACGGAGTCGAGCTTCGGGAATCCGCCGATTCCCGTGACCCACACGAGGGCGTAGATCGCGAGTCCGTAGAGCACCGGCACGATGTAGGCGATGACGGCGAACGGTCCGCTCCATCGGCTGCCGCCGAGGAATCGCAGCGGACGCCGCAGGATCGTGCACGTGAGCACAGCGGCGAGAGCCGGCATCCACATGAGTCCGAGCACCCACGGGGCGGGGGAGCCGGTGGCGTTGATCACGACATAGAACACCGTGCTGAGCAGCGCGGTGAGCGCGAGGAAGAGCGCGGTCGGCTTCCACATGCCGACTCACGGTATCGAGCGAACCTGTGGTGCTCAACACCGTCAGCCTGCGGCGATCGGCTCCAGATACCTGTCGGCGAAGTCGGTGGCGATCTCGACCCACAGCGGAGAGTGATCCGACATCTGCCACGTCCGCCACTGCCGGTACACCGACAGGACCTTCTTGGCGTCGGCGCCGTCGGGGATCCGCGACTCGAAGAACGGGCGGTAGGTCTCGAGGTCTTCGTCACGGAACACATCGGCGTACGGGTTCACTATCCCGCCGGTGACGACCTCGAAGCGGTCGTCGCGCACGCGCGTCGCGATCTGGTCGTAGAAGTGCTCGCGATCGGGGATGTTGCGCCCGTCGATCGGCGCGGGCACCTCGAATCCGTGCTTGCGGAGCGCCTGCATCGTGCGGTGCTCGGGGCTGACGACGTTGAAATCGCCGAGCACGATGAAGTTCTCACCGGCCGCGGCTCCTCCTGCGGCCCGGGACGCAGTGTCCTGCCGCTTCGCGAGGAATGCCGCGAGGCGCTCGATCTCGGCGATGCGACGCTCGAGCCGCGCGCCGCTCTCGTCGCCGAAGTAGATGTGCACGGTGCACAGCGAGAACGAGAACCACCCCGAGGCGAACGACACGAGGAACGGGCTGCGCGCGAACTGCAGGCCGGAGTCGTCGGAGCGTTCCGCTCCTTCGCCGGTGAGGCCCACGACGAGCTGGCCCTGCGGCAGAACGATCTCGCCCGCGATGCGGCGGAACCGCACGCGGTCGCGATTGAACAGGAACGCCATGCGCTCGCTGTTGCCGCCCGTCCCCTCGGTCACGTCGGTCGCGATGAAGTCCCAGTCGGGTCCCAGGATCCGCAGCAGCTTCTCCAGGGGGCGCAGGTCGCGGGTGACCTCCTGCACGGCGACGAGGTCGAAGGACGAGATGATCTCGGCGAGGTAGTAGAAGCTCTCGGGAAGCCGCGGCCCCCACCCGAACTTGTTCGAGTCGAAGTCGCGGATGTTCCAGGTCGCCAGCAGGAGGCTGCCGTCGTTGCGACGGCGGCGCAGCGGCTCGAGCGTGCGCCGCATGGCGAGCAGTCGATCGGCGCACCGCTTGGATGCGGTCTTGTCGGTGATGCGACGGATGCCGGTGTAGTCGTTGGACACTTCGGTCCTCCCCAGAGTCGCTGGCGGTCCCGCTGTCGTAGAGGGATCACCGTGGCGCGATGATACCGCCGCAGGACACCTAGGCTTGAGGTGTGGATCGGCGACGGCGGCGGCTCGCAGCGGGGGCGGTGGCATCCGCCCTGGCCATGTGCGCAGGGCTCGCCCCTGTCGCGGTGCGGGCCGATGAACGGCCGGTCGAGGGCGGAGCGGTCGTCGTGCGCGCCGCCGACGCGGGTGCGTTCGCACAGCGTGCCGCCCAGATCGTCGCCGCGATGTCGACGCGGGAGCGTGCCGCCAGTGTGGTCATGGGGCACATCCCCACGACGGATGCCGCGTCGCTCTCGTCCTACATGACGCAGACCGGCATCGGCGGATTCATCCTCATGGGCGCGAACATCCCCGGTGACGAGGCGTCGCTGCGCGCGATCACCACAGCCCTCACGCCCGATCCCGCGCTGCCGCCGCTCATCGCGGTGGACCAGGAAGGCGGCGACGTCGCGCGGCTGGGATGGGACCCGTTCCCCTCGGCACTCGCCCTCAAGAACGAGCCGGCCGCGGCGGCTCAGGATGCGTTCGCAGGGCGCGGCGCGCTGCTTCTGCGGGCCGGCATCGGCGTGAACTTCGGCATCGTGGCGGATGTGGCGCCCGACGCGTCGAGCTTCATCTACCGGCGGGCGCTCGGCACGACGCCGCAGGCGAGCGCCGAGCGTGTGACCGCCGCAGTGGCGGGCGAGGCATCCGCCTCTCTCTCGACCCTCAAGCATTTCCCGGGGCACGGCGCGGCGCCCGGTGACTCGCACACTCTCATCCCCGCGACGGGGATGCCGAAGGCGGAGTGGGAGGCCGCCGACGGCATGCCGTTCCGCGCCGGCATCGACGCGGGCGCCGAGCTGCTCATGTTCGGTCACCTCGCCTTCACCGCCGTCGACGCGGCGCCTGCCTCGCTCTCCGCGGAATGGCACCGCATCGCGCGCGAAGAGCTCGGCTTCGACGGCGTCACGATCACGGACGACCTCGGCATGCTGGAGGCGTCCGGCGTCGCCGAGTACCGCGACCCTGTCGCCAACGCCGTCGCGGCGCTCGCCGCGGGCAACGACATGGTGCTCGCGGTCATGTTCTCGACGGCCGACACCGCCATGCGAGTGGTCGACGGCATCGTCGCGGCGGTCGAGTCGGGCGCACTGCCGGCCGAGAGACTCGAAGACGCGGCGACACGTGTCACCGAGCTGCGGCTCGAACTCGCTGCGGCGGGTCGCGGAATGGTGCCGTGCGGGGACTGCGAGGCGGTCGCCGGGTAGGGCGCTTCGTCTCGCTGCGCTCGCTCAGCGGGCGGGGGCGGCGGCTCGATGGCGGGTGCGGCGGCGGCTCGCTCAGGCGGCGGAGGCTGTCGACTTCGCGTGGTCGAGGGCCCTGAGCAGTCGTGCACGCAGCTCCTGGCCGCGTTCGGCGAACGCACGCTGCCTCCGCACGTACTCGGCCTTGCCCTCATGCGTCTCGATCGCGACGGGCTCGTAACCCCACTCGCGCAAGTCGTACGGCGAGGCCTCCATGTCGAGCACGCGGATGTCGCGCGCGAGCTCGAACGCGTCGAGCAGCACCTCGCCGGGCACGATCGGACCCAGCTTGACCGCCCACTTGTACAGGTCCATCCCGGCGTGCAGGCACCCGGGCTGCTCGAGCTCGGGCTGACGTGCGCGCGTGGGGGTCTCGCTGTTGCGCGGCACCGCCTCGGGGGTGAAGAACCGGAATGCGTCGAAGTGCGTGCAGCGCAGATCGGCGGCTTCGACGACGGCATCCGTCTCGGCCTGGCCGAGCCGCAGGGGGACCGGATGCCGGTGCTCCCGCTGCCGGTACACCATGGCCCACTCGTGGAGTCCGAAGCATCCGAAGCGCCCCGCCCGACCGGCCGTGAGCCGCAGGATGCGCTCGACCGCACCCACGAGGTCGCGCTTCTCGGTGAGGAATCCGTTCGCGTCGACGACGAGCGAACCGGGCTCGGAGCCCTCGGCGTACCACCGCCACGTCGCGCGCGGGGTGGTGGCGGTATCCGCCAGTTCGACGCCCGCGCCCGGGTGCCAGCGCCTCAGGAGACCCGGCTTGTACGAGTAGTACGTGAAGAGGAAGTCCTCGACGGGATGTCTCTCGCCGCGCGCGGCGCGGGCGCGGTGGCCGGCCGTGAGCGCGTCCGCGCGCTCGATGTGCGCAGCCTCACTCGCGCGCCACGCTTCGGCGTCGAGGCGCGTGCGCGGTTCTGCGAGGGTCGGGGAGGTCACCACTCCAGGGTAGGCGGGGGTTCCGCGCCGGCGCTGAGCGCGTTCATTGTTCGACGGGTTCGAGAAGCTCGGGGTAGTTGTTCCGCACGTTCCCCACGGCCTTGCTGACGACGTGGTCGTCGAGCGTCTCGGCGACCGCCGGGGCGGCGTCGATCGCGGCGTCGAGGACGTCGCGCACGTTGTCGGTCGCGGTGTCGAGCCACGCGTCGGCGTGGTCGACGTCGAGGAACAGCGGCATGCGGTCGTGGATCGACCCGAGACGGCCGATCGAGTCACGCGTGAGGATCGTGAAGCTCAGCACCCACTTGTCGGGGTCGTCGTCGGGCTTCGACGGGTCTTTCCACCACTCGTAGAGGCCCGCGAAGAAGAGCGGTGACCCGTCGGCCGGGTGGATGTAGTGGGGGATCTTCTGGTCGCCCACCTTCCACTCGTAATAGCCGGACGCCGGCACGATCGCGCGCCGCTTCTCGAGCGCACGGCGGAACATCGGCTTGTCTTCGAGCTCTTCGGAGCGCGCGTTGAACGCGCGCGCTCCGATCGAGAGGTCTTTCGCCCACGCGGGGACGAGCCCCCAGCGCGCCGGCTCGAGGCGCCGCGTCGGCGGGTCGGTCTTCGCCGAGTCGAGCACGATCGCGACACGACTCGTGGGTGCGATGTTGTACGACGGCTCGGGCAGGTCATCGCTCTCGACGTCGACCCGGAGCACGCCGACGAGCTCGGATCCGACTTCGGCCACGACGAAACGTCCGCACATGCGGCCAGCCTACGCGGGGCATCCGACGTCGGGTCGGTCCCTGTCAGCTCTCGACGACGCCGACGCCTTCGAGCCTCTCGAGCAGTTCGGCGCCGTCGGCGCCCGTGACCCACGGGACGTCGGCGGCCGAGTGGTCGTCGACGACCGTGCGACCGCCGGCGAGCACGGCCTCGGCGGCCGAGAGGCGGCGGATCGCGACGGCGGCCACGTGACCCGGGTGCTCGCTCGTGAACGTCGTGTAGAGCTCGTCGTCGTGCTGACCGTCGTCGCCGATCAGCAGCCACCTCACGTGCGGGAACTCGGATGCGAGACGCCGCAGGTTCGACGCCTTGTGGGCCTTGCCGCTGCGGAACCAGCGGTCGTGGGTCGGGCCCCAGTCGGTCAGGAGGATCGCGCCGGGCGGGAAGAGATGGCGCGTGAGGAACCTCGTGAGGGTCGGCGCGATGTTCCACGCACCGGTCGACAGGTACACGACGGGCGCGCCGGGGTTCTCTCGCACGATGCGCTCGAGCAGCACCGCCATGCCGGCGACCGGCTGGCGTGCGTGCTCGTCGACGACGAACGAGTTCCACGCCGCGACAAGCGGTCGCGGGAGGGCCGTCACCATGACGGTGTCGTCCACGTCGGAGACCACGCCGAACCGCACGTCGGGGCCGACGATGAACACGCGGGACTCGACCGGCTCCTGGCCCTCGACCGACATCGTGACGGTCTGCCACCCCGGTTCGAGCGTCGCGGGCAGCACGGTGTCGATGACACCGCCGCGGTCGGCGACGACCTCGTGCGACACATCGCCGATCGTGACGGTTACCTGTGCGAAGCCGATCGGAACCGCGACGAAGCTGCGCCAGCCGCGCACGCTCGCGTACTCGCCGGACTCGGTTCGCTTGACCGGAGGGACGATCATCACGCGCCCGACGACACGCACCCAATCCGGCCCGCCGTAGCCCGGGAAGGGCATCACGGTGGGCAGATGCCCGCGCTTGCGCGCACGGCGCTCACGCCACGCATGGAAGCGATACTCGAGTCGCGCGAGCCACAAGACTTTCGTCTCGGGGGCAGGGTTGGCGGTCTCGGGCATCCCCTCAGTCTTTCACGTCCTCCTCGAACCCATCTGCACGCAGGACGGCGTCGCGGTCGTCCTCGAGGTCGGCGAGAGCGTCGTCGACGGCGTCTTCGGATGCCGCATCCGCCCCCTCCTCGCCGTCGAGGTGACGGCGCTCGATCCGCTCGATGACCTTCTTCGCGAGGAGGACGAGAGCGAGGAACAGGACGATGACGCCGACGAAGATGTACCCCGCGAAGTGCAGCTTGTCGGCGAGGCTGCGATAGGTGCCCGCCGCCGACGCGGCGACCGACACGTAGAGCACCGCCCACACGACGCACGCGGGCGCCGTCCACGCGAGGAAGCGGCCGTAGCGGTAGCCGCTCATGCCCACGGTGAGCGGAACGAGCGAGTGGAGCACCGGCAGGAACCGCGAGAGGAAGATCGCCGGTCCGCCGCGGCGCTGCAGATAGCGCTCGGAGCGTTCCCAGCTGCGCTCGCCGATGCGCCTTCCGAGACGCGAATGCCGGATAGCGGGCCCCAGCACGCGTCCGAGCCAGAAGCCGATGCTCTCGCCGATGAGGGCGCCGATGACGACCGTGATGATGAGGAGCGCACCCTCGAGCGGGGAGCCGACCGCGGTCGCCGCGACGATGACGACTGTGTCGCCGGGGACGAAGAGGCCGATCAGCACGCTGGTCTCGAGCATGATCGCGAGGCCGGCGAGGAAGGTCCGCAGGACGGGATCGACGCTCTGCACGATGTCGAGCAGCCACGTCAGAAACTCGTTCACGGGACGAGACTACGGGGCATCGTGGACGCTCTTATGGGAGTTCGCGCAGAGATCCCCGCGAGGTCCGGGTCTCCCGCCACATTCGGGCGGCCTCGCGCGCCCACGTAACCTAGAACGCGTGTCGAAGGAGTGCCCAGCCGTCCCGCTCGACGCCTGGGTCGATCCCGAGGCGGTGTTCTGCGCACTCGCCGACCGAGACGGCGACGTCTTCTGGCTCGACGCGGGCCCGACGGCGACCGCGGGGTGGAGCTTCCTCGGCACGGGGCGGCGCGAGGAGGATCCGGATTCCGTCCGCGAAGTCCCGCTCGGCGGCGCGGTGACCGACGAGAGCGCGGAAATGCCCTTCCGCGGCGGCTGGGTCGGCTGGCT
Source organism: Microbacterium sp. (assembly GCF_035556355.1). Taxonomy (GTDB): domain Bacteria; phylum Actinomycetota; class Actinomycetes; order Actinomycetales; family Microbacteriaceae; genus Microbacterium. The sequence goes on from NZ_DATMFG010000058.1 coordinate 13,067, forward strand.
GTCGTACGAACACGCGGCCGCCCGCGCGGGTGCCCCCGCCGCGACGCCTGATCCGACCGTGCCGCAGGCCGCGTGGCTCCGTGCGCAGTCGTTCCTCGCGTTCGACCACACGACCCGGCGCGTGTGGGCGGTCGGCGAACAGACGGATGCCGCGGGCCTCGCCGCGCTCGCGCGGAGCGCTGTGCTGCCGCATCCGGTCCCGCCGCCGGCGACGGCGGTCGAGGCATCCGCCCGTCACCTTCCCGCCGAGTACGCGGGGCTCGTCGAGCGGTGCCGCGACCACATCCGCGAGGGCGACGCGTACCAGCTGTGCCTCACGACGCGGTTCACCCTCGACCGGCCGGTGGACGCGGTCGCGGCCTACCGCCGCCTGCGCGCGGCGACGCCTTCGCACCACGGCGGGTTCATCCGGATCGGTGGGGTCGTGCTGGCGAGCGCGAGTCCGGAGCAGTTCCTCGAGGTGGGCGACGGAGTCGTGCGCACGAAGCCCATCAAGGGCACGCGGCCGCGCGGGGCGACGCCCGACGAGGACGCCGCGCTCGCGGCGGAGCTGCGCGCGAACGAGAAGGAGCGCGCCGAGAACGTCATGATCGTGGACCTCATGCGCAACGACCTGTCGCGCGTGTGCGAGCCCGGATCCGTCGGGGTCGACGGTCTCCTGGAGGTCGAGTCGTATCCCGCGGTGCACCAGCTCGTGAGCACCGTGTCGGGGCGCCTGCTCCCCGGCACGACGCTCGGCGGGCTGCTCGACGCGGCGTTCCCGGCGGGGAGCATGACCGGCGCCCCGAAGCTCTCGGCGATGACGATCCTGCACGAGCTCGAGCGCGGCCCGCGGGGCGTGTTCTCCGGATGCTTCGGATGGGTCGGCGCCGACGGGGCGCTCGACCTCGCGATGGTGATCCGATCGATCGTCGCTCACGGCGACGGCGCCTATGTCGGCGCGGGCGGCGGCATCACGTGGCGCTCGGACCCGCCCGCAGAGGTCGCCGAGGTCGGCATCAAGGCGCGCGCGCCGCTCGCCGCGATCGGGGCTGAGCTCCCGCCCGGCTGGTGATCGGAGAGGAGCCCGCACCCGGGAAGCGGTGTCGCTCTCTCCGGTAACCTGGTAATTCCGCGACTTCGCGCGCGCCCAGACATACCAGGATTGGCATCACCCGTGTCTCAGACCCTTCCTCCCGACACCGCCGCGCATGCCGGTGGCGGTGCGTTCGACCCGTACGCGATCCAGCAGAAGTGGCAGGCTCGCTGGGAGGCGGCCGACCCGTTCCGCGCCGGCGGCGACGACGACACCCGTCCGCGCAAGTACGTGCTCGGGATGTTCCCGTACCCGTCGGGCGATCTGCACATGGGTCACGCCGAGAGCTACGCCTACGTCGACATCGTCGCGCGCTTCTGGCGTCATCGCGGTTACAACGTGCTGAACCCGATCGGCTGGGACTCGTTCGGTCTGCCGGCCGAGAACGCGGCGATCCAGCGCGGCGCCGACCCGCGCGAGTGGACCTACGCGAACATCGCCCAGCACAAGAAGAGCTTCCGCGAGTACGGCTCGTCGTACGACTGGTCGCGCATCCTGCACACGAGCGACCCCGAGTACTACCGGTGGAACCAGTGGCTGTTCCAGCGCCTGTACGAGCGCGGTCTGGCCTATCGCAAGGACAGCCCGGTCAACTGGTGCCCGAACGACCAGACGGTGCTCGCGAACGAGCAGGTCGTCGACGGCCGCTGCGAGCGCTGCGGCGCCGAGGTCACCAAGAAGAAGCTGACCCAGTGGTACTTCAAGATCACCGAGTACGCCGACCGTCTGCTCGACGACCTGAACCAGCTCGAAGGGTTCTGGCCGCAGAAGGTCATCCGGATGCAGCGCAACTGGATCGGTCGCTCGGTCGGCGCTGACATCGACTTCGAGATCGAGGGCCGCGACGAGAAGGTCACGGTCTTCTCGACCCGCCCCGACACACTGCACGGTGCGACGTTCTTCGTCGTCGCGCCGGACAGCGATCTCGCCGCCGAGCTGGCAGCCGGGGCATCCGCCGAGGTCCGCATGCGGTTCCAGGACTACCTCGACACCGTCGGGCGCGAGAGCGAGATCGAGCGCCAGAACACCGACCGCCCCAAGACCGGCGTGTTCCTCGAGCGCTACGCGATCAACCCGATCAACGGCGAGCGCCTGCCGATCTGGGCCGCCGACTATGTGCTGGCCGACTACGGCCACGGCGCGGTCATGGCCGTGCCCGCGCATGACCAGCGCGACCTGGACTTCGCGCGCGCCTTCGGCCTGCCGATCAAGGTCGTCGTCGACACGACGGCGCCGATCACGGGTGCCATCCCCGTGATCCCGACCGACGAGAACGGCGTTCCGCTCGAGTCGGCGGTCGAAGAGGCGTCGCTGGCCGACATCCACCCCGAGAAGACGGGCATCGCCCTGACGGGCGAAGGCCGCATGATCAACTCGGGCTCGCTCGACGGCCTGAGCAAGCGCAACGCGATCGCGCGCATCATCGAGGAGCTGGAGGCGAAGGGCGTCGGCCGCGCCGCGAAGTCGTACCGCCTGCGCGACTGGCTCATCTCGCGCCAGCGGTTCTGGGGCACGCCGATCCCCATGATCCACACGAAGGACGGCCGCGTCGTGCCGGTCCCCGACGACCAGCTGCCGCTCACGCTGCCCGACGCGAAGGGTCTCGACCTCGCGCCGAAGGGGACGTCGCCGCTGGGCGCCGCGACCGAGTGGATGAACACGGTCGACCCCGAGACGGGCGAGCCGGCGCTGCGCGACCCCGACACGATGGACACGTTCGTCGACAGCTCGTGGTACTTCCTGCGCTTCCTGTCGCCGAACGACCCGAACGAGGCGTTCTCGTCGGCCGAGGCCGCCAAATGGGCTCCCGTCGACTACTACATCGGCGGCGTCGAGCACGCGATCCTGCACCTGCTGTACGCGCGCTTCATCACGAAGGCGCTGTACGACATGGGCTACATCGACTTCACCGAGCCCTTCTCGAACCTGATCAACCAGGGCATGGTGCTGCTCGGCGGCTCGAAGATGTCCAAGAGCAAGGGGAATCTCGTCGAGTTCGCGTCGAGCATGATCGATCCCGGCGCCGACGCGGTGCGCACCGCGATCGCGTTCGCGGGGCCCGTGGAAGACGACATCGACTGGGCGGACGTCTCGACGACGGGCGCGCAGAAGTTCCTCGCTCGCGCGCTGCGCGTGGCCGCCGACGTCACGAGCGACCCCGACGTCGTGTGGGCCGAGGGCGACCAGGCGCTGCGTCGCGTGACGCATCGACTGCTCGCGGATGCCCCGGGCCTGATCGAGCAGACGAAGTTCAACGTCGTCGTGGCTCGCCTCATGGAGCTGGTCAACGCGATCCGCAAGACCATCGACACCGGCGCGGGTCCCGCCGACCCGGCCGTGCGCGAGGCCGCCGAGGTCACCGCGATGATCCTCGACCTGTTCGCGCCGCACACGGCCGAGGAGATGTGGGAGCTGCTGGGCCACGAGCCGTTCGTGGGCCTCGTGACGTGGCGCCACCCCGACCCCACGCTTCTCGTCGAAGAGACCGTCAAGGCGGTCGTGCAGATCGACGGCAAGGTGCGGGCGACGATCGACGTGTCGGCACGCATCGGCGCCGACGAGCTCGAGGCGCTCGCGCGCGAGAACGAGAAGGTCCAGCGCTCGCTTGCGGGGCGCGAGATCACGCGCGCCGTCGTTCGTCCGCCCAAGGTCGTGAGCTTCAGCACGCACTGACGCTGCGGCCGGCCGTCAGACGGTCGCCGTCGTCCGGTCGACGCAGCGGTGGAGCAGCTTCGCGAGCTGGTCGCCCGCGACCTCAGGGTGCTCGGGGTGCCACTGCACCCCGAGCAGTGGCGCCTCGCGGTGCGCGATCGCCTCGATCGTGCCGTCGTCCGCGCGCGCTACCACGCGAAGCCCGTCGCCGAGCTCGCGCACTGCCTGGTGGTGCGAGCACAGCGCGTCGTCGCCGACGGAGAACGCCGCGGGGTCGGGCTCGTCGGACGCGACGGCGACTCGCGTGCGCACGAAATGGCTCGGACCTGACGCGCGGTGCCCGGTCATGTGCTCGATGAGCGTGCCGCCGAGGGCGACGTTGATGAGCTGATGTCCTCGGCAGATGCCCAGCAGCGGCGATCTGCGGTCGAGCGACTGACGGATGACCGCGATCATCGTCCGGTCGGCCTCCGGTTCGTGCTGTCCACTGCCGGGGTAGGTGAGGGCGCCGCCGTACAGACGAGGGTCGACGTCTTCGCCGCCCATGACCACGACGGCGTGCGCATCGCGTGCGCGATCGAGCACGTCGCGCGAGTCGAGCTGCGCGACGGGGAGAAGCGTCGGCGACCACTCCGCGTCGGCGAACGCGCGCATCGCGGCGGCATTGAGCTCGTCGAGCAGCCGCTGGTAGTCGGGCGCGTGCGGACGCTCATCCCGAATGTGCAGCACCAGCAGATCCCGACATGTTGTCATCGACGCTCCCTTCCGTCGCAGACCACGATGACACAGGGGCGGGTCGGCGCGGTGACCCGCTCGTTTCGTGCGCGTTTCCCGGGGCGCGGTGGTTCGGCGAGTCCTCCCCAGGCGGTTCCCGCACGCGGTCGTGCACGGATCGCACCGCGGCGCTCATCGGAGCGGGCGACGGCTTCTAGCTTCGTGGCGTGTCCGTTCCAGAGCACGACCCGCCCGCGCTTCCGAGTCGTCGTCGGCTGGGCGTCGGTGCCGCGATCGTGCTCGTGATCGCGGCTCTCGCGATCACGGTCGGCATCGGCATCCTCCGCGGAGCGGCATCGCCGGTCGAGGCGGTGACGGTCGATCCGGCGGGCGGTGTGACGACGGATGCCGCGGCCGCCGCATCCGTCTATGTGCACGTCGCCGGAGCCGTCGCCGCCCCGGGCCTGTATCGACTCGACGCGGGTGCGCGCGTGGTGGATGTCATCGCGGCGGCGGGCGGCTTCGTCGAGGATGCGGACGAAGCCGCCGTCAACCTCGCGCGGCCGCTGAGCGACGGGGAGCAGCTCGTCGTCCCGCGGGTGGGGGAGCAGGTGGAGTCGGGCGGCGCGGGTTCGGCGGGTGACGGGAGGATCAACCTCAACACGGCGTCGGCCGCCGAGCTCGAATCGCTGCCGCGCATCGGCCCGGCGATGGCGCAGCGGATCCTCGATTGGCGCGACGCGAACGGACGCTTCACGAGCGTCGAGGACCTGCTGGCGGTACCGGGCATCGGTGACAAGATGCTCGAGGCGCTGCGCGACCTGGTGACGGTGTGATCGTGTCGACCGACAGGAGGAACGTGCGGCTCGCTCCGGTGGCGGCGGGAGCATGGGCGGTCGCGGGTCTGAGCACGGTGGCGCCCGCGACGTCGACGTGGCTCGCGATCGGGTCGTGGGTCGCGGCCCTCGCGATGCTCGCCTGGCTGGTGCGGGCGCCGCGTAGACGGCGACACATGGCGGATGCATCGCTCTGGGCCGTCGTCGCCGTGCTGGCGCTCGTGGCGGGTGCCGCGGCGGCATCGCACGTCGCGTTCGCGCTGCCGGCGCGCGGAGACGCGGCCTCGCTCGGACTCGACGGAGGTCGGGCGGTGACCGTCGCGGCGGTGGTGACGGGGAAAGTCGAGCGGCGTTCCGACGGGCGCGTGGCGTTCGACGCGGTGGCTTTGCGCGTGTCGGCGGGCCCCGAGCCGCAGGCGGTGTCGACGGACGTGACGATCCGCGTCGATCCGTCGGATGTGTCGGGCGTGGCGCCCGTCGACGTCGGCGCGCGCATCGTCGCGAGTGGCACGGTCCGCGACGCGTCGCCCGGCGATCGGGCGGTGCTCGTGGTGACGGCGCGCGAGCTGGATGTCGTCGAAGGCCCTGTGGGAGTCGCGGCCGCCGGAGGACAGCTTCGCCGCGGGCTCGTGAGCGCTGCGCGGGGGCTTCCCGCTCCGGGATCCGAACTCGTACCCGGTCTTGCGGTGGGCGACACCTCGCTCGTGTCGCCCGAGCTCGACGCCGCGATGAAGTCCTCGTCGCTCTCACACCTGACGGCGGTGTCGGGCGCCAACTGCGCCCTCGTGGTGGGCATCGCCTTCGGGATCGCCGCGCTGTGCGGCGCGCCGCGCGGCATCCGTGTCGGTGTCGCCCTCGCGGCGCTCGGCGGCTTCATCGTCCTCGTCACACCTGAGCCGAGCGTCGTGCGCGCCGGAGTCATGGCCGCGCTCGCGATGCTCGGAGTCGCGCTGGGCCGCAGCGGACATGGATTCTCGCTGCTGTGCCTCGCGGTGGCGGTGCTCGTCGTCGCGGACCCGTGGCTGTCGACCTCGCTCGGGTTCGCCCTCTCGGCCGCGGCGACGGGGTCACTGCTGCTCTTCGCACGGCCGCTCGCGAAGGGCCTCAGCCGGTGGATGCCGCGCGCACCGGCACTCGCCCTCTCGGTGCCGCTTGCGGCGCAGCTCGCGTGCGGGCCGCTGCTCGTGATGATCGCGCCGTCCGTGCCGCTGTACGGGGTCGTGGCGAACCTCCTCGCCGCGCCGGCTGCGGCCCCCGCGACGATCGTCGGGCTGCTCGCGTGCCTTGCGGCGCCCGTGCCGGTGCTCGCGTACGGGATGGCGGCGATCGCGTGGGTGCCCGGAGCGTGGATCGCGGGCACTGCGATGACCTTCGCGGCGCTGCCGGGCGGGCAGCTGCCGTGGCTCGAAGGTCTGCCCGGGCTCGTGGTGCTGGCTGTGCTCGGCACCGCGGTCGGACTGCTCATCGGCCTGTCGAGTCGGGCGCGTCGCGCGCGCGCGGTCGCCGGCGCGATCGTGGCCGTGACGGTCGGGGCCGCGGCGGGCACGTCCGCTCTCGCGGGCGTCGTCGGTCGCTGGACGATCCCCTCGTCCTGGAGCATCATCGCGTGCGACATCGGCCAAGGCGATGCGCTTGTGCTTCGCTCGGCGGACGCCGTGGCGCTCGTCGACACGGGCCCGGACCCCGCGGCGCTCGGAACGTGCCTCGCGAAAGCCGGTGTCGATCGGATCGATCTCCTCGTGCTCACGCACTTCGACCTCGACCACGCCGGGGGAGTGGATGCCGTGATCGACCGTGTCGAGACGGTGCTCCACGGACCCCCGGCTTCAGCATCCGACGAAGGTCTGCTGGCTCGGCTCGACGCGGCGGGATCGCGCGTCGTCGAAGCGAGCGCGGGCATGGCGGGCTCCCTCGGCGAAGCGCGCTGGCGCGTGCTGTGGCCGCGGGCCGACAATCGGGCATTCCCCACGGGCAACGACGCGAGCGTCGTGCTCGACGTACGCGGGGGAGGGATCCCGCCGTCGCTGCTGCTCGGCGACCTGTCGGCGTCGCCGCAACGGTCGCTCGTGGCATCCGGGACGCTCGCTCCGCCCTACGCTCTGGTCAAGGTCGCCCACCACGGCAGCGCCGATCAGGAACCGCGGATCTACGAGCTGGCCCATCCTTCCGTCGCGGTCATGATGGTCGGCGCCGACAACACGTTCGGGCACCCGCGAGCCGAGACGATCGCCGTGCTCGAGGGTCTCGGTACGAAAGTCGGGCGCACGGATCGCGACGGGCTCGTCGCCGTCTGGGAGGACGGCGGACGCCTCATTCTGTGGCGCGAACGCGGAACGGAACCGGATGCCCGCCCCGGCCGACCTCGCGGCCCGCCCGCTGCGGCCGACGTCGGCGTCGGTGGCCGATGCGAGTATGGGCGGATGACCGAGGACCCGAGATCGCTGTGGGATGCCGAAGCGGAGACCTTCGACGAGTCGGCCGACCATGGGCTGCGCGACCCCGACATCCGTCGGGCGTGGGCCGACCTGCTGCTTCCCGTCATCGATGGCCGGGGACTCCGAGTGGCTGACCTCGGGTGCGGAACCGGCACGCTCTCCCTCCTGCTCGCCCAGGAGGGCGGGCACCTCGTGACGGGCGTCGACTTCTCGCCGGAGATGATCCGGCGCGCGCGTGAGAAGGGAGCGCAGACGCACCCGCGGCCCGACTTCGTCGTCGCGGATGCGGCCGACCCTCCGCTGCCTGCGGGATCTTTCGATGTCGTCCTCTCCCGCCATGTGCTGTGGGCGATGCCGGATCCTGCGGCGGCGCTGGAGAACTGGATCAAGCTCCTCACACCGACAGGCGTCCTGATCCTCGTCGAAGGGCGATGGCACACCGGCGCCGGGCTCACCGCCGAAGAGAGCGTCCGAATCGTCAGCGATCGGCGGCAGAGCGTGCAGCTTCGCGCCCTCGACGACCCGTCCTATTGGGGCGGCGCCATCTCCGACGAGAGATACCTCATCGTCAGCCCCAGTTGACCCACGACCGTGCCGCGAGGGCGGCCCGCCGCCCGCCTGTCGCGTCCGACCCTCTCGGTAGGCTGGTCGGCATGGCAGCGGCTCGAAGCACCCCGGCGGGCCGGTCCTCGTCGTCACGCGGTCGCGGCGGTGCACGCGGCGGTGCGACGCGATCCGTGATCCCGCAGCTCTCATGGCGCGACCCGCAGCCGGCTCCGATCGTGCTCATCTCAGGCCCCGAAGAGGTGTGCGCCGAACGCGCGATCGCCGGCGTGCGCGACTACCTTCGCGCCGAGGACCCGAGCCTCGAGGTGTCCGACCTGCGCGCCGACGACTACGCGCCCGGAACGCTGCTCGCGGTGACGTCGCCGTCCCTGTTCGGCGAGCCGCGCCTGGTTCGCGTCTCCGGGGTCGAGAAGTGCTCCGACGCGTTCCTCGCCGAGGCGCTCGCGTACCTCGCTGCGCCGCAGGAAGGAGCGACGGTCATCCTGCGGCACACCGGAGCGACGGTGCGCGGCAAGAAGCTCCTCGACGCGATCCGTGCCGGTGACGGCGGGGGCGTCGAGATCGCATGCCCTGCGATCAAGCGCGACGCCGACCGCTTCGACTTCGCCGCCGAGGAGTTCTCGGCCGCCCGCAAGCGCATCGCGCCGGCGGCGCTTCGCGCGCTCGTCTCGGCGTTCGCCGACGATCTCACCGAGCTCGCGGCGGCGTGCCAGCAGCTCATCAGCGACGTGCCGGGCGATGTGACCGAGCAGATCGTCGAGCGGTACTACGGCGGCCGCGTCGAGACGTCGGCGTTCACCGTCGCCGACACCGCCATCGCGGGGCGCTACGGCGACGCGCTCATCGCACTGCGGCACGCGCTCGCGTCGGGCGCCGACCCGGTGCCGCTCGTCGCAGCGATCGCGTCGAAGCTGCGCACGATGGCGCGCGTCGCCGGCAGCCGAGAGCCGTCCCAGGCACTCGCGGCCCGCCTCGGACTCAAGGACTGGCAGGTCGACCGCGCGCGTCGCGACCTGTCGGGCTGGAACGAGGCATCGCTCGGCATGGCGATCATGGCCGCCGCTCAGGCGGATGCCGACGTCAAGGGCGCCTCGCGTGACCCGGTGTTCGCACTCGAGCGCCTCGTCACCGTCATCGCGACGCGTGCACCTCACGGTGCGTGAACGGGAGCCCGACGGCTCGCGTGCGCATACGGAGATGGCCCGTCCCTTCGGGGACGGGCCATCTCGAAGCTGCTCAGATCAGAGCGACGCAACCTGCTTGGCGATCGCCGACTTGCGGTTGGCGGCCTGGTTCTTGTGGATGACGCCCTTGCTGACGGCCTTGTCGAGCTTGCGGGCCGCCACCTTGAGCGACTTCTCGGCGGCGGCCTTGTCGCCGGCCGCCACGGCCTCGCGGGTGTGACGCACGAGGGTCTTCAGCTCGCTCTTCACGGCCTTGTTGCGCTCGCGCGCCTTCTCGTTGGTCTTGTTGCGCTTGATCTGCGACTTGATGTTCGCCACGTGTCGACGTTCTTTCGTTCGGAGGATTTCGATGGAGTGCCGGGTGGCAGGAGAGGGATGCCGCACGGCGGTCGTGAGGGACGAACCCACACGCAAGCCAAACACTGAGTCTACCAGGTCTCGCGCCGCCCCTATGACTGCCGGTGCTCGATCGTCGTGAGGGCCAGATTGAGGATCGCATTGAACACACGCGGCCTCATGGCCGTCACGAGGTGACTCGTCCGGGGGATGACGATCAGCTCGGCATGCTGCGCCACACGTGTGAAGAGTCGCTCGTTCACCCGCAACTGGTCGTACTGGCCGTTGACGAACCACAGCGGCACCTCGATGCGGTGCAGCGCCGCGAGCAGGTCGAGCACCGAGAGGCTGCGCAGGGCGATGTCCTGCGCGTCGTATGCGTAGCCGCCGGCGCCGAAGTCCATGCGGGTCTCGGGCGGCAGTGTGCGATCGAGCACGAGGTCGGCGATGCGCTGCCCCCGCCCGGGCAGCCGATCGAATCCGCGCGCGAGCAGACGGTACGTCGTGAGTCCGACTCCGCGCGGGATGGCGGTGCACGACGCGGCGATGAAGCCCGCGACGGGCGGTGGATCCTCCGCGCCGGCGTACTCGATCGAGAGGAGCCCGCCCATCGAGTGCCCGACCAGCAGCACGGGGCCGCGCTCCGCGGCATCTCGCACCGCGTTGTCGATCGTCTCGAACGCCGTCTCGATCGTGAAGAGCTCCGACATGCGCGAGCCATGGCCGGGCAGGTCCACCGCGGTCACCGGATTGCCGCGCTCGGTGAGGTACTCGAGCTGCGCGCGCCACATGGTGGCGGACGTGCGGATGCCGTGCACGAGCACGACCTGCACGACCATGCGAATCAGATTATGCGGTGCGCGACGGCGGTCACGGCATCCGCGACGGTGGTCGCGGCATCCGTGGGTGTGCGCCGAAATCGGGCCTGCGCGTCGGGCCGCGGCCTCCGTCATCGTCCTCGGCCATCGGTCAGGACCCGCCCACGTAGAATCGACGGGACATGTCACCGCGCGCCCTGAAGCCTCTCGAGCCGTCCGCGACCCCTCCTGAGCTGATCCGCAACTTCTGCATCATCGCCCACATCGACCACGGCAAGTCGACGCTGGCCGACCGGATGCTGCAGATCACCGGAGTCGTGGCCGAGCGCGACATGCGCGCGCAGTACCTCGACCGCATGGACATCGAGCGCGAGCGCGGCATCACGATCAAGTCCCAGGCGGTGCGGATGCCGTGGGCCCATCGCCCGGTTGCTGAGTCCGCCGAAGCACCGGGGCCCGACCAGGTGTACGCCCTCAACATGATCGACACTCCCGGGCACGTCGACTTCACGTACGAGGTGAGCCGTTCGCTCGCGGCGTGCGAGGGCGCGATCCTGCTCGTCGACGCAGCGCAGGGCATCGAGGCGCAGACGCTCGCGAACCTGTATCTCGCGCTCGAGAACGACCTGCACATCATCCCGGTGCTCAACAAGATCGACCTCCCGGCTGCCGACCCCGAGAAGTTCGCCCTCGAGCTCGCCAACCTCATCGGCGGCGACCCCGACGACGTGCTGCGGGTGTCGGGCAAGACCGGGCAGGGGGTCGAGGAGCTGCTCGACCGCATCGTGCGCGACATCCCGGCGCCGAAGGGCGAGGCGGATGCCCCGGCCCGCGCCATGATCTTCGACAGCGTCTACGACGCGTACCGCGGCGTCGTCACCTACGTCCGCATGGTCGACGGCAAGCTCGAGCCGCGCGAGCGCATCCAGATGATGTCGACGAAGGCGACGCACGAACTGCTCGAGATCGGCGTCTCGAGCCCCGAGCCGATGCCCACGAAGGGCCTCGGCGTCGGCGAGGTCGGCTACCTCATCACGGGCGTGAAGGACGTGCGCCAGTCGAAGGTCGGCGACACGATCACCGACCAGCGCAAGCCCGCCGCCGAGCCGCTCCCGGGCTACACCGATCCGAAGCCCATGGTGTTCTCGGGCATCTACCCGATCGACGGCAGCGACTACGCGGAGCTCCGCGAAGCGCTCGACAAGCTCAAGCTCTCGGATGCCGCACTCCAGTACGAGCCCGAGACGTCGGTCGCGCTCGGCTTCGGCTTCCGCTGCGGCTTCCTCGGGCTGCTGCACCTCGAGATCGTCACCGAGCGCCTCGCACGGGAGTTCGACCTCGACCTCATCACGACCGCGCCCAGCGTCGTGTACGAGGTCACGACCGACACGGGCGAGCACGTCACGGTCACGAACCCGAGCGAATACCCCGACGGCAAGGTGGCGTCGGTGTCGGAGCCCATGGTCAAGGCGGCGATCCTCACCCCGAAGGACTACGTCGGCACGGTCATGGAGCTGTGCCAGTCACGCCGTGGCTCCCTCCTCGGCATGGACTACCTGAGCGAGGACCGCGTCGAGCTTCGCTACAACATGCCCCTCGGCGAGATCGTGTTCGACTTCTTCGACCAGCTCAAGAGCCGCACGCAGGGCTACGCGAGCCTCGACTACGAGCCCAACGGCTCGCAGGAGGCCGACCTCGTGAAGGTCGACATCCTCCTGCAGGGCGACAAGGTCGACGCGTTCAGCTCGATCGTGCACCGCGACAAGGCGTACGCCTACGGCACGATGATGACCGAGCGCCTGCGCAAGCTCATCCCGCGCCAGCAGTTCGAGGTGCCCATCCAGGCTGCGATCGGGGCGCGCATCATCGCCCGCGAGAACATCCGCGCGATGCGCAAGGACGTTCTCGCCAAGTGCTACGGCGGCGACATCACCCGCAAGCGCAAGCTGCTCGAGAAGCAGAAGGAAGGCAAGAAGCGCATGAAGATGGTCGGCCGCGTCGAGGTGCCGCAGGAGGCGTTCATCGCCGCCCTCTCCGGCGACGTCGAGGGCAAGGGCCCGAAGTAGGCGAAGTAGGCTGGAATCCATGCGCCGGGGCACGTTCAAAGACGAGACCGTCGACTACGCCGCCGTCGGGGCGACGCAGGCGCCGGATCTGATGCAGTACCCGCCGGAGCGCAGCATCCCGGCGGAGTCCTCGTGGCGCATCGGCAGCGGCGAGTCCCGCTTCCACACCGCGAGCGAGGCGCTCATGTCGTGGACGGCACAGCGCGGAGCGGGTCTGACGCTCGCGGACGTCCGTCCGGCATCCGGCCCCATGTACTCGGGCGTCAGCTTCGACAGCGAGGGCAATCCGATCGCGCCGAGCCGCATGGAGGTCGAGCAGCGCTTCGACTCCGACGGCACGCCGTTCGTGAGCGGCGGCATGACGATCCAGCTCGAGGGCCGCGTGCGCGGCATGCGCGCGGGCGGTGAGCTGCGCGTGATCTTCGCCGTCGAAGAGCCGCGTCGCGTCGGGTTCGCACTGGGCACGGTCGGCGACTCGGTCGTCAGCGGCGAGGAGTCGTTCATGCTCGACTGGCACGACAACGACGAGGTGTGGTTCACGGTGCGGGCGTTCGACCGGCCGGTGGGCCTGTTCTACCGCCTGTTCCCGCGGCTCGTGCGTCGTCGGCGGCGCGAGCTGTTCACGCGGTACCTGCGCGCGATCTCGCCGCTGTACGCGACGTCGGCCTGATGGGCGCTGCGCTGCCGCTCGGCGAGCCGGTCCCCGCAGACGGAGCGCTCCCCGACGAGACATCGACCGATCCCGCCACGCCGTTCAGCGTGTACCTGCACGTGCCGTTCTGCCGCGTGCGATGCGGCTACTGCGACTTCAACACGTACACCTCGAGCGAGCTGCGCGGCGCACGGCAGGACGAGTACGCCGACACCCTGCTGGGCGAGGTCGCGCTCGCTCGCCGTGTGCTCGAGGCGAAAGGTCCGCTGCGGTCCGCGTCCACGGTGTTCTTCGGCGGCGGCACGCCGACGCTCCTCCCGCCGGGCGACCTTGCGCGCATGCTCGCCGGCGTGCGAGACGCCTTCGGGATCGAGGGGCGTGCCGAGGTCACGGTCGAGGCCAACCCCGACACCGTGACGGATGCCGCAGCCGCCGAGCTCGCGGCATCCGGCGTCACCCGGCTGTCGATCGGCATGCAGTCGGCCGTCCCGCATGTGCTGGCCGCGCTCGACCGCACGCACGAGCCGGCGAATGTGCGCACGGCCGTCGAGGCCGCGCGCCGCGCGGGCATCGACGTGAGCGTCGACCTCATCTACGGCGCACCGGGGGAGTCGCTCTCCGACTGGCGCCTCTCGCTCGAGACGGCCCTGTCGCTCGAGCCCGACCACATCTCTGCGTACGCGCTCATCATCGAGGAGGGCACGAAGCTCGAACGCCGGATCCGTCGCGGCGAGGTGCCGGCACCCGACGACGACCTGCAGGCCGACATGTACGAGCTCGCCGACGACCTGCTCGGCGCGGCCGGGTTCGAGTGGTACGAGGTGTCGAACTGGGCGCGGGGCCCCGAGCACCGCTCGCGCCACAACCTCGCGTACTGGCGCGGCCACGACTGGTGGGGCTTCGGCCCGGGCGCGCACAGCCACATCGCGGGCGTGCGATTCTGGAATGTGAAGCACCCCGCCGCGTACGCGCAGCGGCTCGCGTCTGGGCAGACCCCGGCGGCGGGTAGGGAGAGGACGGATGCCGCGGCCCGCGCCCTCGAGGGAGTGCTGCTGGGCACGCGGATCCGCGAGGGGTATCCCGTGTCGGAGCTGTTGGGAGAGGGACGCCACGCGGTGGCCCGCCTCATCGCGGACGGACTCATCGACGGGGCAGAGGCCCTCCACGGGCGGATCGTGCTGACGCTGCGCGGGCGCCTGCTCGCGGACGCCGTCGTGCGGGCGCTGACGCCGGGTCTGTGAGCCCGCGTTTCTCGGTCATCGCCCCAGGTCGTCCGCTAGAATTGGCACTCACGACAGTAGAGTGCCAGGCGGGAGGGTGAATGGTCAGCGAACGCGGCCTCGAGGTCCTGCGGGCGATCGTGCAGGACTACGTCGACACGAACGAGCCGGTCGGCAGCAAGTCCATCGTCGAGCGGCACGCCTTCGGTGTGTCCGCAGCGACCATCCGCAACGACATGGCCCAGCTCGAAGACGAAGAGCTGATCGTCGCCCCGCACACCTCCTCGGGTCGCGTGCCCACAGACAAGGGCTACCGCGTGTTCGTCGACCACCTCGCCGAGCTTCGCCCGCTGACGTCCGCGCAGCGCGCGGCGATCACCTCGTTCCTCGACGGCGCCGGCGACCTCGACGACCTGCTCGTGCGCACCGTGCGCGCCCTCACCCGACTCACCGGCCAGGTCGCGATCGTGCAGTACCCGTCCTTCGCGCGTGCGAGCGTGTCGCACGTCGAGCTCGTGCAGCTCGGCGGCGGGCGCATGCTCGTGATCATCGTGACCGACACCGGTCGCGTCTCGCAGCGCCTCGCGACGGTGCGCGGCGAGTTCGGCGAAGAGGAGGTGCAGCGCCTCCGCACGGCCGTGTCGGCCGTCATCGTCGGCCGGGCGGTCCGCGACGGCGCGCAGCTCGTCGAGGAGCGGCTGGCCGAGGCATCCGCCGCGCCGGCATCGGGGCAGACGACCCCGCTCGACGAGGCCGCGCTCGACCTTCTGCGGGCCGTGGCCGAAGAGCTCGAGGAGTTCCGCCAGGACCGCCTCGTGCTCGCGGGTGCGGCGAACCTCGCGCGGCGCGAGGCCGACTTCCGCGGCAGCATCTATCCGCTGCTCGAGGCGATCGAGGAGCAGGTGACCCTCTTGCGCCTCGTGAGCGAGATGCACGCCGACGACCAGGGACTCTCCGCCAGCATCGGTCGCGAGAACGAGCCCTTCGGGCTGGCCGAGGCGTCTGTCGTGGCCAGCGATTACGATGCGACGGGCTCGCTCGCGCGCGTCGGCGTCATGGGTCCGACGCGCATGGACTACCCCACGAACCTCGCGGCGGTGCGAGCCGTCGCGCGCTACCTCACCCGGATGCTCCACGAAGAGAACTCCCGCTGACGAGGCATCCGTGACGATCGATCCCGCGGAACGCGGGCGGGAAGGCGAATGTTGGCTGACCATTACGAGGTCCTCGGCGTCTCACGCGACGCCAGCCAGGAAGAGATCAAGAAGGCGTACCGCAGGCTCGCGCGCGAGCTGCACCCCGATGTGAACCCGGGCGATGACGCGGCCGAGCGGTTCAAGCTCGTCACGCACGCGTACGACGTGCTGAGCGACCCCGAGCAGCGGCGCCGCTACGACATGGGCGGCGACGACTCGCCGTTCGGCGGCGCGAACGGGTTCGGCGGATTCAGCGACATCTTCGAGACCTTCTTCGGGGCGGCGGGCGGCACGCGCGCGGCGCGGCCGCGGTCGCGGCGCGAGCGCGGCCAGGACGCCCTCGTGCGCATCACGCTCGAGCTCAAGGACGTCGTGTTCGGCGTGCACCGCGACATCGAGGTCGACACGGCCGTGCTGTGCGAGACGTGTCAGGGATCGTGCTGCCAGCCGGGCACGGGTCCGGTCACGTGCGACATCTGCCACGGCGCGGGCTACGTGCAGCGACAGGTGCGGAGCCTGCTCGGCAACGTCGTCACGAGCCAGCCGTGCACCGTGTGCCAGGGCTACGGCACGACCATCCCGTACCCGTGCGTGACGTGTCAGGGCCAGGGCCGCGTGCGCGCCCGCCGCACGGTGTCGATCGACATCCCGGCCGGCGTCGAGACGGGGCTGCGCCTGCAGCTTCCCGGCTCGGGCGAGGTCGGCCCCGGCGGCGGGCCCAACGGCGACCTGTACATCGAGGTCACGGTCGCGCCCGACGAGGTGTTCAGCCGCGACGGCGACGACCTGCTCGCGACCCTCGAGGTGTCGATGCCCGATGCGATCCTCGGCACGACCACCACGATCGAGTCGCTCGACGGCCCGGTCGACCTCGAGCTGCGCCCGGGCGTCCAGTCCGGCGACGTCATCACGGTCCGCGGCCGCGGCATCACGCCGCTGCGCGGCACGCAGCGCGGCGACCTCCGCATCGGCGTGCACGTCGTGACGCCCACGCGCGTCGACGGCCGGTCGCGCGCCCTCATCGAAGAGTTCGCGAAGAAGACGAAGCCCCCGGCCCCGCGCCTCGCGCACTTCCAGCAGGGCCTGTTCGCGAAGCTGCGCGACCGCTTCCGGAACGGCTGACCCGGATGCCGCTGCACTTCCTCCTCGACGAGCAAGTGCTCGCCCGCCCGGGCGAGACTGTCGTGCTCACGGGAGCCGAGGCGCACCACGCAGCGGCCGTGCGCCGTGTGCGGGTCGGCGAGGAGGTCACCGTCGGCGACGGGCACGGTGCATGGCTCACCGGAACATGCGAGGCGGTCGCGCCGCGCGAGGTCGTCGTGCGGATCGACGCGCGGACCGACGTCCCGCCGCCCGCACCCCGCGTCGTGCTCGTGCAGGCTCTCGCGAAGGGCGACCGCGACGAGCTCGCCGTGCAGGCTGCGACAGAGCTCGGCGTCGACGAGATCGTCCCTTGGCAGGCGGCGCGCAGCGTTTCGCGCTGGGACGCCGCGAAGGCCGCGAAGGGCCGTGCGCGCTGGGCGGCGATCGTGCGCGAGGCGGCGAAGCAGGCGCATCGCGCGTGGGTTCCCGAGGTCGGTGAGCTCGCGACGACGAAGCAGCTCTTGCGGCGCATCGGGGAGGGCGCGGCATCCGTCTTCGTCCTCGAGCCGACCGCGCAGGAACGGCTCTCGACCGTAGAGCTCGACCCAGCCGACGAGCGCGACATCGTCCTCGTCGTCGGTCCTGAGGGCGGCGTCGCACCCGAAGAGCTCGACGCGCTCGCGGAGGCCGGCGCCCGGCTCGTCCGGCTCGGAGACACCGTCCTGCGCACGTCGACCGCCGGACCGGCGGCGCTCGCGGTCGTGAGCGCGGCGCTCGGGCGCTGGTAGATCGGGCGACGGTCGACGGGCGCGCCGACCGTCAGCGGCGCGGATCGGCAGGGGATGGGGCCCTGAGCCTGTCGAAGGGTCCTCGCTAGACTTGAAGGATGAGCGAACCCTCGATCTTCACGCGTATCTACAACGGAGAGATCCCGTCCGAGATCATCGCGGAGACCGAGAACGTGTTCGCGATCCGAGACATCAACCCGCAGGCGCCCGTGCACCTGCTCGTGATCCCCAAGACGCAGGAGTATCGCGACGTCGTCGAGCTCGCCGCGGGCAACCCCGACCTGCTCACCGAGATGATCGGGCTCGCCAACACACTCGCGGCCGAGCATGCCGACGGCGATTTCCGGCTCGTCTTCAACCGCGGCGCCGGCGCCGGCCAGACCGTTTTCCACGTCCATGCCCACGTCCTCGCCGGAGGACTGGAAGAGAGAAGTCTTTGACCGACAACGAACCCGCCGTCGAGCGGGTCTACGCCGACGGAGTCGCCATGGTGCAGCTCCTCGGGCCTCAAGACCGCCTGTTGCGCGTCGTCGAGCGCGAGCACCCCGAAGTCGACGTCCACGTGCGCGGCAACGAGATCACCCTCACCGGCGACGCAGCGGCAGTCGCCGCCGCGCGCGCCCTCGTCGACGAGCTTCTCGCCATGACGAAGGCTGGGCAGGGGCTCGATCCGGTCGACGTCACGTCGTCGAACCGCATCCTGCAGTCCGAAGGCGGTCCGCGCCCGTCCGAGGTGCTCGGCGAGGCGATCCTGTCGACACGTGGCAAGGTCATCCGTCCCAAGACGCTCGGGCAGAAGGCGTACGTCGACGCCATCGAGGAGAACACGATCGTGTTCGGCATCGGCCCCGCAGGCACGGGCAAGACGTACCTCGCGATGGCGAAGGCCGTGCAGGCGCTGCAGCGCAAAGAGGTCAACCGCATCATCCTGACGCGTCCCGCCGTCGAAGCGGGGGAGCGGCTCGGATTCCTCCCGGGCACCCTCACCGACAAGATCGACCCGTATCTGCGGCCGCTGTACGACGCGCTCAACGAGATGATGGACCCAGAGCTCGTGCCGAAGCTCATGGCGACCGGAACGATCGAGGTCGCACCGCTCGCGTACATGCGCGGGCGCACCCTCAATGACTCCTTCGTCGTGCTCGACGAAGCCCAGAACACGACGCCCGAGCAGATGAAGATGTTCCTCACGCGCCTCGGCTTCGGCACGAAGATGGTCGTGACGGGCGACATCACGCAGATCGACCTCCCGCAGGGCGCATCCGGACTGCGACTCGTCACGCGTGTGCTCAAGGAGATCGACGACATCCACTTCGCGTATCTCACGAGCGACGACGTCGTGCGTCACACGCTCGTCGGCCGCATCGTCGACGCGTACAGCGAGTACGACGAGCGACGTCTGGCGGCGAGGCGCGAGCGGGACGAGGCATCCGAGTTCGCCAATCGAGCCGAGCGACGCGCTTCCCTCCGCCCCGGCGGACCGCGTGACCACCTGCCGAAGCGAGGCCGCTCATGACGATCGAGATCACGAACGAGTCGGGCGTCGAGGTCGATGAGACCGTGCTGCTGCGGCTCATGGAGCACAACCTCGCCGAACTGCACGTGAGTCCGGATGCCGACGTCGCGATCCTCCTCGTCGACGAGGGTGCGATGGAGGCGCTGCACGTGCAGTGGATGGACGAGCCCGGCCCGACCGACGTGCTGAGCTTCCCGATGGACGAGCTGCGGCCGGGCACGGAGGACATGCCGACGCCTCCGGGGCTGCTCGGCGACATCGTGCTGTGCCCGCAGGTCGCCGAGACGCAGGCGGTCGCGGCGAAGCACTCCACGATGGACGAGCTCGTGCTGCTCACGACGCACGGGCTGCTGCACCTGCTCGGATTCGATCACGCCGAGCCCGAGGAGGAGCGCGAGATGTTCGGGCTGCAGAAGAGCCTCATCGCCGCGTTCCAGAGCTCGGAACGCCGGCGCGGCCGCGCATGACCGAAGCCCTCCTGCTCGTCGCGGCGGTGCTGCTCATCGCCTTCGGCGCCTTCATGGTGGCGATCGATGCGGCGCTCAGCGTCACGTCGCGGGCCGATCTCGCGGAGCTGGCGGCGAACGGTCACAACGCGACGTCGCTGCGCCGCATCGCCGACGATCCCGAAGCGCATGAGAACGCGGTCGTGTTCATCCGCGTCTTCGCCGAGACGACGGCGGCGGTGCTCATCACGGTCGCGTTCACGGTGCTGTTCGAGAACATCTGGTGGGCGATGCTCGCGGCCGCGCTGCTGATGACCGGTCTGTCGTACGTCGTCGTCGGAACGGGTCCCCGAAACCTCGGGCGCCAGCACGCGCGGCGCCTGCTGCAGAGTGCGGCGCCGGTCGTGCGGGGAGTGCGCATCATCCTCGGTCCGCTCGCGCACGGTCTCGTCGCGCTGAGCACGCGAATCACGCCCGGCGGGTCGCGCGGCTCCTCGTTCGCGTCGGAGGAGCAGCTGCTCTCGATCATCGACGAAGCCGCCGAGAACGAGCTCATCGAAGAGGACGACCGCGAGCTCATCCACTCCGTGTTCGACTTCACCGACACGTATGTGCGCGCGGTCATGGTGCCGCGCACCGACATGGTCACGGTCGACGCGAACGCCTCGACGCGCGAGGCGATGCGGATCTTCCTCGACAAGGGGGTCTCGCGCATCCCGATCGTCGACGACGAGGCGGACGACGTCGTCGGGGTGCTGTATCTGAAGGACCTCGTGCAGTTCGGCTTCCGCGACGAGAACGGCTGGCGCGACGCGCCGATCACGCCCATCAGCCGTCCCGCGGTGTTCGTGCCCGAGTCGATGCGCGCCGAGACGCTGCTGCAGCAGATGAAGCGCGACGCCGTGCACGTGTGCCTCGTGGTGGACGAGTACGGCGGGGTGTCGGGCCTCGTGACGCTCGAGGACCTCATCGAGGAGCTCGTAGGCGAGATCGCCGACGAGTACGATCCGCGCGCCGACGAGGTGACCGAGATCGAGCCCGGTCGCTACCGCGTGAGCGCGCGCCTCGGGCTCGACGAGGTCGGCGACCTGTTCGGCATCGAGTTGGAGGACGAGGACGTCGATTCGATCGGCGGTCTTCTCGGCAAAGCGCTGGGCCGCATTCCACAGCCCGGCGCGACCGCCGAGTACGCGGGGCTCATCATGACCGGCGGCGCCTCACGAGGGCGCGGTCGCGGCATCAGCACGGTCTTCGTCGAGCGCGGAGCCGCCCCAGAGGCGGCGGACGACCCGCTCAACGGACGATCGCCGCGCACGGGTGAGATCCGCACCGTGCGCCCGCGCACCGGCGAGGTGCGCATCGTGAGGAGAGGGGAACGGGATGTCTGAACCGGCGGAGGTCTCGGACGAGCAGTCGACCGTCACGCACTCGGGCTTCGTCACGTTCGTCGGCCGCCCGAACGTGGGCAAGTCGACGCTCATGAACGCGCTCGTCGGCGAGAAGGTCGCGATCACGAGCGACAAGCCGCAGACGACGCGCCGCGCGATCCGCGGCATCCTGAACCGCCCGGGCGGTCAGCTCGTCGTCGTCGACACACCGGGACTCCACAAGCCCCGCACGCTCCTCGGCCAGCGCCTCAACGATCTCGTCGAGCAGGTGCTCGGCGACGTCGACGTCATCGGATTCTGCGTGCCCGCAACGGAGAAGGTCGGTCCTGGCGACCGGCGGATCGCCGAGTCGCTCACCGGCTACCCGCGGGCCAAGAAGGTCG
>NZ_DATMFG010000059.1:0-7227 GCF_035556355.1 Microbacterium sp.
TTGTCGAAGCTCCGGTTCTCGAACATCACGACCACGACGTGGTCGAAGCCCGGAACGTGCCGCGGCGGCAGTGGCGAGAACTCGGGCGGGTGGGTGGTCGCGGCCGCGGTGACGGCGGCGCCGGCGGATGCCCCGATCGCGAGCCCCGCGGCGCTCAGACCCGCACGGCGGAAGAACTCCCGGCGCGACGGCAGCTCGGGTTCGTCGGCGCGCGCGTCGGTGTCGGCGGCATCCGCGTGCACCGCATCCGCGGTCGCGTCGTCGTTCTCGTCGTCCGTCGTCCGTGCCACCGAGACCCCCACCTCGACTCTGCCCGATTGTAGGGGACCGGCATCGGCTAATCTCGCGCCATGGGACCGCGACTCCGGTTCGATCGAGGCGCGCGCTACGGCGCAGCCATCGTCGGAATGCTCGCCACGACGTACATCGCGTCGGCGACGGATTTCTCGGCGATCGTGCAGTCCGAGTCGTACGCGGGGACGATCAGGAACGACACGCCGCTGGTGAACATCGTGCAGTTCCTGCTGATCGTGGGCGGCATGGTCGCGTCGCTCGCGCTGCTTCCCACGCCGGGCATGCGTCGCGTGGGCGGGATCACCCTCGTGTGCGTGGCGCTGTTCCTGTGGGCGACGTTCGGTCTCGAGCGCGGCGTCGGCAACATCCACGAGCCGGACGCGCTGTGGGCGTTCGTGCTCGATCAGGGCTTCGTCACGCTGCTCGCCGCCGTCGGCGGGTGGGTCATCGCGCGCGGACGACATCCGCTGTCGTGGATCGTCGTGATCGTGGCGATCATCCCTCCGATCGTGGGCCCGATGCTCGTCGAGGCGAACTTCACGTCGGGCGGGTACGCGCTCGTGATCCAGGGGATCGTCGTGCTGGGCGGGCTCGGCGCCGTGTGGGCCGCGGCGGGCATCGACCGGCTGCTCGAGCGGCGTCAGGCGACCGCGTCGAGCTAGCCGTGCGTCACGCCTTCGCGAGCGCGTCCTCGAATGCGACCCACGCGAGCATCGCGCACTTGACGCGCGCCGTGTATTTCGAGACGCCCGACAGGGCGGCTGCATCGCCGAACGTCTCCTCGTCGAGCGGGGTCTCTCCGCGCGATCGCAGTGCGGTGCGGAAGCCGTCGACGAGCGCCGTCGCATCCGAGCGCGAGAGGCCGCCCTCCTCCTCGACGAGCGCCGCGAGCATCGACGCGGACGCCTGCGAGATGGAGCATCCGACGCCGTCCCATGTCACATCGACGACGCGATCGCCGTCGAGGTGCACGCCGAGCGTGATCTCGTCGCCGCACGTCGGGTTGACCTGGTGACTGGTGGCCGCCGCATCCGCCGCGAGTCCCTTGCCGTGCGGGCGCTTGGAGTGATCGAGGATCAACTCTTGGTACAGCGCCTCGAGACCGCTCATCACGCGACTCCGAAGAACGAGCGGATGCCCGACACCGCGTCGAGGAACGCGTCGACCTCGTCGGGGGTGTTGTAGAGGGCGGCGGACGCCCGCACCGACGCCGTCACGCCGAAGCGGCGGTGCAGCGGCTGCGCGCAGTGGTGGCCGACGCGCACCGCGATGCCGTGTGAGTCGAGGAACTGCCCCGCGTCGTGCGCGTGCACGCCCTCGACGTCGAACGCCCACAGCGCGACACGTTCGGTCCGCGAGCCCGTCGGGGCGGTCCTTGAGCCTGTCGAAGGGTCGCCGAGAAGCCGGATGCCCGGAATCGACCGCAGCCCCTCGCCCATGCGCTCGCCGAGTGCCGTCTCGTGCGCGTGCACCGCCTCCATGCCCACGGACTCGAGGTAGCGCACAGCGGCCGCGAGGCCGATCGCCTGCGACACCGGCTGCGTGCCGGCTTCGAAGCGTTGCGGCGGAGGGAGGTACTGCGCCACGTCGAGTGTGACCGTCGTGATCATGGACCCGCCGGTGAGGAACGGCGGCAGTGCCTCGAGCACCTCGCTGCGTCCGTAGAGCGCTCCGATCCCGTACGGCCCGAGCATCTTGTGTCCGGAGAACACGGCGAGATCGACGCCCAGCGCGGGGAGGTCGAGCGGCAGGTGCGGTGCCGACTGGCATGCGTCGAGCACGGTGAGCGCGCCGACGCCGTTCGCGAGGGCGACGAGATCGGCGACGGGGTTCACGATGCCGAGCACGTTCGACACGTGCGGGAACGCGACGACGCGTGTGCGGTGCGAGATGACGGATGCCGCGGCATCCGTGTCGATCGTGCCGTCGTCGCGTACGGGGATGTGCTTGAGCGTCGCGCCGGTGCGCGCGGCGAGCTCCTGCCACGGGATGAGGTTCGCGTGGTGCTCGGACTCGGTGATGACGAGCTCATCGCCCGGGGCGAGCGCGAATCGTGCGCTCGCCGGAGCGCCGCGGCCCGCCGTCGCGTTGCCGATCGCGTACGCGACGAGGTTGATGCCGGCGGTCGCCCCGCTCGTCCAGACGAGCTGCTCGGGACGGGCGCCGACGAACCCGGCGACGGTCGTGCGCGCGTCTTCGAAGAGCTCGGTCGCCTCGGCCGCGAGCGTGTGAGCGCCGCGATGGACGGCGGAGTTCGCGCGCGTGAGGAAGTCCACTTCGGCGTCGATCACCGCGCGCGGCTTCTGGCTCGTCGCCGCGGAGTCGAGGTAGACGAGGGGCCGCCCGTCGACGGTCTGGTCGAGCAGGGGGAAGTCGGCGCGCACGGCCGTCGCGTCGAGCGTCGAGGTCACTTCTCCAGGCTACGCCGGGGCGCGGCATCCGGCTCCGTCGCATCCCGCCGGCGTGCGCTCGCGGCGGGGCCCCTGCGAGACTCGTGCCGTGGACGACCGTGTGCTCGCGATCATCGCGATCCTGCTCGGGGTGCTGATCGGCGTTGTGCTGCTCGTGCCGTTCGTCGCCCTCAGCTACCGACGTCGCGGCGGACTGACGGTGGGACGCGCCGCGCTGTGGTTCGCGGGGCTCGTCTACTTCTGCGCGATCTGGACGTATACGCTGCTGCCCCTCCCCGACCCGGACACCATCCGGTGCGCGGGCGTGAACCTCGACATCTTCGCGTTCATCGACGACATCCGCGGTGCCGTCCGCCCGACGGGCGTCGCGTTCAGCGACCCCGCGCTTCTCCAGTTGCTGCTGAACGTCGTGCTGTTCGTCCCTCTCGGGTTCTTCGTGCGGGTGCTCGGCGGGCGCGGCATCATCGCGGCGGGACTCATCGGGCTCGGTGTCTCGGCGTTCATCGAGACGACCCAGCTCACCGGCGTGTGGGGCCTCTACCCGTGCGCGTACCGTGTGTTCGACGTCGACGACCTCCTGACGAACACGATCGGCGCGCTCATCGGATCCGTCGTCGGACTCGTCGTGCCGAAGAGCCGACGCGGAGTCACGCGCCTGCCCGACGCCGAGCTGCCGCGACCCGTGACGCGCCGTCGCCGCCTGCTCGGCATGCTGTGCGACCTCATCGGCGCGACCATGACGTCGTGGGCGACCGCGGTGATCGTGCAATCGGCCCTCTACGGGCTCGGTGCCCACGAAGAAGTCGCCGAGGGGACAGCAGCCGCCGTCGTCGGGAATGTGACCGCGATCGTCATCTGGTTCCTCGTCATCATGGCGACGGGTCGATCGGTGGGCGACCTCGCCGTGCTCCTGCGCTTCGAGGGCACGACGTACCCCGTGTGGCTCGCGCGGGTGCTCCGCTTCGCGGGAGGGATCGGCGGTTACCTCATCCTCGTCGCGCTCCCCGGCGCGTGGGGCCTCGTGGGCGGGATCTTCGCCGTGCTCTCGCTCGTGCTCATGCTCACGACCGACGATCGCCGCGGACTTCCCGGGATCGTGTCGGGGCAGAAGCTGGTCGATGCTCGTGTGCGCGAGCTCTTGCAGTACGGGTGAGCGGCGCCCCCGGTCGCTGAGCGTGTCGAAGCGTCGCCCGGTCGCTGAGCGAGCGATGCGAGACGAAGCGCCCACCGCCTCGCGGCATCCGCCCTTACTCCTCGATCGACCCGCTTCCGCCGGTCTCGAGGAATTCGCGCGCCGCGACGACCAGGGCGTCGACGCCGACTTCGATCGTGGGGTGCAGCACCGGCGCGAAGAACGGCGAGTGGTTCGTCGGGATCGCGCTCTCGAGCGTGCCGGAGGCCTTCGCCTCGGCGAACATCTCGGGGTCGATGCCTCCCCAGAACCAGTACACGAGCGGCACGCCGGCCTCGCGCGCGAACCACGACACGTCCTCGCTGCCGGTGAACATCCCCGGGTCGACGACGGTGCCTGTGCCGAACGCGGTGTTGAACGCGTGCGTGAGCCGCGTCGTCGCGACGGGATCGTTGATCGTCGGGGGCAGGGTGTGGTCGGTGACGATGGTCGGGGGGACGACGGATCCGGATGCGGCGGCCTCCGCGCGCACGATCCGCTCGACCTTCTCGAGCACGCGCTCGCGCGCGGCGTCGTCGGGGTAGCGCAGGCTCAGCTCGAGCGTCGCCTCGGCGGGGATGATGTTGTTCTTCAATCCCGCGTGGATCGAGCCGACCGTCACGACGGCGACGTCGCGCGGGTCGATCTCGCGCGACACGATCGTCTGCAGCCGCATGACGGTCGCCGCCGCCATCACGACGGGGTCGATCGTCGAGTGCGGGCGCGACCCGTGGCCGCCGCGGCCGAAGAGCGTGACGGTGAGCCCGTCCGAGGCGGCCATCTGCGTGCCGGGGCGCACGCCGATCGTGCCGGCCGGAAGCGGCGTGAGGTGCTGCCCGAGGACGATGTCGGGCTTCGGGAACCGATCGAACACGCCGTCGGCGATCATCGCCTGGGCGCCGGCGCCGTGCTCCTCGGCGGGTTGGAACACGGTGACGATCGTCCCCGCCCATTCGTCCTTCGTCGCGACGAGGCGCTCGAGCGCGCCGAGCATCGCGGTCACGTGCATGTCATGCCCGCACGCGTGCATCACGGGGACGTCCGTGCCTGCGGGATCGATGCCGCGCGCGGTGCTCGCGTACTCGAGTCCGGTGCGCTCCTCGACGGGGAGGGCGTCCATGTCGGCGCGCAGCCACACGACCGGCCCGTCGCCATTGCGGATGACCGCGGCGACACCGGTCTTGCCGATGCCCTCCTCGAACTCGATCCCGAGGTCGGTGAGATGCTGGGCGACGATCCCCGCGGTGCGCGTCTCCTGGAATGAGAGCTCCGGGTGCCGGTGCAGGTCGATGTACAGCGCCTCGAGGTCGATCGTCATGCGGACGAGCCTAGCCCGGCGGCTCTTCCCGGCGCCGAGTGCACGACTTGTCGCCGAGCGCACGGCTTGAAGGCGTCGCGAAGTCGTGCAGTCGACGCGAGGTCGTGCACTCGCGCGCGTTTCGTCTGGGTCGCTGGACGTCCTCGCTCAGCGTCCGGGTGGGTCCGCGAGGCGCGCGGTCGAGCCTCGCACGATGAGCTCGAACGGCAGCTGACCGGGCTCGTGCGTCGGGGGCGCCTCGCCCTTCGTCTCGAGCGCCTCGAGGATCGCCTCTGCCGCCCGCTCCCCCTGGCCGAGCGGGAACTGGTCGATCGTCGTGAGGCGGAAGAACTCGCCGAGCTCGTGGCCGTCGATGCCGATGATCGACAGGTCCTCGGGCACGCGGTAACCGAGCTCGCGGGCGGCGAGGAGGGCGCCGATCGCCATCTCATCGGATGCGGCGAAGATCGCCGTCGGGCGCTCGCCGGGTCGCCCGAGCAACTGCTTCGCCGCGCGGAATCCGCCCTCGATCGTGAAGTCGGCGGGCTCGTACAGGGCGGGGTGCGCGGGGATGCCGGCATCCGCCAGCGCCTGCTCGAACCCCTGGCGCCGACGTGTGGGGATGTGGAAGTCGATGTCGAACTCGGGGCTCGCGCCGATGTGCGCGATGTCGCGGTGTCCGAGCGCGATGAGGTGCTCGGTCGCGAGCCGCGCGACGGCGATGTCGTCGACCGTGAGGGTCGTCAGGCGCGGGTTCGGCCCGCCGATCGCGATCACCGGCAGGTCGAGCTCGCGCAGGCGCTCGGTCTCGTCGTCGCCGAGCTCGATCGAGATCGCCACGACGCCGTCGACACGCTGCCGCCGC
This sequence comes from Microbacterium sp., assembly GCF_035556355.1. Taxonomy (GTDB): domain Bacteria; phylum Actinomycetota; class Actinomycetes; order Actinomycetales; family Microbacteriaceae; genus Microbacterium. The sequence goes on from NZ_DATMFG010000059.1 coordinate 6,039, forward strand.
AGGAACGTCTCGAAGATCACCTGCCGCTGCTCGCGGTCGGCCGTGAGGCTGTAGAGCGTGATGTCGTAGCCCCTGCGCATCAGCGTGTTCGCGATGCCGCTCAGCACAGTCGAGAAGAACCACCGGTCGAGGAACGGCACGAGCACGCCGATGTTGCGCGTGCGTCCCGAAGCGAGGCTCGACGCTGACGACGACACGACGTAGCCGAGGCTCTTCGCCGCCGACTCCACGCGCGCACGGGTCGCCGGCGACACCTGACCGCGGCCGCTCAGGGCGCGCGAGACGGTCGCGGTCGACACGCCCGCCAGGCGGGCGACTTCATCGATGCTGACCATGCGCGCTCCTTCGCGGCGTTCCCCAGACGGTCGGCTGGGTCGATCCTGCCGGATCAACCCTCCGCGAGCCACACCGCCGTGTCGGTCGGCAGCAGGTTCCCGTCGAGGGGACCGCTCGCGACGACGACGGTGCCCGCGGGCAGCTCGACGGGATTCTCGCCGAAGTTCACGACCACGGTGATGTCGCCGTTGCGGAACGCGACCACCTCGGGATCGGACTCGATCCACTCGAGCGTGCCGGCGCCCAGGCCGTGTTCCCGGCGCGCGGCGAGCAGGCTCTTGTAGAGCTCGAGCGTCGAACCCTCGACGCCGTCCTGCGCATCGCGCGCGAGCGTCGCCCACTCGGCCGGCTGCGGCAGCCACGACGCACCCGTCGCGCTGAAGCCGTAGGCGGGGGCATCCGCGTTCCATGGGATGGGCACGCGGCATCCGTCACGTCCGTAGCGCTCGCCGTTCGTGCGGAACCACGTCGGGTCCTGGCGCGCCTCACCAGGGATGTCGATGACCTCGGGAAGGCCGAGCTCTTCGCCCTGGTACAGGTACGACGAACCCGGCAGCGCGAGCATGAGGGTCGTCGCGGCGCGGGCGCGGCGCAGACCGACCTCGGGGATCGGCTTGCCGGGTGAGTCCGGGCCGATGCCGTGACCCTGCGGGTTCTCGGCCGTGAGCGCGAGCCGCGACGCGTGGCGCACGACGTCGTGGTTCGACAGGACCCACGTGCTCGGCGCGCCCACGGCCGCATACGCGGCGAGCGACTCGTCGATCACGCGACGCAGCGCCTGGGCGTCCCACTTGGTCTCCAGGTAGTTGAAGTTGAACGCCTGGTGCATCTCGTCGGGGCGCACCCACAGCGC
>NZ_DATMFG010000060.1:0-81125 GCF_035556355.1 Microbacterium sp.
GGGTGCGTCTCGTAGCGTGGTGTCACTTCCCGCGGGTCTTCTTCGTCGTTGACGTAGGAGGGCCATCGTGGGATACCCAGTTGTTTCCGCCAAGAAGCAAAGAAGAGACCCCACGATGACCCACAACCAGTCTGCCTTGACGACCCTGATCGCAGAAGTTCTCACTGACCCTGACCTGGCGCATTCGGATGTGTTCCGGCGGATGCTGCAAGCCGGGCTGCAGGATCTGATCGACGCGGAAGCGACCGCGAAGATCGGCGCCGCCCCGCACGAGCGCACCCCGGAGCGCACCACCCGCCGCAACGGCACCCGCCCGAAGACCCTGGCGACCCCAGCCGGGGAGGTCGACCTGCAGATCCCGAAGCTGCGGGAGGGGTCGTTCTTCCCGTCGCTGCTGCACCCGCGCCGCCGAGTCGACAAAGCCCTCTACGCGGTGATCTGCCAAGCGTGGATCGACGGGGTCTCGACCCGCAAGGTCGACCAGCTGGTCCGCGCCTTGGGGAACGACACCGGCATCTCCCGGTCGACGGTCTCACGGATCTGCTCCGAAATCGACGAGACGGTGCAGGAGTTCCTGCACCGCCGGATCGATCACACCTGGTTCCCGTACCTGTTCCTCGACGCCACCTACCTCGACGTCCGCCACCGCGGCCGAGTCGTCTCCCAGGCCCTCGTCGTGGCCACCGGTGTCTCCGGAGAGGGCCGCCGGGAGATCCTCGGGATGGCGCTCGGGGACGCCGAGACCACCGACTTCTGGACCGAGTTCCTCCGCGGTCTGCGCGACCGCGGACTGAAAGTCGCGACCGATACCGACCCGCTCGGCGTCGCGCTGGTCACCAGTGACGCGCACGCCGGCATCAAGGCTGCCGTCAAAGCGATCCTGCCCGGAGCCGGGTGGCAAAGATGCCGCGTCCATTTCGCGCGCAATGTCACCCAGAAGCTCGGCTCAGCGAGGTCGAAGCCCGTGAACGCGCTGATCTCCACGATCTTCGCGCAGACCACGCCGGAGTCCGTGATCGCTCAATATCACCAGGTCGCCGACTCGCTACGCGGCTCGTTCCCAGAGATCACCGCGATGCTCGAGGCAGCCGAACCGGACCTGACCGGGTTCGCGTCGCTGCCGCGCGAGCACTGGCAAAAGGTCTGGTCGAACAACCCCATCGAGCGCCTCAACCGGGAGATCAAACGCCGCGCCGACGTCGTCCAGATCTTCCCCGACCGTGACAGCGTGACGCGCTTGATCGGCGCCGTCCTGCAAGAGCAGCACGAGGAATGGTCCTACGGCGAACGCCGCTACTTCTCCGACATCTCCATGCGCAAGCTCGTCCACACCCTCCACGACCACACCGAGCAGCCCCGCCCCGAGCTCCTGCTCACCGCCTGACCCACCCATCAGGAACAACCGCAGTTACACCACCAGACGAGACTTGACCCACCGAAGGGGGCGGCACGCGATGCCGAAACAAGAAAAACCCCCGGTCAACCGGGGGTTTCGAATGGTGGGCGATACTGGGATCGAAACAGTATCAGCGCAACTGGGACACCACCCGATCCGGCCGCATGAATCCGCCATTCTGCCGCGTGTTCTAGCGGAAACTGCCGATCCAGTGTTAAGGTCACTGGAAGACACAAGAGGACACCACCGGACTTTAGATATTGCACGGTGTTGCACGAGACGGGATCCGACATGGCGGCGAAGAAGACCCGCAAGCGGCGCGAGTCGTTCGGCGCGATCCGCAAGCTCCCCTCCGGCCGCTACCAAGCGTCCTACGTCGGACCCGACGGCATCCGGTACACCGGCCCGCAGACATTCGACGCGATCGAGGACGCCCGCGGGTGGCTCGCGCGACGTCGCATCGAGATCGCCGACGGCGAATGGACACCCCACACGGCGAAGTCAGCGACGGCCGCGAAGAAGGGGCTCACCGAGTCGTTCGCGGACTACGCCGAGAAGTGGATCTCCACACGCACGAACCGGCACGGAGACCACCTCCGCCCCCGCACCGCCGCGGAGTACCGTCGACTCGTCGCCGGCCCCCTCTCCCCCTTCGCCGACCAACGACTCACGGCGATCACCTCGGAGAGCGTCCGCGCGTGGTACGCCGACCTTGTTGGGCGCGGCACGAAGACTCAGGCGGCGCGCGCGTATGAGCTTCTAAAGGCGATCCTCGCCACGGCTGTCGCCGATGGGCGGATCAAGTCGAACCCGTGCCAGATCAAAGGCGCCGCGTCCGCGTCGACCGGGAAAGCGGTCAAACCGCCCACGGGCGCCGAGCTGCAGAAGATCCTCGACACGATCACACCCCGCTACCGCGCCGCCGTGGTTCTCGCGGCTTGGGCCGGTGTCCGTTACGGCGAGCTCACCGAGCTTCGACGGAAGGACATCGAGCTCGTCCGCGAGGGCGGCAGGCTCGAGATGGTCGCGGTCAACGTGGCCCGCGCGGTCACGCACGTCCCCGGGCAGGGGTTCATCGTGGGGCCCACGAAGAGCGAAGCGGGCGTTCGCACGATCGTCCTGCCCCCGCATGTCAACGCGATCATCGAGGAGCACCTGCAGGAGCACACCGGCCGGTTCCCGGACTCGCTGTTGTTCCCCGCCGCGGACGGCAGCACGCATCTCGCGCAGTCCGCGTTCTACAAGCACTGGAACCCCGCACGGATCGCCGCGAAACGCCCCGACATGCCCTGGCACGCGCTCCGCCACTACGGAGCCACCCGCGCCGCGCTCGCCGGCGCTACCCTGCGCGAACTGCAGGCCAGGCTTGGGCACTCCACCGTGGCCGCGGCGATGCGCTATCAGCACACCGTCGGCCGGGACGAAGAACTTGCGAGGCGCATGTCCGAACTCGCCTAAAGACTTACCCGTCACCCGACGGGCAAGAAGATGCCCCCGCCGCTGGGCAAGAGCGACGAGGGCCGATCACGAAGGACACCCATCATGACCAGCAACATCGTAACCACCGAGCAGACGCTCCAGCGCGCCCGGTTCACACTCGACCAGTACGCCGCCAGCATCGAGGCGATTCTGCGCTCGCGCGACGACCTCCTCACGGACACGCTCACCGAGCTCACCGCGGCCGGATACGACGCGAAGATCGTACGCCGGTGGAGGACCCATGAACTCCTCGCGGGCGACGTCATCGGGGTCCTCGAGACGTTCGACCGTTCGGACGGTGGCGGCGTCCTGCGCCGTCTCGAGCCGTGGGAGTACCCGGACCGGTTCGACCGTGTGGGGGTCTACGCGGAGACGTGGTCGACCAACTCCGCACGGATCACGGTCCACCACGGGCCACACCGCGTCATGCTCGTCGACGGCCGCGACGTCCTCGCCGTCAAGGACGAGGACGCGGAGTCGGAGGCCGCGCACCGCCGCTCCGTCGCACGCCTCCGCACCCTCGCGCGCCACGACGACCTCCGCGTCCGCGTCCTGGACCACGACATCGCACTCGTCGACCCGCTCGACAACGTCGTGCACGAAGGCGACGTCCTGTCGGCGTTCGCGTGGATTCTCGACATCGACCTCGACACCCCGGTCACAGCATGAGCTATCGCCCACGCGAAGGGCGACCGGCGGAACCTCGCCGTCGGTCGCCCCGACCGCTCGCCCGGTGTGACTGCGCGGAAGGCCACTGGCTCGCGCGCGTTGCGATCCACGACGGCGAGCCGTGCATCGAGTACCGAACCGCAGTTGTCGGGGTCACACGCTCTGGAAACTACACATCTTCGACCGGCAGTCGGCTCGCGTGGGAACCGCTGGCTCAGCTGCGAGCCGAGATGGCGGACGGCCTGGAATCGTTCACGGTCAATGGCCGATGCCCGCGTGATCGCAACTACCGCCTCGATCTCGTGGAGCTCGCCCGGAGGATCGGCCAACCGACCGTGATTCTCACCGCGCAACACGCCGACCGGATCGACATTCGGCCCTTCCGGGCGGACATGGACTAACTTGTCCGCTAACGGCTCGCTCATCGAGTAGCGAAACAGCCGCCCAACTGGCAAGGGGCGCACGACTCCATCGGAGTGTGCACTCATGCCTGAAGACACCCCGCAGTGGGTGCGGATCAAGACCGCAGCCGCCCTGACTGGCCTTTCTGAGAAGACCATCCGGCGGCGAATCGCCGACGGAACCATCGAGGCACGCCGTGTCGGTCCTCGAGCGATCCTCATCCCTCTCTCAAGCCTCGACACCATGGGGCGCCCGCTGCAGTACGTCGGCGGTGCCGCGTGACCGCAAAGAGAAACCGCCCCACGGCGGAGGCGGCACTCAGAACTCCTGGCGGGCGAGTTCGGGTCGATGCTACCGCGTCGGGGCTCCGGTGCCCGGCCGCACGCGCGCATCTCGTCGACGCGCTGGTCGCCCGCACGATCGCAGCTGAACGGCCAGCGCTCGCCACGCTGGGCGGTGATCTGACATGGGCGCTGGGCTCGTGAACGCCGCGTACGAAGTCGCCGAGCGGCTGAGTCTCGAGCACGCACCGACCCGCGTCTTCGTGTACATGGCCGTTCGTGCGCTCGACGGTGACCCGCAGCCGGCGTTCTGGGAGGGCTACGACGCGCTTGCGCGTGCGCTCGGCAAGTCCGGTCCCGCGGGCCACCGCGCCGCCGGTCGCGCGATCCAGGCGCTCAAGGAGGCGGGTGCGATTCGCACCGTTGGGCACCCGGCGCCGGGAAGCCGGACCGCACGATATGCCCTGCTCGACGGTCGCGGGTTGCCGCTCGCGGCCCAGAGCATCACCGGACGCTCACCGTCCGACGATGACAACTCACACGACGCTCACCGTCCGGTGAACACAGGACGCTCAGCGCCGAACACCGGACGCTCAGGTGTCAACTCACAAGACGCTCACCGTCCTGCAGAGGAGAAGGAGGAGGACAAGGAGGAGGGGCCCCCGCCCTCGACCTGCCCTCGTCACCCCAACGGCACAAGCGAACCCTGCGGCGCCTGCGGTGCGGCGCGGCGCGCGGCCGAGGCATGGCGACCGCCCCGACGTCCGGCCCCTCCGCACGCTCACCGATTCGACCCCGGGTCGGGTTACTGCGCGTGCGGCATCCGAGAGGATCTCGCGTCGTGACCGGCCCGGGACTGTGCGTCCGCGACCTCCGCCACGAGTGGGACCCCGCGAGCGGTTGGTGCTTGCACGGCTGCGGGTGGCGTGAGGACGGCCGCTCCGCGTACCGGCCGCAACGCCGCCGACACACCGCCGATGACGTCGACATCACCGAGCCGCGAAGGAGCGAACCGTGATCGGTCGGCTCGTCGCGGAGCACACGCCGTCGCCGGTCGCGCGTCGGCGTGAGGTGTCGCGGGAGCGTGGGTGGCCGCGCGAGTGGGGTCCGATCCTGGACCTCGAGGCTGCGGGTGTGGACGAGTGGCGGCGGTGGCATGAGGGGTGGCTGACGACTCGCCGGTTCGATGACGGGTCGGTGGGGTTCTTCATCGTGTGTGGGTTCGCGCACCCGCGGATGATGCGAGCGCTCGCGGAGCTCATCGCGTGCGGATGGACGGTCACCGTGTACGCCGCGGAACGGCATGTCGCCGTCGAGATCCGGGAGGCGACGTGACGCCCGCGACTGAGGCTGTGGCGTGGCTGAGATGGCTGGCCGCGCGGATCGAGCAGGCGCAGGGCGTGAGTAGAACCACGGAGCGGACGTGGCGGATCGCGGCGGAGCTCGAGCAGTACGAGCGCATCCGGCGGGCGTTCCACGAGCCCGGGATCTGTCCGACGCCGGGGTGCGATAGGCCGATCGCTCCGGCCACGGGGCGGCGTGGCCGTCCACCGGAGCACTGCGTCGAACACAAGCGTGTGCATAAAACGCGCATAAATCCGTGACCGGCGAGGGTGGAGTCATGGCAAAGACAGCAGAGCTGATCACCGTTCAGGAGATCGCGTCCGCGTTGGGCGTGCCCGGACAAGCCGACGCGGTCCACGACGGTCTCCGCGCCGACGGGATCGAGATCGTCGAGGACTGGGCGGGGCGACCCGCTGTGTCGTTCGACGACGCGAAGGCGGTCGTGGACCGGCACCGGAAGGCGCAGGCGGAATGGGATGAGCGGCAGCGGCGTCTGATGTACGAGGAGGACGAGCGCCGCAGGTGTCAGACGGAGTTCGACATCCTCGTCGGGACGATCGTGCCCGTCCTGCGGCGGCAGGAGCCGTACTTGGGAAGCGCGGAGGACGACCACCGCCGGTTCGGGCGGGCGCGCCGCGCCGCGCTCGACGTGCTGAAGGGCCGCCACAGCAAGCAAGCGATCGCGTCGCTGCAGGTCAAGCCCGTCGTCACGCTCGGTGAGACCCACAACGCCAGCCTCGAGGCCCTCGAACCTGAGGTGCGAGAGCGCGTCAAGGCCGCACTCGGAATGTGAAGGGAACCATCATGACCGGGACCGAATACGCAGACCGCGCCCGAGGCCGCGGCACCTTCCCGAAGCACTGGCGCGGACTCGTCGAGGGGCAGAGCTCCGAGGAGCGCGCCGCGACGATCGTCATGAACATCGCCGCCGACCACCGGGCCCGCGGCAACCACGACAAGGCCGAGGCGACGCTCCTCAGCTACCGCACCGCGGGCGCGTCGAACCGGTCCGCGACCATCGCGCTCGCACGCGCACGCCGGCTCGCCGGACACTGACATGCACCAGACCGCGCGCGGGCACAACGGGTACTCCTTTCCCCAGGTCGGTTCCGTGCGCACGGGGGAGGCTGCCGTAGTGGAAGCGGCAACCTCCCCCAACCCCAACGGAGGTGAATGATGGCCGGACGTGGCATCAGCATCGACATTCTCGCGAACGTCCGCGACGCACTGCAGGGAACCGGTGACGTCGAGAAGGCGCTCGCCGACGTCGAGGCCACCCTCGACGACCTGCAGCGGTCGGGGGACGACTCGACCGACAAGATGTCGCGCGGGTTCCGTGACCTCGCACGTGACGCGGACGCATCCGCCGACAAGCTCGAACGCTCCTACAAGACCGCGTACCGGGACACCGCACGCGCGGCCGACGACGCCGCCGACGACGCGGTCCGCGCGCAACGGAGACTCGGTGAGGCGTCCGAGGAGGTCGGGCAGGAGATCCGGCAGAACCTCGGCGAAGGGATCGCGAACGCCGCCCGCGGCGACTTCGAGTCCCTCGCGGACACGATCGGCGACACCCTCGGCGGTGCAGTGTCCGGTATCGGCGGGATCGGTGCCGCGGGGCTCGCCGCGGCCGGCGCGCTCGGGATCGGTGCGCTCGTCGCAGCGTTCCAGCTTGCCGAGGAGAACCGCAAGAAGCTCGAGGAGCGCGCGAACGATCTCGCGAAGGCGTACATCGACGCCGGGTCGAACGTGCTCGACGCGATGACGGTCGCGGCGCGGTCGTCCGAGATCCTCACCGACCCGGAGCGGCGGAAGGAAGCCGAACAGCTCCGTGACGTGCTCGGCGTCGATCTCGCGACCGCGGTGCGCGCGCTCGCCGGTGATCAGAACGCGCTCGCGATCGCGAACAAGATCGTGCAGGACTCCGAGACGGAACGCCTCGACCTGATGCGGCAGTCCGCGAACTACATGTCCGGCGAGTTCACGCAGGCGGAGAAGGCACGCCTCGACCAGCTGCAGAGCCAGAAGACGAAGGTCGACGAGCTCAACGGCGTCACGAAAGAAGCGACCTCGACGTTCGACGCGCAGCAGAAGATCCTCCGCGACCTCGTGAACAACGCCTCGTCCGCGACCAAGGAAGTCGACGAGCTCGGCAACGTGCTGTACACCCTCCCGGACGAGACACAGGTCCTGATCGAAGCGCAGACAGGCAAGGCAACAACCGATGTGTCGAAGTTCAAGGGCGACCTCGACGGCATCCCCGAGACGGTCACCAGCCGCGTGAAGGTCCTCGTCGACGACTCGGCATGGCGGAACTGGCGCCCGAACCCCAAGACGGGCGTCATCATGGCGACCCGCGCACGCAACCTCCCCGACTGGGACTGATCATGCGCACCCTCACCCCGGACGACGTCCTCAGCCTCATCCCCACCGCCGACCAAAGGCCAGACGGTGCACTCCTCGACCGCACACTCGACGGGCTCGAGCTCCCCGTCCACGACGGCGTGGTCACCATCGACGCACTCATCAACCCCGCCCTGCGGGTCACAGCAGAAGCGATCTACTACGCCGCCGAACACACCGGCCGCGACGTCGCCGAGGTCATCTTCGACCTCCGCACCCGACTCCACCCCCAGGACTGAACGATGGTCGCGAAGTCCGCGCACGACCGGAAGTACGACTACGCCCACAAGAAGCGCCGGAAGCAGTGGGTCCCGATCGTCGAGGCCGGCGGGGTCCGATGCCACCGCTGCAACAAACCCATCCAACCCGGCACACCCTGGCACCTCGACCACCACGACGACGGCTCCGGATCCTCACCCTCCCACCGCGCCTGCAACGCCGCCACAGCCCGCATCTGGCGCGACAAAGCCCTCGGCATCGACTCCACACCCAACGACGGCTACTGCCCCTGCGGACAGCCCTACGCCTGGTTCACCTGCACCAGCGACCTACCCCACCGACCCCTACCCCCACGCGCACCCCGCGAAGACGGCACACGAAGCATCTGGGACCGCCAACCCCGGAATCTTTAGCGATCGAACACCCACCACCACCCGCGAGTGGACTCGATCTCTCCCCGCAAGATCCCCCCTCCCCCCGTCCCAAAAAAAGGGGGTCGACTCGCGGGTCGTCATGGTGTCGGATCCGGAAAGAATTGGGGCGAACCTGCTGTTCAACCGGCGGCACGGGCGGCTACGCTCACCGGCGCCGGGTCCGGTCCATTCGACGACGACGACGCGGTCGTTCCATCCGGACGCGAACGCGGGGATGCGCTCAGCTGGGCGGTCGGGCCACTGCACCCACGCCCACACGGGCGGCTTCGACTGTCCGTGCTGCACCCACTGGATCGGGTGCGGCCCGTACGCTTGCGCCGGCAGCGTGCACGGTCGCGCGGTGGACTCGGCGATGCGCCTGTCGTTCAGCGTGTCGTAGTGCGTCTCGTAGCGGCGGTTCTTCGTCAATCGGCCCGGGTCCCCCTCCCCCGGCCGTGTGACTAGGTTAGCCGCGCAGCTTCTTCGCCGCCCGACCCGCCCACCACGCGGAGAGGTCCGTTTGCGCGGCCATCGCGGTGAGGATGAGCCCCGGCAACCCCAGTCCCAGGCCCCATGCAAGGAGCCCGACGTCAAAGACATCCGGCTCCGGCGAATCGCTGATCCGGAGAGTAGCGACGAACTGGACGATTAGCGGGATCGCGATCCCGAGCAGCAGCAAGCCGCCCTGCTTGCACCAATCCAGGAGCGTTTTGCCGCCGTCATCGGTCTTCGGTCGCAGTCGCCTGGCGGCACTGGTGATGTGATGGCCGTCGACGACGGTTGCGTCGGGGTCGGTGATCGCGATGACCTCAGCTTCGGCGATCAACCGGTCGGAGTAGAGGCCAATCTCGTCGCTCAGCTTCTCTACCGCGCGGGGACTCAGATTAACCTTCCGTTGGAGGCCGCCCGGCGTCATGCGGACGGAACCGATCGTGCGACGGCGTCGGTGTGGGGCGTTCTGACCCGCGCCTCAATGAACCACAGTTCAGCCTCACGCCACTCCCGCGCTATCGCGCGTCGGCTTTGAGGCCGCGCAACGCTTTCGTCCCGCCACAGCGCCAGGCGCACAAGAAACGCAGCGATTACCGGAAGCACCGTCATAGCCAGCACCACCAGGGTGATCGTCAACCACAGCGGTACGGACAGGATCGCGATTCCGACGATCGTGCTGACGCTCACCAGAACGCCGACCGCGGTAGCCACGGCGCTCGCGGCCGGAGTGTGACCCCGTGCGTTCAGCGCACTCCAATGCAACTCGGCGTCAATCGCGAACTGCGCGCCGCCCGATTCCTCATAGCCGACCCTTCTCGCCGCCACATGCGCTCCGATCCCTTGCCGCGTTTGCAGTGACGCCAGGCTAGCGCGTGCCCCGGATCACCGTGCCTGGCGTCGATCGCCACCACCGGTCCGCATTGCGGGGTGGTGCGAAGCCTAGGGACGTGGATACGGGGATCCGTTATCGCACGCATGTTGCACGACGCCGCCCGGGATGCAGAAAACCCGCGGAATTCCGCGGGTTTCGTGGTGGGCGATACTGGGATCGAACCAGTGACCTCTTCCGTGTCAGGGAAGCGCGCTACCGCTGCGCTAATCGCCCGAGTCATGCTCCGGTCGGGACCGGGAGTGGAGGTGGCGACGGGATTCGAACCCGTGTAAACGGCTTTGCAGGCCGGTGCCTAGCCGCTCGGCCACGCCACCGCGTGTGGTTTGACCCCACGTGCCGCGGTCCCATTCCGGATCTCTCCGGGCAGAAAACCCCTGCACTCGAGCGGATGACGAGACTCGAACTCGCGACCCTCACCTTGGCAAGGTGATGCGCTACCAACTGCGCTACATCCGCATTTCGCGTCCGGGTTTCGCACCCCGGGCACTCCAAAGACTTTAGCCGATCCTCGCGATCATGCAAAACCGAACGCGCCTCGCGCGTGTCATTGTCACGGTGGTTCGAGCGGGTCCTCGGCATCCGGTAGGATCGTTACTCGTTCCCCACGGGGCACGGGCGATTGGCGCAGTTGGTAGCGCGCTTCCTTCACACGGAAGAGGTCATCAGTTCGAGTCTGGTATCGCCCACCACACGCTCCGCGTCCGGCCGGCGCGGCCGGCCGGACGCATCGAGGTCAACGACCGCGACCGAGCGCTTCCTCCATGACCGAGTGGTCGATGAAGGTGCTCAACTCCTCACGGCTGCGCGGCTGCCGACCCGTCTCCTTCGCAACCCAGACGTCTTCGCGCTCCAGGACGTCGAGCATGTCCGGGACGATCTCGCCGGGGAAGGCGAGCTCCGGCCACGACTCCTCGATCTCGTGGAGAGTGAAGCCCGTCACGTCCGACACGAGCGGCCAGTGCTTCTCGGGGTGGCGCTCCAGCGACTTGTTCGCCTTCAGGATGGAGCGGACGAATGTCACGATCGAGCGACGCTTATCGGGGTCTGCGAGATCCTGAGCGCGTGCGTGCAGGTTGAACACCTCGCGGTACAGTTCACGGTCTTGGAAGACGATCGCGTCGTCACCGAGCTCTTCGATCGCGCCGACCGGCTCCGGTTCCCAGATGGAGATCGCGTCGACGTCGCCGCGCACGAGGTACTCCGACATCTGCTCCATGCCGCTCTTGCCGTCGACCTCGGGCGGGAGGCCCACGATTGTGACGTCGTCCTCGGTGAGTCCGACCGTCTCGAGCATCGCGACGAGGAAGAAGTTCGCAGAGGTGTTGCGCGGCAGCATGATCGTCTTGCCCTCGAGGTCCTCCAGCGTCTCGATGCCGGCGGACTTCCTCGCCACGAGCCGGAAGAAGCCCTCGGTGACGGTCATGATGATCCGCAGGTCGGGGTTCACGAGGGACTCGCGCAGAAGCTGCGTCTCGGCATTCGTCGCGAGGTCGACTTCGCCCGCGGTGATCCGCGTGATGCCGCCTTCACCGACCTCCAGGCCTCTCGGATAGAACTTGTCCGCAGCTACGAGCACGGGAGCGAGCTCGATCCAATAACTGCCCGACACCGAGATCGGTGCTGGCGGCCCGCCACGGCCGTCATCGCGGCCGTGAGCTTCCTCGTCACTGCCGACGGCGGATGCGGCGCCGTTGGGCGCCGGCGCCACCGAGGACGCTCCCAGCAGCGTCAACGTCATCGTCGAAGCCGCCACGAGGGCGAGCGCGTTGCGGATCAGGCGGTGGGATCTCATCGGGAGCCTTTCGGTTGCGTAATACGAACTTTTGATTCACATTACGAACTTACGGCGACCCTGTCGAGGGCCCGGATGCATCGTGAGGGGCTCCCTCGTCAGCGGGGGCGCTTCACCAACCCCTTCTCCAATGCAGCAGCACGCGGCCGTACAGCAGCCGCTTGACCGTGCTGCCCGGCAGCACCTCTTTCGCGATGCGTCGCAGGTCTCCGAGCGTGTCCTCGGGCGGCCACTGCGTCGGAGCCGTGTGCTCCCACTTGCCGCGCATCCGTATCGCGATTCCCCGTGCCACCCACGCGACGGCCACCCACGGCAGGTCCCGCACACGCGGGCGCACGAACGTCACCACCCCGAGCACTCCCCCTGACTCGACGAGCGATCCGAGGTGTTCGAGCGCCCGCCGCGTGTCCGGCAGATGGTGCAGCGTCGCGTTCGACACCACCGCGCCGAATCTCGCCTCCGCGGGCGCGAGCTCGAAGACGTCCGCGAGGCGCCACTCGACGCGGGCGTCGGGGAATCGCGCACGAGCGCGATCCAGCACGCCCTCGTCACGATCCACGGCGACAACCGCGGGAAGCGACTCCGCGAGACGGGCGGCGAGGAACCCGTCTCCGCAGCCGACGTCGAGCGCCGCGCGCGCACCCGCCGGGACCGCCGCCGACAGCCGTGCGTCGTAGTGGATGTTGACGTTCCAGACGCGGCGTCCGGCATCCGCGACACGCTCAGCCATGCGATCAGCACCCGTCTCGCACGCGGTCACGCGGCGGCGACCGCCGCCTCGTCCTGCTCCTCAGCGGACTGTTCATCATCGAGCCGAGGCGCCCACACCGCGAACGCGATCGCAACCAGACCGAGGGCGATGGCGGGTCCGTGCGGGTAGTACGTGCTCACGAGCGTCGCCAGAGCGATGATCGGCAGCGTCAGCCCGAGCGTCAGCGCCTCCCACAGCGGCAGACGCCTCGCGCGCGGTGCGAAAGCGGCGACGATCCCCCAGATGCCCAGCAGGATGAGCACCGGGCCCTCCCAGCCCCACAGGAACCGCAGCGGCGCATCTTGCCCGTGGTTCAGGTAGCTGAGGACGATCACGACTGCGAGCACGAGCAGCAGGGCTCCGTACACGCGGCCGCTCCAGCCGACGCGCGCGAGGGTCGGCCCCATCGCGAGCCACAGCAGCACATACGACACACCAACCGCGGCGCCGAGTATGAGGTAGAGATCCAGCAGCCCCGCTTCTGCGAGTGCCGTGCGGATGCGCGTGTAGAACGGCGTGCGCGCGATGGCGATCGCCCACTCGGGCGCCGCCGAGCCCGACCACACCACCGCCTGCTGCGGCAGCAGGAAGAGCGCCCACAGCGACGCGATCGCCGCGAGCACCGCGCATCCGGCTCGACTCGGCCGCGCGCGCATCAGGCGACCACCTTCCAGCCGTAGCGGCGGTGCAGGGCATCCGCGACCAGCGCGAAGCGATCGGGATCGAGGGCGGATGCCTCGCGCCGCATGCCGTCGACGTGGACGCTGTAGAGCTGGTCGACATCTGCCCACGACGGACGGCCCTTCGAGTCCCACGGGCCGGAGCCGACGTGCAGGAAGTCGCGGTCTCCGTCGTGGGACTGGCTCGTGAGCTTGATCGCGTACACGCGCTGGGCGTCCTGCCGGCCGATCACGAGCACCGGGCGATCCTTGCCCCGTCCGTCGCGCTCGACGTAGGGAACCCACGTCCACACGACTTCGCCCCCGTCGGGATCGCCGTCCGGTTCCGGGGCGTAGTGCAGCTCGAGCGCGCCGGCGGAACGTGGTTCGAGTTCGACGGTCGCCGACGCTCCGGTGCGCCCCGGCTGGTCCTCTTCGCCGACGATCGTGGTGGTGCGCTTGGACGGTCGAAGCAGCCCGCCCAGCGTTGCGAGAAAGCGCTTGCGTTTGGTCACGTCGAAACCCTAGCGCCGCGGCGGCTGTACCCCCGGCAGGCCGCAGGCATGCGGCAGGGGCGCCGCGGCTGCTGCCGCGACGCCCCTGCGCGATGGTGCGGTGCCCGGCCGGGGGGATCCGGGTTCGTTCGGTATTACGCCCGCTCTGCGAGGAGGTAGCCCTCTTCGCCGTGCACGACGGTGTCGACACCGGCGATCTCGTCCTCGTTCTTGACGCGGAAGCCGATCGTCTTCTCGACCGCGAAGCCGATGATCCACGCGAGAGCGAACGAGTAGATGAGGACGCCGACCGCTGCGACGACTTGCAGCACCAGCTGCTCCCAGCCGCCACCGAGGAAGAGGCCGGTCTCGGTCGCGAAGAAGCCGAGATAGATCGTGCCGATGAGGCCTCCGACGAGGTGGATGCCGACCACGTCGAGCGAGTCGTCGTAGCCGAGCTTCCACTTGAGCTCGACGGCGAGGGCGCAGACGGCACCCGCGAGGACGCCGAGGAGGATCGCCCAGCCCGGGGTCAGGTTCGCGCAGGACGGGGTGATCGCGACGAGACCCGCGACCGCACCCGAGGCGGCACCGACCGATGTGGCCTTGCCGTCCTTGAACTTCTCGACGACAAGCCAGCCGATGATGGCGGCGGCGGTGGCACCGAGCGTGTTCACGACGATGAGGCCGACGCTCGAGTCGCCCGTGCCCAGCAGGCCCGCGGTACCCTCGGCACCGGCGTTGAAGCCGAACCAGCCGAACCACAGGATTGACGCGCCCAGCAGCACGAGCGGGACGTTGTGGGGCTTCTGGATGCCCTTCTGGAAGCCGATGCGCTTGCCGAGCACGAGCGCGAGCGCGAGAGCCGCGGCGCCGGCGTTGATGTGCACGGCGGTGCCACCGGCGTAGTCGATGACGCTCGTCGAGAACCCGAAGGTCTCACCGAGGCTCATGACCCAGCCGCCGCCCCAGACCCATGCCGCGACCGGGAAGTACACGAGTGTGGCCCAGACCCCGGCGAAGATCATCCATGCGCCGAACTTGGCGCGGTCGGCGATCGCTCCCGAGATCAGGGCGACGGTGATGATCGCGAACGTCGCGCCGAACGTGGCGCCGACGAGCGTGTCGCTGTCGGCGTTCGCGAGGCCGAAGTCCGAGAACGGGTTTCCGGCGAACGCCCACGAGCTTTCGACGGCACTCATGTTGAATCCGTAGAGGACCCACAGCACGCCGACGAGCGCGAGCGAGCCGAAGCTCATCATCATCATGCTGACGACGCTCTTCGCCTTGACGAGGCCGCCGTAGAAGAACGCCACTCCCGGCGTCATGAAAAGCACCAGAGCCGTCGCTGCGACGGACCAGGCGAGGTTACCGCTGTCCATGAGAATCCTCATCCATGTCGTGTTACTCGAGGGACCCCGGAGGTCACGCGGTTTTCGGGTTGCTTGTCTCCGGGCGAGCCCCAGTTTCGCGATGCAGGATTTCCAGCGGCGTGCGTGTCTTGTTTCGCCCTCGTTACGCGACCCCGTCTGAGGTAAACATCACGTTTCAGACGGGCGAGAACGCGCCGCGAGTTCGCTCAGCGAAGCGCGTACGGGGTCACGCGAGGGTTGACGCGACGAGGCGCGAGATGGCCCGCAGGTACTTCTTTCGGTAACCGCCCGCCAGCATCTCTGCGGGGAAGACGCCGTCGAGCGTGATGCCCGTGGCGCGGATGGGGATCTGCGCGTCGTACACGCGGTCGATGAACGCGACGAAGCGCAAAGCGGCGGACTGGTCGTCGAACTCGGTGACATCGCGGATGCCGACGAGCGACAGCCCCTCGATGAGCCGGATGTACCGCGACGGGTGCACGCGCGCGAGGTGGGAGATGAGATCGGAGAAGGCGTCGTCCGACACGAGGCCGCGGGTCGCGGCATCGGCGATCTCGGCTTCGTATGCGTCGGCGTCGAGCGCGACCGCGTGCCCGTCGACCGCGCGGTGCCGGTAGTCGGTGCCGTCGATGCGGATCGTCTGGAAGCTCGAGGCCATCGCGTGGATCTCGCGCAGGAAGTCCTGCGCGGCGAAGCGCCCCTCGCCGAGCGCGTTCGGCGGGGTGTTGCTCGTCGCGGCGAGGCGCGTGCCGCCCGCGACGAGCTCGCCGAGCAGTCGCGTCATGACCATCGTGTCGCCCGGGTCGTCGAGTTCGAACTCATCGATGCACAGCAGGTCCGCGCCGCGGAAGAGGTCGACCGTGTTCTTGTAGCCGAGCGCGCCGACGAGGGCCGTGTACTCGATGAACGAGCCGAAGTATTTCCGGCGCACGGGCATCGCGTGGTAGATCGCCGCGAGCAGGTGGGTCTTGCCGACGCCGAATCCGCCGTCGAGGTAGACGCCGGGCTTGAGCTCGGGCCCCTTCTTCGCACGCTTGAAGAAGCCGCCCTTCGCGGGTCCCGCTCCCCCGCCGGCGAACGCGATGAGCAGGTCCTTCGCCTCCTGTTGCGACGGGTACGCGGGATCGGCCTGGTACGACTCGAACGTCGCCTCGCCGAACTGCGGCGGCGGCACGAGCTGGGACACCATCTCGGCGCCGGACAGCTGGGGCGCCCGCTCAGCGAGGCGCACGATGCCGGAGCGTGCCGCGGTCGTTGTCATGTGCTCGTCTCGTGGTCGGACCGCAGGCGGAAGCCTCGCGGTAACAGGATTACGGAAAGAATGCGCTCGCCCGCGCGGGACCCTATGGTCGTAGGCAGCGCGGCGAGGGATGCAATTACCCTACGCCGTTCCAGCACGCCGAGACCCGAGGAGCATCCGGTGACCGTTGAGTTCGACACGTCTTCGCCCAAGTTCGCCGAGTACGCCGAGCCCGGCCGGCTGGTGACCGGCGAGTGGCTCGAAGCCCGCCTCGGGCAGCCCGGCCTCGTCGTGGTCGAGTCCGACGAGGACGTGCTGCTGTACGAGACGGGTCACATCCCGGGAGCGGTCAAGGTCGACTGGCACACCGAGCTGAACGACCCCGTGGTCCGCGACTACGTCGACGGCAAGGGCTTCGCCGACCTGCTCAGCAGCAAGGGCATCAGCCGCGACGACACCGTCGTCATCTACGGCGACAAGAACAACTGGTGGGCGGCGTACGCGCTGTGGGTGTTCTCGCTGTTCGGCCACGAGGATGTTCGCCTGCTCGACGGCGGCCGCGACAAGTGGATCGCCGAGGGCCGACCCATCACGACCGAGCCCACCGTGCGCGAGCGCACCAAGTACCCCGTCGTGGAGCGCGACGACAGCGTCCTTCGCGCCTACAAGGACGACGTGCTCGCCCACCTCGGCAACCCGCTCATCGACGTGCGCTCGCCCGAGGAGTACAACGGCTCGCGCACGTCGGCCCCCGCGTACCCCGAGGAGGGCGCGCTGCGCGCCGGCCACATCCCCACCGCGAAGAGCGTCCCGTGGGCGCGCGCGGTCGCCGAGGACGGCGGGTTCAAGCCGCGTGCCGAGCTCGACGCGATCTACCGCGAGGAAGCCGGTCTGTCGGACGGCGACCCGATCATCGCGTACTGCCGCATCGGCGAGCGCTCGAGCCACACGTGGTTCGTGCTGAAGCACCTCCTGGGCTTCGAGAACGTCCGCAACTACGACGGCTCGTGGACCGAGTGGGGCTCCGCCGTGCGAGTGCCGATCGTCACCGGCGACGCCCCCGGCGAGGTGCCCGGCCGCTCCTGAGCGGACCGGGGCCCGGATGCCCGTGGGATGATTGAGCGGATGACCGAGACCACCCTGCCCGCGAGCCTCGCCGAGATCCGCGACGAGTTCCTCGAGCTGCCCGAGCCCGAGCGGCTCCAACTGCTGCTCGAGTTCTCGAACGAGCTCCCGGCGGTCCCGGCGCGCTACGAGGGCCATCAGGAGCTCTTCGAGCAGGTGCTCGAATGCCAGTCGCCCGTGTTCATCGCGATCGAGGTCGACGACGACCGCGTGGCGATGTTCGCGACGGCGCCGCGCGAGGCGCCGACGACGCGCGGCTTCGCGAGCATCCTCGTGCAGGGGCTCTCGGGTCTGACGGTCGACGAGGCTCTCGCGGTGCCCGACGACTACCCCGACTCGATCGGTCTGCGCCGGGCCGTGTCGCCCCTGCGCCTGTCCGGCATGACGGGCATGCTCGCGCGCGCCAAGCGGCAGATCCGCGCCAAGCGCCACAGCTCCTGATGCTCGTCACCGAGGTCGTCCCGCGGACTCTCGAGACGACGGATGCCGCGACCGACGCAGGCCGTGAATGGCTGAGTTCCCGCTACCGTCGCGACGACCCTGCGTACGTGCGGCTCAACATGGTCACGAGCCTCACGGGCGCCGCATCCGGCGCCGACGGAACGAGCGACACGCTCACGAGCCGCGTCGACCGCGCCGTGCTCGGCGCGATCCGCCGCGACGCGGATGTCGTGGTCGTCGGCGCCCAGAGCGTCCGCACGGAGGGCTATGTCGTCCCCAAGACGGCGCATCTCGCCGTCGTGACCGCGTCGGGTCGCCTCGACGGACACCGCCTCGAACTCGACGCCGAGCTGGCGTCGCGCGTGCTGCTGGTCGCACCCGAGGCGGGCGCGGACGGCATCGCCGAGCGCGCCGGGCTCTCCGGCGTGCGAGTGCTCGCCGTCCCCGCCGATGAGCGTCTCGACCCGCGCGCGATCGTCGCGGCGCTCGCAGCCGAGGGCCTTCCCCGCATCGTGTGCGAGGGAGGACCGACGCTCGCGGGTCAGTTCGCCGCCGCCGGCGTCATCGACGAGTACTGCGTCACGGTCGCGCCGACGATCGACCCCGTCGACGCGGTGTTCCTCCCCGTGCCGGCGCGCGTCGACGCGCTCGTCGCGGGCATGCTCGTCGACGAGGCCGGCTTCAGCTATCTGCGTCTGCGCCCGCAGGGATGAGCCCCTGGCGGGCGAGCCAGTCGCGGATGCTCGTGGTCCACCGTTCCTGGTCGTAGTTCCACAGCTTCGTGTGACGGGCGACCTCGAACACCTGCATCTCCACGAGGTCTGGCCGCGCCACCACAAGGTCGTGCGACGCGTCGGACGGCACGAACCCGTCGTCGTCGCTGTGCAGGATGAGGATCGGATGCCGCAGCTCGTCGGCACGCGCGACGACATCGAGCTGCTCGAAGGGGATGCGCCCGCCCGCTCGAGTGATCGTCGATCCCCACTCCGAGCCGAGCGCCCCGAGGGCGAGATCCTTGACGGGGGGCGGCAGCTTCAGCATCCGCGCCTGATAATCCAGCACGACGCGCCAGTCGATCACGGGCGATTCGAGCACAAGCCCTGCGATGACGCTCCGGTGCGCCGAGTTGAGCGCGA
This sequence comes from Microbacterium sp., assembly GCF_035556355.1. Lineage (GTDB taxonomy): Bacteria > Actinomycetota > Actinomycetes > Actinomycetales > Microbacteriaceae > Microbacterium. The sequence goes on from NZ_DATMFG010000060.1 coordinate 19,002, forward strand.
GCTGCAGGACGATGGCTCCGCCCATCGACCAGCCCATGAGGATGATCCTGCGGGCGCCCCGGCGGCGTGCGAACCCGACCGCCGCGTCGACGTCGCGCCATTCTGTTGCGCCGAGCGTGTACGTGCCGGCGCGACTGCGCGGCGCCTCGCCGTCGTTGCGGTACGACACGACCAGGCTCGTGATGCCGAGTCCGTGGAAGAGCGGCACGGCGCGAAGGCACTCCGCGCGGGTCGTGCCGCGGCCGTGCACCGCGATCACCCACACGTCGCCGTCGCCGGCGGGGAACAGCCACGCGGGGCACGGACCGAGCGGCGAGCCGATCAGCTCGGACGTGAACGGGATCTGCAGATCCTCGGGGCGGTCGAAGTACCAGCCGCTGAACGCCGCGTCGCGCGATATGCGAGCCTGCGGGCCGACGTGCGTGAGGAGCTTGCGCTTGACGCTCACCGCGTCCTGCGCGAGGACCGACCCGAGCTTGAGGTAGTTCTCGGTGCCGTTCGTGAACAGACCGTACCGCCCCGGCAGCACCGTGTCGTCGGTGCGCTCGAGTGTGATCGTCTGCGCGGCCGTGTCGAGCGCGAGGATGCGCGTGTCGGCCACGCGGTCCGCCGGAGTGACGACGCGGCGCGCCACGCGCGTCGAGAGCACGGCGAGCACGGCGACGACGCCGGCGAGCGCCGCGCTCAGAACGGTGAGCGCCGCCCTCACGCCGGCGACGAGTGCGGGAGAGGCGCCGCTGCCCGCGGCGCGCCTGGGGCTGGTCATCGACCCATCACTCTAGTCTGTCCGCGTGGCCGAGCTTCGCCCTCCCGAATCGTCGTCGTTCGCGCACGCGGCCGCCGAGGTCCGGGCGACGAGATTCCGGGCTGATCTGGTGGTCCGTGAGATCCCTGCGCCGACGGGACTCGCGCCCGACGCCATCGCGCTCGCCGGCGACGTGCGCCCCGACGCCGACACCGGCGACTCCGTCTACGGCACGGGCCGCTTCGTGCTCCTGAACGACCCCGATGAGCCGCCGCCGTGGAACGGCCCGTGGCGCATCGTATGCTTCGCGCAGGCCCCCCTCGAACCCGACATCGGAGCGGACCCCCTCCTCGCGGATGTAGCGTGGTCATGGCTGGTCGATGCGCTCGACGCGCACCGCGCCGGCTACCACTCCGCGTCGGGCACCGCGACGAAGACGATCTCGAAGGGCTTCGGCTCGCTCAGCAGCGAAGGCGACGGCTCGCAGATCGAATTGCGGGCCTCGTGGTCGCCCACGGGGCCGTTGGGCCCCCACGTCGAGGCCTGGGCGGAGCTGGTGTGCATGCTCGCAGGTCTTCCGCCGGGCTCGGAGGACATCGCGGTGATCGGGATACGAAGGACGACGCGTGGCTGAATACGACGTGCTCGCGGATGCCGCGGGCCTGGTCGCCGCCGCGCGCGCACTCGCCGCGGGCACGGGCCCCGTCGCCGTCGACGTCGAGCGCGCGTCCGGGTTCCGGTACTCGCAGCGGGCGTACCTCGTGCAGGTCTTCCGCCGCGACGCGGGCGTCTTCCTCTTCGACCCGCCCGCGATCGGGGGCTTCGAACCGCTGCAGGAGGCGATCGGCGACGCCGAATGGGTGCTGCACGCCGCGAGCCAGGACCTCCCGTCGCTGCGCGAGCTCGGACTCGAGCCCGCGTCGATCTTCGACACCGAGCTCGCGGCGCGTCTGCTGGGCCACGCGCGCGTCGGACTGGCCGCGGTCGTCGAGGACACGCTCGGCATCTCGCTCGCGAAGGCGCATTCCGCGTCGGACTGGTCCGCCCGGCCGCTTCCCCAGGCGTGGCTCGAGTACGCGGCGCTCGACGTGGAGCACCTCGTCGACGTCCGCGACGCCCTGGCCGCCGAGCTCGCCGAGCAGGGCAAGACCCGCTTCGCCGAGGAGGAGTTCCGCGCCGTGCTCGAGCGCGAGCCGAAGCCGGCGCGCGAGGAGCCGTGGCGGCGCTTGAGCGGGCTCCACGCCGTGCGCGGACGCAAGGCGCTCGCGATCGCCCGCTCGCTGTGGATGGCGCGCGAGGAGTTCGCGCGGGCGGAGGACATCGCCCCGGGCCGGCTCGTGCCCGATGGCGCCCTCGTCGCCGCGGTGCTCGCCGATCCGCAGAGCAAGCAGGAGCTCGCAGGACTCAAGGAGTTCACCGGCCGTGCGAGCCGCACTCAGCTCGACCGGTGGTGGGCGGCGATCGAGCGGGGCCGGGCCGCGAAGGATCTTCCGCTCGAGCGCGCGCCGCGCGGGGACTCGCTTCCTCCTCCGCGCGCGTGGGCCGACCGCAACCCCGCAGCCGATGCGCGACTGAAGGCGGCGCGTCCGGCCGTCGAGGAGGTCGCGACGTCGCTCTCGATGCCGGTCGAGAACCTGCTGACACCAGATGTGCTGCGTCGCGTCGCGTGGGCGCCGCCCGAACCTGTGACTGCGCAGTCGATCTCCCGAGCACTGGCTGAACTGGGCGCGAGGACGTGGCAGATTGAACAGACGGCACAGGTGATCGCCGACGCGTTTGTGGCTTCTGCGCAAACTGCGGCGACCAGTTCGGATGCCGCTTCGTAGGTTGCATCAACCGATTTCGTGATACCCAGTCCCACAATAGGCTGGACGCGATCCCAATACTTGGAGGCAGAGTGGCCGAGACCTCGGACGTCTTCTTCGTCGATGGAATGCGCACCCCGTTCGGGCGCGCCGGCGAAAAGGGCATGTACTGGAACACGCGCGCCGACGACCTCGCTGTGAAGGCGACGATCGGACTTCTCGAGCGCAACACCGACGTTCCCAAGGACCGCATCGACGACGTCGCCATCGCGGCGACGTCGCAGACCGGCGACCAGGGGCTCACGCTCGGGCGCTCGGTGGCGATCCTCGCCGGGCTCCCGCAGACGGTGCCCGGATTCGCGATCGACCGCATGTGCGCGGGCGCGATGACGAGCGTCACCACGATGGCGGCGTCGATCGGCGTCGGCATGTACGACCTCGCGCTGGCGGGCGGCGTCGAGCACATGGGCCACCACCCCATCGGCTCGAACGCCGATCCGAACCCGCGGTTCGTGGCCGAGCGCATGGTCGACCCCGGCGCACTCAACATGGGCGTGACGGCGGAGCGCATCTTCGATCGCTTCCCGCACCTCACCAAGGAGCGCTCCGACCGCTTCGGCATGCTCAGCCAGCACAAGGCGCAGGCGGCCTACGAGGCCGGCAAGATCCAGCCGGATCTCGTGCCCGTCGCGATCAAGGACGCCGACGGTGCGTGGGGACTCGCGACCGAAGACGAAGGCCGCCGCCCCAACACGACGATGGAGGATCTCGCGGCCCTCAAGACGCCGTTCCGCCCCCACGGACGCGTCACCGCGGGCACCTCGTCGCCGCTCACCGATGGCGCGACGATGTCGCTGCTCGCGGGCGAGGCCGCCGTCAAGGAGTTCGGCCTCCGGCCCAAGATGAAGCTCGTCTCGTTCGCCTTCGCCGGCGTCCAGCCCGAGATCATGGGCATCGGTCCGATCCCGTCGACCGAGAAGGCGCTCAAGAAGGCCGGTCTCACGATCGACGACATCGGCCTGTTCGAGCTCAACGAGGCTTTCGCGATCCAGGTCATCTCGCTGCTCGACCACTTCGGCATCGCCGACGACGACCCGCGCGTCAACCAGTGGGGCGGCGCGATCGCCCTCGGGCACCCGCTCGCAGCATCCGGCGTGCGCCTCATGATCCAGCTCGCGGCGCAGTTCGCCGAGCGTCCCGACGTGCGCTACGGCCTGACCGCGATGTGCGTCGGCCTCGGGCAGGGCGGGTCCGTGATCTGGGAGAACCCGCACTACGACGGCAAGAAGAAGAAGCACTGAGGACCGGGAACGATCGATGACCGACTACGAAAAGATCGACTTCTCTCCGCTTGACGCGCTCGCGGAAGGCGAGGTCGTCACGCACTCGCGCGTGCGCGACGTCCGCCTGCCCTCCGGCAAGGTCCTCGCGCTCATCACGCTCGACAACGGGCGCGACCACACCCGTCCCAACACCCTGGGGCACACGACGCTCAAGGAGCTCGGCGCGACGCTCGACGCGCTCAAGACGCGTGCGGCCGCGGGCGAGATCCAGGCGGTCGGGGTGACCGGCAAGCAGTACATCCTCGCGGCAGGTGCGGACCTGTCCGACATCTCGCGCGTCGGCTCGAAGGACAACGCCCGCCTCATCGCCCAGCTCGGCCACCACGTGTTCGGCAAGCTCGACGAGCTCGGCGTTCCCTCCTTCGCGTTCGTGAACGGGCTCGCGCTCGGCGGCGGCCTCGAGATCGCCCTGAACTCGACGTACCGCACGGTCGACGCGTCGGCTGCCGCGCTCGCGCTCCCCGAGGTGTTCCTCGGCCTCATCCCCGGCTGGGGCGGCGCCTACCTGCTGCCGAACCTCATCGGCATCGAGAACGCGCTCGACGTCATCATCTCGAACCCGCTCAAGCAGAACCGCACGCTCAAGCCGCAGCAGGCGTTCGACCTCGGGATCGTCGATGCGATCTTCCCGGCGGCGAACTACCTCGAGGACTCGCTGCGCTGGGCCGACGGCGTGCTGTCGGGCGCGATCAAGGTCGAGCGCAAGAACAAGCCGGGCAAGCTCGAGCGCACCATGAAGTGGCCGGTCGCGATCAAGGTCGCGCGCGGCATGCTGGAGTCGAAGATCGGCACCGTTCCCCGTTCGCCGTACGTCGCACTCGACCTGCTCGACAAGGCGCGCAGCGGCACGAAGGCCGAAGGCTTCGAGCGTGAGGACGAGGCCCTCGCCGAGCTCGTCGCAGGCGACCAGTTCGCCGCGTCGATGTACGCGTTCGACCTCGTGCAGAAGCGCGCGAAGCGCCCGGTGGGCGCACCCGACAAGGAGCTCGCGAAGAAGGTCACGAAGGTCGGCATCGTCGGCGCCGGCCTCATGGCGAGCCAGTTCGCGCTGCTGTTCGTGCGCAAGCTCCAGGTGCCCGTGCTCATCACCGACCTCGACCAGGAGCGCGTCGACAAGGGCGTGGCTTACATCCACGAAGAGATCGGCAAGCTCGAGGCGAAGGGTCGTCTCGACGGCGACACCGCCAACAAGCTCCGCGCTCTCGTGACCGGCACGACCGACAAGAGCCTGTACGCGGACTGCGACTTCGTCATCGAGGCCGTCTTCGAGGAGGTCGGCGTCAAGCAGCAGGTCTTCGCCGCGATGGAGCAGATCATCGCCGAGGACGCGATCCTCGCGACGAACACCTCCTCTCTCTCGGTCGAGGAGATCGGCTCCAAGCTCGCCCGCCCCGAGCGGCTCGTCGGATTCCACTTCTTCAACCCGGTCGCGGTCATGCCGCTCATCGAGATCGTGAAGACGCCGCAGACGGCGGATGCCGCGCTCTCGACCGCGTTCGTCGTCGCGAAGAACCTCGGCAAGAACGCGGTCCTGACCGCCGACGCGCCGGGTTTCGTCGTCAACCGACTCCTCGCGAAGGTCATGGGCGAAGCCGCCCGCGCCGTCTACCAGGGCACCCCTCTCCTGACGGTCGAGAAGGCCTTCCAGCCGCTCGGCCTTCCGATGACGCCGTTCCAGCTCATCGACCTCGTCGGCTGGAAGGTCGCGGCCCACGTGCAGGACACGATGGTGCGCGCGTTCCCCGACCGCTTCTACGCGAACGAGAATTTCCACGCGCTCGCGGAGCTGCCCGAGGTCGTCGAGAAGGACAAGAACGGCAAGGTCACCGGCTGGACGAAGGCCGCCGAGAAGACGCTCAAGGGAGCGGTCGGCTCGACTCCCGCGACCGAGGGCGAGATCCTCCGCCGCGTGCAGGACGGCCTCGCACAGGAGATCAAGATCATGCTCGACGAAGGGGTCGTTCCCGAGGTCGAAGACATCGACCTGTGCCTCATCCTCGGTGCCGGCTGGCCCTTCATCGACGGCGGCGCATCCCCGTACCTCGATCGCGAGGGCGCATCCGAGCGCGTCTTCGGCGACACCTTCCACCACCCGCCCATCAAGGGCGTCGGTGCCTGACCTGTTCCAGCAAAGACAGGAGAAGGGCGGTCCCCACGGGGCCGCCCTTCTCGTCGTCTGTGCGCTGCCGGAAAGTCACACCGCGGTCGACGGCGACTGAACCGCGCGGACCCGCAGGTCGCGCGCGAGATGGTCGCGCTGCTCCACGACGATTCGGCGCAGCGCCGCAGGTGCATCCTCGTTGTTCGCGAGCCACCCGTCCACGAGATCGAGGGAGTCCCGCTCGGGGAACAGTCCGCGTACGAGGCGTGTGGCGATCTCGATGCTCCGCTCTTCCCACACGCCGCGGATGCGCGCGAAGTACTCCTCGTCGAAGGCCGCGATGAGGTCCCGTCGCCCGCCGGCGCGCACACCGGCGATCGTCGCGCTGAGATGGTCGTTCGTGAGCGTTGTGTCATCCCACGCCGCGTGCCACGCGGCGCCCCGAACCTCGGGGTCCGGTCGCGCCGCGAGTACCGTGCGGTGCGCGGTGCGGCCCTTCGCGGTCGGGTCGCGCCGGAGCTCCTCGTCGGCGTCCTCCGCGGTGGCGTGGCCGGTGGCTGAAAGGGCCGCGAGCCATGTCCAGCGCAGCTCCGGATCCAGCTGCAGGCCGTGCGGAGCCGCGAGCGTGCCCGCGAGCATATCGCGCAGCTCCTCTGCGCGCGCGTCGTCGTGCGAAGCCGCGACGCCGACGGCGCGCGCCCAGGCCAGTTGCGCATCGCCGCCGGCTTCGGCCGTGTGCATGCCCTCCCACGCGGTCTCCAGCCACGCGGCCCATTCCCGAGGCCGGGCGTCGTCCGCCACGTAGTGCCCGATCGCGAACGCCGCGTTGGCGAGCACGTCGGAGCGGAGAGCGGAGTGGGTCTCTGCGCGAGCGTGGCGCCGGACGATTTCCACGTATCGTGCGGCCGGCAGCTCGCCGTCGCGTGTCGCATTCCACAGCGCCGACCACACCAGCCCGCGAGCGAGGGCGTCGTCCAGCGTCGACAGCGACCGCTCGACCGTCGCGAGCGACGCATCGTCGAGCCGCACCTTGGCGTATGTGAGATCTCCGTCGTTGGGGAGGACGAGGTCCGCAGGGGCGAGCGCACCGAGCGGCGTGCGCTCTGCAAGGACATCGGCGTCGACGGCAGCCGTGCGCTTTAGTCGACCGTCTCGCAGCGCGTACAGCCCGATGCGGAGCCGATGCGGACGCGGATCGGTCTGAACGAGGACGGCGCCTTCGGTGTCGCGCTCGAGCCGGATGGTGGAGACGCCGGTCGTCTCGAGCCACGCACGCGACCATGCGTGCACATCGCGCCCGGATGCCTCCTCGAGGTGGCGGAGAAGATCGCCCAGCGTCGTGTTCCCGAAGGCGTGCGCCGCGAAGTACCGCCGGGCGCCCTCGAAGAACGCCGCCTCGCCGACGAACGCCACGAGCTGCTTGAGCACCGACGCGCCCTTGGCGTACGTGATGCCGTCGAAGTTCAGCTTCGCTGCCTCGAGATCGTGGATGTCGGCGACGATCGGATGCGTCGTGGGCAGCTGATCCTGCTGATACGCCCACGCCTTGCGCCTGGTCGCGAACGTCACCCACGCATCCGGAAACCGCGTGACCGCGGCGGTCGCGTGCGCGCCCATGTAGTCGGCGAAGGACTCCTTGAGCCACAGGTCGTCCCACCAGCGCATCGTGACGAGGTCGCCGAACCACATGTGCGCCATCTCATGGAGGATCGTGTTCGCACGCGCTTCGTGCTGCGCGACCGTCGACGCACCGCGGAAGATGTAGGACTCGGTGAAGGTGACCAGTCCGGGGTTCTCCATCGCGCCGATGTTGTACTCGGGCACGAAGATCTGGTCGTACTTGCCCCACGGATACGGGTACTCGAATGCATCCGTGAAGAAGTCGAGGCCCTGGCCGGTGATCTCGAGGATCTCGTCGGAGTCGAGGTGCTCCGCGAGTGAGGCCCGGCAGTGAACGCCGAGCACGATCTCCTGCTCGCCCCGGCGCCACTCCCCCTCGACCCGGTGGTACGGTCCGGCCGCGACCGCCGTGATGTAGCTCGAGATCGGAAGCGTCTCGGCGAACTCCACGCGCTGCGCATCGCGGTGGGCGTCGGTCGACGCGACCTCCTGGTTGGAGAGCACGAGCCAGCCGGCGGGCGCGGTCACGACGAACGTGTACCGCGCCTTCATGTCGGGCTGCTCGAAGCACGCCATGACACGGCGGGCGTCGGCGGGCTCGTAGTGCGTGTACAGGTAGGTCTGGTCGTCGACGGGATCGACGAAGCGGTGCAGCCCCTCCCCTGACCGGCTGTACGCCCCGCGCGCCGCGATCCGCACCGTCTGGCGTCCGCGGAGGCCGGTGAGCCGGATGCGGGACCCGTCCCATTCGACGGGTCGTGAGACGCCGTCGACCTCGACGGAGTCGACGCCCTCGCCGATGAAGTCGACCCACGTGTCGACACCGCCGCCTGCGGCATCCGTCTCGATCTCGAGAATGCTGACCGTCGCGAACCCGCTCTGGTCGGGATCGGGAGCGGTCGTCACGTCCAGCTCGACGCGGGCGGTGCGGACGGTCACGGATGCGGACCGCGCGGCGGTCTCCTCGCGGGTCAGATTGGCGGTGCTCACCCGTCCATGCTTCCACGGCGGGGAGCCCGCTCCCGACGCGCGCGGCGACAGGGCGTCAGCGGCTCTCTTCGTCGGCGCGGGCGAACGCCTTGAGGGTCGGCAGCTCGTTCGCGGCGGCACCGCGCGCGACGGGGACGCGGGTGCCGAGCACCTGCGCGACGACGTCGTGCGCGATCTTCGACGGCGTCAGCCCCGCGTCGGCGAGGATCTGCTCGCGACTCGCGTGATCGATGAACTCGTCGGGCACGCCCAACTCGTCGACGGCTGTGTCGATACCCGCCTCGCGCAGCACCTGGCGCACGCGCGTGCCGATTCCGCCGACCCGGATGCCGTCCTCGATCGTGATCACGAGGCGGTGCGCCGCCGCGAGCTCGACGATCGACGGCTGCACCGGGATGACCCACCGTGGGTCCACCACGGTCGCTCCGATGCCCTGCGCGCGGAGGCGGTCGGCGACGTCGACGGCGATGTGCGCCATGGGGCCGATGCCCACGAGGAGCACATCCTGCGCGTCGGACCGCACGAGCACGTCGACGCCGTCGGACAGGCGCTCGATCGCGGGAAGCTCGGGCGCGACCGCGCCCTTCGGGTAGCGGATGACGGTGGGGGCGTCCGTGACGGCCACCGCCTCCTGAAGCTCCTCGCGCAGACGCTCCGCGTCGCGCGGCACGGCGATTCGGATGTGCGGGACGAGCTGGAGCATCGCCAGGTCCCAGATGCCGTGGTGACTCGGGCCGTCGGGCCCCGTGACGCCCGCGCGGTCGAGTGCGAAGGTGACTCCGGCGCGGTGCAGCGCGACGTCCATGAGCACCTGGTCGAACGCACGGTTCATGAAGGTCGCGTAGATCGCGACGACCGGATGCAGCCCGCCGTACGCGAGCCCGGCGGCCGCCGCGACCGCGTGCTGCTCGGCGATGCCGACGTCGTACACGCGGTCGGGGAAGCGCTGCGCGAACGGGAGAAGCCCGGTCGGCCGGAGCATCGCGGCCGTGATCGCGATGACGTCGTCGTTCGCCTCGCCGACCCGCACAAGCTCGTCGGCGAAGACGTCGGTCCAGTCATCCGTGGCGCCCGTCTTGCCGACTGTCTTGCCGGTGACCGGATCGATCTTTCCGACGGCGTGGAACTGGTCGGCCTCGTCGTCGAGCGCCGGCTGATAGCCGCGGCCCTTCTCGGTGATCGCGTGCACGATGACCGGCGCGCCGTACTGCTTCGCGAGCTCGAGCGTCTCGATGAGCGACGCGAGATCGTGTCCGTCGACCGGGCCCAGGTACTTGATGTCGAGGTTCGAGTAGAGCGCCGCGTTGTTGGTGAACCGCGAGAGGAATCCATGCGTGCCGCCCCGCACCCCGCGATACACGGCGCGGGCGGCGGGGCCGAGCTTGCGGAAGAGGTTGTCGGATCCGCGGTGCAGGTTGCGGTACGCCTCGGCGGTGCGCACGCGGTTGAGGTAGCGCGCCATGCCGCCGATCGTCGGCGCATAGGAGCGGCCGTTGTCGTTGACGACGATCACGAGGTTGCGGTCGTTGTCGTCGGAGATGTTGTTGAGCGCCTCCCACGTCATGCCGCCCGTGAGCGCGCCGTCACCGACGACGGCCACGACGTGCCGATCGCGACGGCCGGTGCGCGTGAGAGCACGCGAGATGCCGTCGGCCCAGCTCAGCGAGCTCGACGCGTGCGACGACTCGACGACGTCGTGCGGGCTCTCGGAGCGCTGCGGGTACCCGGCGAGTCCGCCGCGCGCGCGAAGCTTCGAGAAGTCCTGCCGCCCCGTGATGAGCTTGTGGACGTACGACTGATGCCCGGTGTCGAACACGATGGGGTCGTCCGGCGAATCGAAGACCCGGTGGATCGCGATCGTGAGCTCGACGATGCCGAGGTTCGGGCCGAGATGACCACCCGTGCGGGCGACGTTCTCGATGAGGAACGCGCGGATCTCGGCGGCGAGCTGCTCGAGCTCGCGGACACTCAGCGAATCGAGGTCACGCGGACCCTTGATCGACGGAAGAAGCGGCATCCGTCTCCCTTCGCAGTCGCCTCGTGGCGCATCCGACCATCGGATGACCCGACACAGTTTAGTCCGCGGGGGCTGTGCGGCCGGTCCGAGAAACCCGTACCCACTCCGCGTGGCGATTCCCTTCTCCGTCCGCGTGACCGACCCCCGCCGGCTGGGCGAGATCGCCCTGCGGGCGCGCGAATGCCTGCGCGCGCGAGGCATGGAGCCGCTCGGCGAGCTGGAGCAGGTGCACGTGCGGCCGTGGTCGACGGTGTTGACGATCGAGACGGATGCAGGCCGCGCGCGCTCCAGCGGGCGCGCCCCACTTCGATGTCTACGGCTCCCCCGCCGGCGTACACGCGTTCGACCTACGTCGCCGAGTGGGAGGTCGACGGCGACAGCGACAGGCTCCTCGCCGACGCGAAGCTCACACGCGGTCAACCGCTCGCAGACGTGGGCGGCGTGGCCGGACGACACGACGGATGCCGAGCTCGCCGAGCACGGCGGCCCCGGCGAAGAGCACTCACGAGCGTGCTGGATCTCCTGGGGATGCGAGAGGCCCCGGAACCGCGGGGTTCCGGGGCCTGACGCGCGAGGCGTGCGACGCTCAGACGAGCGAGCGGAGCACGTACTGCAGGATGCCGCCGTTGCGGTAGTAGTCCGCCTCGCCGGGCGTGTCGATGCGCACGACGGCGTCGAACGTGACCGTCTGCTTGCCCTCGGGCGAGAACTCGCTGGGCTCGGCCGTGACCTTGACGGTCTTCGGCGTGATGCCGTCGTTCAGCTGCTCGAGACCCTCGATCGAGATGATCTCGGTGCCGTCGAGGCCGAGCGACTTCCAGCTCTCGCCGGCCGGGAACTGCAGCGGCACGACGCCCATGCCGATGAGGTTCGAACGGTGGATGCGCTCGAAGCTCTCGGCGATGACCGCCTTCACGCCCAGCAGGCGCGTGCCCTTGGCGGCCCAGTCGCGCGACGAGCCGGAGCCGTACTCCTTGCCGCCGAACACGACCAGCGGGATGTTCTGCGCCTGGTAGTTCATGCACGCGTCGTAGATGAACGACTGCGGGCCGCCCGGCTGCGTGAAGTCGCGCGTGTAGCCGCCCTCGACGATCTGGCCGTCGTTGACCGCCGCAACGATCTCGTTCTTCAGGCGGATGTTCGCGAACGTGCCGCGGATCATCACCTCGTGGTTGCCGCGACGCGAGCCGTACGAGTTGAAGTCCTTCTGCGCGACGCCGTGCTCGGTGAGGTACTGCGCGGCGGGGGTGCCGGCCTTGATCGAGCCGGCCGGGCTGATGTGGTCGGTCGTGACGGAGTCGCCCAGCGTCGCCATGACGCGCGCGCCCGTGATGTCGGTGACCGGCTCCAGCTCCATCGTCATGCCGTCGAAGTACGGAGCCTTGCGGACGTACGTGGAGTCCTCGTCCCACTCGAACACGGGGCCGGTCGGCGTGGGCAGGTTCTTCCAGCGCTCGTCGCCCTCGAAGACCGTCTTGTACTGCGTGATGAACTGCTCACGCGAGATCGACGAGTCGACGACTTCCTGCACCTCTTCGGGCGCCGGCCAGATGTCCTTGAGGAAGACGTCATTGCCGTCCTGGTCCTTGCCCAGCGGGTCGGTCTCGAAGTCGAAGTGCATCGAGCCGGCCAACGCGTACGCCACGACGAGCGGAGGCGAAGCGAGGTAGTTCATCTTGACGTCGGGGCTGATGCGGCCCTCGAAGTTGCGGTTGCCCGAGAGCACCGCGGTCACGGCGAGGTCGTGCTCGTTGACCGCCGACGACACCTCCTCGATGAGCGGACCCGAGTTGCCGATGCAGATCGTGCAGCCGTAGCCGACCGTGTAGAAGCCGAGCGCCTCGAGGTCCTTGTCGAGGCCCGACTTCTCGTAGTAGTCGGTGACGACCTTCGAGCCGGGCGCGAGCGTCGTCTTCACCCACGGCTTCTGCTTGAGGCCCTTCTCGCGCGCCTTGCGGGCGAGCAGACCGGCGGCGACCATGACCGACGGGTTCGACGTGTTCGTGCACGACGTGATCGCCGCGAGGGTCACCGCGCCGTGGTCGATGGTGTAGGGCTGACCGTCCTTCGGCTCGATCGTGATCGGCTTCGTGACCGACTTCGGACCGCCGCTGTTGATGTGGACGGGGCGCGTGTCGGGGTCTTCCTCACCGGGGACGGCACCGGGGTCGGATGCCGGGAACGAGTGCTTCGACTCGAGGTCGACGATGTCCTCCGACGTGCACGGTTCGGCGTACGCGAGGATGTCCTCTTCGAACTTCTCCTTCGCCTCCGACAGCAGGATGCGGTCCTGCGGGCGCTTCGGGCCGGCGATCGACGGAACGACCGTCGACAGGTCGAGCTCCATGTACTCGCTGAAGTTCGGCTCGTTGGCCGGGTCGTGCCACAGCGACTGCTCCTTGGCGTACGCCTCGACGAGCGAGACCGTCTCGTCGGAGCGGCCCGTGAGGCGCAGGTAGTCGAGCGTCACGTCGTCGATCGGGAAGATCGCCGCGGTCGAGCCGAACTCGGGGCTCATGTTGCCGATGGTGGCGCGGTTGGCGAGCGGGACGGATGCCACACCCTCGCCGTAGAACTCGACGAACTTGCCCACGACGCCGTGCTTGCGCAGCATGTCGGTGATCGTGAGCACGACGTCGGTCGCCGTGACGCCCGCGGGGATCTCGCCCGTGAGCTTGAAGCCCACGACGCGCGGGATGAGCATCGACACGGGCTGGCCGAGCATGGCCGCCTCGGCCTCGATGCCGCCGACGCCCCAGCCGAGCACGCCGAGGCCGTTGACCATCGTCGTGTGCGAGTCGGTGCCGACGCACGTGTCGGGGTAGGCGCGGAGCACGCCGTTCACCTCACGGTCGTAGACGACCTTGGCGAGGTGCTCGATGTTCACCTGGTGCACGATGCCCGTGCCCGGAGGCACGACCTTGAAGTCGTCGAACGCGGTCTGGCCCCAGCGCAGGAACTGGTAGCGCTCGCCGTTGCGCTCGTACTCGATCTCGACGTTGCGCTCGAGCGCGTCCTCGCGCCCGAACAGGTCGGCGATGACCGAGTGGTCGATGACGAGCTCGGCCGGCGAGAGGGGGTTGATCTTGTTGGGGTCGCCACCCAGCTCGGTGACGGCCTCGCGCATCGTCGCGAGGTCGACGATGCACGGAACGCCGGTGAAGTCCTGCATCACGACGCGCGCCGGCGTGAACTGGATCTCGGTGTCGGGCTCGGCCTTCGGGTTCCACGACCCGAGGGCCTGGATCTGCTCCTTGGTCACGTTCGCGCCGTCCTCGGTGCGAAGCAGGTTCTCGAGCAGCACCTTGAGGCTGAACGGAAGCTTCTCGTAGCCGGCGACCTTGTCGATGCGGAAGATCTCGTAGTCGGTGCTGCCGACCGTCAGGGTGCTCCTGGCACCGAAGCTGTCAACCGTGGACACGTCAGTCTCCTCTGTCGGCGGGGTGGGCGCGGGCGCCTCGCATCCCCATCTTCCCCCGCGCGCGGACCGACGGCCAGTGAGGTCGCCCTAATCCCGCACGCGAGCGCAATTTATCTTGATATCAAGATAAATGTATCACTCCCCCGCCGCGGCCTCCGGTTCGCGCGGGGTCTTCGCGTAGGCCGCGCGCACCGCGAGCCACGTCACCGCGACGAGCGGTGCGAACAGCGGCAGCCCCATGATGAGCTTGAGCGTGCCGAGTGCGGTCACGTCTCCGGCGAGGTAGAGCGGGAACTGCAGCGCGAGCCGCGCGTAGAACAGCGCCGCCCACGCGATCGCGAGCCAGAAGAAGACGCGGCGCTTGCGCTTGTCGCGTCGCCACGCCGTCCCCTCGCCCATGAGGAATCCGGATGCGAGGCCGATCAGCGACCACCCGATGAGAGCCGACACGAGGAACGCCGTGCCGTACAGCGCATTGGTGATGAAGCCCGGGATGAAGTTCGTCTCGGCACGTCCGGTGAGAAGCGCAAGCGCCGCGGCGGCCGCGACGGCGATGAGACCACCGAGCGCCGCGGATACGGGCGAGCGCTGGATGAGGCGAATGATTGCGAAGATCGCAGCGACGCCGACCGACAGCCCGAGCGACAGCCACAGATTGCCTTGAGAGGTCGCGCCGTCCTCCGTCGCAGGCTCCAACGTGACCGTGTACGCGACGATGAACACGAGCCCCGGAAGGACGGACTCCAGCACACCGCGCCAGCCGCCCATCGCGGCCCACACGACGTGGTGCGTCTGCGCCTCCTTCGACGGGTCGAGGCCCGCCCTGCGAGCGGCGGCGCCGAGCGCCGCGCCCATCAGGTCCGAGGCGGACTGCTCGCGCGGCGCGGGCTCGTGCTGCTCGGGGGCGCCGGATGGGGCATCCGTCGGGTCGCTCACGCCGATCCCGGGGTCGCGGGCATCCGCAGCGGAATGAGGTCGCGCGGGGGCATGGGCGATCCGCCGCGGACCACGACGATCGAGCGGAAGAGGTCCTCGACCTTCGCGGCGGCCTCGACGTCGACCGCTGCGGCGCCGCCGATCACGCCGCGCAGGAACCAACGCGGACCGTCGACGCCCACGAAGCGCGCGATGCGCTTTCCGGCCTGGCCGCCCGCGCCCGCGACGACGGGCACCTCGGCGAGGAGCTCGGCGCCCAGCGGACCCTCGCGCTCCTCGACGCGGCCGCCCTGCTGGCGGATCTGCGTGCGGATCTGCTCGCGCGTCTCCTCCCACAGTCCCGCGTTCCGGGGCGCTGCGAACGGCTGCACCTGGAGGGTCGAGTCGGCGTAGTCGAGACCGACGGCGACGATGCGCTTGGTCTGCTCTTCGACCTCGAGACGGAGGTTCAGACCCTCGCGCGGCAGCACCTTGATGCCGCCGAGGTCGATGTAGGGGCGGACCGGGTTGGCCTCGGACTCGTCGAACGGACCGGCGGTCGCCCGATCTGCGGGAGCGCTCTTGGGAGCGTCGGGGGGCGGTACGTCGGTCATGCGGGGACTCCGTCCTTATTGGAACCGTTCGAGCTGAAACCGGTCGAGCCGAAGCCGCCTTCGCCTCGCACGCTCTCGGGAAGCGTCTCGACCGGGATGAATCGCGCCCGCGGCACGGGCATGACGATGAGCTGGGCGATGCGGTCGCCGACGTTCACATCGAACGTGTTCTCCGCGTCGGTGTTCAGCAGCGACACCTTGATCTCGCCACGGTAACCTGCGTCGACTGTTCCGGGGGCGTTGACGATCGTGATCCCGTGCTTGGCGGCCAGTCCGCTGCGCGGCACGACGAAGGCCACGTACCCCTCCGGGAGCGCGATGCGCACGCCCGTGCCGACCAGCGCACGCTGACCGGGCTCGAGGCGCACCGATTCGGCCGCGACGAGATCGGCGCCGGCGTCGCCGGGGTGCGCGTAGGCGGGAGCCTCGGGGGCGATAATGAGGACGTCCACCGTTTCAGTCACGCATCGAGGGTAATGCAGAAGCCAGCAGGCCATGGCGGCGGCGAGTCCGCCCAGCCGACGTATCGCGAACGCCTGAGCCCCTCGCTGTGGGTGCTCGCCGCCGCGGCGGTGTGTGCGCCGATGGCCGCACTCGTCGTCGCCCCGATCGACACGACCATCGCGCTCATCGCGGGACTCGCGGTCGGCCTGCTCGTGGTCGTCGCCCTGATCGTCGTGTCGCCCGTGGTCGAGGTGCGCGACGGCGAGCTGCGGGCGGGACGCGCCCACATCCCCGTCTCACTGCTCGAGAATCCTCACGCGCTCACGGGCGAGGACGCGCGCATCGCACGGGGTTCGGGCCTGCATCCGCGGTCATGGCACCTCATCCGCGGAGGGATCGACGGGATCGTCGTGGTGGATGTCGCCGATCCGGACGACCCGACCCCGTCGTGGGTCATCTCATCGCGGACGCCGGATCGGCTCGCAGCGGCGGTGCGCCGCGCTCAGGTCAGGCGCACTCCACACAGATAGGGCCGCTGGCCTCCTCGTGGTCGAGTTGCGAGCGGTGCTTCACGAGGAAGCAGTTCGAGCACGTGAACTCGTCCTCCTGAGGAGGCAGGACGACGACATCGAGCTCGACGTCGGAGAGGTCTGCACCCGGCAGTTCGAAGCCCGAGGGGTTGTCGGCATCTTCGACGTCGACAGAACCCGAGAGCTTGTCGGGCACGCGCTCCTTGAGAGCTTCGATCGACTCGCTGTCGTCCTCGGTCTTGCGGGGGGCGTCATAGTCGGTTGCCATGCGTGAACGTCTCAACTTCCGGTTGTGCAGCGTGCCTATGCCCGTCGGGCGGCGATAGTTTGCACGACTGCTGTGCTTTTCGCAAATGCTGATCGCGATTCGCTCGGCGGTTAAACTCGCGGCACGCGTCGGATATTCCCGCCGCCCGGGATGCCCTGTGTCAGCATGGTCACCACCGCCGGATCGGAGAGGCGTCCCCCATGGAACAGCTCAGAGTCATCGGAACCGAAGACGACGTGCTCGTCCTGGCCACCGAGTCGGGCGAGCGCTTCGCACTTCCCGTCGACGATGCCCTGCGCATGGAGTTGCGGCGCGCCCACCGCGACCGCACGGCCGAGGCTTCCGCACCCAAGGCCAGCCCGCGCGAGATCCAGGCCCACATCCGGGCCGGGCTGTCGGCCGATGAGGTGGCGAACCTCCTCGGCATCCGTGTGGAGGACGTCGCCCGCTACGAGGGCCCCGTACTGGCCGAGCGCGAGCACATCGTCGGGCAGGCGCTCGCCGTGCCCGTGCTGCTCGGCGGCGAGCTCGAGCACGACGCGCTGCCGACGTTCGGCGCGGCCGTGCGCGCGAAGCTGAGTGAGGCGGGTGCCACGGGCGAACGGTGGACGAGTTGGAAGGACCACTCGGGCTGGATCGTGAAGCTCGAGTTCACCGCGAACGACGTCGATCATGACGCCCGCTGGGGCTTCGACCCCCGACGCACGACGCTGTCGCCCCTCAATTCCGACGCGATCCAGCTGTCTCGCCAGGGCTCGTTGCCCGAAGGCCTCATCCCCCGTCTGCGTGCCCTCGACGCGGCCCCGCCGAAAGACGACTCGCGCTTCGACAGCGGCGCCTTCGGTCCGCGCCGTCCGCCCGAGGCGGACCTGGAGTCGCCCGAGCTGCCCACTCCGGTCGCCCCCGCGGTGCAGAAGGCCGCGATCAAGCGCGCCGAAGAGACTGTCGTGACCTCCGCCGAGACGGCCGACCTGCTCGAGGCACTGCGCCGCCGGCGCGGTCAGCGCGAGCCCGCACCCACCGCGGAGGAGTCGGCGCCCGTGCGCACGCACGCGCCCGTCGCGCTCTTCGACGCGCTCGAGCCGGGCTACGACGAGGCGCCGACCGAAGAAGAGCCCGAGACGGAACCCCCGCAGCGCCACGAGCCGGCGCCCCTTTCGCTTCCCACCCAGTCCGCCGTGGGCGAGTCGTCGGGTCGCCGCAAGGGCCGCGCCGCGATGCCGTCCTGGGACGAGATCGTCTTCGGCGCCCGCACCGAGGAATGACCCAGGCCGGGTCAACGCACCCCGGACGGGTTGAGGCGACTCGGGTCAACGCTGAGCGGGCGAAGCGAGACGAAGTGCAGCCGTCCCTCACTCCTACTGTCGCGCGAACGCGCCGAGGCGGATGAGCGGCACGATCCGCTCCTCGTCGGTGAGCGATCCGTGCTGCCCGACCATCCGCTGCGGCGCCTTGTCGGCAAGTCGGTCGTCGTAGTACGCGATGCCGGATCGCGCCGCGACGAGCACGTCGCCGATGCGCGCCCGCACAGCCTCGTCGACCTCGCCGAACAGCCCCGCAGCGATCGCCTCGTCGCGTGACACGATCCACGACCGCGACGCCTCGACATCGCGCCACGCCGTCAGCACGTGACCGGCCGCCCCGGGCTCGGCGTAGAGGTGGAGCATCCGCGGTTCCCCGCCGATGTGACGCACGCCTTCGACCAGCGGGCTGCCCTCCTCGAGCAGCACATGACGGTGGCGCGGAACGTCGATCATGCCGTGGTCGGCCGTCACCACGAGCCCGACGCCGGGCGCCAGCGACTCCGACAGTCTCCGCGCGGCGGAGTCGACGCGCTCGAGCGCCGTGCTCCAGCCGTCGGACTCCCAGCCGCGCCGGTGACCGATCGCGTCGAGATCCGGCACGTAGAGGTAGATGAGGGCGCCCGGATGCCGCGCCGCCAGCTCGGCCGCGCGATCCACTCGCGTCGTGAAGTCGTTCTCGCCGACGAACGCCGCACCGCGCATCGTCGCGACGGTGAATCCCGTGTTCTCGTACTCGGACTTCGTCACGACGAACACCGGGCGCCCGGCGGTCGCCTCGCGCAGCAGGAGGGGCTCCGCGCGCTGCCACGTCCACGGGTCGAGCCCGTCGGTGTCCCACCCGCGGAGCTGGTTGAGCACGCGGTCGGATTCCGGCTCGAGCGCGCGGTAGCCGACGATCCCGTGCCGGCCCGGGCCTTCGCCCGTGAGGAGGCTCGACAGCGCCGACGCGGTCGTCGACGGGAACACCGTGCGGGCGACGTCCTTCCTCGCGCGAACCGACGTGAGGAACCGCGCGTGACCGGAGCGCGACGAGAGGTTGTGCACCCCGAGGCCGTCGACCACGAAGAGGATCACGCTCGATGCCGGAGGGAACCACGGCGCATCCGGCCCGCCCGACGATGTGTGCGGCGTCGACCCCTCCCCACGGCGCAGCGCGTCGATCAGTTGCGGCACGAGCCCGGTGAGGCTCCGGGCCGACGGCGGGTCCGCCGGTAGGCTGAGGGACATCGGGGCCAGTCTCGCACACCGCGCACACGGCCCCTCGAACCGAGGCCCGAAGAACGTCCATGCCCGCATCCCGCACTGAATCCGCCCCTGCCGACCACGGCCGCATCGAAGACGTCGATGTCTCCGCCGAGATGCAGGGGTCCTTCCTCGAATACGCCTATTCGGTGATCTACTCGCGCGCCCTCCCGGACGCGCGCGACGGCCTGAAGCCCGTGCAGAGACGCATCCTCTTCCAGATGGCCGACATGGGCCTGCGCCCCGATCGCGGTCATGTCAAGAGCGCGCGCGTCGTCGGCGAAGTGATGGGAAAGCTCCACCCACACGGCGACGCCGCCATCTACGACGCGCTTGTCCGGCTCGCGCAGCCGTTCTCGCTGCGTGTGCCCCTCGTCGACGGCCACGGCAACTTCGGCTCGCTCGACGATGGCCCCGCCGCCCCGCGCTACACCGAGGCGCGCCTCGCGCCCGCGGCCCTCGCGCTCACCGAGAACCTCGATGAAGACGTCGTGGACTTCATCCCCAACTACGACGGCCAGTTCCAGCAGCCCGAGGTGCTGCCGGCGGCGTTCCCGAACCTCCTCGTCAACGGCGCATCCGGCATCGCGGTCGGCATGGCGACCAACATGGCCCCGCACAACCTCATCGAGGTGGTCGCCGCGGCGAACCATCTGCTCGAGAACCCGGATGCCACGGTCGAAGACCTCATGGAGTTCGTGCCCGGCCCCGACCTGCCCTCGGGCGGCGTCATCGTCGGACTCGACGGCATCAAAGACGCCTACACGACTGGTCGGGGTTCGTTCCGCACGCGCGCGAAGGTCTCGATCGAGCCGCTGGGCCCCCGCCGCACCGGACTCGTCGTCACAGAGCTGCCGTATCTCGTCGGTCCCGAGCGGATCATCGAGAAGATTAAGGACGCGGTCAACAGCAAGAAGCTGCAGGGCATCTCCGACGTCACCGACCTCACCGATCGACGCAACGGCCTTCGCCTGGTGATCGGCATCAAGACCGGGTTCGACCCGCAGGCCGTCCTCGAGCACCTGTACCGACTGACGCCGCTCGAGGACTCGTTCGGCATCAACAACGTCGCCCTCGTGAACGGGCAGCCGCAGACGCTCGGCCTCAAGGAGCTGCTGCGCGTCTACCTCGACCACCGCATCGAGGTCGTGACGCGCCGCAGCCGCTTCCGTCTCGCGCGTCGGCGCGAGCGCCTGCACCTCGTCGAGGGCCTCCTCATCGCGATCCTCGACATCGACGAGGTCATCCAGGTCATCCGCACCTCCGACGACGGCGACCAGGCGCGCTCGCGTCTCATGACGGTGTTCGACCTGACCGAGCCCCAAGCCGAGTACATCCTCGAGCTCCGACTGCGTCGCCTCACGAAGTTCTCGCGCATCGAGCTCGAGCGCGAGCGCGACGAGCTGCAGGCCGAGATCGCACGGCTCGAGGAGCTCCTCGGCAGCGACGTGCTGCTGCGGCAGCAGGTCGCCCGCGAGCTCGACGCCGTCGCCGAGACGTATGGCACACCGCGGCGCACGCTGCTCATGAACGGCGGCCCGGTGCAGCCCCGGTCGCGTGCGGCCGCGTCGGCGGCCGACCTGCAGATCGCGGATGCGCCGTGCCGGGTGTTCCTCTCCGCGACGGGCCGCATGGTGCGCGCCGACCTCCGCACGAGCGACGACGGCAACGGGAACGGGAGCGGCGGAATCGTGACGCCTTCGCGGCGATACAAGCACGACGCCATCCGCTCGTCGGTCGACACGACGACGCGCGGCGACGTCGGGGCCGTCACGACCGCGGGGCGCCTCATCCGCTTCTCCCCCGTCGATCTGCCGTCCGTTCCGGGCAACTCGGTGCAGCCGGCCGCCGGAACACGAGCCGATCAGTACCTCGGTCTTTCAGGCGGCGAGCACGTGGTCGCGCTCGTGCCCCTCACGGGCGAGCCGCCCATCGCGCTCGGCACGGCGCAGGGCGTCGTCAAGCGCGTGTCGGCGACCGAGCTCGGCAACAAGCACGATGTCGAGATCATCGCGTTGAAGGACGGCGATTCCGTCGTCGGCGCCGCGCCCGCACCTGACGACGCGGAGCTCGTCTTCGTCACGAGCGACGCGCAGCTGCTCCGGTTCGACGCGTCCGCGGTGCGGCCCCAGGGCCGCTCGGCGGGCGGCATGGCGGGCATCCGCGTCGCTTCGGGCGAGAAGGTCGTCTTCTTCGGAGCGGTGCAGCCCGGTGCATCCGACACCGTCGTCGTCACGATCGCCGGCAGCACCCAGGCGCTGTCGGGCACGGATGCCGGAACCGGAAAGGTCTCGCTGTTCGACGAGTTCCCACCCAAGGGCCGCGCGACAGGCGGTGTGCGGGCGCAGCGGTTCCTCAAGGGCGAAGACACGCTCACGCTCGCGTGGGTCGGCGACGAGCCGCGCGCGGTCGGTTCCGACGGGGGCGTGCGCACGCTCCCGCCCGCGGGCGCGAAGCGCGATGCGTCGGGTCAGCCGCTCGACGGAGTCATCGGTGCGGTCGGCACCGTCGTCTGCTGAGGCGCCGAACCCCTACGACACACCCGCACCCGCTCGCGTGCGGCGGAACACCGTCAGGTCGTAGTCGATCCACCCCTTCGCCAACCCCGTCTGCAGTGCGGTGCCCCCGATGAGCGGATCGAGGCGCGTCGACCGCCGCGGAAGGACGCCGAGTGGCGCGATGAGCACGGCGATCGCGACATCACGGGGTCGGCGCAGCTCGAGGTACGCGCTCAGTCGCTCGGTCGACTCGAGGACGAAGCCGGCCCGTTCCGCCATCGACCGCAGCTCGCCGGGTGTGAGCAGCGTGTTGGCGTGCCAGCCTCGCGCGAACCGCCGGAGCGTTCGGCCCGCCGCGCGGGCGTCGCCTGAGCCCCGCATGTCGTCGCAGATCGCCAGCACGCCGCCAGGCCGTACCAGGCGCGCGCACTCCGCGAAGAAGCGCTCGGGATCGGGCGCGTGCACGAACGACTCGATCGCGAACGCGACGTCCGCGGGCTCGAGGTCCGACGGCAGGTCGGAGAAGTCCCCCACGCGGCACGCCACGCGGTCGGCGAGGCCGAGCGAGGCGATCCGCGCGCGTCCGATCGCGGCCTGTTCGGGGCTGAGGGTGATCCCGGTGCCGCGCATGGGCATCCGCTCCGCGAGATAGCAGAGGCTCGCGCCCACCCCGCATCCGAGATCGACGACGTGCACCGACCCGGACTCGCCGGCCCGCCCGCGGATCACGCCGGCGATCCGGTCTTCGACGTAGTGGAGAGCCTGCTGCCGGTCGCCCACGCCGGGACCCCACACGGCACGATGGATCGCTCCCTCACCGCCGCCGTGACCGTAGCGGAGGAACGCGCGCGTGTTGCGGTCGTAGTACCGGCGGATCGCCGCCGCATCGAAGCCGGGCCGGTCGTTGCGCGTCGGAGGCCCGGCCATGGACGTCAGACGTCGATGCGCTCGCGGTCCAGGCGCGTGCTCGAGTCGATGATGAACTCGCGGCGCGGTGCGACCTCGTTGCCCATGAGCAGTTCGAACACGGATGCCGCCGCCTCGGCATCCGTCAGATTCACTCGCCGCAGCAGGCGCCCCGCGCGATCCATCGTCGTGCTCGCGAGCTGCTCGGCGTCCATCTCGCCCAGGCCCTTGTAGCGCTGGATGGGCTCCTGCCACCGCTTGCCGGCCTTCGTGAGCTTCGCCAGCAGCGCATGGAGCTCCTGCTCGCTGTATGTGTAGATCGTCTCGTTGGGCTTCGAGCCCGGGTTGATGACGATGATGCGGTGCAGCGGAGGAACGGCGGCGTAGACGCGCCCCGCCTCGATGAGCGGCCGCATGTACCGGAAGAAAAGCGTGAGCAGCAGCGTGCGGATGTGGGCGCCGTCGACGTCGGCATCGCTCATGAGGATGATCTTGCCGTAGCGGGCGGCGTCGAGGTCGAAGGTGCGGCCCGACCCCGCGCCGATGACCTGGATGATCGACGCGCATTCGGCGTTCGACAGCATGTCGCTGATCGACGCCTTCTGGACGTTGAGGATCTTGCCGCGGATCGGCAGGAGGGCTTGGTACTCGCTGTTGCGGGCGAGTTTCGCGGTGCCGAGGGCCGAGTCGCCCTCGACGATGAACAGCTCGGAATCGGCGACGTCGTTCGAGCGGCAGTCGACGAGCTTCGCGGGCAGCGACGAGGATTCGAGGGCGTTCTTGCGCCGTTGCGTCTCTTTGTGGGCGCGCGCCGAGATGCGCGCCTTCATCTCGGAGACGACCTTCTCGAGCAGCGCCGCCGACTGCGCCTTGTCGTCGCGCTTCGTGGAGCTGAACCGCGCGGTGAGCTCACGCGTGACGACGTTCGACACGATCTGGCGCACCGCCGGCGTGCCGAGGACTTCCTTCGTCTGCCCCTCGAACTGCGGCTCGGGTACGCGCACCGTGAGCACGACGGTGAGCCCCGCGAGGATGTCGTCCTTCTCGAGCTTGTCGTTGCCGACCTTGAGGCGCCGTGCGTTCTGCTCGACCTGCGAGCGGAGCACCTTCATGAGGCCCTGTTCGAACCCCTGCTGGTGCGTGCCGCCCTTGGGCGTCGCGATGATGTTGACGAACGAGCGCTGAACCGTCTCGTAGCCGGTGCCCCAGCGCACCGCGATATCGACGTGGCACTCGCGCTCGATCTCGGTGGGCACCATCGCGCCGGACGGCTGGAGCACCGGCACCGTCTCGGTGAACGTGCCCTCGCCGGTGAGACGCCACGTGTCGGTCACGGGCGCGTCGGGCGCGAGGAACTCGACGAACTCCGAGATGCCGCCGTCGTAGCGGAAGCTCGTCTCGACGGGCTCCTCTCCGTTCACGGTTCCGCGTTCGTCGCGGATGACGATCTCGAGACCCGGCACGAGGAAGGCCGTCTGGCGCGCGCGCTGCTCGAGCTCTTCGAGGTTGAACGTCGCGTCCTTCGTGAAGATCTGGCGGTCGGCCCAATAGCGGATGCGGCTGCCGGTCACGCCCTTCGCGACCTTGCCGACCACGCGGAGCTCGCTGCTCTCCTCGAACGGGGTGAACGCCGAGTCGGGCGACCCGTTCGCGAACACCCCGGGCTCGCCGCGGTGGAACGACATCGCCCACGTCTTGCCGTTGCGGTCGACCTCGACGTCGAGGCGCTCCGAGAGGGCGTTGACGACCGAGGCGCCCACACCGTGCAGACCACCGGATGCGGCGTACGATCCGCCGCCGAACTTTCCACCGGCGTGCAGCTTCGTGAAGACCACCTCGACGCCGGACAGGC
The DNA here is from genome assembly GCF_035556355.1 of Microbacterium sp. Taxonomy (GTDB): domain Bacteria; phylum Actinomycetota; class Actinomycetes; order Actinomycetales; family Microbacteriaceae; genus Microbacterium. The sequence continues at coordinate 43,617 of NZ_DATMFG010000060.1, forward strand.
CCGTGCGCGGCTCGATGTCGACCGGGATGCCGCGTGCGCGGTCGCGCACTTCGACGCTCCCGTCTGCGTGCAGGAGGATGTCGATGCGCGTGCCGTAGCCCGCGAGAGCCTCGTCGACGGCGTTGTCGATGATCTCCCACAGACAGTGCATCAGACCGCGCGAATCCGTCGAGCCGATGTACATTCCGGGGCGCTTGCGAACCGCCTCGAGACCCTCGAGCACTTGGAGATGATGGGCGGAGTACTCGGTGGTCACAATCCTCAAGGGTATCCGGGGCCGCCGACGCCCCCGTCCAGACACGCGCCGTCGCGCAAGGCCGTACGCGGTGAGCGAACTGTCACCCGTTCGCGGCATTCTCGAAACAATCCCGTGGTTGTATCTCATGACCGGTACGTGAGTTCAACGCAATCGAGGAGGCAAGAAATGAGCACATCGACACCGACTGAGGCCGCTGCCGTCCTCGAGTACCGTCTCACCGCGATGGATCGCTGCGACTCGTGCGGCGCCCAGGCCTACATCGCCGCCGAGGTCAACGGCAGCGAGCTGCTGTTCTGCGCGCACCACGGGCGCAAGTACGAAGAGAAGCTTCGCGCCGTCGCCACCACGTGGCACGACGAGACCGCCCGCCTGAACGAGTCGGTCTGACTCAGACCCCCCGATACTCGCGCGTGACGCGCGGCGACACCCGCAGCGCGATCTCTTCGCCGATCGTCCCGATGAGTTCGGCGAGGTCGGTCGCACTCGCAGCCGCTTCGCGCCCGAACACGTCCACCAGCTGACCGGGCTCGGCATCCGGCCACGACTGGACCCATGACCGACGCCCGTCGATCCGCGTCACCCGACGCGGGCCGGCGGGCGTCGCCACGTCGAAGCGGCCCGCGAGAGTCGACGGCAGTCCGTCGAGGGAGCCCACGCCCACGACGACCCACTTCCCGTCGACCGACACGACGGGCGCCCGCAGCGTCGCGATCGGACGGATGCCGAGCACCTCGTCGCTCGGCCCGCCGGACGGACGGATGCCGTAGCAGAACGCGCCGATGCGGCACAGGTCGTACCGGAACTCGCCCCGCGCGAACGAGGCCGCGCTGGCCGCGAGGTGCCGCAGCGCCGGACGCAGACCCGCCTCCTCCGCCTGCCGCACAGCGAGGTCGAACACGGCGCGCGCGGCGTCGTCCTCGGCATCCGACGCCTCGGCGATGTGGCTCCAGATGCCCACGACCTCGATCGCGCCGACACGCTCGAGCTGTGCGGCGCGCTCCACGAACGCGGGCCATTCCTCCGGGCGCACGCCGTTGCGATGCAGCCCCGAGTCGACCTTGAGGTGCACGCGCGTGCGTCGGCCGCCGGCGGCGATCTCGTCGAGAAGCGCGGCGTCGCCGACCCCGAGTTCCAGGTCCAGCTCCGCGACGCTGCGCAGCTCGTCCTCCCCGAACGCGAGCCACACGAAGATGCGCGGCTCGTCGCCGAGCGCCTCACGCACCGCGCGACCGGTCGGCACGTCGAAGGCGCCGAACCAGCGAACCCCCTCCTTCCATGCGCGCGTGACGAGGGGACGGATGCCGTGCGCGTACGCGTCGTCTTTCACGACGAGCATCACGTCGGCAGGTGCGACGCGTGAGCGCGCCGTCGCGACGTTCGCCGCGAACGCGTCGAGGTCCACCGTCAGAATCGCCTCGCTCACTCGTGATCCCTCCGCACGCGAGCTCCGACGAGCGCAACGAGCTCCGCCGCCCCCATCCCGGTCGAGCGAACCCATTCCCCGAGCGACGGCTCGCCTCGCGGCGGGTCGCCGAAGAAGATCACCGGATCGCCGCGGCGGACCTCGGCCTCCTGCACGTCGACGACGCACACGTCCATCGCGACGCGACCGATGATCGGATGCAGCGCCCCGCCCACGCGCACGTGCGCGTGCTCGCCGAGCGCCCGCACGACGCCCTGCGCGTAGCCGCCCGTGACGAGCGCGATCCGGGTGTCGTGCGCGGCGCGGTGGATGTAGCCGTACGACACGCCCTCCCCCGCCCGCAGGGGCTTCACACCGAGGACGGTGCCGCTCAGCCGCATGACCGGCACACCGGACCCGTCGATGCCGAACAGCGCGGCGGTGTCGAGCGTCGGCTCGCCCTCGGTGAGCACACGCAGGCGGCCGGACGCGGCATCCGTCACCGCGTCCGCCAGGTCCGGGTCGACGATCACCGCATCGACGCCCACCTCGGCGAGGGTGCGCGCACACGCGGCCGCACCGTGCCCGAGCGCGTCGTACCGCAGGTCGGCGATGCGATCGCCGGACGGGACGGCTGCCGCGCCCGCCCGCGCGTTGGCGGCGAGGGCAGCGAGCGAGATGCGTGCCCGCGGCGCGCTGCCCGTCCGAGTCGAGGGATGCTCAGGATCGGCCGCGGTCACGCCTCTAGACTATCCGGGTCCCCCACTCCCGACCCTGGAGACCGCATGCCTCGCAAGGGCCTCAGCCTCGCGCCTCGCCTTCGCTACCTCGCCGGACGCGCCCGCCGCATCGACGTCGGATCCGTGCTCGAGCGGGCGAAGGAGGTGTCGCGCACGCACGGCAAGTGGACCCCCGCGGTGATCGTCGACATGCTGTGGTCGGCCGGATTCCGGCAGGTCGGGTTCCAGGACTACGTGGACTACGACTTCGCGATCCTCAACAAGGCGGAACGTGCGACGTACATGACGCACCCCGTCTCGAACGAGCTGTCGCAGAAGTACGACCATCCCGACTACCGCCACATCTTCCAGGACAAGGTCGAGTTCGACCGGGTCTTCAGCGACCACCTCAAGCGTGAGTGGATGGTCGTCGAAGAGGGCAACGCGGATGCCGTCCGCGAGTTCACCGAGCGTCACGGCACCATCGTGACGAAGGAGCCCGTCGGCCAGGCGGGCACCGGTGTGCACCGTTACCACGCGGCCGAGATCGACGATTGGGACGCGTTCCACCGCGGACTCCTCGAGCGCGGCGAGCTGCTCATCGAAGAGGTGATCCGGCAGCATCCGGATCTCGCCGCCGTGTGCCCCGGCACCGTCAACACGACCCGCGTCACGGCGTTCTTCGACGGCGAGAAGACGCACATCCTCGCGATGGCCCAGAAGTTCGGCCGCGGCGCGGTGAGCGACCAGATGACGTTCGGCGGCTTCTACACGATGCTCGACGACGACGGCCACGCCGTCGGCGCGGGCTACGACTCGCACGGGCACGTGCACGAGAACCACCCCGACACGGGCTTCCGCATCGCGGACTTCCAGCTGCCGATGGTCGACGAGGTGAAGGCGTTCGTCGATCAGGTCGCGCGCGTCGTGCCGCAGGTGCAGTACGTGGGATGGGACATCGTCGTGACACCCGACGGCCCGGTGCTCGTGGAGGGCAACTGGGGCGCAGGCGTGTACGAGAACAAGCCGAGCGTCACCGGCATCCGCACCGGTCACAAGCCCCGCTATCGCGAGGCCATCGGGTTCTGACGCGGGCCGGGTCACGGCCGCGTATGTGAGAAGGCCCGGCCCCGTTCGACGGGACCGGGCCGTCTTCGTCAGTCGGTTCAGGCGGCGCGCACGATGCCGAGCGGCGTTGACTCATGCCCCTGGCCCAGCGGGTTGTCTTTGAGGATGGCGAGCAGCCGCTTCTCGCCCGTCTTGTCGAGCGTCGAACCGAGGATGTTGCCCCCGAGGTCGTTGATGTCGACGACCGCGACCTCCGGCACACCGCCGAGCAGCCGCTTGATGTGCGCGGCGACCTCGCGCGGGCGCTCCGGTCCGAGCACGACCGCCTTGTTGTATGGCGGGATCGTGCCGCTCGTCGGCCCGTCGATCGCGCGGGCCTTGTCGCCCGCGATGCGGTAGAAGTCGCCCTTGCGGCCGAACGCCTTCGTGACGGCCGCGACCGCCGCGGCGACGAGGATGCGCGGTGTACCGCACTCGCGCAGCGCCATCTCCATCGTCTCGGGCATGCCCAAGCCGATGCCGTAGGGCGTGCGCGTCACGTACGTCGACAGGAAGTACGCGAGCTTGCGCGGCTTGATCTCCTCGACGAGGTACGAGCGGCCCTGTGTGATCGCGACGATCTTCTCGGTCACGAACAGGATGTCGCCCGGACGCACCTCGGACTCGGCGTACTCGCGCACGAACGCGTCGAGGTCGTCTCCGGGCATCACCACGCGCGTCCGGATCGGGATGCGCGCGTACGACGACCCGTCGACGGCGACGGTGAGCGCCTTGCCGGCGTTCGCCTCGCCGCTCACTCGAGGTAGTCCCGCAGCGACTGCGAACGCGACGGGTGACGCAGCTTCGCCATCGTCTTCGACTCGATCTGACGGATGCGCTCGCGCGTCACGCCGAACGTGTCGCCGATCTGGTCGAGCGTCTTGGGCTGACCGTCGCCGAGGCCGAAGCGCATGCGGATCACGCCGGCCTCGCGCTCGCTGAGCGAGTCCAGGAGCGACTCGAGCTGGCGCTGCAGCATCGTGAAGCCCACGGCGTCGGCCGGAACGACCGCCTCGGTGTCTTCGATCAGGTCGCCGAACTCGCTGTCGCCGTCTTCGCCGAGAGGCGTGTGCAGCGAGATCGGCTCACGGCCGTACTTCTGCACCTCGATGACCTTCTCGGGGGTCATGTCGAGCTCGCGGCTGAGCTCCTCGGGCGTGGGCTCACGTCCGAGGTCCTGCAGCATCTGGCGCTGCACGCGCGCGAGCTTGTTGATGACCTCGACCATGTGCACCGGGATGCGGATCGTGCGGGCCTGGTCGGCCATGGCGCGCGTGATCGCCTGGCGGATCCACCACGTCGCGTACGTCGAGAACTTGAAGCCCTTGGTGTAGTCGAACTTCTCGACCGCACGGATGAGGCCCAGGTTGCCCTCCTGGATGAGGTCCAGGAACTGCATTCCGCGGCCCGTGTAGCGCTTCGCGAGCGACACGACCAGACGCAGGTTCGCACCGAGCAGGTGCGACTTGGCGCGCTGACCGTCGCGCGCGACCCACTGCAGGTCGAGGCCCAGCTGGCTGGACTTCTCCTCGGGCGTCATCTTCGACAGCTTCTCTTCGGCGAACAGGCCCGCCTCGATGCGCATCGCGAGCTCGACCTCTTCGGCCGCGTTGAGGAGGGGAACCTTGCCGATCTGCTTCAGGTAGTCCTTGACAGGGTCGGCGGTCGCGCCGGTGATCTGCGTCGAATAGACGGGGATGTCATCCTCGTCCGTCGAGGAGATGACGATCGCGCCGGTCGGCAGCGGCTCCTGGAACGGCGCCGGCTTCTCCTCCTCTTCCTCCTCGTCGTCGGAGGATTCGGATGCCTCAGCCTCGGCGTCGCCCTCGGCGACCTTGGCGCGGCGACCCTTCTTCTTGGCCGCAGGGGCCTCTTCGACGGCATCCGCCTCGTCTACCTCGGCGTCGACGTCTTCGACGACGGCCTCGTCGACATCGGCGACGTCGACCACGGCGTCGACGTCCAGCTCAACGTCCTCGAGCTCGACGTCTTCGAGCTCGTCGACCTCTTCGGAAGCGGCCTTGCCCTTGGGCGCGGCCTTCTTGGGAGATGCCTTGGCGGTGGACTTCTTGGCCGCGGTCTTGGCGGACGCGGACTTCGCGGATGCCGTGGCGGTGGTCTTGCCCGCGGTGGTCTTGCCCGCGGTGGTCTTCTTGGTGCCGGCGGTCTTCGAGCCCGGCTTCGTCGTCGTGCCCTTCTTCTCTTCGTCGGCGGCGGCCGTCTCGGCGCTCTTCGCGCGCGAGCGTGCGGTCGTGTTGGTGGCTGCGGTCACGGTTCGCCTTTCAGTGGCGGCGGGTGTCTGTCGCCCCCCGGTCGATTTCGGACACTAGTAAGACCCTTGTCAAGTCCCTGCGCCTGCGAAAGCACTCGCGGAGAGGGTTGACAATGGGTCAGATCATCCATTCTCTCACACTTGGCGTGCGGTGCTGACGCACGATGGACGCAATGGAGAGAACGCCCGGGGGCCCCTCAGCATTCCCTCTCGCCCGGCTCCGGGGCATCCGTTCCGTCGACCGCCTGAGGGCTTGTCAGGCCTTGTCGTCTTCGGCGCTCGGCCGCGTGGCCAGGAAGCGCTCGAGCTCGGCCGCGAGCTCGTCGGCGCTCGGCAGATCGCCCGTGTGGATCATGGGCGTCGCGAGAGTGGAACCCGCCATGTAGGCGTCGTACCGCTCCTCGAGGCCCTGCAGCATGCGCGAGAGCTCGTCGTTGCCCGACACCTGTTCGTCGACGCGCGACAGATAGTCGCGGTTCTGTTCGCGCAGCTCGTCGCCCGCGAACACGAGTCCCGTCGCGACGGTGAGGCTGTCGAGAGCCGCGAGGGTCGCCGCCGGGTAGTCGGTGTCGCCCAGATAGTGCGGAATGAGGAGCACGAATCCCGCGACCGCAGCGCCCGACTCGGCGAACCGGTACTCGAGGAGGTGACCGACGGTCGCCGGGACCTGCGTGTGGGGCTTCCACACCGAATGCGCCTCCGTGAGGTCGGTGCGCGTGCCGCTCACCGTCGTGCCGATCGGTCGCGTGTGCGGGACCGGCATCGGGATCGCGTGCACCCACGTGACGGTCGACACCGAGTACGCGTGCGCGAGCTGAAGCACGGCGTCGGTGAACGCGTCCCACGCGAAGTCGGGCTCGTACCCCGCGAGCACGAGGAACGGCTGCCCGAGCGCGTCGTGCGCGAGCGAGAGCTCGAGCCGCGGCGGCTTGAAGTCGGTGAGGTGATCGGCCTCGAACGAGATGATCGGCCGGCGCGCGCGGTAGTCGAGCAGCACGTCGTTCGAGAACACCGCGAGCGGGATCGGGTCGAGCACCTCGCGCACATACGTGATGAGCCCGCTCACGGCGCCGCCCGCGTCGGTGAACCCCGTCAGAGCGATCACGAGCGGGAGTCCCGGCGGTACCGGCGGAGCCGATGCGCTGCGTTCGAAAAGAGGCCCGGACCACGGCATGCCTCCATGCTACGAGTCGCCCCGACACACCCGGCGTCAGCGCGATGGCGCTCACAGCGAACAGCGCCGCGCGAGAGCGGACGCCCCCTACCTAGGATGGGAGCCATGTCGTTCCCCGACCTCGAGTACCGCACCGACCCTGTCCGAGAATCCGACGCCGACGCGATCCTCCTGGCCCTCCCCCCGCTGGACGACCTCGAGCTGAACGACTGGCCAGGCCTGCGCGACGCCCTCCTCGCGGTCGGCTTCACCGGTGCGCCGTCCTCGTTCCAGCGGGTCTCCGCCCCCGAGTCGACGAGCACGCCGCTCGCGGTCGTGGGAACGGGTTCCTCGCCGGATGACTCGGCCCTCCGCGATGCGGTGGGAGCCGGCATCCGCACCCTCACCGGATTCGAGCGGGTCGCCGTCTCCGCCCCCTTCGCGGATGCCGCGCAGTGGCGCGCGGTCGCGGAAGGCGCAGCACTCGGCGGGTACCGGTTCGACGGCTACAAGTCCGAGGCGCCGAAGGCGCGCGCGTCGAAGGTGGTCGTGCACGGCGCATCCGAGATCGGCGACGACGAGCTCGCGGCGGTGAGAGCCGAAGCGGATGCCGTGGCCCTCGTCAAGGACCTCGTGACGACTCCCGCGCAATGGCTCGGACCTGCCGACTTCGCGCAGCGTGCGACCGAATCGGTCGAAGGCCTTCCCGTCACGGTCGAGGTGTTCGACGAGGACGCACTGCGCGAGGGCGGGTTCGGCGGCATCCTCGGCGTCGGCCAAGGCTCCGATCGTCCGCCGCGCCTCGTGCACCTCTCCTACTCCCCCGAGGGCGCCGGCAAACACATCGCGCTCGTGGGCAAGGGCATCACGTTCGACACGGGCGGCCTCTCGCTCAAGCCGGCGACCGGCATGGTCGGCATGAAGTACGACATGGCGGGTGCCGCGACCGTGCTCAGCGTGCTCCGCGCGGTGGCCGCCCAGGGACTCCCTGTGCGCGTGAGCGCGTGGCTGTGCATCGCCGACAACATGCCCTCGGGGCGCGCGACGCGTCCCGGCGACGTGCTGCGCATGACTGACGGCACGACCGTCGAGGTGCTGAACACCGACGCCGAAGGACGCCTCGTGCTCGCCGACGGGCTCGCGGCGGCGAGCCGCGAGCACCCGGACGTGCTCGTCGACGTCGCCACCCTCACGGGGGCGATCTCGATCGCGCTCGGCACGCGCCACGCAGGCGTCATGGGCGACGACGACACCGTCGCAGCGTATCTGACCGCGGCCCGCGAGGCCGGAGAGCCCGCGTGGCAGCTCCCGCTCCCCGATCACATGGTCGAGGAGCTCGACTCCCCCATCGCCGACCTGCAGAACGCGAAGATCGGCGACACCGCAGGCGGGTCGCTGTTCGCAGGGCTCTTCCTGCGGCACTTCGTCGGCCGCGTGTCCGATGACGACGACGCTCCCCGCATCCCGTGGGTGCACCTCGACATCGCGAACGTCGGGATGAACAAGGGCGGCCCCTACGGATACACCGACAAAGGCCCGACCGGAGCGACGGTGCGGTCGCTCATCCGGTTCGTGTCGAACACCGCGAAGGAGGCCTGATGGCCGAGCACACATTCGATCTCGTCGTGCTGGGCGGCGGCAGCGGCGGCTACGCCGCGGCGCTGCGGGCGGCCGAGCTCGGCAAGAGCGTCGCGCTCGTCGAGAAGGACAAGGTGGGCGGAACCTGCCTGCACCGCGGTTGCATCCCCACGAAGGCGCTCCTGCACGCAGGCGAGGTGGCCGACATCGCGCGGGATGCCTCGACGATCGGCATCCGCGCGACCCTCGAGGGCATCGACCCCGACGGCGTGCGCGCCTACCGCGAGGGGATCGTCGCGAAGAAGTACAAGGGCCTGCAGGGCCTCGTGAAGGCGCGCGGCATCACCGTCGTCGAGGGCGAGGGCCGGCTCGAGTCCGGACCCGCGGTGCGCGTCGGCGACGACCTCTACCGCGGCGCCGACGTCGTGCTGGCGACGGGCTCGTACACGCGCACGCTCCCCGGCCTCGAGCTCGGCGGACGCGTGATCGCGAGCGAGCAGGCCCTCGAACTGAGCGAGATCCCGTCGAAGGTCGTCGTGATCGGCGGCGGCGTGATCGGCGTCGAGTTCGCCAGCATCTGGCACTCGTTCGGCGCCGAGGTGACGATCGTCGAGGCGCTCGACCGGCTCGTGCCGAACGAGGACCCGGCGCTGAGCAAGGCGCTCGAGCGCGCGTTCCGCCGCAAGGGCATCCTCGCGAAGACGGGTGTGAAGTTCAGCTCGGTGGAGCAGACGGATGCCGGAGCCGTCGTCACCCTCGAGGACGGCTCGACCGTCGAAGGCGACTACGTCCTGGTTGCGGTCGGTCGCGGACCCGCGACGTCCGGTCTCGGCTATGAGGAGGCCGGAGTCACGCTCGATCGGGGCTTCGTCACGACGGACGAGCGCCTGCGCACGTCGGCTCCGAACGTGTGGGCTGTCGGCGACATCGTGCCGGGGCTCCAACTCGCGCACCGCGGCTTCCAGCAGGGCATCTTCGTCGCGGAGGAGATCGCGGGTCTCAAGCCCGTCGCCGTGCCCGAGAGCACGATCCCCCGCATCACGTACTGCAGCCCCGAGGTCGCCTCGGTCGGCCTCACCGAGCCGCAGGCGGTCGAAGCGCACGGCGCCGACGCCGTCACGTCGTACGAGTACAACCTCGCGGGCAACGGTCGCAGCGAGATCCTCGGAACGTCGGGCATCGTCAAGGTCGTCCGTGTGAAGGACGGCCCCGTCGCGGGCGTGCACCTGATCGGCGACCGCGTCGGCGAGCTGATCACCGAAGGGCAGCTCGCGGTGGCGTGGGAGGCCCATCCCGAAGACATCGCGCCCTACATCCACGCGCACCCGACTCAGAGCGAGGCTCTGGGCGAGGCTTTCCTGGCGCTGGCGGGCAAGCCGCTTCACGCGCTCTGAGATCGACGGTGCGTGCGGTCACTAAGCTAGACAAGACATCCGCGTTCTGAAGGAGACAGGTTCATGAGCACTTCCGTGGTCCTCCCCGCGCTCGGAGAGAGCGTCACCGAGGGAACGGTCACCCGCTGGCTCAAGAAGGTCGGTGACACTGTTCAGGCCGACGAAGGTCTCCTCGAGATCTCGACCGACAAGGTCGACACCGAGATCCCCTCGCCCGTCAGCGGCGTCCTCGAAGAGATCCTCGTCCAGGAGGACGAGACGGTCGAGGTCGGCGCGGTCCTCGCGAAGATCGGTGACGGGTCGGGCGCTTCGACGGATGCCCCGGCTCCCGCCGCGGCAGAGGCGGCTCCCGCGCAGGAGGCGCCGGCCGAGGAGGCCGCTTCCGCTGCCGCTGAGGCGCCCGCCGCAGAGGCTTCTCCGGCCACCGCGGAAGCGCCCGCCGCCGAGTCGGCTCCCGCGCCCGCCGCCGAAGCACCCGCCGCTGACGCTTCTGCTGCCGAGACTCCTGCCGCCGGCGCTCCGTCCGGCGAGGGCAAAGACGTCGTCCTCCCCGAGCTCGGCGAGAGCGTCACCGAGGGCACCGTCACGCGATGGCTGAAGAACGTGGGCGACTCGGTCGCGGTCGATGAGCCGCTGCTCGAGATCTCGACCGACAAGGTCGACACCGAGATCCCGTCGCCCGTCGCCGGTGTCGTGCAGCACATCTACGTGCAGGAGGACGAGACCGTCGAGGTCGGCGCACCGCTCGCCCGCATCGGCGAAGGCGCGGCAGCTGCGCCCGCGGCTCCCGCTCCGACCGAGGCTGCCCCTGCCCCGGCCGAGGCGGCTCCGGCCGCGGCCCCCGCCGCCGAGCCCGCACCGGCTGCCCAGCCCGCCGCGCAGGCCGCCCCGGCTCCGGCCGCTGCTCCCGCCGAGGCACCGGCTCCGGCTCCCGCCGCAGAGACGCCCGCACCGGCTCCCGCGGCCGCGGCTCCCGCTCCCGGTGCCGCTCCGGCACAGGCCGCTCCGGCACAGGCCGCTCCCGCGCAGGAGGCTCCCGCACCGCGTCCGGCGCCGGGCGGGGGCGACGACGACGGCATCCCGTATGTCACGCCGCTTGTGCGCCGCCTCGCCCAGCAGCAGGGCGTCGACCTCGCGAAGGTGAAGGGCACGGGCGTCGGTGGACGCATCCGCAAGGAAGACGTGCTCAAGGCTGCGGAGGCGGCATCCGCTCCCGCGGCGACCCCGGCGCCGGCCGCCGCAAAGCGCGAGCCGCTCGAGGTCTCGCCGCTGCGCGGCACGACGCAGCCGATGTCGCGTCTGCGCAAGGTGCTGGCCGAGCGTGCTGTGGCGTCGATGCAGCAGACCGCGCAGCTGACGACGGTGGTCGAGGTCGACGTGACCAAGCTCGCGAACTACCGCGACGCGGTCAAGGCGGACTTCCAGGCCAAGACGGGCGACAAGCTGTCGTTCCTCCCGTTCTTCGCCCTCGCGGCCGCGGAGGCGCTCCAGGCGTACCCCGTGATCAACTCGACGGTCGACGGCACCGACATCGTCTACCCGCCGACCGAGAACCTGTCGATCGCGGTCGACACCGAGCGCGGCCTGCTCACGCCGGTGCTGCGCGACGCGGGCTCGAAGAACATCGCGCAGATCGCGCACGAGATCGCCGATCTCGCGACGCGCACGCGCGAGAACAAGTTGAAGCCCGACGAGCTGGCCGGCGGCACGTTCACGCTCACGAACACCGGTTCGCGCGGCGCGCTGTTCGACACGCCGGTCGTCTTCCTGCCGCAGACCGCGATCCTCGGCACGGGCGTCGTCGTCAAGCGCCCGGGCGTCGTGACGGTCGACGGCAAGGACGCGATCTCGATCCGCTCGTACGTCTACCTCGCATTGTCGTACGACCACCGTGTGATCGACGGAGCCGACGCGGCGCGCTTCCTGGGCGCGGTCAAGGCGCGCCTCGAGGAGGCCGCGTTCGAGGACCAGCTCGGAATCTGATCCGCTCCACGAGAATGGCTGAGCCGCGGCGCACACGCGTCGCGGCTCAGCCATTCTCGACGTCATAGACATCACGGAGCAGCCACCCCTCTCCTCCCCGTACGAGCACGACGAGCTGCGCACCGGATGCCCCGCCCACGGGCTCGACACGGAGCACCGCCACTCCCCCGAACTCGTCGACGAGCGAGACCCCCCGCGCGTCCCCCGCGAGATCGACGACACCCGGAGGGAATGTCGATGACGGATCCTCCGCGACCGCCGCGAGACAGGAGGTTTCGCCGGCGCAGGCCAGCCGCGCTGTCAGCAGCTCGTCGGCGACCGCGGCAAGATCGCCTGGTGCCGGCACGTCGGTGGTCGAATCGGCTGTCGATTCTTCGAGCACCGCGACAGCCTCGCCCGCCGCGTTCGTCTCGTCGCTCGGTGCCGCACCGAGCGACCCTTCCCGGGTGGGAACGCTCGACACCGGCAGAGGCGGCGCCTCCGTCGACACCGCATCATCGGCTCCAGCCGGCCAGACGAATCCTCCGGTCACGATCGCGACCGCGAGCCCTCCGGCGAGCAGCCACGGCCTGCGCCGCCCACCCGACCTCGCCGAGCGCAGCCGCCTCCAGGCCTCCGTCACGACACGCGACACCGCATCACCCAGGTCCGCGTCGATGTGACGAGCGAGCGACGCGATGAGACCACGCGGCTCGGCGTCGGACTCTGCGATCACTGCGCGTCTTCGTGGCGATGCCGGATCGGCCGCAGCATCCGTCATTGCCGATCGGGCCCGACGCGGGCCGAACACCGTCAGGGCGAGCGGCTCCGGTCGGGCCAACCCGAAGAGGCGCTGCTCGACCGCGTCGAGCTCATGGCGCGACGGTCGCTCCGCGAGCACCGCTCGCACCGCCTCGTCGAGCGTGGCGGCTGTTGCGGGCGTCGCGAGAGAGCGAAGCAGCTCCGCGCTTGCGAACGGCGCCGCCTCGCCGCTGGCACCGCACGCGAAGAGCGGGCGTCCGGCATCCGTCACCCACCACCTGCCGGCGACGGGCGCTCGGGCGGTGACGAGCTCTGCGAACCCGCGGACGATGCTGACGGCGAGCGTCACCGTCTCGCCCGGCGACAGCGGCGCGCCAGACGCCCCTCGTCGGCGCACGAAGGCGTCGGCGCGCTCGACACACACGGGGACGACGACATCGTGCCCCTCGGCGCGCCGCACGAGGTCGAGTGCCCCGAGGACATGTCCGTCGGGATCGGCCCACCACCCCGGCCACTGCGCATCGAGATGCCGGGCCTCGACGAGCACGCACGTGTCACCGGACGCCGCGCGTACGAGCGCCCCCGGCCAGGGCGACTCGTCGCCGCCCGACACTCTTCGCAGCGGGCGGTACGCAGCCATGAGCCGGTCGTCGAGCAGGGGCTTCTCGTCCACATCTCGATGGTCATCCGCATCCGTTGCGAGTCGGCCTCGCAGGCCCGCGACTGTGGACGCTCACCGGCCGAACGAGCGGTGGGGAGGAACCGAGGCGGTGGGCGCGGAAAGGTAGGCTTGAGGGCATGGCCGCCCGTACCACCGCCCCCGAGAAGCGCCCCGGTTTCTTCACTCAGCTGCGCACGCTGTTCACCTTCACCCGCAAGGCGTTCCCGTGGCTGCCGTGGCTGCTCGTAGGCATCCTCCTCGTCGGCATCGGGCTCGGCCTCCTCGTCGGGTTCCTCATTCAGCCGGTCGCCTGGTGGAGCGTCGTGCTCTGGACGATCACCGGCCTCATGCTCGGCGTGCTCGCGTCCCTCATGACGATGACGCGCCTGTCGACCATCGCGATGTACCGCCAGATCGACGGCATGCCCGGCGCGACGGGCCACGTCCTGTCGACGTCGCTCGGCCGCAAGTGGCAGGCCAGCGACATGCCCGTGGGAATCAACCCCAAGACGCAGGAGGCGGTCTACCGCGCCGTCGGCCGCGGCGGAGTCGTCATCGTCGGCGAGGGCTCGCGCGGTCGCCTCACGCGACTGGTCAACGACGAGCGCTCCAAGGTGCAGCGCGTCGCCTCAGGCGTGCCGGTGACGGTCCTCTACGTCGGCCATGGCGAAGGGGACGTCCCGATCGCGAAGCTCGCGTCCACGATCAAGGCGCTCCCCAAGAAGATCGACCGTGCGACGATGGCCGCCGTCATCAAGCGCATCGACTCGGTGTCGCAGTCGCTCACGTCGCTGCCGATTCCGAAGGGCATCGACCCGACGAAGGTGCGCGCCCCGCGCCCGCGCTGATCGTCGCTCCCTAGGAGCGAACGAGCACGGTCCCGGCCGCCTTGTCGTGGAGGCCGCGCTGGTCGGAGTCCCAGATGACCGCGGGGATGACGATGATGAGCAGGGCTGTGCGGATGATCGGGCGCCACAGGCCCACCCACGTCCCGTCGATGCGCATGATGCGCAGGCCGAAGATGCGGTGGCCGGGGCTGCCCTGGAGGGTCGGCAGGAAGACGAGCTGGATCGCGGCGAAGATCGCCAGGATCGCGAGCGGATCCCAGGCGAAGAAGCCCGAGATCAGGTATGCCGCGCCGTAGTCGACGAAGAGCGCACCCACGCGTCGGCCGAGCCGCGCGATCGATCCGGCACCCTCTTGCGGAAGCCCGAGCCGCTCGCCGGGATACGAGGATTCGACGGGGGCATCAGGCACGATTCCAGCCTACCTTCGCTGCACGGCACCCCGTTTCAGCGGCACAGCCGGCCGGAACCCGCCGCACACAGCCTGCCGTAACATCTCGGAAACATGGGGGACACTGCCGGGCAATGCCCTCCCGATACGGTCGATCTGCGCCGGCAGGCGCGGTTCCCGAATGCCCTACCTCTGGAGTCTTCATGTTCAGTGATTCATCCGAGGTGCTGAAGTTCATCAAGGACGAGGACGTCAAGTTCCTCGACATCCGGTTCACGGATCTTCCTGGCGTGCAGCAGCACTTCAACATCCCGGCCTCGACCGTCGACGAGGACTTCTTCACCGTCGGACAGCTCTTCGACGGCTCGTCGATCCGGGGCTTCGCGAGCATCCATGAGTCGGACATGCAGCTCATCCCCGATGTGTCGACCGCGTACGTCGACCCGTTCCGCGACGAGAAGACCCTCATCATGGTCTTCGACATCTACAACCCGCGTAACGGCGAGATCTACAGCAAGGACCCGCGCCAGGTCGCCAAGAAGGCCGAGAAGTACCTCGCCTCGACCGGCATCGCCGACACCGCCTACTTCGCCCCCGAGGCCGAGTTCTACGTCTTCGACGACGTCCGCTACGAGGTGCGCCAGGGCAAGAGCTATTACGAGGTCGACTCCGAGGAGGCGGCGTGGAACTCAGGCCGCGCCGAAGAGGGCGGCAACCTCGCGTACAAGACGCCTTACAAGGGCGGCTACTTCCCCGTGTCGCCGGTCGACAAGCACGCCGACCTGCGCGACGACATCGTGATCAAGCTGATCCAGGCAGGGCTCGAGGTCGAGCGTGCGCACCACGAGGTGGGCACCGCCGGCCAGGCCGAGATCAACTACAAGTTCGACACGATGGTCCACGCGGCGGACGACATCCTGAAGTTCAAGTACATCGTCAAGAACACCGCGCTGCAGTGGGGCAAGACCGCCACGTTCATGCCGAAGCCGCTGTTCGGCGACAACGGCTCGGGCATGCACACCCACCAGTCGCTGTGGAACAACGGCCAGCCGCTGTTCTACGACGAGAAGGGCTACGCCGGACTGTCCGACATCGCCCGCTGGTACATCGGCGGCATCCTCGCGCACGCCCCCGCCGTGCTCGCGTTCACGAACCCGACCCTCAACAGCTACCACCGCCTGGTGAAGGGCTTCGAGGCGCCGGTCAACCTCGTCTACTCGGCGGGCAACCGTTCGGCGGCGATCCGCATCCCGATCACGGGGTCGAACCCGAAGGCCAAGCGCATCGAGTTCCGCGCGCCGGATGCCTCGGGCAACCCGTACCTCGCGTTCGCGGCGCAGCTCATGGCCGGCCTCGACGGCATCAAGAACCGCATCGAGCCGCACGAGCCGGTCGACAAGGACCTCTACGAGCTTCCGCCCGAGGAGGCAAAGGGCATCCCGCAGGTGCCGAACTCGCTGCAGGACTCGCTCGACGCCCTCGCCGACGACCACGCATTCCTCACCGAGGGCGGCGTGTTCACCGAGGACCTGATCGAGACCTGGATCGAGTACAAGATCGAGAACGAGATCCAGCCGCTCGCCCAGCGGCCGCACCCGTTCGAGTACGAGCTGTACTTCGGCGTCTGATCGCTCCCGCACGAAGGGGGCCCCGGGTTTCCGGGGCCCCCTTCAGTGTCTCACCACGGGTGACGGATGCCGCGGCATCCGTCACCCCTCACGTCCGCCTCAGCCGTAGAACAGCTTCTCGAAGACGCGCCGCGCGCGGCGGGACGTGCCGAGCCAGTCGTCCTCGACACGTGACGCGGAGCGGGGCGGGTAGCCGAGGAGCCGACCGATGCCGTCGAGCTTCCGGCGGTCGACGGGGAGGACGTCGCTCGTCTGCCCCGAAAGGAGCGTGTTCGCGGAGCGCAGCCGGCTCGCGAGGCGCCACGCCGCGGAGAGTCGGTCGGCGGCGGTGTCGGTGATGAGTCCCGCGCTCTCGGCGGCCTTGAGCGCCTCCGTCGTCGACGCGGTCCGCAGCTCGGGGATCGCGTGGGCGTGCTGGAGCTGGATGAGCTGCACGAGCCACTCGACGTCGCTCAGCCCGCCAGGACCGAGCTTGAGGTGGCGGGACGGGTCGACGCCCTGCGGGAGGCGCTCCGCCTCCACGCGCGCCTTGATGCGCTTGATCTCGCGTAGCCCGTGCGGATCGACGTCGGCGGGGTATCGCACCTCGTCGGCGAGCTCGGTGAAGGCGGTGATGAGCTTGACGCTCCCCGCGATGCCTCGGGCGCGCAGGAGCGCCTGCGCCTCCCATGACAGCGACCAGCGCCGGTAGTACTCCGCGTACGAGTCGAGCGACCGCACGAGCGCCCCGTTGCGACCTTCGGGACGCAGATCGGCGTCGAGCTCGAGGGGCACGCGGTGATCCTCGGAGTGCTTGCGAAGAGCCGCGACGAGCTGCATCGACAGTTCGTGGGCGCGCTGCGGGTCGACGCCGTTCGGGCGATAGACGTACATGACGTCGGCATCCGAGCCGAAGCCCAGCTCTCCCCCGCCGAACCGCCCCATCGCGATGATCGAGAAGTCGAGCGCTTCGTCCTCGGGCGGCACGATCTCGCGACGCACCGCGCGCAGAGTCGCCTGGATCGTCACCTCGGTGATCGTCGTGAGCGCCTTGGAGATGTCGTCGATCGTCAGCACGTCCAGCAGCGCGCCCATGGCTGTCCGGAGCAGCTCGCGGCGGCGCAGCGCACGTACCGATCGCATCGCGTCGTCGACGGTCGCGTGGCGGCGCTGGATCGCGCGCGCCTCCTCCTGCAGGGCGACGCCGGTGCGCGGACGCAGCTGCTCCTCATCGGCCAGCCACGCCGCCGACTCGGGGATCCACTCCATGAGCTCGCCGACGTAACGCGAGCCCGACAGCACGTACGTGAGGCTCTCGGCGGCGCCGGACGAGTCGCGCAGCATCCGCAGGAACCAATGGGTGTCGCCCAGGCGCTCGCTGATCCGACGGAACGCCAGCAGGCCGTAATCCGGATCGACGCCGTCGGCGAACCATCGGATCATGACCGGCATGAGGTGCCGCTGGATCGTCGCCTTGCGGCTGAGGCCCGCCGTGAGCGCGGCGATGTGCCGCAGGGCCCCAGCCGGGTCGGCGAACCCGATCGCCGCGAGACGGTCGTGCGCCTGTTCGGTCGACAGCACGCGCTCTTCGGCGGGCAGCGCCGCCACCGCCGACAGCAGCGGGCGATAGAACAGGCGCACATGGATGTCGCGCACCTCGCGCTTGATCGCCTCCCACTGCTGCCACACCGCCTGACCCGTCTCGGCGAGCCCCGTCGCACGCGCGAGGATCCGCAGCTCCTCGGGCCGCGACGGCATGAGGTGGGTGCGCTTGAGGTTGCGCAGCTGCACGCGGTGTTCGAGCAGGCGCAGCACACGGTAGTCGCGTGAGAACGTCGCCGCCTCGGCCCGGCCGATGTAGCCCTCCGTCACGAGCGCGTCGAGCGCTTCGAGAGTGCCGCGCTGGCGGATGCGGTCGTCGGTCAGACCGTGGACGAGCTGCAGCAGCTGGACCGTGAACTCGACGTCGCGGATGCCGCCGGGCCCGAGTTTCAGCTGGTACGGGGCATCCGCGGCCGGGATGTGGTCGGTCACGCGCTCGCGCATGCGCTGCACGCTGTCGACGAAGTTCTCGCGCGCAGCACTCGTCCACACCTTCGGCTGAACGGCGCGCACGTACGCCTCACCGAGCTCCGCGTCACCCGCGAGCGGACGCGCCTTCAGAAGAGCCTGGAACTCCCAGCTCTTCGCCCAGCGGTCGTAGTACGCGAGATGCGAGGCGAGGGTCCGCACGAGCGCGCCCTGTTTTCCCTCGGGCCGCAGATTCGCGTCGACCTCCCACAGCGGCGGCTCGACCTCGATGCCCGAGATTCCCCGCATCGTCTGCACCGCGAGGCGCGTCGCGATGTCGACGACGCGGCTCTCGCCGATCTCGTCGAGCAGCTCGTCGTCGGCGCCGGCCACGAAGATGACGTCCACATCGCTCACGTAGTTGAGCTCACGCGCGCCCGCCTTGCCCATTCCGATGATCGCGAGTGACGTGCGCGCGACCTGCTCACGCGGGAACAGACCCGCCGCCCCGACGCCGCGCGACACGCGGACACGCGCGACGCTCAGCGACGCCTCGAGCGCGGCGCCCGCGGCATCCGCCAGCGCCGCCGCCACCCCGACGACCTCATCGACCGGCGACGCGCTCAGCAGGTCGTAGGCGGCGATCCGGGCGAGCATGCGGCGGTACCGCACGCGCAGCGCGACCCACGCCTCATCTCCCCCGCTCTCGGCGAAGCCGTCCTCCGCGCCGACCGCGTCGAGCAGCTCGGCGCGCAGCTCGCCGGCCGTCGGCAGTCGCCGCCCCTGCCCCGCGAGCGCGGACACTTCCTGCGGATGCCGCAGGAAGAAGTCCGCGAAGCCCGTGGACGCCCCCACGAGGGCCCACAGCGCCGCCCAGCCGTCGCCGTCGGAGCGGAGACCGCGGATGGGCTCCGGATCGCGGCGCGCGATGCGCAACAGGGCTGCGACGGCGGCATCCGGATCGGCCGCCCGGCCCGCACCTTCGATCAGCGATGCACGAGGCGCTCCGATCAACTCGCCGAGTTCGGTCAGCTCGGCGTCGGCTGTGCCCAGCTCACTGAAGCCGAGACGGGCGAGTTCGGTGAGGGGTCCGGACCGATCGAGCGACATGCCGTGCGGATCAGAGCATCTCGAGATTGCTCTTCAGCTCGAAGGGCGTGACCTGCGAGCGGTACTCCTGCCACTCCTTGCGCTTGTTGAGCAGCACGTAGTTGAAGACCTGCTCGCCGAGCGTCTCGGCGACGAGCTCGGACTCCTCCATGTACTCGAGCGCGTGGTCGAGGCTCGCCGGAAGCGGCGCGTAGCCGAGGGCGCGGCGCTCGGCATCCGTGAGGGACCACACGTTGTCCTCCGCCTCGGGCGGCAGCTCGTAGCCCTCCTCGATGCCCTTGAGGCCCGCGGCGAGCATGAGCGCGAACGCGAGGTACGGATTGGCGGCGGAGTCGAGCGCGCGGTACTCGACGCGCGACGACTGCCCCTTGTTCGGCTTGTACAGCGGCACGCGCACGAGCGCCGAGCGGTTGTTGTGCCCCCAGCAGATGAAGCTCGGTGCCTCGTCGCCGCCCCACAGACGCTTGTACGAGTTGACGAACTGGTTCGTGACGGCCGAGATCTCGTTCGCGTGACGGAGCAGGCCTGCGATGAATTGTCGGCCGATCTTCGACAGCTGGTACTGGGCGCCCTCTTCGTAGAACGCGTTGACGTCTCCTTCGAAGAGCGACATGTGCGTGTGCATGCCGCTCCCCGGCTGGCCGCTCAGGGGCTTCGGCATGAACGTCGCGTACACGCCCTGCTCGATCGCGACCTCTTTGACGACCGTGCGGAACGTCATGATGTTGTCGGCGGTCGCGAGGGCGTCGGCGTAACGCAGGTCGATCTCGTTCTGGCCGGGACCGCCCTCGTGGTGACTGTACTCGACCGAGATGCCGAGGTCTTCCAGCATCCGCACCGACCGGCGGCGGAAATCGTGCGCCGTGCCGCCCGGGACGTTGTCGAAGTACCCCGCGGAGTCGACGGGCTCGGGACCGTCGGCGCCGAACGACGACGACTTGAGCAGGTAGAACTCGATCTCGGGGTGCGTGTAGAACGTGAAGCCCGCGTCGGCCGCCTTCGCAAGCGCGCGCTTGAGAACGTGGCGCGGGTCGGCGACGGCAGGCTGCCCGTCGGGCGTCGTGATGTCGCAGAACATGCGCGCGGTCGGGTCGATCTCACCGCGCCACGGGAGGATCTGGAACGTCGTGGGGTCCGGATGCGCCAGCAGGTCCGACTCGTACGACCGCGTCAGCCCCTCGATGGCCGAGCCGTCGAAGCCGAGGCCCTCGGCGAAGGCGCCTTCGACCTCGGCCGGGGCGATCGCCACCGACTTGAGCGTTCCGATGACGTCCGTGAACCACAGGCGCACGAACTTGACGCCGCGCTCCTCGATCGTGCGCAACACGAAGTCCCGCTGCTTGTCCATCGCATCCTCTCCCGGCCCTCCGGGCCCCCGGTCAGACTACTTGTCCGCGTCGCCGCTTCCGTCATCGTGGGCCGGTGCGCCCCAGTCGTCGTCTCGGGCCTCTTCCTCGGCCCAGGCCTTCGACCGCTCCTTGAGGAGCTCCGGCGCGTTCGCGGCCTCCTCATAAGTGTCGAACGGGCCCGCGCGATCGACGGCCGGCGACTCGAAGCCCTTCTCGACCTTGCCGGTCGCGAACACGTACCAGTACTTCTCTTCGCCGCTCGTCACGTCAGCCTCCGTCGGTCGCCGGGCGCGTCCGCGCCGCTGGGGTCGATCCTACTGACCGCCCCGACCCACCTGGATAGGCTGGGCCCATGGCAGGGCACAAGCGTCAGGCGGTCGGAGTCGACATCGGCGGCACAGGCATCAAAGGGGCGATCGTCGATCTCGGATCCGGCGAGCTGACGAGCGACCGGATCAAGGTCGCGACCCCCAAAGGCGCGCAACCCGAAGACGTCCTCGCGGCCGTGCGCGAGGTTCTCGACACGCTCGGCGTCGACGATGCGGACGACACCCCGCTCGGCGTCGCGTTCCCGGCGATCGTCAAGGACGGGCGCACGCTGTCGGCGGCGAACGTGTCGGACAAGTGGATCGGCTTCGAGGCCGAGAAGTTCTTCGAGGACGGACTCGGCCGGGACATCCACTTCGCGAACGACGCGGATGTCGCCGGGGTCGCCGAGGTGCGGTACGGCGCCGCGAAGGGCCAGCGGGGCCTCACGCTCCTCACGACGCTCGGCACCGGCATCGGCTCGGCGCTCATCTACAACGGGGTCCTCGTCCCGAACACGGAGCTGGGCCACCTGCACCGCGCGAAGCACGGCAAAGATGCCGAGGCGTATGCCGCGTACTCCGCCATGGAGCGCGACAGCCTCTCGTGGGAGGCATGGGCCAAGCGCCTGCAGTGGTACTACGGGCACCTCGAGTTCCTCTTCACCCCCGACCTCTTCGTGGTGGGCGGCGGCGTGTCGAAGCACGCCGACCAGTTCCTGCCCCTCCTGAAGCTGAACACGCGGATCGTCCCGGCTGTGCATCGGAACAACGCGGGGATCATAGGGGCCGCGGCTTTGGCCGGCGACGAGCGGTAGCCGTCGGCTCGCGGGGCAACCCCGCGACCAATCAGCATCGCGCCGCAGCTTCGGCCGGCGACGAGCGGTAGCCGTCGGCTCGCGGGGCAACCCCGCGACGAGGAGGCGAATGGGCCGGCCTGTACGCCGGGTTCTGTTCCGGGGCGGAAGCCCCGTCGACGGTCATCTCTCTCGGCGACACGTTGCCGTGCCGCTCCAGCGGCCTACCCGGGGACTCGGCGGGCCGCGTCATCGTCCCCTGTCTGGCCTTGCTCCGGGCGAGGTTTGCCGTGCGAGTCGCGTCACCGCGACCCCGGTGGTCTCTTACACCGCCCTTTCACCCTTACCCCGGCCGAGCCGGGGCGGTCTGCTTTCTGTGGCACTGTCTCGCGGATTGCTCCGGGTGGGTGTTACCCACCGCCCTGCCCTGCGGAGCCCGGACGTTCCTCGGCGCGACGCGGGAATCCCGCGCGCGACGCGACCGTCCGGCCGACCCATTCGCACCCTGGATTCTATAGGTGAGACCTGAATTGACTTGAGGCAGCCTGAAATGAGATTGTGAGCGATTCTCTGCTGTCGGGACCCGATCTGTAGTACCGTGCTTCGTAGCACCTCCATCTGGGGGAGGTCACTGTCGAATTACTGGGGACTCGACATGCGTAAATTCGTCGTTGCTGCCGCATTGTCTGCATCACTGCTTCTTCTGGCGCCGGTGGGCGCCTCGGCCGCCGTAGATCCTGAACCACCGGCCCCGTCGCCGACCAGCACGAGCTACACGCCCGACAACCCCGACGAGCCGACGCTCGCCGGGTCGTTCGCGGTCGGCGAGTGCGAACGCGACGTCCCGTGGATCTCCTACAACGTCACTCTCACCGATCCCGACAACCAGTCGACCAGCGACGAGGTCTACCTCGTGATCACCGACGGTGTGAACACCGTCGAGATCTTCCTGGGCACGCTGGTGAACAACCAGCTGAGCGGCCGCATCCTGTGGCCCGGCGCATCCGTCGATGACAACGGTGTGGCCAACGGCTGGCCGGGCTGGGCATTCGAGAACGGCGAGTGGATCGAGATCGACGGCAACTTCGCGTGGACGCGCGGGGACATCACCGCGTTCCTCCGCGTCAACCCGGAGCTCGCGGTCGCGCTGTCGTACCCGCCCGCGACGCCCGTGTGCAACGCCAACCCGCGCAATCCGTCGACCGCCGGTGTGCTGTCGTCGACGGGCATGAGTCAGCTCGTGCTGCCGACCGCGATCATCGGCGGCCTTGTGCTGGCGGCCGGCCTCAGCCTGTTCGTGCTGCGGCGGCGCCCCCGCAACTGAGGCGGGTGGCTCTTGTTCTCCTCAGTGCGACGTGCCCTGGGGAGCACTCGGGGGGTGCTCGTCGTCTCCTGGGTGCTCTTCGGGGCATTCATCCTGTCTCTCGTCTGGATCGGCTGGCGTGCCTGGCTCGTGAAGGATGAGCTCGAAGCGCTCATCCCGCTCGTCGAGCAGGCCAAGGCCGCGACCGAGATCCGCGATCTCGACGCGCTCGAGGCCGTCGCCGAGGAAACGAGCGAGCACGCGGCCCGTGCCGCGGAGCTGACCGGCGAGCCGATGTGGGCCATGGCCGAAGCCATGCCCGTCGTAGGCGCCAACTTCGCGGCGGTGCGCATCGTGTCGCAGAACCTCGACGCGCTCACCGGCACGGCAGTGCTCCCCCTCACGGACATCGTCCGGCAGGTGCAGGAGTCCGGATCGGCGGGCGGCGAATTCGACCTCGCGATGATGGCCGCCGCGCAGGAGCCGCTCTCCGCGGCGGCGGGCACGTTCACGACCGCCGCGACGGAACTGGGGAGCATCGACCCCTCGAAGCTCCTCGGCCCGGTCTCGGAGGGCGTGACGACGCTCGCGGACTTCGTCGGTCATGCCGCCCCGATCGTCGACGCGTTCGACCGCGCCGCTCGGGCCCTCCCGTCCATGCTGGGTTCCGAAGAGCCTCGTCAGATCCTCGTCATGGTGCAGAACGGCGCTGAGCTGCGCACCGGCGGCGGCATCAGCGGCTCGTTCATCCTGCTCTCGGCATCCGAGGGACGCATCTCCATCGCCGCCCAGACCGACGCAGCGGTGTTCCCCGTGCTGGGTGAGCCGATCATCGAGCTCCCCGAGGCGGTGGTCGACCTTTACGGCGACGTCGCGGGCGAGTGGGTGCAGAACACCACGATGCCGTCCGACTTCGATCTCACCGCCGAGCTCGCGGTCGCGTGGTGGACGAGCGCGGGATATGCGGCCCCCGACACGGTCGTGTCGGTCGACGTGCCGGCGCTCGCCGCGATGCTCGGCGCGATCGGACCGATCCCCCTCGACGACGGCCGCACGCTCGCTCCGGAGAATCTCGTCGACATCCTGCTCACCGAGCCGTACCTGACGATGGACGGCGAGCAGCAGACGGCGTTCCAGCGAGCGATCACGCGGAACGTCTTCTCGCATGCGATGTCGGCCTCGCTGTCGCCCCTCAAGTGGGGCGAGGCGCTCATGAAGCCGATCGAGGAAGGGCGCATCTCGGTGTGGAGCGCGCGTCCCGAGGAGCGGGCGGTCTTCGACGGCACTCTGCTCGCCGGTCCGGCCGCACGACACGAGTCCGCAGACCCTGCGGTGTCGATCTATCTGAACGACGCGACGGCGGGCAAGCTCGATCTGTTCCTCGGCGTCGAGATGGGTCTTGTCGAGCTCGACTGCCGCTCCGACGGGCGGCACGATCTGGTCGTCGAAGTGACGCTGACGAACGAGGCGCCCGAGGACGCAGGCGAGCGGTTCTCCGACACGATGACCGGCGCCGGCCTGGCAGGCGTACCACGAGGACACATCGCGACGAACGTCACGGCGGCAGGACCCGCCGGATCGTTCGTCGGCGGCGTCCGCATCGACGGCGAGCTGAGCCGCACGCGCCTCGCGACCGAGAGCGGATTCCCGTCGAGCGTCGCGCGCGTCGCGCTGGCTCCCGGCGAGTCGAAGACGATCGAGTTCCGGTTCGTCGCGAGCGGCACGGGCGACGTGAACCCCGATCTCCTGCACACGCCGCTGCTGCGCGAGCCGACGATCAAAGACATCGAGGCGTCCTGCCGCTGACCCCGTCAGCTCTTGTCGGCGGTGCGCGAGATGCGCACTTCGAGGGGGAAGTCGACGGGGAAGTCGCCGAACAGCAGGCGCCCGGCGGTCGCGGCGGACTCCTGGACCGCGACGGCGACCTCCTCGGCGAGCGCCGCCGGCGTGTGCACGATGACCTCGTCGTGGAGGAAGAACGCGAGATGCGGGTGCCGCGCGAACACCGGCCCGGACCGCGGCGCCTCCGCGGCGTCGCTCGGGACGGCCATGCGGTCGAGGCGTCCGCGCAGGTCGGCGAGCCACGACAGAGCCCACTCCGCGGCGGTCCCCTGCACGACGAAATTGCGCGTGAACCGACCGCGATCGCGGGCCCGACGGCGCGCTCGCGTCTGGTCGGCGGCGGATGCGTCGGCCTGCGTCGCCTGGGACTGCTCCGCGCGCCAGTCCTCTGACGGCGGAGGTGAGCTGCGACCGAGCCACGTCGTCACCACTCCCCCGTCCTCCCCGACGCGAGCGGCTTCGTCGACGAGCGTCATCGCGCGCGGAAAGGTGCGCCGCAGGCGCGGCACGAGGCGCCCGCTGTCGCCCGTGGTGGCGCCGTACATCGCCCCGAGGATCGCGATCTTCGCCTCCTGACGCGTCTCGACGATGCCGGAATCGACGATGCCCGAGTAGAGGTCCCTCCCCCGAGCGGCGTCGGCGAGCGCGACATCCGACGACATCCCCGCCAGCACGCGCGGCTCGAGCTGGGCGACGTCGGCGACGACGAGCAGCCACCCCGGATCGGCGCGCACGGCGGTGCGCAGCATCCGCGGCAGCTGCAGCGCGCCGCCGCCCGACGACGCCCAGCGTCCGGTGACGACGCCTCCGGGCACGTACACCGGGCGGAAGCGCCCATCGCGCACCCATTCCTCGAGCCAGGCCCAGCCGTTGGCCGTGAGCAGGCGCGACAGCTTCTTGTACTCGAGCAGGGGCGGGATCGCCGGATGCCGCTGCTCGGCGAGCTCCCACCGACTGGTGGTCTCGACGAGGATCCCCGCGCGGTGCAGCGACCGCAGGAGCTTCGGCTGCGAATCGAGCGAGGCCGCCGGGTCGCCCAGTGCGAGCCGCACCTGGCGCGCGAGTTCCTCCATGCGCGCGGGCTGCCCGCCGCCGGGCGGTCGCTCGCCGAGCGTCTCGACGAGGATCGCGTCGTGCGTCGCCGCATCCCACGGGAGGCCCGCCGCGCGCAGCTCGACCGCGATGAGCGCTCCCGCCGACTCTGCAGCCGTGAGGAGGCGGATGCGTCCTGCATCGCGCGAACGCGCGATGGCGTGCCGCTGTCGTTCGAACTCCGCGGTGGCGGACGCGAGGTCATCGGGCGGGCCCGCCGGTTCCTCGTCGAAGCTGAATAGCGCGGATGCGTCGTCGGCCGCCCCCGCGTGCGTCGCCGCGTCCCACTCGACGGCACGCCTCAGGCCGGCGTCATCCGTCACGAGCACCGAGTCGCGCAGGATCGCGTGGCACAACCGCAGGTCATGGCAGCGAGCGACGCGCACCCCGGCATCGAGCAGCGCGCTGTACCACGCGGGCGCGTCGCTCCACACCCAACGCGGGCGGTGCGCGGCCTCGCGGGCGGCGACCCACGCGGGGAACTCCGCACGGGAGACGGTCGTGCGGTCGAGCTCACGGCCATCGGCGTCGAGCTCGAGCGCCTCCACTCCCCCGGCCGCACGGCCGACGACGATCCACGCGGGCGGGACCGTCTCAGGCGTTTCCATCGCCGAGCTCGCGGCGGAAGGACTCGCGCCGGTCCATCGACGCGTTGGCCGCGGCATCCGCCCTCGCATTCGACAGCCGAGGCACCCACTCGAACGTGACGTCGCGATCGGCGATCAGCGCCTGCGCGCGGCGTGCGAGCACCTGCATGTCGGGGTGCTTGACCTTCCACCGGCCGGTCATCTGCTCGACGACGAGCTTCGAGTCCATGCGGACGAGCACGGATGCCTCGGGGTCGCGCTCGAACGCCGCCTCGAGTCCCGCGATGAGGCCGGTGTACTCGGCGACGTTGTTCGTCGCGATGCCGACGTACGCGCCGATCTCGGTGAGCACCTCGCCTGTCTCGGCGTCGATCACGACCGCCCCGCCGGCCGCCGTGCCGGGGTTGCCGCGCGAGCCGCCGTCGGCCTCCACGATGAGGCGGCGCTGCGCGCTCACAGGCCGGACTCTTCGGTGCGCACGAGGATGCACCCGCACTCGGGGCACGTCACGACGGCGTCTTCGGCCGCTTGGCGCACGGCCTGCAGGTCGGTGCCCGCGAGCACCATGTGGCACCCTTCGCACGTGCCGCGTCGCAGGAGCGCGGCCCCCGCGTTGCGCGTCGCCAACCGGTCGTACAGGGCGAGGAGGTCGGCCGGGATGGTGTCTGCGATCGCAGCGCGGTCGCGCGTGGCGGATTCGAGCGCAGCGGATGCCTCGGCGACAACGCGCTTGCCTTCGGCGCTGAGCTCGGCGCCCTGCTTGTTCGTCTCGGCGATGAGCGCCTCCTGCTCGGCGACCGCCGCTTCGGCCTGCTCGAGGCGCTCCATCACCTCGAGCTCGGCGTCTTCGAGGTCGCTCTTGCGGCGCGCGAGCGATGCGAGCTCGCTCTCATAGCCCTGCGCCTCCTTCACGTTGCTCGTGGCGGCCAGCCGTTCGGTGTCGCGCGCGCGGCGCGCGTCGACGACGGCGACGTCGGACTCGATGCGCGCGAGTTCGGCGCGCAGGTCGTCGCGCACGCCGAGGCGTGCGGAGAGCTCCTGCGACAGCTCCTGGCGGCGTGCCAGGAGCTCGTTGACGCGCGCCGCCTGGGGCGGGTTCTTGCGCGTGGCCTCGGCCTGTCGGATTCGGGCGTCGAGATCGGCGATGTCGAGAAGACGGCGCTGGTCGGCAGGGCTGGCGTTCACGCTGACCAACCTATCGCGGGCGGCGGACGCGGCGGAGAACGAGCGGTGGGCCCTGCCGGGATCGAACCGACGACATCCACGGTGTAAACGTGGCGCTCTACCAGCTGAGCTAAAGGCCCTTGTGGCAAGTCTACGATTCGAGGCGCCGCAGACCCCGCATCCGCCTCCCGAGCGATCCGAACGCCCCGGAACTCGCTAGGCTGGAAGACGGTGCGTTGTCAGAAGCGAACAAAGCCCGACACGCCTCGAACCGCAGGGACTGGCATGATCTGCCAGACGACGAAAGGTCTCTTCTGTGACTGTCCACGACCAGGATCCGTACTCGCAGGAACCGCTCGACAGCGACCCGGAGGAGACCGCCGAATGGCAGGAGTCGCTGCAGCAGCTCGTCGACGCCAACGGGCGTTCGCGTGGCCGCGAGATCATGCTGAGCCTCCTGCAGACGTCGCGCGAGCTCCAGCTGAACGTCCCGCAGGTCCCGACCACGGACTACATCAACACGATCGCGCCCGAGAACGAGCCCGAGTTCCCGGGCGATGAGGAGCTCGAGCGCCGCTACCGCCGCTGGATCCGCTGGAACGCCGCGCTGACGGTCCACCGCGCGCAGCGCCCCGGCATCGGCGTCGGCGGCCACATCTCGACCTACGCTTCCTCGGCCTCGCTGTACGAAGTCGGCTTCAACCACTTCTTCAAGGGCCTCGACCACCCCTCGGGCGGCGACCAGGTCTTCATCCAGGGCCATGCGTCCCCCGGCATCTATGCGCGCTCGTTCCTCGAGGGCCGTCTCACCGAGCAGCAGCTCGACGGCTTCCGTCAGGAGAAGTCGCAGTTCCCGAACGGACTGCCGTCCTACCCGCATCCGCGTCTCATGCCCGAGTACTGGCAGTTCCCCACGGTGTCGATGGGTCTCGGGCCGATCAACGCCATCTATCAGGCGCTGACCAACAAGTACCTCACCAACCGCGGCATCAAGGACCTGTCCGAGTCGCGCGTGTGGGCGTTCCTCGGCGACGGCGAGATGGACGAGGTCGAGAGCCGCGGCCAGCTTCAGATCGCGGCGAACGAGGGCCTCGACAACCTCACGTTCGTCGTCAACTGCAACCTGCAGCGGCTCGACGGTCCGGTGCGCGGCAACGGCAAGATCATCCAGGAGCTCGAGAGCTTCTTCCGCGGCGCCGGCTGGAACGTCATCAAGGTCGTGTGGGGCTCCGGCTGGGACGAGCTGCTCGCGAAGGACGTGGACGGTGCCCTCGTGCACCTCATGAACACGACGCCCGACGGCGACTTCCAGACGTACCGGGCAGAGGACGGCGCGTTCATCCGCGAGCACTTCTTCGGGCGCGACGAGCGCACGGCCGCCCTCGTGAAGGACTGGTCGGACGACGACATCTGGGGCAAGTTGCGCCGCGGCGGCCTCGATTACCGCAAGGTGTACGCCGCGTACAAGGCGGCGGTCGAGCACAAGGGTCAGCCGACGGTCATCCTCGCCAAGACGATCAAGGGCTACGGTCTCGGTCACCACTTCGAGGGCCGCAACGCGACCCACCAGATGAAGAAGATGACGCTCGACGACCTGAAGCAGTTCCGCGACTCGATGCGCATCCCGATCAGCGACGCGCAGCTCGAGGAGAACCCGTACCAGCCGCCGTACTTCAACCCCGGCCCCGAGGACGAGACGATCCAGTACATGCTGGAGCGCCGTCGCGCACTGGGCGGCTTCCTGCCCGAGCGCCGGACGCACCACGTCGGCATCCAGCTTCCCGGCGACGAGGCGTACGCGCTGCCGAAGAAGGGATCGGGCTCGCAGGAGATCGCCACGACGATGGCGTTCGTCCGCCTCCTGAAGGACCTCCTGCGGGCGAAGGACTTCGGCCACCGCATCGTGCCGATCATCCCCGACGAGGCGCGCACGTTCGGCATGGACGCCTATTTCCCCACGGCGAAGATCTACAACCCGCACGGTCAGAACTACACGTCGGTGGACCGCGATCTGCTGCTGGCCTACAAGGAGAGCCCGCAGGGCCAGATCCTGCACGTCGGCATCAACGAGGCCGGCGCCGCGGCGGCGTTCACCGCGACCGGAACGTCGTACTCGACGCACGGCGAGCCGCTCATCCCGGTGTACATCTTCTACTCGATGTTCGGCTTCCAGCGCACGGGCGACGCGTTCTGGGCGGCAGGCGACCAGATGGCGCGCGGCTTCATCATCGGCGCGACGGCCGGCCGCACGACGCTGACCGGTGAGGGCCTGCAGCACGCCGACGGCCACTCGCTGCTGCTCGCGTCGACCAACCCCGCAACGGTCGCCTACGACCCCGCCTACGGCTACGAGATCGCGCACATCGTGCGCGCCGGTCTCGACCGCATGTACGGCGGCACGCACCCCGACCCCAACGTCATGTACTACCTGACGGTCTACAACGAGCCGCTCGTGCAGCCGGCCGAGCCCGAAGGCGTGGACGTCGACGGCATCGTCCGCGGCATCCACCGCATTTCCGTGGGCGAGGGCGACGGCCCGCGCGCGCAGCTGTTCGCGTCGGGCGTCGGCGTGCCGTGGGCCCTCGAGGCGCAGCAGCTCCTCAAGGAGGACTGGGGCGTCGTGGCGGACGTGTGGTCGGTGACCTCGTGGAGCGAGCTGCGTCGTGACGGCCTCGCCGCCGACGAGCACAACTTCCTGCATCCCGAGGAAGAGCCCAAGACCGCGTACCTCACCGAGAAGCTGCGCGATGCCGAAGGACCCGTCGTCGCCGTGAGCGACTTCATGCACGCCGTGCAGGACCAGATCCGCCCGTGGGTGCCGAACCGATTCGCGACGCTCGGCGCGGACGGCTTCGGCTTCTCCGACACGCGTCCGGCCGCGCGCCGCTTCTTCAAGATCGACGGTCCGTCGATCGTCGTGAAGACGCTGCAGGAGCTGGCGGCCGACGGCAAGGTCGACCGCGGCCTCGCCGCGCAGGCGATCGAGAAGTACCGCCTGCATGACGTGACGGCAGGCACGAGCGGCAACGCGGGCGGCGAGAGCTGACCCGGGCGATGCCCGAGACGACGCCGTTCGACAAGACCGAGACGCTGGCGTGGCTGCGCCGCATCTCGGGCGATCTCGCGACGGCGACCATCAAGCGTCTCGAAGAGACGCTTCCGTGGTACGCCGAGATGCCGCCCGCACGGCGATCGGCGGTCGGCCTCGTCGCGCAGGCGGGCATCACGTCGTTCATCCAGTGGTACGACGAGCCGAACTCGACGCCGTGGATCGCCGCCGACATCTTCGCCGCCGCCCCGCGTGAGCTGCTGCGCAGCGTGAGCCTGCAGCAGACGCTTCAGCTCATCCGGGTGACTGTCGAGGTCACCGAGGAGCGCGTCGCCGGGCGCGGCGAGCATCTGCGCGAGGCGATACTGCTCTACTCGCGCGAGGTGGCCTTCGCGGCGGCCGACGTCTACGCACGCGCCGCGGAGGCGCGCGGGCTGTGGGACGCGCGCCTGGAGGCGCTCGTCGTCGACTCGATCCTGACCGGCGAGGCCGACGAGGAGCTCCCGAGCCGCATCGCCGCCCTCGGCTGGCACGGACACGGCGAGGTCTCGGTGCTCGTGGGGACGACCCCACCCCAGTTCGACATCGACCAGCTGCGCCGCACGGCACGCAAGCTCGGGGTCGACGTGCTCGTGGGCGTGCAGGGGTCGCGGCTCGTGCTCGTGATCGGGCGCGCCGAGGCATCCGGTCGCTCCGACGACACTCCGACCGACCTGCCGTTCCTCGACATCGCGAACCGTCTCGAACCCGGTTTCGGCAGCGGGCACCTCGTGCTCGGACCGACCGTTCCGGCGCTGGTGGACGCGGGCCAGAGCGCCCGAGCCGCGCTTGCCGGCTTCGCGGTCGCACGGGCGTGGCGGAATGCGCCGCGCCCCGTCGAGGCCGACGACCTCCTGCCGGAGCGCGCCCTCGCGGGCGACCCGCTCGCGAAGCAGACCCTCGTCGAGCGCATCTACCGCCCCCTGCAGGCGCACAGCGCCGACCTCGTCACGACGCTGTGGAGCTACCTCGACAACGGCCGCTCGCTCGAGGCGACGGCGCGCGAGCTGTTCGTGCATCCGAACACCGTGCGCTATCGCCTCAAGCGCGTGTCCGACGTCATCGGATGGGACGCGACGGGGGCGCGTGAGGCGCTGATCCTGCAGACCGCGCTGATCCTCGGATCCATCGGCACGGATGCCACGCGCCGCCGCACTGCGGCCACGCGCAGACCCGCCCACTGACGCTTTCCGACGCCCCGGGCCTGTGCGGCACGCACAAAGGACTCCGTCGATCTTGTGCGGAAGCCGCCAGATGAGACGCGAGATCCTTGGCAGGATGGGATGGTGATCATCGCCGTCTTCCCCGGTCAGGGGTCGCAGACACCCGGATTCCTCTCCCCCTGGCTCGAGCTCGAGGGGGCGCGCGAGCAGTTGGCGGCCTTCTCCGAGGCCGCCGGCGTCGATCTCGTCGCGGCCGGCACCGAGTGGGATGCCGACCGCATCCGCGACACCCAGGTCGCCCAGCCGCTCATCGTCGCCGCCGGAATCCTGTCGTGGGCTGCGCTCTCCGAACGGTCCGAGGCGAAGCCGCAGGGCTTCGCGGGGCACTCGGTCGGCGAGATCGCGTCGCTCATCGCGTCGGGCGTTCTGACGCCGACCGACGGCATGCGGCTCGTCGGCATCCGCGGACGCGCGATGGCCGAGGCGGCCGCGGCAGAGAAGACGGGCATGAGCGCCGTCATCGGCGGCGACCAGGACGCCGTGGTGGCGCGGCTCACCGAGCTCGACCTGACCCCCGCGAACTACAACGGCGGCGGCCAGATCGTCGCGGCAGGCGCACTCGACGCCCTCGCGGCGCTCGCCGAGAACCCGCCCGCCGGCACGCGCGTGATCCCGCTGCAGGTCGCGGGGGCGTTCCACACGCGTTACATGGCGCCCGCGGTCGAGACGCTCCGCGAGGCCGCGGCGGAAGTGGCGGCATCCGACCCCACCGCCACCGTGTGGACGAACCGCGACGGCTCCGTCGTCACGAGCGGCAAGGACGCGCTCGACCTCCTCGTGGCCCAGGTCGCCGCGCCCGTGCGGTGGGACAAGTGCATGGATGCTTTCGCGGCGGCCGGTGCGACCGGCATCATCGAGTTCGCACCCGCCGGAACGCTCGTGGGGCTCGCCAAGCGGGCGCTGCGCGGCGTTCCGGCCGTCGCCGTCAAGACCCCCGATGACCTGAGCGCGGCCGCCGAGCTGCTCGGCGCCGCCGAGAACGGAGCACAAGCATGACCGCCGGCGTCATCCAGCCCCAAGGGGCGGCCCACACCCGCATCTACTCGTACGGAGCGGCGCGCGGTGAGATCGCCGTGCCGAACGAGGACCTCGTCGGCCCCATCGACTCCAGCGACGAGTGGATCCGCCAGCGCACGGGCATCATCACGCGCACGCGCGCGGTGAAGGAGACGACGGCGATCGAGCTGTCGACGGATGCCGCGACCGAGGCCGTCGAGAAGTCGGGCGTCGACCCGTCCGACATCGACCTCGTGATCGTCGCGACGATCAGCAACCCGAAGCAGACGCCGTCTGTGTCGGCGATCGTGGCCGACCGCATCGGCGCGAATCCGGCCGCGGCATACGACCTCAACGCCGCGTGCGCCGGGTTCGCGTACGGGGTGGCACAGGCCGACGCCCTGATCCGCGCGGGCGCGGCGAAGTACGCCGTCGTCATCGGCGCCGAGAAGCTCAGCGACGTCGTCGACCCCACCGACCGCAGCATCTCGTTCCTGCTCGGGGACGGCGCGGGCGCGGTGGTCATCGGCCCGAGCGACACCCCGGGCATCGGCCCGACCGTGTGGGGCTCCGACGGCTCGAAGGCGGACGCGGTCGGCATGAACCACACGCTCGTCGAGTTCCGCGACGGAGCCGCGCCGTGGCCCACGCTGCGCCAGGAGGGTCCGACGGTCTTCCGCTGGGCTGTGTGGGAGATGGTGAAGGTCGCACGCCAGGCCCTCGAGGCCGCGGGGGTCGAGGCATCCGATCTCGCCGCCTTCGTGCCCCACCAGGCGAACATGCGCATCATCGACGAGTTCGCGAAGCAGCTGAAGCTGCCCGACACCGTCGTGATCGGGCGCGACATCGAGACGACCGGCAACACGTCGGCTGCCTCGATCCCCCTCGCGACGCACCGGCTGCTCCAGGAGCACCCCGAGCTCAGCGGCGGACTCGCCCTGCAGATCGGCTTCGGGGCTGGACTCGTCTTCGCCGCGCAGGTAGTCGCGCTCCCGTGAGCGCTCCACGCCCGACCCTAGACTGAACTGGCCCACGGGCCCCGACCACCCAAGAAGGAGAAACCATGGCACTCACCAACGAAGAGGTCCTCGCCGGACTCGCCGAGCTCATCACCGACGAGACGGGGATCTCGGCCGACGAGGTCGCGCTCGAGAAGTCGTTCACCGACGACCTCGACATCGACTCGATCTCGATGATGACGATCGTCGTCAATGCCGAGGAGAAGTTCGGCGTCACGATCCCCGACGACGAGGTCAAGAACCTCAAGACCGTCGGCGACGCCGTCGAATACATCACGTCCAACCAGTCCTGAGGGCACGCGGGCGGGTGCGCACAGTGCGCCCGCCCGCCCCTTGTGCCCCCTGCCCACGACCACGAGGAACCACTTCATGAGCACCAAGCGCATCGTCGTCACCGGCATCGGAGCGAGTTCGCCCCTCGGAGGCACCGCTCCCGAGAGCTGGTCGGCCCTGCTCGACGGCGTCTCGGGAGCGCACACGCTCGAATACGACTGGGTCTCGCAGTACGAGCTGCCCGTGACGTTCGCCGCCGAGGCGAAGGTGCGGCCCGACACGGTGCTGGAGCGCCCCATGGCGAAGCGCCTCGACCCTGCGTCGCAATTCGCGATGGTCGCGGCACTCGAAGCGTGGGCGGACGCCGGCGCACCCGAGGTCGAGCCCGAGCGGCTCGGCGTCGACTTCGCGACTGGCATCGGCGGCGTGTGGACTCTGCTGGATGCGTGGGACGCGCTGCGCGAGAAGGGCCCGCGCCGGGTCATGCCGATGACGGTGCCCATGCTCATGCCGAACGCGGCCGCCGGCAACCTGTCCCTCCACTTCAACGCGCGCGCATACGCCCGCACGGTCGCCAGCGCGTGCGCGTCGAGCACCGAGTCGATCGTGAACGCGTACGAGCATCTGCAGGCCGGCCTTGCGGATGTCGTGATCGCGGGCGGCACCGAGTCGGCGATCCACCCGATCACGGTCGCGGCGTTCTCGTCGATGCAGGCGCTCTCGCGTCGCAACGACTCCCCCGAGACCGCCTCCCGCCCGTGCAGCGTCGACCGTGACGGGTTCGTCATGGGCGAGGGCGCCGGTGTGCTCATCCTCGAGACCGAGGAGCACGCGCGCGCCCGCGGCGCCAAGATCTACGCCGCGGTCGTCGGCGGCGGCGTCACCGCCGACTCGTACCACATCACGGCGAACGACCCCGAGGGCCAGGGCGCGTCGCGGGCGGTGCGCATGGCCCTCGAGATGGCGGATGCCTCCCCCGACGACGTGACGCACATCAACGCGCACGCGACCTCGACCCCCGTGGGCGACCCGAACGAGTACGTCGCGCTGAAGACGGTGTTCGGCGACCGTGTCGACGAGATCCCCGTGTCGGCGACGAAAGCCTCGACCGGGCACCTGCTCGGCGGCACGGGCGCGCTCGAGGCGATCTTCACCGTGCTCGCACTGCGCGACCGCCAGGCTCCCCCGACGATCAACGTGACCCAGCAGGACCCCGAGGTGCCGTTCCGCATCTCCGGCTCGCCCGTCGCCCTGGGCGACGGCGATCAGCTCGCGATCAGCAACTCGTTCGGCTTCGGCGGCCACAACGCCGTGGCGGCGTTCGCGTCCGTCTGAACTCGCGCAATCGAAGACAGATCCCCGGGCGTGCTGCTCGCTGTTGACGCCCGGGGATCTTCGTCTGCTCCGAGGGCGGCGATTCGCCTTCCCAGCGCCGGGACTTCGATCTCCGGCATCCGGTATTCGCGCCTCACCGCGCCCCGGGAGCCTGTTCGCGCGCTCATGCGCGCCCGCTGATCACCCCACCTTGTGCAGCCACACGACGGGTGCGTCGTCGCTCGCGTGACGGAAGGGCTCGAGCTCGTCGTCCCACGCCGAGCCGAGTGCGACCTTGAGCTCGCGTTCCAACTCGCGCGGGTCGCCCGCCGCGAGCTCCATGGCGTAGCGGATGCGGTCTTCGCCGATGACGACGTTCCCGGCGGAGTCGGTCTGGGCGTAGTGGATGCCGAGGCTGGGCGTGTGGAGCCAACGGCCGCCGTCGCTGCGCGGCGTCGGGTCCTCGGTCACCTCGAAGCGCAAGTGCTCCCAGCCGCGGATGGCGGTCGCGAGGGCGGCGCCCGTGCCGGCGGGTCCGGTCCAGTAGAACTCGGCCCGGCGGCTGCCCGCGAGCACAGCCTGGTCGGTCCAATCGAAGCTCACCGCTCGCCCGAGCACACGCCCGACCGCCCACTCGAGGTGGGGGCACAGCGCTCGTGGCGCAGAGTGGATGAAGACCACGCCACGCGCCTGAGGTGTCGCCATGATGTCTCCGTTTCGTCCAGGTACGTCTTCCCCAACGACCTGATACGGAGGGCGGCGGTGTTCGGTTGTGCTGGGGCCATTATGCCTGCGAAACGAGCGGAATCACAAGGATGTCATTCCGTGTCGCGCAATCCCGGACGCACGTCGGCCCCGGTCCGGGAACCGGGGCCGACGTGGAGGATCGACGAGATCAGGCCTCGCTCATGGCGCGGACCTCGGCCTGGCCCTTCGCCGCATAGTAGGCGGCACGAGCGGCGTCCCTGCGCGCCTGCTCGGCGTAACCGGCCTCGAGCACGTCCTGCGGGACGTGGACGCTCTCGACGTGGTTCACGCCGTTGTACTTCTCGATGTAGGCGTCGAGCTCGGGGCCCGACGTCCACGACGTGATGAGGCAGTAGCGCGGCTCGGTGCCGACGTGCGTCGCGGCGTGCCACAGGCGCTGCGTGTCGATGATGAGCTGCGCGCCGGCGGGAAGCGCGATGCGCACCTCGCCCTCCGGGTCGGTGCGGTTCTCACGCAGGACGAAGAAGCTGTCCTTGTCGTCGGTGAGGTTGAAGAACCCGCGCACGACCCAGCCGGTCCCGTCGGGGTTGAGGCGGTTGTTGTCGTCCTGGTGCAGGTTGTAGAGGCATTCGCCGTACGGCGTCGGCTGCAGCTCGATGACGCGGCATCGACCGACGTTGGCACCGGGCTCCTGCGCGCGGCGTACGAGGTTCGGAGCCTTCTCGACCTGCGACGGGATCCAGACGCCGTCCTTGTCGGTGCGCGGCGGCTTGTGGTTCCAGAAGCCGTTGCATTCGATCTCGCCCTTGGCGCTCGCGAGGGGCGCGAAGCGGGTGTCGCCGGAGGACTTCCAGTCGACGTACTCGATGTCGAGCCACTCCTTGGGGTCGAGCTCCTGGTTGTAGCGGTCGAGGACGACGTAGCCGGTCTCCTCGAGCGCCTCACACTTGATGTAACCCATGAACGGATTGCCTTTCGGTCAGCGGGCCAGCACGTTTTTACAGGCCCGACTGAGGCAAGCCTACCCGCGCCTCCCGCGCCCATCCTGGCGGCGTGACCGTGGAAAACCGCGTGCCGGACCGGTCAAGTCCTGGGACGTGGTGTATCGGTGATCGTGTGATCCTTCGTGTCGTGGTCAGGCTGTGAGGGCCCGGAGGTCGGGTTCGATCACCTCCTCGGTGTTGGGTTCGCCGACGCGGCGTGCGGCGGCGAGGGCG